>JAEUHK010000061.1 GCA_016795465.1 Verrucomicrobiaceae bacterium | reverse complement strand
ACGGCAGCCAGCACCACGCCGGTGAGCATCACCGTGACCAGCGGAGACACCAGCCAGACCTTTGCACGACAGATCGTCATCTCGGAGGCAGCGCTGAGGATCACCACCGAGACGCTCCCGGATGCGAGCTGGGGGAACCAGGGAAATGACGTCAGTGTGCAACAAATTGACAAATCAACGACCCGCTTTGGTCGAGCGGGCGGTTTGAAGTGGCCTCACTGCGGCGCACGTCTTCCAAACTTCCGCTCCAGCTCGGCGGTGCCGATTTGCACCAGCGTGGGTCTGCCGTGGGGACAGCAGTAGGGCATTTCGCAGGCGAAGAGGTCTTTGAGGAGGCTTTGCAGCTCGGGGATGCTGAGCACGTCGTTGCTCTTCACGGAGGCGCGGCAGGCGGTGGTGGCGATGGCGTCCTCGCTGAGGCGCAGCGAGGAGGTTTTCGTGCTGAGGCTGCTGAGTTCCTCGATGACGCCATCGAGCCACGCGGCGGGATCATCGGTCTTCAAGAAGGCGGGCAAGGCTTCCACCTTGAAAGTGTTGGGGCCAAACGATTCGATTTCGATGCCGAGACGGCTCAGCGCGGTCAAATTCTGCCGCAGCAGGTCGGAATCATGCGGCGTCGTTTGCAGCGTGACGGGCATCAGCAGTCGCTGGCAGGGCACACCGCCGCTTTCGAGGGCCCGGCGGAATTTTTCGAAGTTCACCCGCTCATGCGCCGCGTGCTGATCCATCAACACGAGGCCTTCGGGGCTCTCCATGAGCACATAAAGCTTCTGCAGCACACCGATGATGCGGAACTCGGGCATCTCGGTCTTTGACTCGATTTTTGGTTCCGGAGCCGCGGGAGCCGGTTGGGGCTCCGGAGGCATCGAAACAGGCTTCGGAGGCTCCACCGCGATCACGGGCTTCGGCGGCTCAAATTCACGTTTCAGCGGCGGCGACTGCTTTTCGACTGCGAGGCGCAGGATTTCCTGCTTTGGCGGCTCGATTTCAATGGCTGGAGCAGGCGCGGGGGCTGGTCGTAAAGGCGCGTGGCCGGAGTGGAGCTTGTTCGCGGTTTCCAACGTGCGGCTGACGGCTCTCGCGATGGCATCGCGCACGCCGTTGCCATCATGAAAGCGCACTTCTTTCTTCGCCGGATGCACGTTCACATCGAAGGCGTGGGCATCCATCTGGATGAAAAGATAGGTCACCGGGTGCTGGCCCTTCATCAGCGCGGTGTGATAGCCCTCGCGCAGGCCATACGAGATGCTCGCGCTCTCAATCGGGCGGCCGTTCAGGTAGGTGATCTGCATCTGGCGGTTCGAGCGGCTCATGCCGGGGCCGCCGATGTAGCCGGAAATGGTCACGCCGTGATGCGTCTGCTCCTCGACCTTGATGAGGCGGTTCGCCAATTCATCGCCCATGAGGCCGCGGATGCGCTCCAGCAAATCGCGAGTGGCTGGCAGATGGAAAACGAGATCGCCATTGTGCGTGAGCGTGAAGGCCACATGCGGATTCGCAATCGCATGCAGCAGCACCTGCTGCTCGACGTGGGAGAACTCCGTCGGCTCGGTGCGCAGGAACTTCCGCCGGGCAGGAACATTGAAAAAAAGCGACCGCACCTCGATCGTCGTGCCGCCGGAGCCGCCGTGATCGCGCACCTCGACGAGCTTGCCGCCGTTCACCTCCACCTCGGTGCCCACCAGCGCGTCTTTTTCCCGGGTGGCGAGCCGGAAGCGGCTCACGCTGGCAATGCTGGGCATGGCCTCGCCGCGGAAGCCGAAGGTATTGATCGCGGCGAGGTCGTCCTTCGTGCGGATCTTGCTCGTGGCGTGGCGTTCGAGGCACAGCATCGCGTCCTCGCGGTCCATGCCGCTGCCGTCATCCACGATTTTGATCATCGCCATGCCGCCGCGTTGCGCGTGGATCTCGATGTGGCCGGCGCCGGCATCGAGGCTGTTTTCCACCAGCTCCCGCACCACCGCGGCGGGCCGCTCCACGACTTCACCCGCCGCCACCTGGCTGGCGAGTGCGTCGGGAAGAATGCGGATGCGGGACATGCGGTGGAAAAAGAATGGGCGGCCACCTTGGATGCATGCCCGCGCTTTGCAATCCCGCCGCGTGCGTGCATGGTCCGGGCATGATTTCCATCACCGAAGCCGCCGCCAGCCATCTCAAAGACCTCATCGCCGCCAAAAACGCCCCGGCGGACCATGGTTTGCGCATCAGCGTGGAGAAGGGAGGCTGCGCCGGCATGCAATACGTCATGCAAATCCAGGCCGCTGTCGAAGGCGATGCCGTCGAGACCAATCACGGCGTCTCCGTCTTTGTCGATCAAGGCAGCCTCGACTACCTGCGTGAGTGCCAGCTCGACTATGAGGACGCGCTCAACGACGCCGGCTTCCGCATCCGCAATCCGAACGCCGCCCGCAGTTGTGGCTGCGGAACGTCGTTCGAGCCGGCTCAGCAGTGATGCAGGCACTCCTGCCTGCACCATCGCTCCGTGCGGGCAAGAGTGCCCGCATCACTTGAGTGGCGCTCAAGACCAGGCCACGGCCGTCTGTCCCTGCACGCCGAGGCCTTCGACGCCGAGTTCGATGACGTCGCCGGGCTTCATAAAGACGGGATCGGGCTTGAAGCCGAGGCCGACGCCGGGAGGCGTGCCGGTGGTGATGAGATCGCCGGGCAGCAGGGTCATGAACTGGCTGAGGTAGCTTACGAGCGTCTTCACGCCGAAGATCATCTGCGCGGTGCTGCTGTTCTGGATCGTCTTGCCGTTCAATTTGAGCCAGAGCTTCAAATTCTGCGGATCGGCGATTTCATCGCTGGTGGCCAAAAACGGCCCGAGAGGCGCGAAGGTGTCGCAGCTCTTGCCTTTGACCCATTGGCCGCCACGCTCGAGCTGCCATTCGCGCTCGCTGTAGTCGTTGTGCACGCAGTAACCGGCCACATGGCGCATCGCGTCGTCTTCGCTGACGTAGCTGGCCTTTTTGCCAATCACGAAGGCCAGTTCGACCTCCCAATCGCTCTTCTTCGAGTTCTTCGGGATGACGACGTTGTCATTCGGGCCGCAGATGGCCGAGGTGGCCTTGAAAAACACGATCGGCTCCGCCGGAATGGGCATGCCGCTTTCCTTGGCGTGATCGACGTAGTTCAGACCGATGCAGATGATCTTGCTCGGACGCGCGATGCATGGTCCGAGACGCACGCTGGCATCCACAGTCGGTGCGGAGGCCGCATTGGCTTTGGCCCAAGCCGCGAGACGTTGCAGGCCATCGCCACCGAAGAATTTTTCATCGTAGTCGCTGCCAAAAGCGCTCGCGTCGATGCGGCGGCCGTCTTCGAGCTGCAGGCCGGGTTTTTCTTCTCCAGGGTTTCCAAAGCGGATCAGTTTCATGCGGTTGTTCGGGGTTCTTTGTTCTTGGTTCTTCGTTTGAGAGACTCATTTCTTCGCGTCGCCCTCGGCGTTCGCGTAGCGGCCGATGATTGGATACTGCTCCAACTCGGCGACGGTGCCGGTGACGGGATAGCTTTCTCGTCCGACCCAATACACACAGGCGGCGGCGATGTCTTCGGGCATCAACAGACGGCCCATCGGGATGAGGTTGGGGGCCAGACGCTCGGGCCAGCCTTCGCCGAGACCGTCGCTGATTTTGACCTGGTATTCGTTGTCCGAGAGCGTCCAGCCGACGTTGAGCTGGTTCACGCGCACGCGGTCCATGCCGAGGGAGTCGGCCAAGTTGCGCGTCATGGTCATGAGCGCACCCTTGGACATCGAGTAGGCGAGCATGTTCGCTTGGCCGCAATGCGCGAGCACGGAGCCGATGTTCAGCACGACGCCGGTGTTTTTCTTCAACTCCGGCAGCAACGCGCGAATCAGCAGCATCGGCGCACGGGCATTCACAGCCATCATGCGGTCAAAAAAAGCCGCGTCGGTCGTATCGATGCGGCCGCGGATGGTGAGCGCGGCGTTGTTCACCAGCGCATCGACTTTTCCGAACGCCGCGATGGCATCGGCGGCGAGTTTTTCGGGATACGCGGCATCTTCGAGGCTGCCTTGGCAAAACGCGGCCTTGTCCTCGCCGAGCTCTTTTCGCAAGGCGAGGCCGCGAGCGGCGTCACGACCGTGCAAAATGACCTTTGCGCCCTCTTTGATGAAACGACGTGCCATGTGCTCGCCGATGCCTGTGGTGCTGCCGGTGATGAGAATGACCTGGTCCTGGAGTCGCATGGTGGGAAGGAGTTGGGGCGTTTCTATGGCGAGCATGTACGCGCCCTCAAGCCGTGATCTCCCACGAAGGACGGTCGAAGGCCCAACGAGTGCCAAAATCCGCGTGAAGTGAGCGTTTGAAACGCCCCGGCGGCGCGGTAAGAAGCCCGCCCACCTTCAACCCACCCCCACGAACGACCATGAATCTCACACGCACGGCTTACGGCACCTGGAGCGGCGGCCGCTTCATGCACTACGGCGAACAACTCTCCGAAGAGCATTACAAGCAGCTCATGCGCGATTCGTTTGAGAAAGGCGTGCGCACCTTCGTCACCGCGGACGTATATGGCGTGGGTCGGGCGGACGCGTTGCTGGGCGAGGCGCTCAAAGGCATCCCGCGTGAGGAATACTGCCTCGTCGGCATCGTCGGCCACGATATTTACGAAGGCATCCGCCAGGGCTCCCGCGGCTACCCGCGTTTCACCGATCCCACGCTGCGTGGACCGGAGAAGTATTACGACTACCTCAAGATGGCGACGGAGAAGAGCCTCGAGCGCTGCCAGACCTCGAAGTTCGACCTCCTCATGCTGCACAACCCTGACAGCATCAGCTACACGAGCGAAAAAGTGTGGGACGCCTTCACCAAGATCCGCGACGAAGGCCTCACCGACCGTCTCGGCATTGCTCCCGGACCGGCGAACGGCTTCACGCTCGACATGATCGAGTGCTTCGAGCGTTACGGCGACCGCATGGACTGGGCGATGATCATCTTGAATCCCTTCGAGCCCTGGCCCGGCCAGCATGTGCTCGCCGCCGCGGAGAAGAACAAGGTCGATATCATGGCCCGCGTGGTCGATTACGGCGGTCTCTTCCACGACGACGTGAAGCCCGGCCACAAATTCCGCGATGGTGATCATCGCACCCACCGCCCCGGCGAGTGGATCGAGCATGGTGTCGAAAAACTCGAAAAAGTGCGCCCCATCGCGCAGAAGCATGGCCTCACCATGCTCCAGCTCGCCTGCTTGTGGACGCTCGGCAACACCGCCGTGAAAAGCGTCGTCCCCACGCTTATCCAGGAGCACGGCGAAGGCGCCCGCAGCATCGAAAGCAAGCTCGACGACCTCGCCGCGCTGCCGGAGCAATGCCTCAGCAAGGAAGAGATCGAGACCATCCGCCAAATCGGTGACAACACCGGCTGCATGGCCCTCAAAGGCGCCAGCCACCGCCATCCCGCCGACATGGAAGCCCGCGCCGACGAATGGAGCATGCGCGATGACCTCCTCGCCCTCGCCGGCCGCTTTGGCCTGCAGTGGACGTGGTGACGTTCCTTGCAACTTCCGCCTACCACGACGACAGACAGCCGCATGGTCGAATCCGACTTCATCATCATCGGCACAGGCGCCGGCGGTCTCAGTGCTGCGCTGCATGCCTCCGAGCATGGCCGCGTGATCATGCTCACGAAGCGTGAGGCGCTCGATTCGAACTCAAACTGGGCTCAGGGCGGCATCGCCTGCGTCACCGCGGGCGATGATTCGATCGAAAAACATGTCAGCGACACGCTGATTGCTGGCGGCGGTCTTTGCAAAGAGGCCGCGGTGCGCACCATCGTGACCGAAGGTCCTGCTCGCATCGCGGAGCTGGTGGATTGGGGAGTGCACTTTGATCAACGCGAAGCCAAAAGCGGTCATCTCGAGTTCGATTTGACGAAGGAAGGCGGTCACTCGACGCGTCGCGTGCTGCATGCCGCGGATGCCACGGGCAAGGAGATCACCGAAAAGCTGCTCGCGACCGTGCGGAGCCGCCAAAACATCACGATCCTCGAAAATCACTACGCCATCGATTTGATCACGACGGCGAAACTGGGCCTCGCATCGGAAGATCGTGTGCTTGGGGCTTATGTGCTGAATGAGATCACGGGTGAGGTGGAGACGTTTCGCAGTGATCGCGTGATCCTCGCCACCGGTGGATGCGGTCGCGTGTATCTTTACACGACGAATCCGATGGTCGCGACCGGTGACGGAGTGGCGATGGCTTGGCGTGCGGGAGCCACCGTGGCGAACATGGAGTTCATCCAGTTCCATCCGACATGCCTGTATCATCCGCAAAAGCGTTCGTTCCTCATCACCGAGGCCATGCGCGGCGAAGGAGCCCGGCTTTACGACAAAAACGGCGTCGAGTTCATGCCGAAATACGACGCCCGCGGCACGCTGGCCCCTCGCGACATCGTGGCGCGTGCCATCGACCATGAGATCAAGCGCACCGGTGGCCCCTGCGTGTATCTCGACATCAGCCACAAGCCCGCGGAGTTCATCCTGAGCCACTTCCCGAACATTCATCGTGAGTGTCTCGGCGTGGGCATCGACATCACGAAGGAGCCGATTCCGGTCGTTCCGGCCGCGCACTATCAATGCGGTGGCGTTTTGACCGATGTGAACGGCGCGACGAGCATCCGCGGGCTTTGCGCCGTCGGTGAAGTCGGCTGCACCGGCCTGCATGGTGCGAACCGACTGGCGAGCAATTCGCTGCTTGAGTGCGTCGTGACCTCGCAACGCTCCGTGGCGCATTTGCTCAAGAAACTGCCCATCGGAAAAAAAGCCGAGCAGACCTATGATTTAAAGCCCTGGCAAAGCAGCGGCGTGGTGGAGAATGATGAACTCGTCGTCATCTACCACAACTGGGATGAGATCCGCCGCCTGATGTGGGACTATGTCTCCATCGTGCGCACGAACAAGCGCCTGCAACGTGCTGCCGCCCGTCTGCGGAACCTCAAACGCGAGGTGCAGGAGTTTTACTGGAACAACCGCGTCACGAGCGAGATCCTCGAACTGCGCAATCTCGTCGAAACGGCCTCGCTCATCGTCGAATGCGCCATCCGCCGTCATGAAAGCCGCGGCCTGCATTACACGCTCGATTACCCGACGACTGACGAGTCGCGCAAGCCTGCCGACACGACCTTGCGGCGTTATTGAAATTGTTGCCGCTGCCCGCGGTTGGATGGTTCGCGAGGAGTTTGAACAGCCTTGGGAGGTTTCTGTCCATGCACCCCACGTTTTGGGGATGTTGAATTTCAGTCCATTGACCATTTCCTTACCAGATTTGGGATTGCGATCTTCACCTCGAAGCTGCTAAACTTCTGAAGTCGGCTATTTTCCCCAACCCCCGCATGCCTGCCGTCCTCCATCCATCCCGCTTGGCGTTCATCGCAGTGATGAGCGTGGGGGTGGCGTTTGGGCAGGGCACGACGAAGAAGCCGTCGAGCACCAAATCGAGTGCTCCGAAGCCGGTGATCGTGGCCGCGGTGACCACGAAGGTGGCTGCGGCAGGTGTCTCGACCTCTTCCGCCGCGAAGACCACCATCGCGCCGCCACGCCCGGCGCCCAAAACGGCCGCGCCAACCTTGCCGCGCATTCAGATTCCTCAGACAACGATGCCGCAGATGGGCTATGCCCGCTATCCGTGGAAGCTCGACATCGTGGCCACGGTCTTCTGGGTGGGTGAGCAGCCGACGGAAAACAATCCCACGCCGAATCACATGAGCTCGTGGGACACCGAGTGGATGAAAAACTTCGGCGGTTACGACGACCCGGACCGCGCCAACCGCACGGACAACTTCACCCCCATCGGCTTCACGCCCAGACAGAACCCCTTCTACATCGCGCTGCCATACAATGACGTCGTGGACTACAACACCACCAAGTCCTCGGCCAAGACCCGCATCCCGTGGTTCAAGCAGAAGTTCAGCCGCGAGGGCAAATCCGTGCTGAAAGGCACTTGGCTGGCCATCCGCTATGGCAACCGCATTTGCTACGCCCAATGGGAAGACTGCGGCCCCTTCGAGACGGATGATGTGGACTATGTTTTCGGCACTGCGAGGCCGCGGAACACCAGCAACAACGGCGCTGGCATCGATGTGAGCCCCGCGGTGCGTGATTACCTCGGCATGCCGAGCATGAGCCGCTGCGACTGGCGCTTTGTGGATGTGAGCGAGGTGCCCGCCGGTCCGTGGCGGAACTGGGGAACGAACAATCCCTTCGTGCAACGCCAGCAGGCCGATCAGGCCGCTCAAAAGACGGAGATCGGCAACCGCCTCGAAGAGCTCCGCAAGATGCGCGACGAATACTTCAAGCAGAACGGCAACAGCCAGATGCGGAACCGCTGATGACATCGGGTTTGGGAGCAGGAAACAAACTTGTGATCACGATCATGCTGCAGGGCTTTGGCAAGTACCTCCATAGCCTAGAGCTCGTGGTGTTGGGCATGACGACCACTTTGTTGCTGTTTGCTCAGGCTGGTGCTGTCTATGAGTGGACGCACGAGGGGCCTTCTGATGGCTTTCTCTTTGATCTTCTCGTCTTTGGATTCCCGCTTCTGTTGATTGGTCCAGTTTTCATCGGCTGGCAATGTGAGCAGCATCCTCGATTCAGGTGGCTCTGCCGCATCGGTTGTGCCTGGGTGTTCGCTCGTTTGATTTGGACATGGGCAGCAGCATAAGCCGGAGCCGCGTGTGAACGAGTGCCGCAGCCCATTCGAGAGTCTCAGGCCCACTTCCGCTCACAAAGTGAGCTGCTGCTTACTTCAGCGGCCAGATCAGCGGCACCATCGCCAGCACGACGATCAGCATCGCGAGAGTCATGCCGCCGCCGACCTTGATGAAATCGGAGAAGCGGTATTTGCCGGGACCATAAACAAGGATGCAGCTCGGCTCGAAGGGCGTCAAAACGCTCACGGAAGCACTGAGCATCACGCCGATGGCAAAGGCACGCTGGCTGGCCTCCATCGTCGCGGCGGCCTCCAGTGCCACCGGCAGCACGACGAGCGCCGCGGCGGCATTCGACATGGGTTGGGTCAAAACAACGGTGAGCAGGCAAAAACCCGCGAAGACACCAAACACGCCAAACGGCTCCATCGTCGTTGTGATGGACTCGGCGATCATTTCTGCGGCTCCGGAGGCTTTCATGGCTTCGCCAAACGCCATCATGCCACCGATGAGGATGAGCAGCCGCCAGTCGATGTTTCCGTAAGCCGTCTCCAGCTTGATGCAGCGCATGAAGACGGCCAGCAAGGCCACCGCCACAAAGGCGATGGTCTCCGGCACATAGGCCGGCCAGATGCTGCTGATGGCCACGGCGAGCACAAAGGCCGCGAGAAGAGCAAAACCCTTCCTCCGCGTCTCGGCGCTGAATTGATGCTGGTTGATCAAAACCATTTCGCCGGCCTCTTCAAATGCACGGAAGCGCTCCGCCGGGCCTTGCAGCAGCATCAAGTCGCCAGCCTGGAGCTTTTCATCGCCCATGTGATGCATAAGCGAGCTGTCGCCACGCATCAAAGCCATCACCGAGAGGCCGGAGCGCTGGCGGAAATTGCTTTCACGCATGGATTGGCCCACAAAGCCGCACCTGGGCGTCAGCACCACCTCGACGACTTGGGCGTTCTTGGTGTTCACCCCGGCGGAACGCAGTGCCACATCCTCGAGAATGTCGATGCCTTCGATCTTCTTCACCTTGATGAGGTTCTCCACCTTGCCTGCCACGAGCACGATGTCGCCCTCCGCCAGGAGCTCGTGCGGCCCTGCGTCGACCATTTGGCCCTCACGGCGGATTTTGAGCACCTGGAATTCCAGCGCGGAAAAGTCCGAGTCGAAGGCCTTCTGCCCGATGAGTGGCGAGTTTTTCAGGATGACCACCTCGGCCAGATACTGGCGCATCATGTCACTGCTCTTCGAGTCCTTGCCATCACGCTCCGGCACCATGCGGGAACCGATGAAGGCCATGTAAAGAATGCCCACCAGCACTGTGGCGATGCCGATCTGGGTGAACTCAAACATGCCGAGCGGCTGCATGCCCAGCTTGGTCATCGCGCCGCTCACCGCCACGTTCGTCGAGGTGCCGATCAGCGTGCAGGTGCCGCCGAGGATCGAGGCAAAGGCCAGCGGCATCAGCAGCCGCGAGGGGGCAATGCGCACCTTCCGCGCCAGACCGATCACCGGGCCCACAAACACCGCGGTAACAGTCGTATTGTTCATGAAGGCGGAGATGGCAGCCACCACGACCATGAGTCCCGTCATCAGCCAGATCGGCCGTCCGCCGAGGCACGATGCCAGTGTGCCGCCCAGCGCATCCAGCACACCCGTTTCACGCAACGCCGCGCCAATCACAAAAATCGCTGCCAGCAGGATGATCACGCGATCACCGAAGCCGCTGAATGCCTGGTCCACACGCAGGATGCCGCTCAACACGAGCACGCAAAGCAGCCCCAGCGTCACCAAGTCCACCGAGATCTTCTCCGTGGCAAAGGCGACGACGGCGACGACCAACAGGCCGATGACGATCCAGGCTTCCATGTAATGTATAAACTCAAGCGCAGGCGTTGAAGGCGCTCAAGAGAGACTTCTCATGCGGTGTTCACTTCGCTTCTCTTGCAAAAAGCCATGCGCAAGTGAGGTCGCATGCTCATCAAGTCAGGCTGAGGTGACCGAGGGCTAGCAAGCCGTAGTAAGTGTATTCGCAATCGAGCGTGTCATCGGTCCAGTTGCCATGAAAGCCGCCGGTGGCATTCCAAAGCGAGTCCACGAAATCGAGGCAAGGCTCCTTCAGCCGCGAAAAGTCCGCCTGCACTGCATCGAGCGCATGCAGCGCCACGGCGGTGGAGAGCAGGTCGGGGATCGGTGAATTCGGCATGGCGAGAAAGCCGCCGCCGGGCAGGCAGCGCTTCATGAGCCAGTCCACCGCTTCCTCCGGCGGCGCGATGCCGAGGTGTCGATGCAGCGCCACCATCGCCGCGGTGGCGGTGGTGGAGCCCACGGGAATGCCAGGCTCGTTTGACCAAGCGCCATCCGGCGTGCGCAGGCTGCCCATGCACTCGGCGACACGCCACGGCGCCGGTGGGACGAGGCCGAGATCTTGATAGGCACCCCAGGCGATGAGGCAGCCATACGCGCTGCTTTTTTTCCGGCCCGGCGCCTGATGATAGCCTCCATCCTCGCAGCGCCAGCCCTCGATGCGGGCGGCGAGGGCTTCACGCCACGGGGGCGTGGTGTGCTCGATGCCCGCATTCGCGTAGCAGCGGGCGAGGCAGCAGAGATGCACAAAATCGAGCCCCTCGCCCTCGCCGAAAGTGCTGAGCCATGGGCGGAGGTCCGGCAGCGTGGCCTCATCGACCAGCATGGCCCGCAGCCCCTCGATGCCGAAGACCGAGTAGTAGAGGTCAGGCCTCTCATCGCGGTCGAGGAAGCCCTTATGGTCCGGCGAGAGGCGTGAGCGAAGAAATCCCGCCACGAGCGGCGCGGCCTCGCCGAGCACTTTCGGCGCAAGGCGGGCCACTTGGAGCATTTCGAGGCGGAAGGACATCGGAAACGCCTCTTCTAGGGGGGCGGCGTGGAGCGGTCAAGAAAGGCGTATTTAGCGCTTGAGAATCCGCTGTCGTGAACCAGACTCGCGCCCCGGTCACCCCGATTAACGTGCTCACGTGGCGGAATTGGTAGACGCGCTAGATTCAGGTTCTAGTGAGTAACATCGTGAAGGTTCGAGTCCTTTCGTGAGCACCATCGGCGGCCATGCAAAACAGTTTTGCGGCCGGGTTTTGCCCCGATAACGCCACCCATGCAGGACGCCGGATTTGTCAGACAAGCCTTTGCCAGCATCGCCCGGCGCTACGTCGTCGCGAATCACGTGCTGAGCCTCGGCATCGACTGCCTATGGCGTCGCACGACCTCCAAACGCATCGCGAAGCTGGCACCGAAGCGCGTGCTCGATCTCGCCACCGGCAGCGGCGATCTCGCCCAGGCCGTGCAGGCGGCCTGCCCGGACGCGAAAGTGCTGGGAGCTGACTTCTCCGTGCCGATGATGCGCGAGGCGCAGATCCGGCACTTTCACCGGCTCGTGGCCGCGGACGGGATGGCGCTGCCGTTTCAAGACGGAGCCTTCGATGTGCTCACCGTGGGCTTTGGCCTGCGAAATATGGCCTCATGGCCGAAGGCGCTGCAGGAGATGAGCCGCGTGCTGCGACCCGGCGGCAGGCTTTTCGTGCTCGATTTCTCGATCCCGCGGGTGCCGGGCATCCGTCAGCTCTATTTGTTTTATTTGAAGCACATCATGCCTCGCATCGCCGGCTGGATCACCTGCCAGCGGGGTGCCTATGAATACCTGTGCGGCTCCATCGAGCGTTTTCCCTCCGGCAAGGAGATGGAGGAGCTCATCTGCGCGAATGGTTTCCAATCGGCGCACGGCACGGCGCTCACGTTTGGCATCGCCAGCCTGTATGAGGCGCAAAAGCAGTCTTGAGAGCTGCGGGGTTTGTTTCCATCCAGTGGTGGCAGAGGGGAGATTTGAACTCCCGACCAAAGGCTTATGAGTCCTCTGCTCTACCCCTGAGCTACTCTGCCATGGATGGCTCCTGAGGTAGGGTTCGAACCTACGACCTAGTGGTTAACAGCCACCCGCTCTACCGCTGAGCTACTCAGGAATCACGATCCCTTCCGGGGAAGGGGCGGGATGAATAGCCGTTCCCCGTTTTAGCGCAAGCACTTTGTAGGGAGCAGGGGCGGCACGGGGCCTCCCGAGGGCTCACACATACACCCGCGGCACCCGGCTGTGGATGTTTGTCAGCACCTCATACGGGATCGTGCCGGCCCAATCGGCCACGTCTTGAGCCGAAATGCCGTCGCCGATGAGCGTGACGGCATCGCCGTTGTAGGCGGTGCCCCATTCGAGGTTCACCATGAACTGGTCCATGCACACACGGCCGACAATCGGGTGCCGCTGGCCGCGAATGACGACCTGACCGCGATTCGACAACGCGCGGAAATAGCCATCGCCATAGCCGACGGGCACCGTGACGACACGCACGGCATGATCAGACTTCCACGTGCCGCCGTAGCTCACCGCATTGCCAGGCTGCACGACCTTGAAATACACCACTTCCGATTTCCAGCTCAGCGCGGGCTTCACGGCGATGGTTTGCCTCGCCTCACGCGAAGGATACACGCCGTAGAGCATGATGCCGGGACGCACGAGGTCGAGATGGCTTTCGGGAAGTTGCAAAATGCCGCCGGAGTTCGCGATGTGGCGCTGCGGCGGCTTCAGTCCGCGTTTCGGGTAAAACTCGAGCACGTCGAGAAATCGCGCGAGCTGCTCCTTCGCACTGGAAAGGTCTTCCACGTCGGAATTGGCGAAGTGAGAGTAAATCCCCGCGATCTCGATGTTTTGGAAGGTGAGGCTGGTCTCCAGCAGTTTCTCTGCGCTGTACCAATGCACGCCGATGCGCTCCATGCCGGTATCGATCTTCAAATGCACGCGGGCCTTCTTTTTCGCTGCGGCGGCCGCGTCGTTGATCTGCCGCATTTTGTCGATGGAGGAGGCCGCCATCATCAAATCATGCTCGATGAACTGCGGGATCTGCCGCGCCACCACTCCGCCAAACACAAGAATCGGCTGCGTGATGCCCGCACGACGCAAAACGACCGCTTCTTCGAGCAAGGCGACGCCGAAACACGTCGCGCCATGCGCCGCGAGATGCCGCGAGACCTCGACGATGCCGTGGCCATACGCATTCGCCTTCACCACCGGCATGACCTCCGCCGTGCCCACATGCGCCCGGATCGCATCATAATTCTGCGCGATCGTGCCGAGGCTGACTTCGACGTGGGTGGGGCGGATGGCTTCAGTTGGGCTCAAGTGCGTGACACTCGACTAGCCCAGGATCGCTTTCAACTTGGCAGACACATCCGCAAAGGCCTCATCGCTCAGCGCCGGTGTCGCAGCCGCTGCCATCGGTAGGCCTTCGTCCGGCAGGGTGATCCAGGAGCGGCAGCCGCCGTAGCTTTTGGAATAGGGGAAGTGCCAGCGCTGCGGGAGCTTGTAGGCACGCACGAGGGCGACATGCAGGCAGCTTTCGTCGTCATAAACGAAGCGCTCTTTGACGACGTTCTCGTTCCAGATGTGCAGCGGGGCCAAGGCGGCCACTTTCTCCCAATCAGTAACCTTCCACACCTGCTCGAGCGTGGCGCAGCCATCGATGTCCACCGTTTGGCGCTCTTCTTCGGGCGGGAAGGCACGTTGCGTGTTTTCGGGCGTCCAACTCAGATCAGCGGCCTGATTGTGGAACCAGGTCGGGAACAGGAAAAACTCGCGATGCTTCCATTGAAAGCCGCCGCGGCCCTCGTGGATGCCGCCTTTGCGCAGGATGATGCTCAGCTTGCCCTGCGTCAGCGCATCGCAGACGAAGGACCATTCTTTGAAACCGGTGGGAGCAGGAAAATCAGGCATGGGCTTGGCGGATACAACGCCGCCCCCGGCCGTGCAAGTGCTGGCAAGGCACCGAAAGTGCGGCAAGATGCACCTCGTTTGAGTTTCCCAACCGCCATGAAAACGTTCTTCGCTCTCTTGTGCCTCCTCGTCGCCTCGGCGCGGGCGGATTTGTCCACCCATCCGGTTTTCAAGCACTACATCGGCACGTGGAAGGCCTCCGGCGAGCTGAAGGGCGAGGATGGCAAGGTCACGACGATCACCGAGGAATGGACCGGCAAGGCAGACGGCGAGACGGGTTTCCTCATCGAAGGAACGCGCACGATGAATGACGACACGCAGCCCTTTAAGTGGACCATCACCCACAATGCGGGAGCGGACAGCTTTGACGCGGTGCTGACCGGCGTGGATGCCTCGCAGACGATTCGATTTGAGGGCAATGCCTCAACCGTCAACCTCACGCTGGAGCTCAAAGCTGTCACGGGCAATGGAAGCAGCAGCATCACTGTGCAGGAAAGCTTTCCGACCGAGGCGAAGGACGTCATTGAGGCCAAAGTGACCTTCACAGGCGAAGCGGGTCAGACGACACTCGAAGGAACCATCAAGCACGAGAAACAAAAAGCGCCGTGAACATCACCAACTGGGATCAAGCCTACCAAGAGAACTTCACGCCGTGGGACAAGGGGCAGCCATCGCCGCCGCTGGTGGCGTTTTTGGAGCGTCATGAGCTTCACGGTCGTGTTTTGGTGCCGGGATGCGGTGTGGGGCATGATGTGGCGTTTTTGGTGTCGCGGGGTGTCGATGCGCACGGCCTGGACATTGCGCCGACGGCGATTGAGCGGGCGAAGGCACGCTATCCGGAACTGGCGGAGCGGTTTGTGCTCGGGGATTTGTTTGAGCTGAAAGGCGAGTTTGAAGCGGTGGTGGAGCACACATGCTTGTGCGCCTTGCCGCCGGAGTGGCGGGAAAAGTATCGCGAGGCTGTGGCGGGTCTTTTGAAGCCGGCTGGAAAGCTCATCGGCGTGTTTTTCATCAACCCGGAGATGGACCCGGGCGAAACCGGACCGCCGTTCGGCATCTCGGTGACGGAGTTGAAGGCGCTGATGGCTCCGCGGTTTGAATTGATAGAGAGTTATGTGCCCGACACGGCTTATCCGGGGCGTGAAGGCCGGGAGATGATCGGTGTTTTCAAACTCACTTCGCCCTGAAGGCCGGCTTTACGATCTGCTGCATGCCGCTGGCGATGATGTTTTCGATGCCGGAGGCGAAGCGGGTGGGGCGGGCGTAGTAAATCATCGCGCCACCGCCTTCGTAGCCGCCTTCTTCCCACACGCGTTGCGAGGGGATGTAGCAAGGGACGTCGTTGGTGTAGCTGTTCACCCAGGTGCGGGCGGGATCGTATTCTTTTTTGAAGCGCAGGCTGTAGTCCACGACGACTTCGCCGGGGAGATTGAGGGTGAGCAAGTCATCGCCGTAATGCCAGGCTTGGAGCAGGTAGGGCAGGGCAGGCGGGATCTTTTCGCCGCGCTCGAGGATGGCGAGGTGTTTTTGGGCGTGGTAGGCGGTGTACTTGTTTTTATCGGTGCTGCGGGCCTTCCATTCTTCGGGCGTGGGCAGCGTGTCGAAGGGCAGGATGACTTCTTTGGTGGCGCAGGCGAGCGGGCCGCGCACGGGCTTCATGGGTTCGTTGATGAGTCGGACGATTTCTTTGGCCAAGGCGACGCCGTGATCCAAAACGAAGCGCATTTCGCGTCGCGGATATGGATTCTGATCGGCACCGCAACCGATGGCGATGAGGGCGACATTGCCAGGGAAGCGCAGTTCGAGTTCTTGATGCGCGATGCCGGCCCAGTCGCCGTGGATCTCGTTGATGCTGAGCGTGGTGCAGTGGCAGGCGTAGCTGGCGTGCGTGGCGATCAATTTGCTGCCGTCCGCGCTTTTCACACGCAGCACGGGCACGGCGCGATCGACGGGGCCGTTGAAGTTCGGCGCGTTTTGCAGGCCGTTCGGGCCTTGCAGGCGTCGATTGAGGCCGAAGTAGGCTTTGCCGACGGACCAATCGAGCCGTGCGGGCTCCATTTTGTCCCACGCCTTCGTGATGGCCTCGACGATCCATTTCGTGAGGTCCTCGGTGTAGTGATCGACGTTCTTTTGCTCGTCGGCGGTGAGGTCTTTGCCAAAGAGAAAGGGCAGCACGCCGCGCAGCATCGGGGCGCAATGGGTGTGCGTGGAGTGCAGCGAGAAGCGCTCGTCGGCGAGCGGTTTGCCGGCGGCGGCGAGTCGCTTCAAAACATCGGCACGGAGAGCGGCGGGGACGCCGCAGTTGTCAACGGTGACGATGCAGGCGGGCGCTTCATCGGCCCACTGCATGACGAGGGCGTTCGCATGGATGCGCTGGGCGATTTTTTCGAACTCGGCGGTGCGGCTGCCATAGCCGCTGAGCCGCACGGGATAGTCGGGTGTGATGTCCACGTCAGCCGCACCGGCCCGCCAGCCGGGATCGGCGGCGGAGAGCGTGACTGCCATGCACCAGAGGATCGGGAGGAGCTTCCTGAGCATGAAATGGATCATGCTCAGAAATTACTGCGTTTGTGAAGCAATATTTAGCTCGCCCGGCCGCTGTGGCGGCTGGCATTACGCGTTCGCGTTCGTCCAGTCGATGGCCGCGCGGCAGATCTCCCAGAAGGAGCCGTGCTCCAGCGAGGCTCCGCCGACGAGAGCGCCGTCCACGTCGGGCATGGCGATGAGCTCGGCCATGTTGTTCGGCTTCACGCTGCCGCCGTATTGAATGCGGATTTTCACGGCCACATCAGCGCCAAACATGTCGCCGAGCACCTTGCGGCAGAAGGCGTGGGCGTCCTGCGCCTGCTGCGAGGTGGCGGTGCGGCCGGTGCCGATGGCCCAGACGGGTTCGTAGGCGATCACGACATCGGTGATGCGGCGCGGACCGACTTCCGCCAAGGATTCGCGGAGCTGGCTTTCGAGCACCTGCTCGATCTTGCCGCCGTCGCGCTCTTCGAGCGTCTCGCCGATGCAAAGGATCGGGTGCAGGCGGGCTTCGAGGGCGGCGAGCACCTTCGCATTCACGATGGCGTTCGTTTCGCCGTAAAGGCTGCGGCGCTCGCTGTGGCCGAGGATGACGTGCTTGCAGCCGCATTCCTTGATCATGCGGGCGCTGATCTCTCCGGTGAAGGCACCGGCAGGCTGGGCGCTCATGTTTTGCGCGGCGAGCTCGACGCTCTGCTCGCGTGCGTTTTGCAGCGCGGTCATCGAGCGCTCGAGGCTCACGAAGGGCGGCGCGATGACGATCTGGATGGGGCACTTGTCCGGCACGAGGCGGGCGAAGGAGCGGAGAAAGTCATCGGACTCCTGCGGAGTCATGTGCATTTTCCAATTGGCGGCGATGATGGGCTTGCGGAAGTGAGCGATGGGCATGGTTTTGAAATGACGAAGTTAGAATGACGAAGGACGAATTACTTGTCTTTGAGGCAAGCAACGCCGGGGAGGATTTTGCCTTCGAGAAGTTCGAGGCTCGCGCCGCCGCCGGTGGAGATGAAGGTCATCTTGTCGCCGAGCTTGGCTTTCTTGACGGCCTTCACGCTGTCGCCGCCGCCGATGATGTTTTTCGCGCTGGAATTGGCCGCCATGGCCTCGGCGATGTCGAAGGTGCCTTTGGAGGCCTCTTTGATCTCGAACACGCCCATCGGGCCGTTCCAGATGACGGTCTTCGCCTTGGAAATTTCTTCCGCGAAGAGCTTCACGGACTCAGGGCCGATATCGACGCCTTCCCAGCCATCCGGGATGCTTTCGTTCACGCCGGTGAACTTCGTCGCGCCGAGCTTCTTCGCGTCGAAATCGAAGGCGTCGGTAATCATGGCATCGACCGGGATGAGGATCTTCACGCCGCGCTCCTTGGCTTTGTCGAGAGCCGCCTGCGCGATGGGTTCCCATTCGGGTTTGTAGAGGCTTTTGCCGATGGAGATGCCCTGCACGATCTTGCGGAAGGTGTAGGCCATGCCGCCGCCGATGATGATGGTGTTCGCCTTTTCGAGCAGGCGATTGATGACGCCGATTTTGTCGCTGACCTTCGCACCGCCGAGGATGACGACGAACGGACGATCCGGCGCTTCGAGCTCGTCATTGAGCCAGGTGAGCTCTTTTTCCATCAGCAGGCCCGAAACGGCAGGGAGGTAATCCGCGATGCCCGCCGTGGAGCTGTGCGCACGATGCGCGGAGCCGAAGGCGTCATTCACGAAGACCTCGGCGAGGTCAGCCATGCCTTTCGCGAGCGTGGCATCATTCTTTTCCTCACCAGCGTGGAAACGGGTGTTTTCGAGCAAAAGCACGTCGCCGTTGCCGAGCGCGAGCGCCTTGGCCTTCGCCTCATCGCCGACGCAATCGCTCGCAAAGGCCACCGGCTTGCCGATCAGGGCGCTGAGCGACGGAGCGACCGGGGCGAGGCTCTGCTTCGGATCACGCTGACCCTTCGGACGGCCGAGATGGCTCGCCAGAATGATGCGGGCACCCTTTTCGATGAGGAACTTGATCGTCGGAAGCGTCTCCTGGATGCGCGTGGCGTCCGTGATGACCATCTGGCCGTCTTTTTCCTCCAGCGGCACATTGAAATCGACGCGCACAAAGACGCGTTTTCCGGCGAGGTCGAGGTCACGAATGGTCTGCTTGGGCATGGCTTTTGGGGGATAAGGGGCGCTATCCATCGCAAGTTTCGCGCCATGCGCAAGGGCGCAATCGGAGCCCTCACCTCTCCCCCAGATCGAGCTTCAGAATCTCCTGCGGGATCTCGGCTTCGAGGTATTCCAGCAGGCTGCGGACACGCTCGGGGAGCTGCTCGTGGCTGGCGTGGGCGAGGTGCAGATCGACGGGCTCGATGTGCCAGTCCGGCAGGAGTTGAATGAGGCGGCCGGCGGCGATGTCGCGGGCGGCCATCCATTCGGGGAGGCTGGTGAAGCCCGCGCCTTCGATGGCGGCCTCACGCAGGGCGGTGACGGTATCGAGCAGCATCACGGGCGGAAATTTGAGCTTTGTGACCTTCCCGCTGCGCACGAGGTCCACGCGGTCGCGGGCGTAAAAATGCGGCTGCAGAATGCCGAGCCAGGGCATGCGGCTCAAATCATCCGGCCGGTGCGGTGCGCCGTGCTCGGCGATCAGCGAGGGCGCGGCGACGATGCGCCGGTGCAGCTCGGCGATCTTTTTCGTCGTCACGCGGCGGTCCGTGAGACCGCCGACCATGATGCCGCAGTCGAAGCCTTCTTTGACGAATTTGGTCGGTCGATTGATAAGGTGCAGTTCCGTCGTGACCTGCGGATGCAGCTTCCGAAAGCGTGAGAGCACCCGCGATACAATCCACTGGCCCACATCGACGACCGACACGATGCGCAAATGCCCGCGGATGGCGCGACGCTCGCCGTGCAGGCGTTTGCCGAGGCGATCGGCGAGCGTCAGCAGCTCGCGGGCATCGGCCAGCAGGATGCGACCGGCCTCGGTGAGGCTCATCGTGTGCGTGTCGCGGCGGATCAGTGAAGCGCCGATCTGTGTCTCCAGCGCGGCGAGATGGCGGCTGAGCGTCGGCTGCGCCATGCCGAGGATCTTTGCCGCGGCGGAAATGCTGCCCGAATCCGCGATCTGGACGAATTCACGGACTTGCTGGAGGTCGTTCAGGTTGGTCATGCGGATACTGTATAAGGCTTATGTCACATCTGCACTGTTGAAGTGGTCTCCAGGCCCGTATTTACCGGTCCATGAGCTCCCCCTCTCGTTTTTCACGGCATGCCCTGTCTCTGATCGCCGCGGCGCTCGTTGTTTCCGGCTGCAAACCGGCTGTCAAAGGCCCTGCCGGTCCGCCGCAGGCCCTCGTGCCCGAGGTCACCGTCGCCAAACCGATCGCCCGAAGGCTCACCGACTGGGATGAGTTCACCGGCCGCCTCATCGCCCGCGACAAGGTCGAGGTTCGCGCCCGCGTGTCCGGTTACCTCACAAAGGTGCATTTCAAAGAAGGGACTGAGGTGAAGGAGGGCGATCTGCTCTTCACCATCGACCCGCGTCCGTATGAGGCCATCGTGCAACGTGCCGAGGCCGTGCTGGCGCAGGCGAAAACGAACGCCGATCTCGCGAACATCGAGGCGAAAAACGCCACCACACTGCGCCAGGGGCAGGTCATCTCGATTGAGGAATCCGAGCGCCGCCTGAAAAGCGCCGCCGGGGAGCAGGCTGCCGTCCGCGCCGCCGAGGCCATGGTTACAACGGCGAAGCTCGACCTCGAATTCACCCAGATCAAAGCGCCGATCAGCGGCCGCGTGAGCGATGCCCGCGTCACGGAAGGAAATCTCATCACGGGCGGCACCAGCGATCCGACGCTGCTCACCACCATCGTCGCGCTCGACCCGATCTACGTCGATTTCGAGGTCGATGAGCGTTCCGCGCTGAAATACCGCGAGATGCACAAAACGGGCGAACGCGAGAGCGCTCTGTTTCAGCGCATCCCGGCGGAAATGGCGCTCGTGAACCAGGAAGGCTGGCCGCATCGCGGCGAGATCGACTTCGTGGACAACCAGATCAACCCCGAGACCGGCACCATCCGCGCTCGCGGCATTTTTCCCAATATGGATCGCCTCATGTCGCCCGGCTTCTTTGCCAAGGTGCGCATCCCCGGCAGCGGCGAATACGATGGGCTGCTCATTCGCGATGCGGCCGTCGGCGATGATCAAGGCAGCAGCTACGTGTGGGTCATCGATGCCGAGGACAAGGCTGTGTATCGCCCCATCAAGCTCGGTCCGCTCGTCGATGGCCTGCGCGTCGTGCGTGAAGGCCTCAAATCCGATGAACGCATCGTCATCCTCGGCCTCATGAGCGTGCGCAACGGTGCGAAGGTGAAACCCGCGCTCGCTGAAATGGCCGTCGAACCCGCGAAGGAGCCGAAACCATGAACTTCGCCCGCATCTTCGTGGACCGGCCCATCTTTGCGGCCGTGCTCAGCATCGTCATCACGATGCTCGGCGCCTTGTCCTACTTTTCGTTGCCGGTGGCGCAGTATCCGGAGGTGATTCCTCCCACCGTCGTCGTTTCCGCGACGTATCCCGGCGCGGATGCCCGCACACTCGCGGAGACCGTCTCCACGCCCCTGGAGCAGGAGATCAATGGCGTCGAGGACATGATCTATCTCTCGTCGTCATCCACGAGCGATGGCCGCGTGCAAATCACCGTCACCTTCCGTCTCGGCACGGATTTGGACAAGGCGCAGGTGCTCGTGCAAAACCGCGTGAACGCCGCTGTAGCCCGGCTTCCCGAAGAAGTGCGTCGTCTCGGCGTCATAGTGAACAAACGCTCGCCGGATCTCACACTCGCCGCGCAGTTCTACAGCCCGGATGGCTCTCGCGAGGTCGATTACCTCAGCAACTATGTCACGCTGCAGATTCAGAATGAAATCGCCCGCATCCCCGGAGTTGCGGAGGCCTCCTCGCTTGGCGGTTTGGATTACTCGATGCGTGTGTGGCTCGATCCTGAAAAAGTCGCCGGCGTCGGACTCACTGCCGGTGATGTCGTGAGGGCCATCCGCGAGCAAAATGTGCAGGTCGCCGCCGGTGCGCTCGGCCAGCCGCCCGCGGCGGAAGGTTTGGAGTTTCAATACACGCTCACCGCGCCGGGCCGCTTGAAGAAAGCGGATGAGTTTGGCGACATCGTGCTGAAAACCGGCGCCATCGGCGATGTCGTGCGCCTGCGTGATGTCGCACGCATCGAGCTCGGCTCCCGCGACTACTCCAGCAAGACCTACATGGACGGCTACAACGCCGTCTCGCTCCGCGTATTCCAGCTTCCCGGCAGCAACGCCATTCAAACAGCCGACGCCGTGTATGCTCGTCTCGCGCAGCTCAAGGAGCGCTTCCCGCCCGGCATTGACTACCGAATCAATTACGACACCACCAAGTTCGTCCGTGCCTCGATCAAATCCGTGCTCACAACACTCGTCGAGGCCGTGCTGCTCGTCGTCTTCGTCGTCATTCTTTTCCTGCAAAGCTGGCGTGCCTCCATCATCCCGTTGCTCGCCGTGCCCGTGTCGCTCATCGGCACGCTGGCCGTCATGCAGGCGTTTGGGTTCTCGCTGAACAATTTGAGCCTCTTCGGCCTCGTGCTCGCCATCGGCATCGTCGTCGATGACGCCATCGTGGTGGTCGAAAACGTCGAGCGAAACATCGCCAAGGGTCTCGCGCCGCGAGAGGCCGCCATCCAGGCCATGAAGGAGGTCAGCGGAGCCGTCATCGCCGTCGCGCTCGTGCTTTGCGCCGTGTTTGTGCCCACCGCCTTCGTCAGCGGCATCACCGGGCAGTTTTATAAACAGTTCGCGCTCACCATCGCCGTCTCCACGGTCATCTCGGCCTTCAATTCGCTTACGCTCAGCCCTGCGCTCTGCGCCATCCTGCTGCAACCGCATGGGGCGAAGACCGACTGGCTCACGAAGCTCATCAATGTCTTCTTCGGCTGGTTCTTCCGCCTGTTTAACAAGGTCTTCGACTTCAGCTCCAGCCTCTACGCCGGACTCGTGCGCAAACTCATCCGCCTCGCGCTGCTGGTGATCCTTGGCTATTTCGGGCTGCTCTTTCTCACGCAAAAGGTCTTCAACACCGTCCCGGGTGGCTACATCCCCTCGCAGGACATGGGCTACGCCATCGTGCTCGTGCAACTCCCGGACGCGTCCGCCTTTGACCGCACCGACGCCGTTGTGCGCAAGATGGACCGCATGGCGCAGCAGATCCCCGGTATCGCGCACACCTTCGCCATCTCCGGTTACTCCTCCGTTTTGCAGGCGAACCAGCCCAACGTCGGCGCGGCCTTCCTCGTCTTCGATGACTTTGCCAAACGCACCTCGCCCGAGATGAAAGGCGACCGCCTGCTTGCCAGCATCCGCGAAAAATTCGCCACGATTCAGGAAGGCCGCGTGCTCGTGCTGCCGCCGCCGCCGCTGCGTGGTCTCGGCAATGCCGGCGGCTTCAAAATCCAGGTGCAGGACCTCAACAACGCCGGGCTCGACGCCCTTGAAGCCGCCACGCAGAAGCTCCTCACTGCCGCGCAAAACGAGCCGGGCCTCATCTCCCTCGTCACCGGCTTCCGCGCTCGCACACCGCAGTTCAAACTCGAAATCAACCGCGCCCAGGCCAAGACCATGGGCGTCTCGTTGGCCGACCTGAACGAGGCGCTGCAGGTCTATCTCGGCTCCGTCTATGTAAACGACTTCAATTTGTTCGGCCGAACCTATCAGGTCACCGCGCAGGCCGATCACGAATTCCGCAAAGACCCCACCGACGTCTCCCGCATCAAAATCCGCAATCAAAACGGCGACATGGTGCCGCTCGGAGCCTTGGTAAAAGTCATCAAGACGGGCGGGGCCGACCGTGTGCAGCGCTACAACCTCTACTACTCCGCCGACATCAATGGCAACACGCTCCCTGGCGTCAGCTCCAGCCAGATGATCGAAAAAATCGAGCGCCTCGCCAAGGAGCATCTGCCCACCGGTTTCGCCATCGAGTGGACCGATCTCACTTACCAGCAGATCCTCTCGGGTGACACGCTCATGTACATTTTCCCGCTCTGCGTCATCTTCGTCTTCCTTGTGCTCGCCGCGCAGTATGAAAGCTGGAGCATGCCCATCGCCATCATCTTGATCGTCCCCATGTGCCTCCTCTCCGCCATCGGCGGCGTCTGGCTGCGCGGGCTCGACAACAACATCTTCACGCAGATCGGCCTCGTCGTGCTCGTCGGTCTCGCCGCCAAAAACGCCATCCTCATCGTCGAATTCGCCAAGCAGCTTCAAGATGAAGGCATGGACCGCGTCAAAGCCGCCGTGGAGGCCAGCCGACTGCGTTTGCGCCCCATTTTGATGACCAGCTTCGCCTTCATTCTCGGCGTGCTCCCGCTCGTGCTCGCCACCGGAGCCGGTGCCGAAATGCGCCAGGCCCTCGGCACCGCCGTGTTCTACGGCATGATCGGCGTCACCGTCTTTGGTTTGCTCTTCACGCCTGTCTTCTACGTCATCCTCCGCGCCATCGTCGAACGCCGCCAGGCCAAACCCCTTCCTTCCGCCCATGCAGCTCATTAATCATTCAATGCTGAAGAATTCTCACGCAAAGGCGCAAAGGCGCAAAGGCCTGAGAATTTCAGATCTTTGCGCCTTTGCGCCTTTGCGTGACACCTCATGGATTGCCGCAGGTCTCCTCATCACGCTGTCCAGCTGCACCGTCGGCCCGAAGTTTCTTCAGCCTCAGCCGAAGATGCCGTCGGATTATGCCTCGAAGTCCTCCAACACCCTCCGTGCCGACCCGACATGGTGGCGCAGGCTCAATGACAGCACGCTGAACCAGCTCATCGCGCAAGCCACCGAGCGAAACAAAGACCTCGCCGTCTCCAAATCGCGTCTGCTTGAAGCACGAGCACTTTGGAGGGAAGCCCAGTTCGACTTCGCGCCCACCGTCACCGCCAGCAGCACTTACGAAACCACGCAGCTCGGCGCTTCGATGAACGCCGCCTTCCGGGGCCGCACCGTCGATACCTGGCGCACCGGATTCGATGCCGACTACGAGCTCGACCTCTTCGGACGCGTCCGCAACAGCGTGAAAGCCGCCAAAGCCACCAGCGCCGCCGCTGAGGCCAACGTGCAGGACCTTCTCATCACGCTCCAGGCCGAGGTCACCATCAACTACCTCGAACTTCGCGGTGCGCAGGCTCAACTCAACGTCGCGCGTGAAAACGCCGGCAATCAAAGCGAAGCCCTGCGCATCGCCGAAGCCTCGCTCAAAGGCGGACGCGGCACGCAGCTCGATGTCGCCCGTGCCAACGCCCTTTTGAATGCCACTCAGGCCCAAATCCCCACATATGAGGAAAGCGTCGCCAAAGCCATCCATCGCATCGCCGTGCTCTGCGGCCGAAATCCTTCCGAATTGCGCCCGCAGCTCCAAAAAGCCCTCAAGCAGCCCGCCGTGCCCGCCAGCGTCGCCATCGCCAAACCCGCTGAATTGCTCCGACTGCGTCCCGACATCCGCATTGCCGAAAACGCCCTCGCTGCTGCCACTTCGCGCGTCGGCATCGCCACCGCGGATCTCTTCCCACGCGTTACCTTCGGCGGACGCCTCAATCTCGAAGGTCAGACTCTCGCCAGCCTCAATCAATACGGCTCACCCGCCTACAGCCTCGGTCCGCGCCTCAGTTGGGCCTTCTTGAACCTCGGTCGCGTGCGTCAGCAAATCAAAGCCGCCGGACATCGCGCCGACGCCGCCCTCTCGATCTACGAGCAGACCGTCCTCCTCGCTCTCGAAGAAGTCGAAAACGCCCTCACCAGCTACGATAGCGAGCGCCAGCGCCTCCGCCACCTCGAAGCCAGCGCCGCCAGCGCCCGCGAAGCCGCCACTTTGGCACGGCAGCGCTATCAAGACGGCGTCGCCGACTTCCTCACCGTGCTCGACGCCGAACGCGTCGCCCTCGCCGCCCAAAACGACATCGTCCTCAGCCGCACCCGCGCCACCGCCGCCTGGGTCCGCATTCACAAAGCAATGGGCGGTGGGAGTTGAGCCGCGCAACAGCCTCGTTGCAGCCTTCGTAGTGGTGGGATGAAGTCGTTTCTTCTGCTCTCTCTGCTTGTTTCATCCATCGCTACCGCCGCACCGCCAGAGCCCATACTCACGCCGACACTGCGTGCCGTCGATTTAAGCCTCGGAGAGGTCGTGGAGGTCACTTTGGCCGACAAAACGATCGCGAAGGTCAAACTGCTCCAACTCGACGAAAAGACCGATTCGATGGCCAAGGCCGTTCGCGAGGCCAAAGTCCTCATCGAGGTCAATGGCGAGCAAAAATGGCTCACGAGCGCGAATTACAACCTCCCGCAACTCTGCGGTGGAGTGCAAATCGACTGCCCGATCACCCGCGGCTACAACGCGAACAGCGGCGAGGACTCCTGGGGCCTGGAAAAAGATGCGCGACTGCGACTTTGGCCCAAAGACTCGCCGTGGATCGAGCCGGGCACGTTTGTGTATCCACTCAAACAACGCTGGTTCGCCACCTCGACGCAGTTCTCGAATGAGCCAACCTATGTCGATGGCGGCGACAAACCAGATCGCAAAAAGATCTACTATCACAACGACCTCGACTTCGGCGGCTGCGAAGGGCTCACCGAGGTCATCGCGGCCACCGACGGCCTCGTCGTGAGCGTTTCGGAGAAGACACTGCCCGGCTACTCGCTCACGCCCGTGCGTCCGCGTTACGACGTCGTGTATCTGCTCGATGAACGCGGCTGGTATTATCGCTACAGCCACCTGCACACGATTGATCCGGCGATTCAGATGGGCACACGCGTGAAAATGGGCCAGCGCATCGGCCTGCTCGGCAAAGAAGGCGCGAGCGGTGGCTGGACGCATTTGCACTTCGGCATCAAAAGCCGCCAACCCTCCGGCAAATGGGGCACACAGGAGGCCTACGCCTTCGCGTGGGAGGCCTATCAACGCGAAAACAAGCCCACCGTCATCGCCGTGGCCCGCCCGCATCATTTCATCCGCGCCGGCGAGTCGATCACGCTCGACGCCTCCAAATCTTGGTCCTCCTGTTCAGTCAAAACCTACGACTGGACCTTCACCGACGGCCAAACCGCCTCCGGCGCGAAAATCGAGCGCACTTACACAAAACCCGGAGCCTACAGCGAGATCCTCAAAGTCACCGACGCCGCTGGAAACGTGAGCTACGACTTCGCCATCGTCCAAGTCATGGGCAGCGACGACAAAAACCTGCCACCAACGATTCACCCGACCTTCTGGCCCACTACGGGCCTGAAGCCCGGCACCGAGATCACCTTCAAAGTCCGCACCTTCCGCACCACCGGCGGCGAAACCTGGGACTTCGGCGACGGCACGCCCAAAGTGACCGTCAAATCCGATGGCAACGCCAAAGACGGCTACGCGATCACCCAGCACGCGTTCTCGAAGCCCGGCGACTACCTGGTGAAGGTCGAGCATGCCAATGAGCGCGACGAAACGGCCACCGGGCATCTTTGGGTGCGAGTCGAAGATCGCTGACCGCAATCAGCAGATGCCGAGAGCCTTGGCCACGACCACATCGGCGGTCGGAAGCTGGATCGCTTCCAGCGGCGGGCTGTAGATGGCGGGGGCGTCGAGGCTGCACACGCGTTGCACGGGGGCGTCGAGTTCGTCGAAGATGCGCTCCTGGATCATGTAGGCGATTTGAGCGCCGATGCCGCAGTAGGGCTTGTTTTCCTCAACATAGACGGCGCGGTGCGTCTTGGCGACGGATTCGAGGATGGTATCCTCGTCGAGCGGGCGGATGGTGCGGAGATCGACGACCTCGGCGTTGATGCCGTGCTCTTCTTCGAGGATGCGGGCGGCTTCGAGGCAGGTGATGACGGCCTTGCCGTGGGCGATGAGGCTGATGTCGGTGCCCACGCGTTTCACGTCGGCCACGCCGAGCGGGATGACGAGGTCGCCGCCGGGGATTTCGTCGTTGGAGGGCACGTCCCATTCTTCGCCGTAGAGCTTGGTGCTTTCCATGAACATGACGGGGTCGTTGTCACGGATGGCTGCCTTCATGAGGCCTTTGGCGTCGTAGGCGTTGCTGGGGCAGACGCACTTCATGCCGGGGAAGTTCGCCATGATGTTCTCGGGCGTGTGGGAATGGGTCGCGCCGACGCTGGTGCCGCCGTTGGCTGGACCGCGGATGACGATGGGGCAGTTGATCTTGCCGCCGGACATGTAGCGGACCATGGCACCGTTGTTCACGATCTGGTCCCAAGCCACCGTGTAGAAGCTCCAGAACATGAGCTCCATGACCGGACGCACGCCGAGCATGCTGGCGCCGATGCCCATGCCGATGAACCCGGCCTCGCTGATGGGGGTGTCCACGAGGCGCTTGTCGCCCCACTTGTCCCAGAGGCCTTGGGTCACTTTGTAGGCCCCGTTGTATTGGGCGACTTCCTCCCCCATCACCACGACCATGGGGTCGCGGGCGATTTCTTCGTCGAGGGCTTCACGGATGGCGTCGCGGTAGGTGATTCGGCGGGGCATGGCGGATTTTGAGGGGGGCAGTAAGTCGGAGAGACCGGGGGCGGTGTCAAGCCGAGGGGAGGGAAGGATAGGAGAAGCTCCGCTGGACGCGGAAAACGGGCCAAAAAGGCCCCGGAAGCCCGAAAAAGAGCCTTTAATTAAGAATTCCTGATATTTTTCAGAAATGATGATTGACGGAAGGCGTAAACTTTTGTTGAACCAAGCCGAGTTTCGCAGCCTGCGCCTACTCTCCGCTGTTTCCAGCACGCAAAATGCTCAAAAAGTCCGCGCAGTCGCCGCCAATCTCGTTTAGACTGTTTGCCCCCCGCGTCTGGCGGGAGGGCAAAGTTTTCTCACTTTGCACCGTTAACCGATAGAATGCTCAACATGGAACTCGATGGAGGAATTAAGATCTACCTGCGTGAGATCGGCAAGACTGACTTGCTGACTCCCGAGCAGGAGGTCGAACTCGCCGAGCGCATCAAGCGCGGCGACCCCGAGGCACGCTCCCACATGATCCGCGCAAACCTGCGCCTCGTGGTGAAGATCGCCCAAGATTATGCCAACTACGGCCTGCCCCTTCTGGACCTCATCTCCGAAGGCAACATCGGCCTGATGAAGGCGGTGGAACGCTTCGACCCGAACAAGGGTGGCAAGCTTTCCACATACGCCGCCTGGTGGATCAAACAGTCCATCAAGCGCGCTCTCGCCAACCAGTCCAAGACCATCCGTCTGCCCGTCCACATGGTGGACAAAATCAGCAAGATGCGTCGCGTGGCCATGGCCATGTCCGAAGAACTCGGCCGCGAGCCCACTGACGACGAATTGTCCGAGGAAATCGGCATCGACCGTGCCAAGCTCAGCCAGCTCAAGGTCGCCTCCATGCGCCCGGCGTCCCTCGACGCCCCGATCAGCGAGGACGACAGCACCGAGTTCGGCGAAATCGTGGGCGATGAAAACGCGCTCACGCCTTTCGAGCTCCTCTCGCACAAAAACATGCACGGCCAGCTCGACGGCCTGCTCACCGTGCTCGACGCCCGCGAGCTGAAGATCATCGAAGCCCGCTTCGGCCTGTCCGGCCAGAAGCCGCGCACGCTGGAAGAAGTCGGCCAGGAATTCGGCGTCACCCGCGAGCGTATCCGCCAGCTTCAAAACATCGCCCTGCGCAAACTGCGCCGCGCCCTCCAGAAGAAGGAAGACCCGATTCCGAAGGCCCTCCGCAATGCCGGCGGCAAGAAGAAGCGTGGCAAGAAGAAGGAGCAGGAAGAGCCCGAGCCCGAAGTCGAGGTGGATGAAGATCTCGGCAGCGAGGAGTGATCTCAAGAAGCCGCGAGGGAAGGACCTCGCGGCTTTTTTCTGGTCTCGCGGCGCGCCTTGCCAGATGCGAAAGCACGTCTAGTCTCGCCGACCATGAAGACGCGCCTCCTCATGGCCCTCGGCATGGCTATCGGTTTCGTTCACGCGCGTGAATGGAAGAGCGCCGATGGCAGCAAAACCGTCGAGGCGATTTTTGTGGCGGTGCAGGGAGACAAACTTGCGCTCAATCTGGCCGGGAAGACATCCATCTTTCCGATCACGGCGTTTGCCGCGGACGATCAGCAGTTTGCGAAGAATGCGCAGGCCATCACCGAGTCCGCGACGAAGCTTGGACCGCAGGCATTTGAGTTCGCGCATCCAGTGGAGGACGGCAGCGGATGGGTCTGCCGCCTTGCTTTGAAGACCGATCCCAAGGCTGGAGGACCGAAACTCTTCACGGGTGAGGCCTTCTTCCTTCTCACGAAGGATGTTTTCGCGCATCAAAAGGGGCAGCGAGTCGAGAATCAGGTGCTCTTCGGTGCTGGTGGCCGCACTTACCATCCGCTCGCGGGCGATCCCTCCATGGTGCGGGCTTTTGCCCTGAATGTGGAGCATGCCACGCAGGCCTGGATGGATGTCATGGCCGCGAGTGGCGGTGATGTCGCCAAGCAGGCACCAAACGTGCTCGAACCGGATGTCGAGATCGCCACCAAGCATGGTTTTGGCATTGTCATCGGCAAAGGTGGTCTCGTGGCCATCGATCCCGCGATCGTGAAAAAGGGCTTCAAGAGCCTCGTCATCCATCACGATGGCAAAGACTATCCCGCGACCCTTTTTTCGCCCAGAGATAAAGAAGGTGCCGACATCAAAACGCCCGACGTGCAGCTCGTGACCTGTGCGGTGCCGCTGGAAGCGGCTCGTATCGGCGCGAAAAAAGCCGCTGAGGTCGGCCAAAATGTCTTCGCCATCAGCTACGAGCTCAACACCGGCAAAAAAGGCTTCTACAGCAAAGCCACCGTCACCCGCGGCATCGTGAGCCGTTTCGGCACGAACGGCAGTTTTCAGCACGACGCCCGTCTTTCGCCAGAAAACCCCGGTGGCTATCTCGTGGGCGAAAAGGGCGATGTGTTCGGCTTTTTCTTCCAAACGCAGACTTCAGGCGGCAGCGGACGCAAAAGCAGTTCCGATGACAAGCCCGTGGTGGAGGGGCTCGGCACCGGCGTGAGCACGCAGGCCATCTCCGCCATGCTCGAAAAGATCCCCGGCCAGGGTGTTTTGCGCACCGGAGCCGCCACGGAAGACATGGAGGCCAATGGCAAGGCTTTGCTCGCCTCCAGCGTGCTCGTCGTCGCCACGTTTGAGATCAACAAACCGCGAAAAATCACCGCGCCGAAGGTTACCGGACCGGCCGCCACGATGCCACCGGGTGGCGATCCTCCACCCGCGGGCTGGAGCCTCAGCAAAGCCGGCGTCCGCCACAGCTCGAAGTGCCAGTATTACAATGCCCAATACCCCTGCCAGCCCACCGAAGGCCGTCCGTGCAAGGTGTGCGGTGGCTGAACCGCCTGCCAGACAAGAGATGACCAGCCTTGGCAGTTGCTCAGGGCCATCTTGTCGGCAAAATCCGCCTTCCTTCATCCCCCAAACTTAGATCATGCAGCCCTCCCCCGACTCCCCGTCGTTCTTCACCCTCTTCAACCGCATCCTCGGCATCGGCCTGGCCGCCGCCACTGGTGTCACCGCCATCGCGTTCTTCCTCGGCGGCGTGAGCACCCTCACCCCTAAAGCCAAACAAGAGACCAAGGCCGAAGCACCTGCCGCTGCGGCCGCACCGGCTGCACCAGCTCCCGCGGCACCTGCCACGGCTGCAACTCCCGCTCCGGCTCCTGCGGCCGCGGCTGCTGCTCCTGCCGCAGGCGGTTCTGCCAAAGATCGCGGCAAGACCACATACATGGCGGTCTGCTTTGCCTGCCATCAGCCCACCGGCCTGGGCCTGCCGAACATGTTCCCGCCGCTCGCCGGCTCCGATTGGGTCAAAGCGAAGAAGGCTGACCGCCTGATTCGCATCGTGTTGCACGGCCTGAATGGCCCCGTCCAGGTCAATGGCGTGCCTTTCACGACTCCGGCGCCGCTCATGCCGCCCCAAGGCGCTGCTTTGAGCGACCAGCAGATTGCAGACGTTCTCACTTATGTTCGCGCAGAGTTCGGTGGCGGTGCCTCCGAGGTCACTCCAGATCAAGTGAAGGCCATCCGCGACGCTGAAAAAGCCCGCGCCGCCATGTGGACCGAGGCGGAATTGCTCAAGATCTCCGTCGAGTAAGCTGATGAGCAGCCCGCTGCCAGACACGCCGACTCCGGCGATGCCTGCTGCTCCCGCGAGCAGCTCTGGCAGCGTGTGGCGCATGTGGCTGGCCATCGTGCTCGCCATTGCTGGAATGATCGTGCTGGGTCAGCGGCTCAACAAAGCCCTGCCCCAGCCTCCTTTGCCCGTGCTGGCACAAACCACGGGCGACATCGAGCTCACCGAGCGCAGCGGCCAAAAGGTCAAGCTCTCGGCACTGCGTGGCAAGGTCACCGTCATGGCCTGTCTGTACACCGTTTGTCCGCATGGCTGCGCCGCCATCGTGCAGCAGATGCAGAAGCTGAATAAGGCGCATCGAGCGCATCCCGTGTTTCAGCAGGTCTCGCTCGCCGTCGCACCGGACCGCGACACGGCCAGCTTCCTCAAATCCTATGCCGATGGCATTGGAGTGAAGCCGGGAGACCCATGGTGGTTTGTCACCGGCGAACAACAGCCGATCTGGGACTACCTTACGAAGGAACTGAAGCTCGACACACCGAAGCCCATCCCGCCGGAGAAGCGCCTCAACCCGCTCGATTTTTATGAGCACGATCTGCGCATCGTGCTGCTCGACCCGCAGGGCCGCGTGCGTGGTTACTACGCCGTCTTTCATCCGCAGCCGGAGATCGCCACGCACATGGCGGAAAAGCTCACGCGTGATGTGCAGCGGCTGCTCGATGATCCTTCATCCTAAACTCCACTCTCTTATGAAACACATCCTCATCGCCATCCTGCTCTTCGTCGGCATCACGCATGCCGCTGATCCTGTTTATCGTTACGAGGGCGAGGTCGCCGGCGTGATGTGCAGCGCCTGCAGCGGGCATGTGCAGGCCGCGTTGAAGAAAATCGAAGGCGTGCAGAGCGTGACCGTGCTGCCGGCGAAGGACGGCGGCGTCCCGCGTCTCGAAATCACCGCCACGAACGCCAAAATCACCCGCGATGACTGCGTGAAGGCGCTCGGCGAGCAGGCGAAGATGTATGACGTGCGGAACTTGAAGCCAGTGGCCTCAAAGTAACCGTTCATCCGGATTGACACTCGTAGCGGTGGTTCCCATAATCGCCGCCCGTGAATCCTCCCGCCCGTTCAGCACTCTGCTTTCGCATCGCTCGCCGATGCGTGGTGTTGCTTGTGTGCCTCTCGCTGGGCATGCACTGGGCGCTTTTGCAGGGTGTGGCGTGGACGGGCATGTTCCTCGCTAACCTGAACGAAGGCACGGTGACGGAGGCGGTGGAGAAAACCTTCGATGGCGAGCATCCCTGCCCGCTGTGTCTCGCCGTCAAAGAAGGTCAAAAGAAGGAAAAAGACGACTCGAAGCCCCTCGCGGCGAAGTCGGTGAAAAAGTTTGAAGCGGTGCTCGTGGCCGAAACAAGGCTCGTGGCACCTTCTGCGCAGATTCGGAGCTTTCCGTGGTTGGTTTCCAGCTTCGAAGGACGGTCCGAGAGGCCGTCCATGCCTCCTCCAAGGGTTTGAGGGTCCTTGAAAGTGGAACAGGCTTTCAACCTGTTATCACCTCATGCTTCTGAGTCGTGCCGCATGACGGCACGCCTGCCGGACAGGTTGCAAACCTGTCCCACTTTCTCCTCAACCCGCGCACGCGCCTTGTCGCGTCGCCATGCCTTTTTCTATGAAACGATTCACGTCTTACTTCTCACTTCTCACAGCTTTCCTCTCCGCCGGGCTCGTCGAAGCCCAGCAGCCCGCCACCACTCCGAAAACCCTTCCCGAGGTCGTCGTGACCTCCACGAAGGATCCTTCCAAGACTGTTCCCTCCATCGAAACGCGTCGTCAGCAGATCGCCGCCACCACGCCCGGTGGTGCGAGCGTCACCGCTGCGGAAGAATACAAAACCGGCCGTGCCGCCACGCTGAAGGACGCGCTCGATTTCACCCCCGGCGTGCTCGTGCAGAGCCGTTTCGGTGCTGAGGAGTCCCGCATCGCCATTCGTGGCAGCGGCATCCAGCGCACCTTCCATGGTCGCGGCCTCTGGCTGATGCAGGATGGCATGCCGCTCAATCTCGCCGATGGCGGCTTTGACATGCAGGCCGTCGAGCCGATGGCCGCGCAATATGTCGAGACCTTCCGCGGAGCGAACGCGCTGCAATACGGCGCGGCCACTTTGGGCGGCGCGATCAATTTCATCTCGAACACCGGCCACACTGCGCCTGCGTTTCAGTCGCGTTTTGAGGCCGGCAGCTTCAACACCTTCCGCGGCCAGGTTTCCTCCGGCTTCGTGGCGGGGAATGTGGATGGCTATGTGAGCATCACCGCGGCCCACACGGATGGTTTCCGTGATTACAGCGAGCAGGAAAGCCTCCGCGTGATGGCCAACATCGGCACGAAGATCAGCTCGAACCTCGAAAACCGCTTCTACATCACCTGGGTGGACAGCAAATCGCAGCTCCCGGGATCGCTGACGAAGGCGCAGATGGAGGCGAATCCGCAGCAGGCCAATGCCGCGAGCATCACCGGCCGCCAGCGTCGTGACTACCAGCTCCTCCGCCTCGCGAACAAGCTCACCTACTCGGACGGCGACAACACGCTGACCTTGTCCACCTTCTGGAGTTGGAAGGATCTGGATCATCCGATTTTCCAGGTCATCGACCAGCTCAGCAATGACCTCGGCTTTGACCTTCGTTACGATCACCGCGGCTCGCTCGCGGGCATGCGCAATGACTTCAGCCTTGGCACCAGCTTCATGTACGGCCTTACCGAGGACGGACGCTTTCAAAACATCGGTGGCCAACGCGGCGCCAAAGTGGCGGACTACAAACTGCAGGCCATCAACTGGACGCTTTACTTCAATGACCGCATCCACCTCACGGATCATCTCTCCGCGCTCTTTGGTGCGCAGGTAATGTATGCGAGCCGCGATTTGAACGAGGAAACCCTCTTTCCTGGTGTTGGAGCCTTCCTGCCCAACCTGGCGAACAACAGCGACCGCCTCGAAGCCTGGGGCTTCAGCCCGAAATTCGGCCTCATCTATGAATTCGATCCGCTCACGCAGATCTACTTCAACGCCAGCCGCAGCTTTGAGCCGCCGACCTTCGGCGAAGCCACGCCGATCGGTGCCGCGGGCATCGTTCCGCTCGTTCCGCAAAGTGCCACCACGCTCGAAATCGGCACCCGCGGCCAGCGTGACCGCCTCTCGTGGGACTTCAGCTACTACTACGCCTGGGTGGATCGCGAGCTGCTCACGCTCGGCGTGCCGCCGCTGCCTGCGAACACCATCAATGCGGGCAAAACGGTGCATCAAGGCATCGAGCTCGGCTTCAGCGTCGATGTGCTGCGCAACCTCACCACGGCAAACGACACCCGCTTTGACCGCCTCGTCTTCCGCAACAACTTCTTCTGGAACAACTTCCGCTTCCAGAACGATCCCACCTTTGGCGACCGCCTGCTGCCGGGCTACGCGCCCTTCTACTACCGCGGCGAGCTGATGTTCGAGCATCCCTGCGGCTTCTACGCCGGTCCGAACGTCGAATGGTCTCCGCACAAGTATGCCGCCGATCTCGCCCGCACGACCTTCGCCGACCCGTATGCGCTGCTCGGTTTCAAGCTTGGCTACAAGACCAAGAAGGGCGTCTCCTTCTTCGCCGAGGTTCGTAACATCACCGACGAAAACTACAGCCCCACCACCGGCGTTGTGGCCAATGCCATCGCCAGCCCGGCTGTCTTCCTCCCCGGTGATGGCCGCGCTTTCTACGCGGGTGTCGAGTTCAAGTGGTAGTCGCTTCGCCATGCGGAGAGCGTAGGGCCTAGAGTCCCGATCGGCCCTGCGCTCTCTTTTTCTATTTCGTCATCTCTTCTCCGCCCTTCGCCATGTCCTCGAAACTCATTCGCAAACTTCATCGCTGGCTCGGCCTCGCGTTCAGCATCTCCGTGCTGATGGCCTCCGGCAGCGGTGTCATCCACACCATCATGACCCGCACGCAGGCTCCGCCACCTCAGGCAAAGCCCTCCGCCGGCGGCATGGACGTGAACGCTATCAAGATCAGCGTCGCGGATGCCGTGACGAAGCTCGGTAATGCCGAGGTAGTCCAGGCCGTGAACCTGCGCGGCATCGGCGGCCAGCCCTGGTATCAGATTTACGCCAAAAATGCCAAAGGACCGCAATACGTCAGCGCCGTCGATGGTCGTGTCGATCCTTCACAAGACGAGGCGTATGCCACGGAGATCGCCAAAGGCTTCCTCGCTGGTGCCGAGGTGAAGAAGACGGATTTCCTCACCGCCTTCAACATGGAGTATCTGAACATCTTCCGCGTCCTGCCGGTGTATCGCTTTGATGCGAATGACGGCCTGGACACGCGTGTGTATGTCTCCACCACCACCGGCAGTGTCACGCGGCACACGGATCGCGAGCGGCAGCTCGAGGCGACCATCTTCACGATGTTTCACAAGCTCGGCTTCATTCGAAACAAGGACGTGCGTGACTATGTGCTCGCCGCGTTGACCCTCGGAACCTTCCTGGCCGCCCTCCTCGGCATCTGGCTGTTCTTTGCCACACGCCCGAAGAAGGCCTCCGCGTCTCACTGATCCATCACGCGAGCAATTCCTTCACCACGCCGCAGTCGTTCACGCCCGTGAGACGGAAGTCGAGGCCGGCGTAGCGGTAGGTGAAGCGTTCGTGGTCAAAGCCGAGGATGCGCAGGATCGTGGCGTGCAGGTCATGCACATGCACCGGCTTCTCGACGGCCTGGAAGCCGAACTCATCCGTCGCGCCATGCACATAACCGCCGCGCACGCCACCACCGGCCAGCCACATGCTGAAGCCGTAGTGGTTGTGATCGCGGCCATGCTGCTTGCCGGCGTTCGCACCAGGCGTGGGCAGCTCCACCGCGGGCGTGCGGCCAAACTCACCGCCCCACATCATGAGCGTGTCATCCCACAGGCCGCGCATCTTCAGATCGCTCATGAAGGCCGCGATGGCCCCGTCCGTCTGGTTGGCGAGCTTTTTGTGCTCCATGATCTCGTCATGGCTGTCCCACGGCTGGCCTGCACCGGTCCAGAGCTGGATGAAGCGCACGCCACGCTCCAGCAAACGCCGCGCGATGAGGCACTGACGGCCGAAAGCATGGTCGCCATACATCTGGCGCACCCACTCGGGCTCCTTCATGATGTCAAAGGCATCGCTGGCCTCCATCTGCATGCGGTAGGCCAGTTCGTAGCTCTGCACGCGTGCTTCGAGCTGCTGGTCACGCTCGCGGTCGGCGAGGTGTTTTTGGTTCAATTCGAGCAGCAGGTCGAGCTGGCGGCGCTGCTGCTTCAAGTCGAGCGAGCCGTTCTTGATGAACTCCACGAGCTTTTCGACGCGGGTGTCCTCGGTGTTGATGTAGGCACCTTGATAGGCGCTCGGCAGGAAGGCGGCCTGCCAGTTCTTCGTGCGACGCGTGGGCATGCCGCCGGGGCACATCGAGATGTAGCCGGGCAGGTTTTGATTCTCGCTGCCGAGGCCGTAGGTCACCCACGATCCCATCGTGGGGCGGTTCAGACGGCTCTCGCCGCTGTTCATGAGACCGAGCGAGGGCTCATGGTTCGGCACATCGGCGTGCATCGAGCGGATCAGGCACAGGTCATCGGCGAATTCGCTCAGCTTCGGAAACAAGTCGCTGATCTCCATGCCGCACTGGCCGTGCTTTTTGAACTGGAAGGGCGATTTGAAGCCTGCGCCGGTCGGACGCTCGGTTTTGAGCACGTTCGGCAGCGGCTTGCCGTCGTATTTGTCCAGCATCGGCTTCGGATCGAAGGTATCGACCTGCGAGGGGCCGCCGTTCATGAAGAAATGCACCATGCGCTTCGCCTTCGGCTCGAAGTGCGGCTTCTTGACCGCCAGCGGGTTCAGCGGGGCCGCCGCGGAGGCGTTTTCGGAAAACAGCGAGCCGAGCGCCAGCCCGCCGAAGCCCATGCCGACACGGCTGAGCATCTGACGGCGCGTCAGGAACGCATGCTCCAGGACCGGAGCATGATGGGAGGGGGACGTTTTCATTGGGGGGTGCTTTAGAAACGCAAAAAACGGGCCGTGGCTATCGCCAGATGCCGTTCGTTCACCACTCCAGCCACACGAGCTGACGGCGGAAATCGAAGGTGACGCGGTAGTTTTGTAAAAAGAAGCTGCCGATGCGGGCCGGGCCCGGCATCACATCGATTTGCGCGTTCGAAAAGGTCGAGCCGAGTGCCGTCATCCGCGGCACGGTGATCACCCGCACACCGGCTTTTTCCGGCGTGGTGGTGCCGCCGACGCCGATCATGACAAAATTGCCCGAAACAGCCTGCCCGCCTGTGCCTTGGCCGAGTCGCTGGGCCAGTTTTTGATCGATCTCCACGCCAAAACACGAGCCGGTGTCCACGATGGCGTCCCACGACACCTTGCCCACGCTCACGCGAGCCATCGGAACGCCGTATTTAAGACGAAACGAGCTTTTCGTGTGATTCCGGCTCGCTGGTCCGCGAAAGCCTCCGAAGCCGAATTCGACCACGCGACGCGGATAATCGAGCGTGAGATGGCTGCAATACTTCTGCGCCAGATGGAAGCCGAGCACGGAGATGGCAAAATCACTGCTCAGGAAGTCCAGGCCGCCGCTGCTGCGTTGCAGCCGCACCACGCAGGGCAGGTTGTCGAGCCGCCACGGGCCGATTTGCATTGTCTCGATCACCGCGCCCATGCCGGACTCACTTCCCATGACGCCCGCCATCTCCGGCCTCAGGGTCGGCACCGTGGCGATGCGGTTTCGCACGGCCAGCGCGGCATCCAGAACTGTCACCGTCGCGCCAGTGTCGAGCAGGATGTCCTCGGTGCGGCGGCCGTTGAGGCTCGCTTTGACCGTCGGCAGGCCTGCGCCGTCCATTTTCATCGGCACACGCACGACGCCGCCCGGCGGCGAGTAGCTGCGCGTGGCGATTTTCTTCCCGTTCATCATGCGGGCACCTTGTTCTGGCGTCACCGCGAGGTCGTTCAGCCGCGCCAGCGTGCCGCCGGAGACCGGCCCATGGCTCACGCCGCAGCCCGCCAGCAGGCAGGCGGTCAAAAAGCCGGTCAAAACACCTCGAATCATGTCCGGTCCATGCGCGAGCCGCGATTTTCTGTCAATCGCTCACAAACTCTTGTGCCCGGAGTCGTACTGTCTCAGATTTTCCGTCTCCGCACTTCCCCCGCTGAATGACCGCCTACTTCATCCGCCGCCTTTTGCTTCTGCTGCCGACTTTGATCGGCGCGACGCTGGTGGTCTTCGGTTTGACGCGGATCGTCCCCGGCGGGCCGATGGAAAAGGCGATGCAGCGGGCCCTGGCGATGGGGGAGAAGGGCGGCAAGGACGCGGGTGGTTCGTTGAGCGAGGAGCAGAAGGAGCAGCTCGCGGCCTACTATGGATTCGATAAGCCCTTCCTCACGGCTTACGCGGTCTGGCTGGGGGTGTGGCCTCGCGAGGAGACGAAGCAGTTTGTGAAGTTCGAAGAAGGCAAAACCGAGATGCCGCTGACGCTGAAGGTGCTGCTGCCCAAAGCGGAATGGAAGCCCGGCAATGCCTACAAGGTCACCCAGGCCACGGTGAGCCGCGATGGCCGGTTGAGCACCGGCAGCGAGGATGGATGGAAGACGGTGCCTGAGCCGGAAAAGCAGCGCGTGGCCGTTTTCCGCCCGCAGTTCAACGGCATCCTCCAGGGCAATTTCGGCCTCTCGACGAGCTACAACCTCCGCGTGATCGACATGATGCTCTCGAAGATGCCCGTCTCGCTCTTCTACGGCCTGCTCACCTTCATCCTGACGTATGCCGTGTGCATTCCGCTGGGTATCCTGAAGGCCATCAAGCACCGCACCTTCATCGACAATGCTTCCTCGATCCTGATTTTCATCGGTTATGCCATTCCGGGCTTTTTGCTGGGCAGCTTGCTGGTGGTGTATCTGGCGGCCCGTCTGGGCTGGTTTCCCACGGAAGGCTTCACGAGCGAGCATTTCGCGGACCTGGGTTTCTTTGGAAAGATCGGCGACTTGCTGCATCACGCCGCGTTGCCGCTCGTATGCTACATGGTGGGCGGCTTTGCCTTCATGACGATGCTCATGAAGAACAACCTCATGGACAACCTGGCGGCGGATTATGTGCGCACCGCCATCGCCAAAGGGGCCAGCTATCGCCGTGCGGTGCTGGGGCATGCGCTGCGGAACTCGCTCATTCCCATCGCCACCACGCTCGGCGGCATCACGATGATCTTTGTGACCGGCTCCATCCTCATCGAGCGCATTTTCCAGATCGACGGCTTTGGCATGCTGACCATCCAGAGCATCGGTGACCGCGATTTCCCGCTCGTGATGGGCATCATCTTCATTGATGTGATCCTCATCGTGCTGGGAAACATCCTGTCCGACTTCTTCGTCGCGGTGACGGACCCGCGAGTGCGCTTTGAGTGACCATGAAACCGCGCACCACCGGCATCCTGCTCCTCGTTTTCGCCATCACGGCGGCGGTCCTGCGTGTGCTCGGCCTGCATGCGCCGCTCTTCAAGATGCCGTTTCTGATCGGCGGGGTCGCTGGCTGGCTGTTGTGCGCGGTTTTGATGCTCGCCGGCCTGTGGCTGGTGCTGCGTGGCAAGGCTTCGTGGAACCTCACGCCGATCACCGTGAAGAAGCTGCGCCGCTTCCAGGCCATCCGCCGTGGTTATGTGTCCTTTCTGATCTTGCTGGGCCTCGGAGGCCTTGCGTCGCTCGACACGCTGATCGTTGGAAAGCGGGCGCTGATGGTCTCTTATGAAGGCCGCTGGTATTTCCCCTTCGTCACACAGGTGCTTCCAGCGAAGACTTTTGGTCTCGATGGCGATGCGGAGGCCGATTACCGCGAGCTGCAGGCCGGCTTCCGGGCTGAAAAGAAGGGAAACTGGGTGCTGATGCCGCTGGTGCCTTACGATGCCTCGCTCGATTCACCGCCGATCATCGAGGAGATCGAGAATCGTGAGGGCAAAGTGTTCATCCAAGGTCATGCGGAGCCTTTCAGCGGCACGGCGTATTCTGTGTTTGTGTCAGACACCGGCAAAAAGCGCCAGGAGTGGCAGTTCCGTCATGGTCTGCGGCAGGGCGAGATGCGCGGCTACGATTTGAACGGCGATTTGATCGAGAAAGGCCGCTTCGACAAAGGTGCCCAGGTGGACTACAAAGACTTCAGTGATGGCAAAGCGGCCTCGTTCAAAGACCAGGGACATCCGCAGTGGCGCACACTGATCTATCCACCTGCCGCGCCGTCCTGGCAGACGCGGCATTATCTCGGCACGAATTCGACGGGCATCGATGTGCTGGCGATGCTCTACGGCGGCCTGCAGCAGTCACTGGCCACCGCGCTGCTGTATCTCGTCATCACCTTCACGCTCGGCATCATCATCGGCGGATCGCTCGGCTACTTTGGCGGCCCGCTCGACATGCTCGGCCAGCGGGTGATCGAAATCTGGAGCGTGCTGCCGTTTTTATTCGTCGTGATGATCATCAGTTCGCTGGTGCAGCCCACGCTGGTCATCCTCGTGGCCATCGTGGCCGCCTTTGGCTGGATGGAAACAGCCAGCTACATCCGCACCGCCACCTACAGGGAAAAGGAACGTGATTATGTGGCCTCCGCACGACTCCTTGGCGCCGGCACCGGGCGCATCCTCTTCCATCATGTGATGCCGAATGTGATCGCCATCCTCGTGACGCTCGCGCCCTTCAAGGTGGCCGGCGTGATCGTGGCGCTCGCCTCGCTCGATTTTCTCGGCTTTGGCTTGCCACCGGATGTGCCGAGCTGGGGCCGCCTGCTGCATGAGGGCGTCGATAACTTCAGCGCCCCCTGGATCGTCACCTCCGCCTTCACCGCGATGGCCGTCGTGCTCGTGCTCGTCACCTTCATCGGCGAGGCGGTGCGCGAGGCCTTTGATCCGAAAAAATTCACGACCTACGAATGAAGCCCGTCACGTCAGCCCGAACGCTTTTGCTGCTCGCCACCTCGGCGCTGCTGGCCTCCTGCGTGCCGGACCGCGGCTCCGATGATCGCTTTCCGCCTTACGACAACACGGCGGAAGTGGAGGCCGAATGGAAGGCGAAGCCACAAATCTATCGCTTCAAAACGCCAGCGGACATCCCGGCGGATTTGAAATGGGAAAACGGCGCGGACTACCCCGAGCTGGGCTCGCCCCATGCGAAGAAGGGCGGTGCCATCCACATCGACATGCCGGACTTTCCTCCCACGCTGCGCTTCTTGGGGCCGGATGGCAGCAATACGTTCCGCGGCGAGCACTGGGACAACATTGAGATCATGTTGGTCAGCCGTCATCAGAACGCTGAGAAGTGGATTCCCGGCCTCGCCGAAGAGTGGGCCGTGGCACCAGACCGCCGCACGGTCTATTTCCGACTCGATCCATCGGCGACCTTCTCCGATGGCGTGAAAGTGGCCGTCGAAGACTTCTTCATGCTCTTTTACATGAGTTTGTCGAAGCATCTGCAGGACCCGTATGCCATCGACTACTTCACGAAGGAATACGAGGCGATCACGAAGTATGACGACCGCACCTTCAGCATCACCCTGCGTGAGCCGAAGCCCGATCCCGTCTTCTCCGCCAATCAGGGGCCGATGCCGCGGCACTTCTTCAAGGAGTTCACCGATGACTTTCCTGCCCGCTACCAGTGGCGGAAGATGCCCACCACAGGCGCTTACGACATCCTGCCGGAGGACATCAAGCACGGCCGCTCCATCACCCTCACCCGCGTGAAAAACTGGTGGGCGAAGGACAAGAAGTACTACCGCCATCGCTACAATGTGGACCGCATCGAGTATCGCACGATCAACTCGCCCGACACCGCCTTCGAGATGTTCCGCCAGGGCAAACTGGACATCTTCTCGCCGCAGCGCTTCATCGCTCTCGTCCCCACCTACTGGTATGACAAAAGCGAGGTGCCGGAGGTGCTGAACGGCTACATCGAGCGCTATTCCTTCTACAACCAATACCCTCGCATTTCCCGTGGCATCTACCTGAACCAGGCCAAGCCGCCGCTCGACAACCAGGACGTGCGCACCGGCATCAATTACGCCCTCAACTTTGACCGTGTGATCCAGGTGGTGCTCCGCGGCGACTCCACGCGCATGCAGAGCACCTTCGCCGGCTTTGGTCGCTTCACGAGCCCGAACCTCAAAGCCAAGCCTTACGATGCCGTAAAAGCCCGGGATTTCTTCGCGAAGGCCGGTTTTGACAGGGCAGGCAAGGATGGCGTGCTCGCGAATGCATCCGGCAAGCGCCTCTCCATTGCGCTCACGCTGCCCAACATGTCCACCTTCACCCAAGCTGCGCTCATCCTGAAGGAGGATGCTCTCAAAGCCGGATTCGAGATCGTCATCGACTCGCTCGACCCCACGCAGATGTTCAAGAAGGGCGATCAAAAAGGCCATGAAATGATCATGGCCGGTTGGGGTGCCACGCCGCTGTATCCGCACCTTTGGGAGTATTACCACAGTGAGAATGCCTGGGACATCCAGCCCGATGGCAGCCGGAAGCCGAAGCCGAACACCAACAATTTCACTCAAACCTCCGTCCCCGATCTCGACGAGCTCATCAACCAGCAGCGCAAGGCGCAGAACGAGGATGAGATGCAGCGCCTCTGCTGGATCATTCAAGAGCGCGTGCAGGAGCTCGGCTGCGCCATTCCCGCCTGGGATACGCCCTACTACCGCTATCTGCACTGGCGCTGGCTGCGCTGGCCAGAGGACGGAAACCTCAAATCCACCCGCGAGGGCCTGGAAGCCTTTGCCTGGTGGATCGACGAGGACATCAAAAACGAAACCTACGAGGCGATGCGCAGCGGAAAATCCTTCGGCGAGGTCTCCCGCGTCTTTGACCAATACCGCGACAAATGAGCGAACCCATCCTCCAGGTCGAAAATCTCGTCACCGGCTTCGATACCGACGCCGGACGCGTGGTGGCTGTCGATGGCGTGAGCTTCACGGTGCCGAAAGGCAAAACGCTCGGCATTGTCGGCGAAAGCGGCTGCGGGAAGAGCGTGACGGCGTTTTCGATCACCCGACTGCTTCCCCAACCGCACGGCAAAATCCTCGGTGGCAGCATCCGCTTCGAAAATCGCGATCTGGTCACGCTGTCGCCCGAGGAGATGCGAAAAGTGCGCGGGAACGACATCTCGATGATTTTCCAGGAGCCGATGACCGCGCTCAATCCGGTGCAAACCATCGGCAAACAGCTCTGCGAGGCCGTTTTGCTCCATCAGCCCGGAATCGAGCCGCGTGAGGCTTTGTCGCGCAGTCTCGAGATGCTAAACAAAGTGCGCATTCCGGCCGCGGAGCAGCGTCTGAACGAGTATCCGCATCAACTCAGCGGCGGCATGCGCCAGCGCGTGATGATCGCGATGGCGCTCATCAACACGCCGAAGCTCCTCATCGCCGATGAACCGACCACCGCGCTCGATGTGACCGTGCAGGCTCAAATCTTGGAGCTGATCCGCGACATGCAGCAGGACCTGGGCATGAGCGTCATTTTGATCACGCACGATCTCGGTGTGATCGCGGAAGTGTGCGATGAAGTCATCGTCATGTATGCCGGCCGCATCGTCGAGCGCGGCCCCGTGAGCGAAATCTTCGCCAAACCGCTTCATCCTTACACGCAGGGCCTCATACAGTGCCTGCCAAAGCTCGATCATCCGCCCAAGACCCCGCTTCCCGTCATCCCCGGCATGGTCCCGAGCCTTGCAGAAATGCCCAAAGGCTGCCGCTTCGCCCCCCGCTGCCCCAACAAGCACAGCGATGACGTTTTGAGCCAGCGCCAGCCTTGGAAAGAATGCGGCCACGACCACGGCGTCGAGGCCTGTGCGTGTTTTGCCCAACAACTGTCTGCTTCATGAGCCTCCTCACCGTCCAGAACCTCAAGATGCACTTTCCGGTGCGTGGCGGCGTGTTTTACACGACGAAGGCGACGTGCAAGGCGGTGGATGGCGTGAGCTTTGAGCTGCAACCGGGTGAGACGCTCGGACTCGTTGGCGAAAGCGGCTGCGGGAAGTCCACGGTGGCGAAGTCGGTCGTGCGCTTGCTCAAACCGACGGCGGGGAGCATTCAATTCAACGGCCACGACATCTCGACGAAGTCGCAAGGCCAGCTTCGCGAGCTGCGGCGGGAGCTGCAGATGGTGTTTCAAGATCCGGCGGAGTCACTGAACCCGCGTCACACCATCGGGCAGATTTTGGAGGAGCCGTTCATCATTCAAAAGATGGGCACGCGAGCCGAGCGCAGCGAATGGGCGGCAGAGCTGCTGAAACGCGTCGGCTTGCCGGCGGATGGCGTGCACAAGTATCCGTTCGAGTTCAGCGGCGGTCAGCGGCAGCGCATCGGCATCGCGAGAGCGCTCGCGTTGAAGCCGAAGCTCATCGTGTGCGATGAACCGGTTTCCGCGCTGGATGTGAGCGTGCAGGCGCAGGTCTTGAACTTGCTGCTGGAGCTTCAGCGGGACTTTGGGCTCGCGTATCTCTTCATCGCGCATGATTTGAGCGTGGTGCAGCATATGAGCGACCGCGTGGCGGTGATGTACCTCGGCAAAATCGTCGAGATGGCCCCTGCGGCGGAGCTTTATAAGAACCCGCGGCATGCCTACACGAAGGCGCTGCTCGATGCGATCCCCATCGCCGACCCGACAAAGCGTCGCGAGCGCCAGTTGCTGCGTGGCGATGTGCCTTCGCCGATCAATCCGCCAGCGGGATGTGCCTTCGGACATCGCATGAAGCATCCGAAGTGGGAGGAGAGCACGAAGATGGACCTCAGCCTCAAAGAGGTATCGCCAGGGCATTTTGTGCAGGCCTGCCCATGCTGCGTTGATTTATGAAACCCGTTTACATCCTCGAAGCGCAGCGCACCGCCATCGGCAAGTTCGGCGGTGGGTTCAAAGATTTGGCCGCCGCCGATCTCGCCACCTCGCTCGGCAAGAGCATGAACCTCGGCGAGCGCATCGACCAGGTCATCCTCGGGCAGGTGTTGCAGGCGGGCAGTGGCATGAATGTGGCGCGGCAGGTCGGCTTGAAGCTCGGACTGCCACAGGAAGTGCCCGGCTACACAGTAAACATGGCCTGTGGCTCGTCCTTGAAGGCGGTGGCGCTCGGCGCGGATGCCATCGCGAGTGGTGAGAGTGACTTCGTGCTTGCAGGCGGTGTCGAGGTGATGAGCCGGGCACCGCATTACGCGATGGATCTGCGTTGGGGAAAGAAGCTCGGTGATGCCTCGCTGAGGGATTCGATGTTCGTCGATGGCCTGAGCGATCCTTTGCTCGGCATTGGAATGGGTGAGACCGCCGAACGCATCGCGGACAAGCACGGTATCACTCGTGCGGAACAGGATGCCTTTGCGGCGCTGAGCCAGCAACGCGTCGGCGAGGCCGACTTCAGCCGCGAGATCATCACCGTGGCCGATGTGGCTCGTGATGAGCATCCGCGGGCCGACACGACGATTGAATCGCTCGCCAAACTGAAGCCGGCCTTTCGCAAAGAAGGCACTGTGACGGCTGGCAATGCCTCCGGCATCAATGACGGTGCGGCCTTGGTGCTGCTCGGCAGCGAGACATCGAGCAAAACACCGCGAGCACGTATCGTCGCCACTGCGGCGGTGGGGTGTGATCCGGCTTTGATGGGCCTCGGACCTGTTGGAGGCATCCGCAGTGTTTTGGCGAAGGCTGGTTGGAAGCTCGACGAAGTCGATGCCATCGAAATTAATGAGGCTTTCGCGGTGCAGACGCTCGGTTGTGTGAAGGCGCTGGGCCTTGATGTGCCTCGTTTGAACCAGCGTGGAGGTGCCATCGCGCTCGGGCATCCGATTGGAGCCAGCGGAGCGAGGGTGCTTGTCACGCTGCTGCATCTCATGGAGGACAAAAACCACCGTCGCGGCATCGCCAGCCTCTGCATCGGCGGCGGCATGGGCATCGCGATGGCCATCGAACGACTGTGAAAGTGCCCGCGAGATCACTGCTTCTGCGAGTTTGGCGGCTTGCGCTGCTGGCGCTTGCCGTCGTGGTGATTCAAAAGCGGCAGCCGTCCGGCATGCAAAGCATTGCGGTGGAGCGAGTGCGGGATTTTTTTCCTTCAGCGGCCTTGCTCGAGGATGCGGATGGTTTTCAGATCGTGAAAGATGCCTCCGGCATCGCGCTGGGGCAGGTGATGCAGACCGCGCCGGAGTCTGATGATATCATCGGCTACTCCGGCAGCACGAACACGCTCATCGCGCTGGATCGGAACCGTCGTATCATTGGCCTGCGTGTGCTGCGCAGTGGCGACACGACGGATCATCTCGCGGAGGTGGTGCGGCATCGCGAGTTCTTCGGGCAGTTTTATCAGAAGAAAGCAGACGAACTGGCCGCGATGCAGCCGCAGGCAGTTTCGGGTGCGACGTTGACGAGCAGCGCCATCGCCGAGGGCGTGCTGCGACGCATGGGCAAGAGCGCCACGAAGTCGCTGCGCTTCCCGCAAGAGCTCACGCTGGAGGAAGTGACCAAGCTCGAGCCGAAAGCGAAGGCACTGCGTGGCGAGGCACCGCGATGGGAAGTGCTCGATGAAAAGCAAAACGTGATCGCCATCGCCATCCGCACCGCGCCAGCGAGCGATGGCGTGGTGGGTTACAAAGGGCCGAGCGACTCTCTTTTGCTCCTCGATGCCGCGGGGAAGACGCTGCGCTCGATGGCGCTGCGCAAGACTTACGACACCGAAGCCTACACGGCCTATGTCACGGGCGATCCGGCTTTCTTGAAGACGTTTGATGGCATGACGATGGAGGCCATCGCGGGCATCGACTTTGACAAGGCGGGCGTGGAAGGTGTCTCCGGAGCCACGCAGACGAGTTGGGGCGTGGCAGAAGGCGTGCGAGTGCGTGCGCAGGCCTTTTTGAATGAAAAAGCAGACGTCGCAGGCTGGTGGCAGCGCATCCGCTGGCGCTGGCAGGATGCCGGTCATCTCGCCGTGATCCTCTCCGCCTTCGTGATGGCCTTCACGCGGCTGCGCGGCATCGCGTGGTGCAGGCATACGCATCATGTGCTGCTGGTGGCATACGGCGGCTTTGTGTCTGGCGAGATGCTTTCGCAGGGGTTGATGGCCGGCTGGGCTGCGGGTGGAGTGCCGTGGCGGAATGCCATCGGGCTCCTTGCCCTCGCGGCGGTGGCTTTACTCGGCCCCGTGTTCACGTCGAAGCAGCTCTACTGCCATCACATCTGCCCGCACGGTGCTTTGCAGCAGCTTTTGGCCAAACGGCTTCGCTGGCAGTGGTCGCCCTCGAAACGGCTCGACGGGCTTTTGAGTGCGCTGCCCTTCGTTTTGCTGCTCGCGGTGTTTGTGAGCGTCGTTTGGGCCTTGGGGCTCGATTTGAACCAGGTGGAGCCTTTCGATGCCTACCTCTTCCGCGTTGCGGGCATCGCGAGCATCGTCATCGCGCTCGCGGGGCTGGTGTGGTCGCTCGTCACGCCGCTGGCCTACTGCCGATTTGGATGCCCCACGGGGGCGTTGTTCAAGATGCTGCGCTTCACCGGCAGCAGCGACCGCCTTGGCGTGCGTGACTGGCTGGCAGTGGCGGCCATCGTGACGGCATTTTTTGTGTGAATGGCACTCGCGAAACCCTCCGCGGCATCCATCATCGCCCTCCCTCATGCGTTTCATCGACACCCTCGAATCCAAGCTCGGCCGCTTTGCCATTCCCGGCCTCGTGCAGGTCATCGCGCTGTTTCAGCTCGGCGTGCTCGTGCTGGTGCTGATGATGAGCAAAGAGTCTGCGCAGACCTATCTGGATCTGCTTTCGCTTGATACGGATCTTGTGATGAAAGGCCAGGTGTGGCGGCTGGTCACGCATGTGTTCATCCCGCGCAGTTTTTCGATCCTGTGGGCGGTGCTCGGCACGCTCATCATGATGTGGATCGGCCGCGGGCTGGAGCAGGCATGGACGCCTTTTCGCGTAAACCTCTACATCCTCACCTGGATGATCGCCGTGACGGCCGGGAACCTTCTCTTCGGCTGGTCTGCGGAGGCGCTTTTCCTTTACCAGACTCTCTTCTTCGCCTTCGCCACGTTTTACCCGAACGAGGAGATCATGGTGTACTTCATCCTGCCGGTGAAGATCAAGTGGCTGGCCTTCATCGCCGCCGGCATGACGCTCTTGGGAGTGGTGCAGCAGCCGATCATGCTGCTCCCGGTGCTGGTCGGGCATCTGAATTATCTTGTGGCCTTCGTTCCTGGCTTTTTGAAGGACGGCTTGCAGGCCGCGAAGGTCACAGATCGTCGCAGCCGCTTCCAGCAGGCCTCTGTGCCCGCTGATGCCTTCTTCCACCAATGCAGCTTGTGCAAGAAGACGGAGGTCGATGATCCGAAGCTCGAGTTTCGTGTTTTGGACAATGGAGACGAGATCTGCTCCGTGTGTCGCGCGAAACGCCAGTCGTAGCGGAAAACATCCGTTTTCCGAAATGAGCTTCTCTTGTGCATCGCACGCGCTTTCGGCGTGCTGACGCCCGCCGCTACAGGTTCACTGCTTGGTTTTTTCGGGCAATGCGATGAGCGGCGAGGTGTCGATGGTGGTCTCGATGCCGCGAAGGACTTTGTCGGTGAACTGCTGGCCGCGGATTTTGACTTCCGGATGGTTCACGGAGCTGTGACCGCCATCGGTGATGGGAATCACAGCAGAGGTGACGCCTGCTTTGCCAAGCGCTTCGTGGATCATCATGGCATGCAGAAAGGCCACGCGCTGGTCTTTGGTGCCGTGGAAGGTGATGAAGGGAGGATCATCCTTGCTTACATGCGTGACGGGTGAGGCGGCTTTGGCCTCGGCGGGCTTCTCTTGGGCACTTCCACCGAGCAGCCCGCTCACGGCATCGTCTTTCCAGTTCGGTTTGCCTTCCTTGTCGAACATGAGCGCTCGGCTAAAGTCCTCCGGACCGCAGAGATTCACCACGCATTGCACTCGGCTGCTGAAGCTCGTGTGGGGCCCGAGATCGCCTTCGAGCTCCTTTACATCGCCGCTGGTGCCGAGCAGCGAGGAGAGATGACCGCCCGCTGAGCTGCCCCACACGGCGATTTTATCGGGATCGAGGTTCAACTGCTTCGCGTGAGCACGAATCCAGCGGATGGCGGCCTTGCAATCATGCACTTGAGCGGGCCAGTGCGCCTCTTTCGTGAGTCGATAGCCCACGGTGACAGCCGCGTAGTCGCCTGTGCGGGCGAGTTGGATGGCTTGCGCCGCGTAACCAAGCCGGTCGCCATTTACCCAGCCGCCGCCGTGGATCAGTGCGATGACCGGCAGCGGCTTCTCGCTGTTTCGCTTCTTCGGCAGATACACATCGACCATCTGCTTGGGATTCTCATTGCCCGCGTAAGCTTGATCGAGCCTCAACTCGACCGCGCTCTTCCCCGCTGCCTCGCGGGCTTTTTGCTTCTGAGCGTCCAAATCCTGGCCGAAGGCGGCGGAGACGAGAAGGAGGACGAGCAGGGCAGACTTCATGGTGCCCACGAAAACGCTCGTAAGGCCTCAATCTGGCACTCGATGGCAAAGGAAGGCTGCGGGTGGCGTTTTGGTGCGCTGCCATGAAATCACTGCTCTTCCTCCTTCCTGCCGCCGGCCTTCTTCTCACTGTCTCATGCCCTGCGCAGGAAATGAAGCAGAACCTGCCCTATGTCGAAAAAGGTCACGCCAGGCATGTGCTGGACATTTACACACCGGCGAACGCGAAGAATCTGCCTGTGGTTTTCTGGATTCACGGCGGCGGGTGGCAGACGGGGGACAAGGCGAACGTGCAGGAGAAGCCCGCGTGGTTCACGAAGAAGGGTTTTGTGTTTGTGTCGATCAACCACCGCCTGCTGCCGGAGGTGGAGATGGGCGTGCTCGTGCGGGATGTGGCGAAGGCCTTTGGCTGGATGCACAAGCACATCGCGGAGCATGGCGGCGATCCCAACCGGGTGCTGGTGGGCGGTCATTCTTCCGGGGCTCAACTGGCGACACTCATCTGCACCGACGACCGCTATTTGAAGGAAGTGGGCGTGTCGTTTGGCTCGCTCATCGGCTGCGTGCCGGTGGATGGCGACACCTACGACATCCCGGCGATCATCGAGACGGCGGAAACGCGCCGCCGGGTGCATCACGAGCCGCAGGCGAAGTTCGGGCACCGGGAGAAGTTTGGCAATGACCCGGCAAAGCATGTCGATTTCTCCGCCGTGACCCATGTGGCGAAGGGCAAGGGCATCCCGCCCTTCCTCGTCATCCATGTGGCGGACCATCCGGACAATTCCGCGCAGGCTCGGCGACTGGCGGCGGTGCTGAAGGCGGCGGAGGTCCCGGTGACGGTGTATGGCGGCAAGGAGACGAATCACACCAAGATCAATGCTTTCATCGGCACCGAGGGTGACGCGACGACGAAGGCGCTCGACGAGTTTGTGACGCGGATTTTGAAGTGACGTTATGTTTCAAGTCCCATGTACCAAGTTACATGATCCGTGAAACGTGAGGCTCCTGTTAAGGCGTGATCCGTGCGCCGGCTTTTTTGAGCTCCTCGACGGCTTTCTTCGAGTTTTCGTCCAGTGGATTGCCGGTGAGGTAGATCTGGCAATACGGCGCCCACTCGCGTGCGCCGTCGTTGTCCTTCTTCCACATGCGCTGGAGAGGTCCGAGGTCGCTGATCTTGTTGTTTTCGAGGAAGAGGAACTGCAGGTCTGTCAAAGGCTCCAGCGGTGAGAGATCGGTCACAGCATTGCCTTTGAGCGAGAGCATCGAGAGCCATTTCATGCCGCCAATGCCTGCGATGCTGGAGATCTGATTGCCTTCGAGATAAAGCGTCCACACCTTGGGCAGCTTGAAGAGTGCTGAGGCGTCTTTGATCTGGTTGCCGGCGAGGTAGAGGCTGGTGAGGGCTTGGATGCCGCCGAGCGGTTTGACATCGCTGACCTTGTTGCGGGTGAGGGCGATGTATTGCAGGGCCTTGCAGGTCGCTAGCGGTGAGAGGTCCGCGACTTGATTGTTCGCGAGATCGAGGAACTGGAGCCTCTCCAGCCCCTTCAACGCGGCGAGCGAGGTGATCTGATTGTCCGGCAGGGTGAGCGAAGCCAGCGCGGTGCACTTTTCGAGGCCGGTGAGGTCTTTGATGCCCGCTTTGCGTGCCTCGATGATGGCCACGTTCGCCACTTCCTCGACGAGCAGCGGCTCCTGGTTGTCACGCTTGGCAAAGACTTGGCGGCGCACGGCAGCCTCGAGGGCTTTGTCAGGAAAAGTGGCCACGGGCTTCGGCGGTGCTGGCGGTGGTGTCGCAGCCGCGGCGGGCTTGGTTTCCAGCTTGGCGGCCGGTTTCGGTGCTGGAGCTGGCGTGGCGGGTTTTGCGGCCGTGGTCGCAGGTTTGGTTTCAGGCTTTGCCGGAGCAGGTGCGGGAGGTGTGGTGGGCTTTGGAGCTGGTGTCGCGGGTTTGGCCTCCACTTTCGCCGGGGCTGCCGGAGCCGCCTTCACGGCCGGTGTGGCAGGTGCGGGCGCAGGCTTGGCCTCGGGCTTCGCAGCGGCGGGTTTGGGATCCTGAGCGAGGGTGCTCAAAGACAGCAGAGATAGGGCGAGGAGGCAGGGGGGGGATTTCATGGTTGTCTCTCAGCGAAAGGGTGATGCCATGTACGGCGATGCCGGGTTGCATGTTGAGGAAAAATCGACTCTGTCGGCCTTCCTCATGGTCAACGTCATCGTCCTCCTCGAAATCGATCCGCAGCAGATCGATGCCTTTCTCTCCCTCGCGCTCGAAAACGCCGCCGCCTCCCGCCAGGAGCCCGGCTGCCTGCGTTTTGAAGTGAGCCGTGATGCCACCCAGGCGAATCTTTTCGCCCTGAGCGAGAGCTACCGCGACCAGGCGGCGATGGACGCGCACTACACGACGCCGCACGTGGCCAAGTGGCGTGAAAACGCGCCGAAATTCGTGCTCAAACGCTGGGCCGCGAAGGGCGAGGTGATCGGTTGAGCCTTTCCCGGCTTGCCAAAGCATGCCGCCGCGTGCTTGATGCCCCTCCCCCTTATGCTGACGAAAAGAATCATTCCCTGCCTCGATGTGAAGGAAGGCCGTGTCGTGAAAGGCACGAAGTTCCTCCAGCTCCGTGACGCGGGCGATCCCGTGGAGTGCGCCCAAGTTTACAATGCGCAGGGAGCCGACGAACTCGTCTTTCTCGACATCACCGCCAGCCACGAGGAACGCAAAACGATGGTCGATGTGGTCGAGCGGACCGCCGCGAGTTGCTTCATGCCTTTGACCGTGGGTGGCGGTATCCGCACCGTGGCTGACATGCGCGAGATGCTCCTCGCTGGTGCGGACAAAGTGGGCATCAACACCGCCGCGGTGAAGACACCTCACGTCATCGACGAGGCCGCTGAGGCTTTTGGCTGCCAGTGCCTCGTCGTGGCCATTGATGCCAAGCGGAACGAGAAGGGCTCGTGGACCGTTTACACCCATGGCGGGCGGAATCCGACGGAGCTCGATGCCGTGGAATGGGCCGCCGAAGTCTGCCGACGTGGCGCGGGCGAGATTTTGCTCACCAGCATGGACGCCGACGGCACCAAGAACGGTTACGACATTGCCCTGACCCGTGCGGTCAGCGAGGCTGTGACCATCCCCGTCATCGCCAGCGGCGGTGCCGGCAAGGTGGACCACATGGTCGATGTGCTGCGTGATGGCAAAGCGGATGCGGTGCTGGCCGCGAGCATCTTCCACTTTGGCGAATACACCGTGGGCGATGTGAAGCGCTTCCTCGGCGAGCATGGTGTGCCGGTGCGGCTGTGAGTTTTCCAGAACACAAAAAACCCGCCGGGTGACCAGCGGGTTTTTTGTTTGGAACGGTTGAGGTCTTGGGGTGGGAATCAGCTCGCGGAGGAGGCCACAGCGTCGGAACCACGCTCACCCGTGCGGATGCGGATGGCGTCGAGCACGGCGCTCACGAAAATTTTGCCGTCACCGATTTTGCCGGTGTTGGCGGCTTTCTGGATGGCGGAAACCACATCGTCACCGCGGCTGTCGTCCACGACGACCTCGATCTTCACTTTGGGGAGGAAGTCCACGGTGTATTCGCTGCCGCGGTAGATCTCGGTGTGACCCTTCTGGCGGCCAAATCCCTTGACCTCCACGACGGTCATGCCTTCGACGCCGACCTCAGCGAGGGCTTCTTTCACATCCTCCAGTTTGAAGGGCTTGATGATTGCTTCGATTTTTTTCATGGTTTACGGCAATTAGATATGTGGTTTCAGGGATTGCAACGATGAGGGCCGACAGAAGGTAAATTTCCCGGCTGACCGGTGCGTCGATTTCACTAAGCGGGAAGCGTGCCAAGTTCCAATTGGATTTTTTGCGCGAGGATTGTTCATGGGCTGTTTTAGGGCGCTTGGAGTCACTTTTTCTTCCCCTTGCCCTTCTTCTTCGTGCCTTCGCCGGACTTCGTGTCGAGCGTGAAGGGCGGCAGCTCAAACGGCACCGGGTCCTGCGTCACGCGGGGATCACCGACTGCTTTGAGCTTCGCCATCAGCTCGGCGGCCATTTCGGCCTTCTTCGCGGCATGCGCGGGCTCGGCGGCGATGTTGATCGTGGCGTCGGGATCTTTGCGGAGGTCGTAGAGCTCTTCCTGCGGCCGTTTGGCAAAGGCGTAGTCGAAGAACCATTTGTATTGCGAGTCGTTGCGATGCGCGATGAGCCACGCTTTGGCCGGTGAGGCATCCATGTCCGGGAAGGCCGGATACGTGTCGTTTTCCAAGCTGTTTTGATCCGGCGTGAAGGTGTCCGTGAGCAGTTTGTAGTCGCCCATCGGCATGCGCTCCGGTTTGAAGTTGTGAATGTAGAGCCAGCCGTCCTTGCGCAGCGCCCGCTGCGGATACGGCAGATTGCCTTCGCGGGCGATGCTCACATGACGCTCGCGGCCAGTGATGACGTAATCGCGTTCCGGATCGATCCGGCCGCTTTTGCCGCTCTGCATGATCGAAACGAGGCTCTTGCCGTTCACACCCGGCGGAATAGTCGCGCCGCCGATCTCCATGAAGGTCGGCGCGAGGTCCATCAGGTTCACAAAATCCTCGATGTAGCGACCGCCGGGCTGTCCGGGCCATCGGATGGCCAGCGTCACGTTCACGCCGAAGTCGTAAAGATTGCATTTGCCGCCGGGGAAGCCCGGAGCGCCGTGATCGCCGCTGATGACGATGATGGTGTTGTCGAGCTCGCCCTCTTCTTCGAGCCTTTTGACCAAAACACCGACCTGCGCATCGAACGCCTGAATTTCGCCGAGATAGCTGCCAAAGTCCTCGCGGAACTCCGGCACGTCCGGCAGATGCTTCGGCAGCTTGCCCTTCAATTCCTCCGGTTTGATGCCCCAAAGTGCCTCGCCGCTGCCTTTGACCCATTTGCGATGCACGTTCGTCGGTCCATGCCAGAAAAGGAACGGCGCACCTTTCGGCCGTGCCTTGAGGAAGTCGTCAAAATTGCCGCGCACCTCGTCATAGAGCTCGTTTTTCGCCTCCTCGACCGCTTTGCCCGCCGCGACCATCTTCGTGACCTCTTCGGAGAAGTTGTTGAATCGACCACCACGCTTCTGATACGCGTGCGCCTGCCCGCCAAAGGGCGCATCGCCCGGCTCGCCGGGGCTCCACACTTTGAAGGCCTTGCCAATGTGATAGCCCTTGTCCTTCAGCGTGAGCGCAAAGCTCGGAATCGCCGGGCCCCACACCGCTCCATTCAAAATCGCCGCGCGACCGCAATTGAAAAAGTAGCGACCGGAATTCAACGCACTGCGGCACGGCGTGCACGACGGCGCATTCACATACGCGCGGCTGAAAAGCGCCCCCTCGCGGGCGATGCGGTCGATGTTCGGCGTTTTGACCACCTGATTCGGCGACGGGAACTTCTCATGCTTCGCATACTCGCTCGCATACCGCCCCCAATCGTCCGCGAAGCAAAAAAGGATGTTCAAAGGCTTGTCCGCCGCGACGGCGGAGGCTGCGAAGGCGAGGAAACAAATCAGGAAGCGCATGGCCGCCCTTCAACGTCCGCGTGAAGGCCAAACCTTCGCCAAATCGCCTGCGCAAAAATTCTGTAACCGCCCCGGCCGGTCCGTCATTCGGCCTCATGAGCGGCACACGCCGCGAAAAAACAAAACCCCGTTATTCCAACACTCCATCCCTCCATGAAAACCATCCTTCCCCTCCTCATCCTCGGCTTCAGCCTCAGCACCGCCACGGCGCGTGATTTTGGCCGCACCTCCAGCGTCACCACCGGTCGCGGCACGGCCACGCGTGCCATCAATGGCAATGTCACCAAAGGCCAGGGTGCCGCACGCAGCGCCACCACCACCGGAGCCCAGGGCAAGGCCGTCACGACCACTCAGCAAGTCGTGCGCAATGCCTCCGGCAACGGCCGCACCACCAGCGGCAGCGCCACAGGCCCGCAGGGCCAGACGGCCACGACGAGCGGCTCCGTGACCCGCGCCGAAGGCGTCCGCACCGCCGTGCGCAGCATCACCACGCCCGCTGGCGAAACCAAATCCGTCACCAACACCACCACCAAGAAATAACTCCTCACTCCAAAACCCCACCACTCCACTCACCATGAAACGCATTCTGACCTTCCTCGTCATCGCCGCCGGTATCTCCGGCATCGGATTCGCCGCCAGCTCGTCCTCCGACACGCTGCTGCCGGAAAAACACGGCAGCGCCATGCGCGAGATCGTTCGCACGGCCGTGCGACACTTTCTGAACTTCCGCAAGGAAACACCGCTCAGCGCCGAGCAACGCGCCAGCGTGACGAAAATCCTCGAATCGCATCGCGACGAAATCCGTGCGCAGATGACCCAGGGCCGAGACGCCCGTCGTGCGATGGCCGACGCCGCGAAAAAGGACGCGAACAGCGCCGCCACCCGCTCCGCCGCGGAAAAGCTCGGCGATGTCACCCGCGATCGAGCGCTGCTCATCGCGAAGATCGGCGCGGAAGTGCGTCCCTTGCTCACCCCTGAGCAACAGAAGCACATCGAAACCGCTCGCGGCGAACTCGAATCGCTCGTCGATGCCGCGCTGAATCAGATCGGTGGCTGAAGCATGCTCCACCGACGGCAACGAGGCGGCTGCAAGGCTGCCTCGTTGCCACATTCCCGCTTCCGTGCCTAATACCATGCGCCCATGCCTGCCACGTCCCACGTTGAACCTCCGCCGGATGACGATCTCGTCCACGTTCGGCGGGCGCAGGCAGGTGATCTCGATGCCTTCGATGAACTCGTCCGCCGTCATCAGTCCGTCATCACCGCGATGCTGCATCGCTTCGCCGGCAACCGCGCCGATCTGGAGGACATGGTGCAGGAAACCTTCGTGCGAGCATGGCGATCACTCGGTGGCTGGAAGCCGGACAAGCCGTTCATGCACTGGCTCAAACGCATCGCGGCCAACATGGGGCTCGAATTTTGCCGCAAACGTCAGCGCACGCCTTTTGCGCGACTCGCCGAACGCGATGACGATCATGATCCGCTCGAAAATCTGCCTCACACGCCTGCACAGCGCGATCTCGGCGAGGCGCAGTTTCTTCTCTCGCATCTCCCGGCGGATGATCGCGCCTTGCTCACCCTGCTCCATCTCGATGAGATGCCGCTCGTGGAGATCGCCGCGCATTTTGGCTGGAGCCGCGTGAAGGCCAAAGTAAAAGCCTTCCGTGCCCGTCAGCGTCTCAAATCCATCCTCACGCAACATGGCTACTCCTTCACCTGATCCTCAAAAATCGTGGCAGCGCCTCGCCGCCTCCGCTCGCGATGCGGCTGCGCCTGTGTGCCTCGACATGCGCGTGGCGGTGCGTGCTCAAATCAGCGCGATGAAGCCATCTGCGGCCGAAACGGGCCTCTTCGATGATGTGCTCGCCCTTTTCGGCCAGCGCTGGCTTCAGGCCGGATTCGCTGTTTTGGCCGCGGGAGCCTTTTTCGCGTGCCGCGACGGTTTCAACGTCGTGAACGAGCTCGCTTTTATCTGGCAACTGCAAGGTCCGGTCATCCAAGGCATCTGATTTCATCATGAACGACTCATCTTCATCTCCCAAAAGCTCGCGCTGGAAGGCCGCGCTGCTGCTCGGGCTCGTTTTTGTGCTCGGGGCTGGCTGCGGCATCGGCGGCGGTCTGCTCATGCTGCGCCGCATGGTTCACCGTGCCATCACCGATCCGCAAAGCGAGCACACACCAGTCGATCTGGTCATCGCAGCCCTCGAACGAGACGTTTTAGCCGAACTCGACCTCGATGACGCGCAGCGGCATCAACTTCACGAAAGCCTCCAAATCACCGCGAAGGACTTCAAAGGCCTGCGCATCGAAATCTGGCAAAAAGCTCGCGAAAAGACCCGCGAATCCCTCGAACGCATCGCCAACCAGCTCCCGCCTGAAAAGGCCGCGAAGCTCCGCGAGCGTGCCACGAGCCGTTTGAAGCCCTGGGGCCTGCTGGAGTGAGCCACGCAAGAATGGCGCACTCATCGACAATGCCCTGATCAAGACTGCGGTGACCTTTGGGCATGCTTTACGCCCTTCTCGACGCGACGCAGGTCCTTGGCACGGTCGAACTCGATGGTGCCATCCATGAAGTCTGTGCTGAAGCCCTTGCCAGCCATGACCGGAGCACGTTGCAGCTCACGGTGAATCTCCGCTCCTTCCTGCGCAGCGAGCGGCAGGACCACATCGGCGAGCAAAGCATTCCCGCGTGGCTGCCGGAGCCGCAGACGGTCATCGAGCATGTCGAGGTCGAGGACGTCCACGCACTGGCGAGCGATGTTTTCGCGAGCTGGAAGCGTAAAGTGGCGGCGGCGATGCCGGTCAGCCACGGATGAGCCACACGGCGGCGAAGGCGGTCATCCAGAAGAGGACGTTTTCGAAGAGCTTTTGCGGCAGCTTCTTCAAGATCCACCAGCCGAGGAAGACGCCGAGCACCACGCCGGGCATGAGCGTGAGATTCGTCATGAGGGACTTTGCGTTGATGATGCCCAGATCGGTGCTGAAGGGCACTTTGAAGAGGTTCACAAAGAGGAAGTAGCGGCTGAAGACACCGAGGTGGTCCTTCTTCTCCAAATGCTGCGCGAGGAGGTAAACGGTCATCACGGGTCCCGCGGCATTCGCCAGCATGGTGACGACGCCGGCGGTGAAGCCCATCGTCCAGGTGAAGCCCTTGTGCTCCGTCAAAGCGATGAAGTCCTGGCGGCGCTTGTTGAGCAGCCAGTTGAAGGCAAGCAGCACGATGATGATCCAGCCGATGACGATGCGGGCCATGGCGTTGTCGAATTTGCCAAGCAGCACCCAGCCCACGATGACGCCGGCGATGGCGGGCGGGAGGATGGGCACGATGCGCCGCCAGGAGCCGCCCTTGCGGTTGATGAAGTAGCCCATGAAGTCCGCCGCGATGAGCATCGGCAGGATCACGCCGACGGACTCCTTGGCCCCGAAGATCTTCGCCATGAGCACCACGTTGAGCGTGGAGGTGCCGGAGAGCCCCGCTTTGGACATGCCGATGCACATCGCCCCCAGCGTGGCGAGCACGAGCATCCAGAGCTCGCCGGGCAGGAGGGTGTTTTCGGTGATCCAATTCATGGCCGCTGGTCATAGCGCATGCCACGGCGGCTTCAAACGATTCGCCAGTGACAGCCCACGATGCTCACGCTAGCCTCGCCGGATGAATGACGACCATGATCTCGACCTGCTCACGCTGTCGCAGTTGAAGCAGATCGCCTCCACGCAGGCGCAGCCGTATCGCGTGCATGCTCAGGTGGAGCAGAAGTCGGAGAAAACGACCAGCGGTGGTGCGCCGTATGTGGAGCTGAAGCTCGTGGACGCGGCTGATTCGATGGTCTGGCGTGTGTTTGATAACAATCCGGTGTTTCTCGATGCCGGTCAGCTCACGCGGGGTGCTTTCATCGAGCTGGCGGCGCAGTGGATTGATACGGGAAAGTATGGTCTGGAGCCAAAACAGCCTCGTTTGCGGCTTTTGAGTGATGAGGAAAAGCAGGCGCTGCTGAATGGCGATCCGGATCTGGCCTCGCGGCAGGCGGCGGACTTTGATGTCATTTGGGGTTTCACCGCTGAAATCCGTGATCCGAGGCTGAAAATGCTCTGTGCGATGTTTCTGGAAAAACATGGTGAGAGGTTCAAACGCACCGCGGCGGCACGTCGGAACCATCATGCGCGTCGTGGCGGCCTGGTGGAGCATGTGGCGCAGATGATGCGCTGCGCGGCGGCGGTGTGCGGCGTGTATCCGATGCTGAATCGCGACCTCATGATCGCGGGTGTGCTGTTTCACGATTGCGGCAAGCTTTGGGAGAATGTGCATGCCGAGAACAGCTTTGCGCAGCCTTACAACCTGACCGCGGAGATGCTCGGCCACATCCCGCTCGGATTGGAGGTCGTGAACAAGCTGTGGCGTGAGCTGATGGAGCGTCCGGAGGCGGCGGAGTGGCTGCATGTGGAGCCGGCATCGGATGCGGTGCGGCTGCATCTGCTGCATTTGATCGCGGCGCACCACGGAGCGCTCGAGTTTGGCTCGCCCGTGCTGCCGAAAACGCCGGAGGCGGTGGCGCTGCATCACGTGGACAACATCGACGCGAAGCTGGAGATGTTCCGCAAAGCCTACGAGAGCGGCAAGGAGCTGGCACCGGGCATCATTGAGAAATTTGTGCCATGGCCGGTGAACATCGTGGCCCCGTTGCCGATGGTGCCGCCACCTCCGCCGCCTGCCGAGTGATCACGGCTTGTCCTGCTTCGTGGGGTCGAAGTAGATGCGAACGTCGGCGTCCTTGATGCCGAGGATGTCCTGGGCGCGTTTGAGGGCGTTGCGGGTGGAGAGATTGGGGTTCGCGGGGCTGGCGAGGAAGATGTTGTCGCGACCGACGACATCGACGAGGCCGGAGTTCTTGAGCACGCGATACACATCCTTGCTCGCGCCGCTGATGATGAGGTGGCGTTCATCGGCGCGGAGCACGCGGAGGAGCTCTTCGAGGGCGAGCACGCTGGTGGCATCAAGGTGGCGGGCGTTTTTGAGCCGCAAGACGATGATGCGCAGGTTCGGGTCGGCAAAGGTGCGCTGGATCTGCGTGCGGAAGAGCTCGGCTGCGCCGAAGAAGAGGTCGCCCTCGACATGCACGATGGAGATGGAGGGATGCTGGCGGCCCTTGCTGGCCTCGGCGAGGTTGCCTTCCTCGTTGAAGGAGTACTCGACGAGCTGCGGCCGGCTGGCCTTGCGGAGGTAAAGGATGACCGAGACGGCCACGCCGAGGAAAATGGCCACGTGCAGCGGCAGCATGCAGGTGGCCGCCAGCGTGATGACAAAGACCACCGCGTCTGAATTCGTCGCCTGGAGGCAGATGCGCATGTGGCGCTTGTTGAAGAGCGACACGGCGACGCAGACCACAAGTGCCGCCAGGGCCGCACGAGGGATGTAGGCGACCGCGGAGCCGAGCGTGAGAGCACCGGCGAGGCAGAAGGAGCCGTTCCACATGCTGGCGAAGGGCGTGCGGGCTCCACTGAGGTAGTTCAACGCCGAACGCGTGAGCGAGCAGGAGGCCGGCATGCCGCTGAGATAGGCGCAGGCGAGGTTTGCGGCACCAAGGCTGAGCATGTCTTGGTTTTGATCCACGCGATGTCCGCTGCGGCTGGCGAGCGTGCGGCCCATGACGCTCATTTCCATCGTGGCGAGGAAGGCGATGGCGAGCGCGAGGCCGAAAAGGCGGCTCGATTCAGTGAGGGCGTTCGCGGAGACGAAATCGGGAAAGACCGGCAGCAGCTCCCGCCAGGTGAACGTGGCATCGGAGAAGGTGGTGACACGGATGCCAAAGCCAGCGAGCGCCCAGAAGCCGAGCGACACGACAATCAGTGTGATCGCAAACACCGGCCAGCGTGGGCGGAGGATTTTGACCACAAAGTACACGATTAGTGTGAAGGCGGCGCAGAGCACGCTCACCCAGTCCGCTTTCGTGAGATGCGTGAGGATGCGGAAGAGATGGCCGGGAAGGGTGATGGCCGGTGTGAGGCCATCATTGAGCACTTCTTTGGAAATGCCGAGCACGACGGGGAGTTGGCTGGCGGTGATGAGCATGGCCGCGCCGGTCACATAGGCCACGACGACGGTGCGGCTGATGTATTGCGTGAGGTCCGCCACGCGTAAAAACGCCCCGGCGAGCAGCAGCGCCGCGGTCATGAAGACGAGCAGCGGCATCGCGCTGAGGCGGTCGAGCTGCGGATAGGCCGAGAAGTAGGAGAAGACCATGAACGCGGTGGCGTTCGTGGGGCCGAGGATGGTCTGCCGCGAGCTGGCGAGCAGCGGCGCGACGATGGCCGCGATGGCCGAGCAGGTGATGCCATAGTGCAGTGGCAACCCGGCAACGAGAGCGTAAGCCATGCCTTGTGGGATGTCGATCATCGCCACGGTGAGGCCGGCACGGAAATCCGAGCGGAAGGTGCGCCGGCCATAGCCGAGCAGCGAGCGGCGCAGCGGGAAGGGATCCAGGGCGCTGTCCGAAACCACCGAACGCCCGAGCGAGATGATCCGCCCCGTGCTGTGAAGCACGCTTTGCAGCCAGGAGCGGAGTTCGTTCATAATGACAGCCGCGTCACGCGGCGGGAGCGGGAGCATCAAACCAGCGGTCGTGCTCCTTGATGAGGTCGATGAGGCGCTCGACGGCCTCTTCCTCGGGGATGTTGAACTTCACCGCGGTCTTGCCGACGTAGAGATTGATCTTCCCGGGAGCTCCGCCGACGTAGCCGAAATCCGCATCGGCCATCTCGCCCGGGCCATTGACGATGCAGCCCATGACGGCGATGCGCACGCCTTTGAGGTGGCCGGTGGAGGCGCGGATCTTCTGCGTGGTGGTTTGCAGGTTGAAGAGCGTGCGGCCGCAGCTCGGGCAGGCGACGTAGTCCGTCTTGAAAATGCGCACGCCGGCGGCTTGGAGGATGTTGTAGCTGATGCGCAGGCTTTGGCCCGGAGCTGCCTCACCATTGACGATGACGGCATCACCGATGCCATCGCAAAGCAGCGAGCCGATGTGCGTGGCGGCGGTGAGGAGGTTTTCGGTGAAGTCATCGCCGCTGGAGGCTTGCAGCGTGTCTTTGAGCAGGATGGGATGCTTTTTGTCGAGCTTTGCGGCCAAAAGGCGGAAGGCAGCAATCACGCCGATGTTCAGCCCATCTTTGACGGAGACGAGTTTCGGCTCGGCGGAGGCATTCAAAGCCCCGATGGCTGCCTCATCACGCGGATCGACCTCTGTCACGCCACTGTCTTCGATCACGATCTCGGGCTTGTAGTCGCCGAGCTTGTCCATCTTGTGCGCGACGGCATCCCATTTGGTCCGTGTGGTGAAAACGGGCACCGTTTCATGCCCGCCGAGCTTCACGCCGCCGACGGTGATGACCTGCGAATCACGGCGTACATAGTCAAACGGGTCGTAGCTGACCGGTGGGGCGTTTTCGATGCGTTCGAGCTTCGCTGGCAGGCCTTCGTTGTAGGGTTTCACGAGCTGCTGGGCCACGGGGATCTCGAAAATGGCATCTTCGGTCAAAGACACGCGCACGGTGTCGCCGATGCCATCCGCCAAAAGCGAGCCGATGCCGATGGCGCTCTTGATTCGGCCGTCCTCGCCATCGCCGGCTTCTGTCACGCCGAGATGCAGCGGATAGTTCCAATCCGCGCCTTGCTCTTCCAGCTTGGCCACGAGCAGGCGATAAGCCTCGATCATGACCTTCGGATTGCTGGCCTTCATCGAGAAGAGGAAGTTGTGAAAGCCCTGTGCTCTCGCGATGCGGGCGAATTCGAGGGCGCTTTCGACCATGCCGAGCGGCGTGTCACCCCAGCGGTTCATGATGCGGTCGCTGAGGGAGCCGTGGTTCGTGCCGATGCGCATGGCGCGGCCGAGGCGGATGCACTCCTTCACGAGCGGCACGAACTGTTCCTCCATGTAGGCCACCTCGGCGGCGTATTCCTCATCGGTGTACTCTTTGACGGCGAACTTCTTCTTGTCCGCGTAGTTGCCCGGATTCACGCGGACCTTCTCCACCCACTTCACCGCTTCCATGGCCGCATCCGGTTTGAAATGAATGTCCGCCACGAGCGGCACATCACAGCCAGCGGCACGTATGCCATCGCGGATGTGCTGGAGGTTCTCGGCGATGATGCGGGTCTGCGCGGTGACGCGGACGATCTGGCAGCCGGCCTCGGCGAGGCCGAGGGCCTCCTTCACGCAGGCATCGGCATCACGCGTGTCGCTTGTCAGCATGCTCTGCACGACGACCGGGGCACCGCCGCCGATTTGCACCTTGCCGACCATCACCGGGCGCGTTTCGCGGCGCTGGTAGTTGTAGAGATCCGGGCAGTAACGAAGGGCAGGGGAGGTCATGGAGGGGCTAGAATGGCAAAGCGGGCGCGAATGGCAAACAAAGCCGTGCGTTCTCTCTTACGCTGCAACGCGGCGCGGGGAGCTTTCTTCTCCCGGTGCGGCCTGAAATGGTCGGAAAGGCCTTGTTCGCGGGAGCCGGATGGGCCGTTGAATTGTGCAAACGGCTGGCCAACTGTCCGCGCATGGAATTCACCCGCCGGATCATCATGGCTGCCGCGATCCTCACCATCGCCGCGGGCCTGTATCTCTCATCGAGACCCCAGACCCCCGATTACGGGCTCACGAAGCTCATGAAGGGCGAGCCGCCGACGGATGGTGAGGGTGCAAAGCTCAACCCCAAGGACGCACGTGTCCTCGCGGAGATGAACAACACCTTCGGCCGGCTCGCCGAGGCCGTCCTGCCTGCCGTGGTCAGCGTGACGACGCGCAAGGATCTGCCGGGAACCGTGACACTGTCACCTTTTGGATTCTTCGGCCGTGACCCTCAGTCCGTCCAAGGCCAGGGATCAGGAGCCATCATCAGCAAAGACGGCCTGGTGATCACGAACTACCACGTGATCGAAGATGTGTCCGAACTGGTGGTCACCACGAATGACAACCAAAGGTATTCCGCCAAGGTCCTCGGATACGACGAGGAGCGTGACATCGCCCTGCTGCGCATTGAGAGCGACCGGAAGGATTTTCCGGCCCTCTCGTTTGCGAATTCGGATGAGGTGAAGGTCGGCCACATCGTTTTCGCGGTCGGAAATCCCTTCGGCCTGAGCGGCACCGTCACGCAGGGCATCATCAGCGCCCGTGACCGCCATCTCAGTGACAGCCGGATGGACTACCTGCAGACCGATGCAGTGATCAATCCAGGCAATTCCGGCGGTCCTCTGGTGGACATCAGCGGGCGCATCGTCGGCGTGAACGTCGCCATCTACCAAGGTGACCAACGACTCAAAATCTGGCAGGGCATCGGACTCTCGGTGCCCTCCAACGAGGTCAAAGTAGTGGCCGATGCCATCAAGAAGGCTTACGACCAGCGTGAGCAGGAACGGCTTTCCGGTGTCAGCATGCTCGGAAAAGGTTATCTCGGGCTCGCGGTCGTCACCGAGCCGGTGGAGGTGGATCCTGCCTGGGGCTCGTCCGAGATCGGCGCCATCATCTCGCATGTCGATCCCAAGTCGCCCGCGGCCATTGCCGGTCTGAAGCCGGGGGATGTCGTCACCAAATTCCAAGGCATGTCCTTTCGCATGCCGGAAGACCTGATTCACATCATCCGCACGCAGCCCCCGGGCTCGACGGTGAAGCTCCAAGTGATCCGCAACAACCGCATGCGCGAGGTCGTCGCACGCATCACCGAGCGTCCCGACGCACCGCCGCAGGTCACGCCAGAGGCTAACGCGGCTCCAAAGTGATCACGCGGCCGTGTTCAGGACGGCACCGCAACTCTCGTGGCTCCACTGCGAGCAAAACACTGCCTGCGCCGGTGGTTTGAAGCAGTGGAATGCCTTCACGTGCACACCACGCCGCGAGCGTGTCCTTCGGTGCCGTGGCTCCATCGCGTGTGAAGCCCCGGCTGCCGCGGATCACGAGACGAGGCTGTGCCGCGATGAGAAAATCCTCGGTGCCGGAGGCATCGGCTTCATGCCCGCTCGTCAGCAGCACATCACAGCGCAGGTCCTGGCCGGACTCGCGAAGAGCCTGCTCGGTGATCCATCCGGCATCACTCATCCATAGCAGTCGCCAGCCGTGCAGTCGTGCCATCAGCACCATCGCGCGATCATCACCGCGCATCGAGCGGCTGGTGGCGGAGGGATGCAGGCAGTGAAGGCTGGCCTCGCGGCTCAAAGGGATCGAATCACCCGCGATAAGCTTTTTGAGGTCCATGCGTGACTCCAAACGACGCAGGATGGTCTGCTGTGAATCATACGGCCCCGGCTCGCGAGCACTGCAAAACACCTCCGGATGCCCAAACGTGCCCAACACCTCCTCCACCGCGCCGATGTGATCGGTGTCGTTGTGACTGAGAATGACACCCGTGAGCCGGTTGATGCCTTCATGCCGCAAATACGGATGCAGCAGCCAGCGAAACTCCTCCGCCGGACCGGTGTCGAGCAGCCAGTCCTTTTCAGGCACATGCAGATGGTTCGCCGCGCCACCGGAGGTCACGGGCAGCACACGCCACGTGATGGCCGTGCGGTCTTCGGAAGCCGTCGGCGTGTTGAAATGAAAATTCGCCCCCGGCAGGCTCGAGAACCACGCCGCGGAGGCCACCATCGCCTTGGCCACGAGCCAGTTCGCGTTGTTGATGGCGATTTGCAGGCCGGTGAGCTTCACCAGTGCCGCCAGCACGCTCAGGCAAGTGATGGCCAGGGCCGCAATCGAAAGCGGCACGAGCACGCTGTTCGCAATCAAGGCCACCGGCGTGACCGCTTGAAAGTGCAGCAGGATGAATGGCAGGCTGCCCAGCCACGCGGAGGCGGACACGCAGGCATTGCCGATCACCCAGCGGCGGATACCGAGCGCCAGTTTGTGCCGCCATGTGGCAAACTCGACCGGCAAAAAGGGATCGAGATTCATCCATCGTGCCATCGGGCTCATGAAAACACCCGTGAGCGCCGCGATGGCCCACAGCACGCCGAAGGAAAGCTGGAAGCCCGGCATGAAAAGCTGCTGCGTGTCCATCCCGAGCAGCAGCAGCGAGGCGAGCCCGAGGTTGTTTTGCACGCCGGAGTCGCGATCAACCGATGGGCCGCAAAACACCACCGCCACCATCAGCGCCGCACGTGCCGCCGAGGGCCGCCAGCCAGTGATGAAGGCATAAGCAAACACGATCAGCACCATCGCCGCCAGCGAGACGCCACGTCCCAGCCGCAGCAGCTTCAGCACCTGCCATGCGATCATGCCCAGCATCGCCACATGCAGACCGCTCACGGCAAAGACATGCAGCGTCCCGCTGTCTCGAAAGGCGTCCTCGATGTCATCCTGCGCCTCGTCCGCCACGCCCAGCGCCATCGCACGGATCACGCCGGAGAGCCGCGGATCGTCATCGATGTCCAGCGTGAGCTGCTCGCTGATCCATCGCCGGCTTTCCTCCGCCGCATCGAGCATCGCGCAGGTCCACGCGGCACCTTCATCGGATGTTTTTTCCAAAGCGGAGGCCCTCAACTCCGCCGCGAAACCGCTGCGCAGCGCGTGATCCGCCGGGTCAAAGGTCCCCGGTGCATGCTGCGTGGCCGGCAGACGTAGCAGCCCGCGAAGGCGATAGGTGCCGGGGCCAGGAAAGGCATCGTCAGATGGCAGCAGCACCTTCAAACGCGTGTGCAGCGGCCACTCGCTGCCATCCTCGAGCGTCACTCGCGTGGCCTCGCAAATCGCACGCAGGCTCACCGGCGTGGAGGCGGCGTGATCCGGGGTGAGGCCGCCTTCCACCACCGCGGTCATCGACTTTCCTTCGGCCAGCAAATGCAGGCGCAGCGGATGCTCGAAGGAGGTTTTCAACCGCGCCTCATGCAGCGCCGCAAAGCCTAGGACGCATGTCACAAGCAACAACCAGCGACGTGGAAAGACGAGCACGCTCACCAGCATCACCAGCGCTGCCACGAATGCCCAACGGCGCACGCCAGCCACATCGAAATCCGCCAGCACGATGCCTGCTGATCCCGCGGCAGCCAGCGCCATCAGCGGGCAGGCGGCGAGCCATCGCTGAAGCGCCGCATGCATGGGTGTTACGAGGCCTGTTGCTCCGCCGCGGTGGCCGCGGCCTTGGCCCGTTGCGATTGCAGATAGGCAAACTCCGCCTGCTCGATTTCGGTGATCTTGTGATGGGCGTTCGCGCTGTGGCGTGTGTTCGGGAAGTTGCCAATCACCTGCTCCAGCATGTCACGGGCCGCGCCGAAATCGTGCAGGTGCGTCATGTACACTTCCGAGATGCGGAACATGATAAAGGCCGCGTCATCCACCGGCCAGTCGCGGCTTTGCAGGTGGTTGCTCAGCGCCACCAGCGCCGATTGTGGATCATGCAGGCGCTCCGCGTGGATCTTCGCGATTTCCGCCACCGGAAAGGGATCATCCGGCTTGTCGTCCAGCATCTTTTCGTAGTGGCTGATCGCGCCTTCGTAATTGCCTTGGGAGATGCAGGCCGCCGCCTTGGTCATCTCGTCCTGCTCCGTGACCTCGCCGGAAGAGTAGAGCGATTCGCCGAAGGCATCGCCAATCCATGGCAGCAGGTATTTCACCGCCAGGATACCGCCCACACCGCCCAGCAGGATGAAGCCCACAAGCTTCATGCCATCGCTGGCCTGCATGAGCTGCTTCCAGAGCAGGAGGCCGACGATGACGACGAGCAGGGCGATGCAAATGCGGGTGACGAGTTGCTGGTTCATGGGGGAAATGTGCTGTGAGGCTATCAAACGGCCATTTTTCCGCCAAGAGCGAAATCGCCCAAAATGGCGAAAACAACGGCTGAAGCTCAGGCAGAACCGAACACGCGCACACGCAGGTCGCGCATGCAGAAGAGGCCTCCTTTGCCCGGCGAGTCATCCAGGCCCCACAGTCGCCGTGCCCCGTCCTGGCGGCGGGGTCCAAACCGCCCGCGCCTGGCCGTGAAAATCGCCTCCACATACTCACGGCTGCCCAGCACCGCCCCGTCCGTGAAGTAGCGCACTTTGCACCTCAGCACCTCCGCCACGGGAAGCCTGCCGCCCGCGGAGAGCACCTTGCCTGCCTCCTCACGGCTGATCTTGCCGCCGGATTTGCCTGATTGTCCCCAGGTGAACAAAAGCCTGCGGTAGTGCTCCAGATGCCCCTGCTCAGGCCTCGCCCCCTGCAACTGCGCCCGCGCCGCCGCCTCCACGCCGCGCCGCGCCATCACTACCCCGGCCACCGCCTGCGCATAACCGCACCAGCGATAGTCCTTTGGGTCTTTGACCAGGCCTGCCCGCACCGGGTTGAGGTCGATGTAAGCCGCTGTCATGGCCAGGGCATCCCCGCCGCCCTCCACCAGAGTGCTCTTGAAACGCTCCTCCCAGAGCGTGCCCTTGCGTGCGTGCTGTTTGTTGAACCACTGGGTGAAGCGCTGCTTGAGCGTCTTCATGAAGCTGCTGATGTCCCACATGCGTGCGGTCCAGGAGTCCAGCACGCGCTGCGCCGCCTCGGGTGCGCCTGCCTCGCGCAGCTGCTGGAGCTGGACGCGCACGAGGTGCGCGGTGGTCTTGCCCAGCCCTCCTGAAATGATGCGCAGCACCTCTTCCTCGCCGGGCATGACCTCGGGCTTGCGCGGCACCTCGACAAGGAGGTGGAAATGGTTTGAGAGGACGCAGAAGGTGACGACGCGGACCTGGCAGAGCTTTTCATACATGCGCATCAGCCCCACAAACATCTCGCGCTCGGGCTTTTGCAGGACGAAGTCGCGGTTCACGACGCGGGAGACACAGTGGTAGAAGGCGGTGGGGTGATGGGTGGGGGCCTTGAGCCTGGGCAGTCGCATGGACCGCCGCTAGCCGAGCCGTGTGCATGGCGCAAGCAGAACATGATAAAGGGACAGACCTTTTATAAGAAAGCGCACCTTTCTATGCCGGTCTATTCATGCGAACCATGTCGGAAATGAGGCAGGCGGAGCGTTTAGGCCGCATGAAGATCGCACACTGCCAGTTTGAGGCCTGGGCCGGGGATTTGGAGCACAACCTCGCTCGTTTTGAGGAAGGATTGAAAAGGGGCGATGAGACCGGAGCGAAGGTCGTGACCTTTCCCGAGTGCTTTTTGACTGGTTACCCGGACACCGAGGAGATGGCGCGGAAAGGAGCGTTCGCCGTCGAGTCGCCGCAGATGCGCCGCGTGCTTGAAATCACCGCCCGCCATGCCGCGGTGGCCATCGTGGGCTCAACGAGCTGCGTGGAGGCGATCTCTACAACACCGTCATCGTGGCCCACCACGGCCAGAACCTCGGCACCTACAGCAAATGCGCCGCCTACATGAAGTTTCACAAGCAGGGCCGCGACTTCCCGGTGTGGGAGATCGAGGGCGTGAAGTTCGGCGTGCTCATCTGCGCGGATGGCGGCTACATCGAGCCCGCCCGCATCCTCGCGCTCAACGGCGCCCGCATCATCTTCGCGCCGCACTTCAACTACATCAGTGACAAGGGCCTCATCAGCCACTTCATGAAGGTTTGCGCCGATCACAGCGCCCGTGCCGTGGAGAACAGCGTCTATTTCGTGCGGGCAAACAATGTCGTGCTCGATCCGGCGAAGTGCGGCATTACCCGCAATGCCGGCATCGGCTATGGCGACAGCTACGTCGTCGATCCCGACGGTGAAATCATCGCCCGCACGCGGCGGCAGATGGAGGACTTCATGGTCTGCGATCTTGACCTGAGCTTCAAACAAGACACGGCGTGGGGCCTGACGAAGTCCGCGTGGAGCTTCCGTGAGTTCGCACCCTTCGTTCAGGCGGCGATGAAGACTACTTGAGCCCCTTTGCGATGCCTTGCGCCTCTTCGAGGAAGGCCTCGCCGAGCGGCGTGAGCCTTCCAATCCACATCGCGCCGAAGGCGAGCGAAGGAAAACCCTCCAGCGGCAGCATGCGCACACCTGCGGGCGGTTCCACGCGTGGCATCTGCAGCGAGAGTCCGATGCCAAAACCACTGGCGACGTATCGCGCCACCGTGTCGAGGCTGCCGACTTCGAGGCTCGTGATCCATTCCACACCATGCTGGCGCAACCCGGACTGAAACTCGCGCACGAGTGGATCGCTTGCGGTCAAAGCGATGAGCGGCGTCTCGATGCGCTCCTTTTCCCAAAGCTGCGCGGCGCTCTTGAGGATGCTTTTCGCGGGAACGAGCAAGCACATCGGCAGGCGCAGCAACTCGCGTGTTTCCACATTGGGCGGTGGCTTGTCGGTCAGCGTCGAGAGGCCGATGTCGATCTCCTGCGCGGCCACAAACTGCTCGATCTGATGCTGGCGACCGTCGGTGAGCGTGAAGTGAAAGCCTTTCACCCGCCGCTGCATGCGGGCGCAGAGTTCCGGCAGGTATTCGCGTTGCACGATCTCCGGCGCGGCGATGCGCAGACGTGTCTCGCCACCACCGCGGATGCGATCCGCCACATCGCCGAGGCCTTTGAAGAAGGGCGCGATGTGATCAAACAGCAGTTGTCCCTCACGCGTGAGCTGAAACGGCCGCCGCTGGTAGAGCGTGACGCCGAGCACATCCTCCAATTGCAGAATTTGAGCACTGATCGCCGGCTGCTGGATGCCGTAAGGCATCTGCCGCGCCGCCGCGCTCACGCCGCCATGCGTGGCCACATAATAAAAGAGCTCGAGGTGATGGACGTTCATTTGCCGGGGAAGATAGGAATGACCTTGTTGATGAGGTCGGTGCCGGTTTTGACGCCTTGTTCGAGCGTCTTCGTGGTGCCGTTGATGATCTGGCCGGGCAGCTTCGCGGCGTCTTCGCCGAGCACCGGCTCCAAAAGCGTGTCGCTCGCCTTGTTTACGATGGTGCCGGGTGAATCGAACAGCAGCGACATGCCCGCCGCGCCGAGCAAACGCGAGCTCAAATCCTCCTGCGGGGCCGAGCGAGTGCCTGCCACCTTCACGCGAGCCCAATTCAGACCTGGTGGTCCTTGCGGATTCGTTTCGATGAAGATGCGATTTTGCGCCCCCGGCAGCCAGCGAAGCGTTTCCGGTGTCACGCCGACCATGAAGTCGCCTTCGATCACATCGCCAGGCAGCAAGTTGAGCGTGCCTTCGAGTCGCATGAGGCCGTTCGATTGAATCACGATCTTTTCCAACCGTGTGCCGCCGCTAACGTGCGGACTCACTGAGGCCGTGGCAATGTCCAGTGCCAGCCGCTTGAAGCGCTCCATGCGCGTGTAAGTGGCCAGCTTGTCGAGAATCGGCAGCGAGGATAGCACACCATCCTTCAGCGCCACATCTGCCTTCCACTTCATCGGCTGGCCTTTGGCACCCGAAAGCTCCGCATCACCCTCGAAATGCCCGCTGAGATGCTTTTGCCATTCCTCGCTCAAAAACTCCGCCGACGGCACCTGCTCGGCATGCGCGAACATCTGCCACTCGCCGCCAAAACGCACACTGCCACGCAGCGTGCCCTTGCTGCGATCCTTCCAGCGCAGTGTGGACTCGCTGATCTGGAGCTTTTCGTCGGTCAGGCGAAAGCTCGCTCGCTCGATGTCGAGCTTCAGCGGCTCTTTTTGACCTGGCGGCGTCACCGGCATGCGCAGCACACCACCTTCGAGGGTGCCGGGGAATGAGAAACGCCCTTTGCTCGTCGAGGCGCTGTTGTAGCTGCCGAGGTGCAAACGTGCCTCCTCGACCTGCCAACCGTTCTGCGAGTAGGAAAAGCGTTCTGCGTCGAAACCATCTACCTCGGTCGTCTTCGGGATGTGCTGGCTCAGCCAGCCCGGCAGTGCGTTTTCAGTCACCGACGACTCTTCCGCTCTCGGTGCCTCCTTGTCCGCAGGATGCTTCGTGACGATCACTGAATCCGCTCCCGCACTTTGAAGGCTCCACGAGCCGCGGCGGATGGCGCTGAAGTCCAGCGCGGCATGCACGCCCACCGCCTCGATTTGCAAACCAGAGGCCGTTTCGATGGTCGCCTCGCTCATCCGCGCCGCATCGTCCTGCCATTGAATATCCGCCAGCCGGGCAGAGCCGCCTGTTTTCGCCTCGATCATTTCCTCCAGCTTCACGCGGAAGCCCTCGCTGCGCACAAAGCTCTGCAAATAGCCCACCACCAGCGCCGGCATCGCCATCACGACCACGATCACCGCGATGACCAGCAGGCCCGCAAGCCACCAAAGCCATCGAAAAGGCGAGGAACGACGTTGAAGAGAGCGGCGGCGCGGCATGGCGGCCATGCTAGGCGGATGTTCACCGGCTGGCAAGAGGACCGCGATTGCCATCATCACCGTGGTCTGGTAAAACCACACGATGAAAATGACTCTTCACCTGGGATGGTTTGTGGGGGCCCTCACAGCCGCCGCTACGATGGCCGGTCATGCAGCGTCTCCGGCCATGATCCTCGTGGCAGGATATGAGAGCGATAATGTCGTGCAGTTTGATCTTGTCTCCGGGCGCTGGAGTGAGGTCGTGAGCCTGCCGCAGGGCTCGCAGCCGCGAGGTGTGGCGGTGAGCAGCTCTGGCGAGGTCTTTCTCGGCCTTCATGGCGGCGGGAAAAACATCGTGAGGCTTGTGACGGGAGGTGGAGGGGAAAAGGTGCAGCCCGTGACGGAGGCGATGGGAAGATTCGGTCCCGGCTTCATGCTTCCCTCCGAGGGCCGGCTGTGGGTGGCTGGCGACACGGACCGCGTGATCCATCAAGTCGATCCGGTCACCGGTGCCGTCACGACGCCGCCACAGGTGAAAACAAAGGCCAACCTCGTGGGCCTCGCCGCACAGGGCACATCCCTCTTTGTGGCAGAGTACTTCCAGCGCAGCATCCTCCGCTACGATACGACGGCCAGCCCGATGACCAGCCAGCGCTTCATCGACAAAAGCGAGCATCTCGAACGGCCCATCGGCATGACCATCGGTCACAACGGCAATCTCTACATCGCCAACGGCCTGCGGCCCACCGTCGTGGAATATGATGTGAAGACCGGGGCCTTCGTGCGTGTGCTCGCGGACCTAGGAGCCGCCGGGCAGCCCGGCATCCACGCTGTGCTCTACGCTCCCGATGTGCGGCGATACTATGTGGCGACCGGCAGTGACGTGCATGAGATCAGCCCCGAGGGCATGCTCATCGCCAGCTACAACAGTCCCGCTTTGAAGAAAGCCTATGGCATGGCATTCGCTCCCGCCGGACTCTTCCCGATGCCTGCGGAAGCACCACCGCCTGCGGCTCCCGTGGCGTCGGCCGATTTGCCAGCCGTTCTGGCGAGACCGGTGGCCACGCTGCGCATGACGCCGGGCCGCCTGCAAATCGCTGGTGCCATCGGCGAACGCTACCGCGTGATGGCCACGACAGATTTTGTCACCTGGACGCAAATCGCCGTGCTCAAGAACACCAAAGGAAGCATCGACTACGCCGATCCACAGGCCGCCGGCATGCAGCGTCGCTTTTACCGTCTTGAACTGTTACCGCCAGCTCAGTGAGTTGATTAACCCCCATCCCGCCGCTAACCCCTCCCGCATGCTTGAAGCTCTCAACGTCCGACTTGAAGTGCCCGGTCCGGGTGACACGGAAGGAAATGACACGCTGCGCCTGCTCGATGAGGTGAGCTTTACCGTGCCGCCGGAGCACCTGCTGGCCATTGTGGGGCCTTCGGGTTGTGGGAAGACCACCCTGCTCAAAGTCATCACCGGCATCCTGGAGCAGACCGAAGGCGAGCTGAAGTGGGACGGGCGTGATTTGAAAAACGAGGAGGACCTGCATCCGGGCGATCTCGGCTATGTGCCGCAGTTCAGCGTGGCGTATGATCTGCTCACGGTGGAGGAAAGCATCGCCAGCGCCATGGCGCTGCGCACGCAGCTCGCGGACACGGACGAGTTCATCCCGGCGCTCGATTACATTTTGGAGGTCACCGGTTTGACGGACCTCGCCGAGCGGCGCGTGAAAGTGCTCTCCGGTGGTCAAAAGCGTCGCCTCGGCCTGGCGCTGGAGCTTGTGACGGATCCCTGCCTGCTGCTGTGCGATGAGGTGACGAGCGGTCTCGATCCGAAGAGCGAGGCGGAGATCACGAAACTGCTCCACAAGCTCTCCCGAGGCCATCCGAAGCGTGTCGTCATCAATGTGACGCACAGCCTCGCGAGCCTCGGAGACTACGACAGCGTCATGGTCATGTATCAGGGCCGGCTCATTTATCACGGACCGCCGCGGGCTCTGACGCATTACTTCGGCGTCGAGCACCCGGAGGATGTCTATCGCTGTCTCGGCGACCGTCCGGCGGAAGAATGGGCCACGTCATGGAACCGCAAACGCGAGAGCTACTACCAGCAGTTTGGCTTTGAAGCAAAGGTGAAGGCTCCCGAGGTCGTCGATGAAGCAAAAGAGCCCGAGGAGGACGTCATCCCGCATCACGAGTTTCCGCCCATCGAGCTGCCGGCGGTCACCACGCAGCTTTTTGAGCTGCTGCGCCGTCGCTGGACGATCTTCCGACGCGACAAATCGCAGGTGTGGCTGCATCTCGCCATGCTCGTGGGCTTCCCGCTGCTCGTGGGCATCTTCGCGTTGGATGGCATCAAGCCTCTGCGGGCACTCTCCACCTATCAGGATCAAAACATCGGCATCGAACTGGCGAAGCGTGCGCAGCATCAAATCGAGCAGCTTAATGCCGGAAGCCTCGTCAGCGGCCTCATCATGCTTCAGGTGGTGCTCGTCACGTTGATGGCGAGCAACAACGCCGCACGCGAAATCGCCTCCGAGCGTCTCATCTTGGAGCGAGAGAAGCTCGGTGGCCTCAGCCCGCTCGCGTATGTGGGCAGCAAGGTGATCTTCCTCGGTGTCTTCGTGCTGGCGCAGAGCCTGTGGATGGGGCTTTTCGTCGAAATGATCACCGGCGGGCTGCCCGGCGATCTCGTCATCAAACTGGCGCTGCTCGTTCTGGCCTCCGCGGCCATGACGGCGGTCTGTCTGGGCATCTCCGCCACCAGCCGCACACCGGAAAAGGCCACCATTTTGAGCATCTACCTCGTCGGCTTCCAGCTTCCGCTTTCCGGCGCGGTGCTGACCTTGCCGGACTGGCTGGAAAACTGGGTGCAGCCGCTCATCGCCGCCTTCTGGAGCTGGAGCGGCAGCCTTACCAGCATGCGCAGCACGGCTTTCTACGACGCCGTGAAGCAAGTCACCGCCACCGACCTCGTCGCGCCGACCATCGCGGGCTTCGTGCTCTTCGTGCACATCATCATCGGCCTCAGCATGAGCCTCGTCGGCGTGCAGAAGAGCCAGTGGGAGTGAGCGAGCTCAAAGTTGCCCTGTTCCTGCGGAACAGGGAGGCCTTGTTGCACAGCAACAAGGCAACTTTTCACACCCTCGACGCCTCAATATCAAAGAGGAACTCAAAGTCCTCTTTCTGCAGGAGATTCGTGAAGCCGCCTTCGCCGAGGACGTTGCTGATCATGAGGTTTTTCTTTTGCTGCAAGGTCATGATCTTTTCCTCGATGGTGCTGCGCGTGAGCATGCGGTAGGCGATGACGGGTTGCGTCTGGCCGATGCGGTGGGCGCGGTCGATGGCTTGATTTTCGACGGCGGGGTTCCACCACGGATCGTAAAGGATGACGTAGCTGGCGCTGGTGAGGTTGAGACCGCTGCCGCCGGCTTTGAGGCTCAAGAGGAACACGCTGGCGTTTTCGTCCTCCTGGAAAGCCTTCACGATGCTCGCACGATCGGTGCTGGCGCCGGTGAGCCAGTGGTAGGGCAGTTTCATCTCCTCCAGCTTCGTGCGGATGATTTTCAGCATGCTGACGAACTGGCTGAAGAGCAGCACCTTGTGCCCTTCGGCATGCAGTTCCTCGATGCGTTCGAGCGTGGCGGTGAGTTTGGCGCTTTCCTCGTTCTCGGCGGTTTTATCGACGAGGCTGGGATGGCAGCAGATCTGGCGGAGTCGCGTCAAAGCCTGCAGGAGGGCAAAGCGACGCTTGTTGACCATGTCGAAGCCGCTGCTGCTGAGCACGAGCATCTGGGCGCGGGCGAGTTCTTCCTTGTAGAGCTCGGCCTGGCGGCCGCTCATCTCGCTGATGAGCGTTTCCTCGGTGCGTGAGGGCAGATCGCGGGCGACTTGCGCCTTGGTGCGGCGGAGCAAAAACGGACGCAGACGCGCGGCGAGGCGTTCGCTGGCCTTGCTGTCTTTGCGACGGTCAAAGTTGCGGTGGAAGTAGTTGCGGTCGCCGAGCGCTCCGGGCGTGGCGAAGGTCATGAGGCTCCACAGGTCGAGCAGGCGGTTTTCGAGCGGTGTGCCGCTCAGCACGAGACGGTTGTCGGCTCGGAGGCCGCGGGCGCTGCGGGCGGTCTGCGAATCGGGATTTTTGATGTGCTGGCCTTCATCGAGGATGCACGCGAGGAAGCGGATGAGCGCGAGTTCTTCGCCGAAACTGCGGAGTTGGGCGTAATTGAGCACGAGCACGTCGATCTGCTCCTGCACGAGTTTCAGGTCAAAGAGGTCGCGATCATGCAGGACGAGCACGCGGAGGTGTGGAGCGCCTTTTTTGAACTCGAGCGCCCACACATCGAGCACGGATTTCGGGCACACGACGAGGATGGGCAGATGCGGGCCGCCTTCGGGCTTGCGTGACTTCAGCCACAGCACCCACGCGATGCTTTGGAGCGTTTTGCCGAGTCCCATGTCGTCGGCGAGGATGCCGCCAAAGCGGTTCAGCGTGAGGTAGGTGAGGAATTGATAACCCTCGACCTGATACGGACGCAGCGTGACGGTGAGCTCGGCGGGCACGGGCGGCTGCACGTTGAGCTTCGCGTCCTCCATGCGCTGGACGATTTTTTCCCAGGCCTTCGGATTGACGATCTCGGCGGCTTTCTCCTGCGCGAGCTGACGCCAGTGCAGCCGATGCGTATCGCTGCCATCGGCCTCCAAGTCGATGCCGAGGCTGTCGAGCATGGCGATCTGCTCGTCGCTGAGCTCCAGCTTCACGCGACGCCACGATCCATCGGCGAGTCGCACGTATTCGCCCTTCGCCGCGAGGAGCCGGCGGATGTCGGCAGGTTTAAGATCCGCGCCTTCAATGTCGAAAACGATGCGCAGGTCCAGCCAATCGATGTCGCCGCCTTGCTTCGCCTCGAGGCGCACGCGGGCGATGAGCGGATCGGCGAGGATGCTCTGGAGCTGCTCGTCGGATTGCAGATCGATGTTTTCCGGCAGCGTGGTGCCCCAGTTGTGAAACCAATCTGGGAAATCCTTCGCCATGCGATGGCGGAACGCGTTCGATTCAAAATCCCACGCGAAACGGCCCTCCTGCACGATGCGCTCGGCGGTGCGCAGCGCATCGCGATCACGCACGATGATCTCATCGTCCTCGGCGTCATCCGGCACGAGCGGCGACCATCCGCGCGGCGTGAGCACCTCGCGGGCACAGCCGTCCGCGCCCATCGCCTCGAGCTTGAAGGTCGCATACTCCGTGCCACCGCCTGCGGAGGGTCTGGCCTTGCACGCGGCGGTGATTTTCACGCGCAAGGCCTCATGCTTTACCCGTGAGGCAATGCTGGGCGGCACCGGCACCTCCAGGCCGCCGAGGAAGGAAATGCCCTCGGGGGTCGCCACCGCCTCCATCGGCAGGGCGATCTCGCTTTCGATCAAAGACTCGTCGCCGAGCCACGGCGGACCGCTGAAAAGCTGGTCGCGGCTCAGATACAAATTCTCCACGCCACGCAGGATGCGCAGCGGCATCGGCGCAGGCTCGTTCGCCGCGGTGACGAGGCTCATGAGCAGCTTCCGGCTGTCATCGCTCTCGCGGCTGCTCCACTTCAAAGGCTCCGCCACACGCTCCAGCGGCACCTCATCGCGATTCAGCAGCAATTCATGCAAAGCAGGCTTTTGGAAGAGACCCGCGAGCCATGACGCGTGCGATTCGCCTTCGAGACGGAAGGGACCCGCGCTGCCGCCCTCGCTCAGCGTCAAACAATTCACCAGCAGCAGCTCCGAGGCCGCGGAGGTCATCACGTGACCTTCGCGCAGTTGCTTCCCAAAGCGCTCCACCTCCAGCGGATGCACGTTTTGGAACTCCGGCGTCTCACGCGTGTTGTCGCGCACCTGCAGGCGTGCCTCGTGCACGCTGATGATGAGGCGGAAATCGAGCGAGCGCAGGCGCGGCGGCATCTTCGCGATGCGCGATTCATTGAACTGCCGGATGCGTGCGCGCCACTGCGGCACCGTGCTCTCATGCCGCCAGTCCTTGAGCGAATCCCGCGTGCTCTCCACATCCGCGATGCCACGCAGAAAGAGAGGTGCGACGAGCCCCTTGTCCGCCAGTGCCACGGCGACGTAATTCCAAAACTGGCGCAGCGTCTTCGGCTGCTCCGGCCACAGCGTGATCGGCTCCGTGGTCTTGATCTGCCACTTCGGGTGCAGGCGCACCATGTCCTGGTCAAAGATCTTGCCGGTGAGCACCACGCGCTCGTAGCGCTTCTCCAGCTTCGCGAGGTAGTTCTCCTCGTTCGAATCGAGCGCACGGCCCAGCTTCGCCGTGATCACATCTTCAAAATCCTCCTCCGCCGCATGCGGTGCCGGCAAGGTGCCCCGCGCCTCGCGACGCTGCACCGCCACAAGCGATGCGCACAGCGCCAGGTCATCCAGCTCCTTTTCGCCCGCATCACACTCGCCCAGCCAGCCGCGCGGTGTTTGCAGCCAGCGGACATTCACCGCCTGCTTGTCCAGCTTCACCTCCGCCATCATTTCCTCTTCGAGCAGGTCGATCCCGACCACTGCATCATCGTCCACCAATCGCTCCGCCTCCTGGCGGATGCGTGGATCGAACTGCTTCAGCAGCGTGGGGATTTCTTCGGTAAGGGCAGGCATGCGGTTGTGCCGCCCGCGAGCTCCCAGAGCCGTCACGGGCGAACCCGCACGCTAGCAGGCGAAACCCTCTTGGAAAGGGCCGTGACCGTGTTTTTTATGTGACGCGCCCATGAGAGGCTTCGGAAATGTTCAAAATAGGGGGGCTTCGGGATCAAGATTGCGTCCCGCTGCTCTGGATGGCATCATCTGGCATGATCGCCGCCCGTTCATCCGCCCGCCGTGCCCGCACGACTCCACGTAGGCCCCCAGCCGTCCTTCCGCCGCTGGAAAACGGCGACATGCTCACACTGACCGAGTTCCTGCGCCGCTACGAAGACATGCCCGGCGTGAAAAAAGCTCAGCTCATCGAAGGAGTCGTCCATATGCCATCCCCTGTCCGCGTCACTCATTCTCGTCCTGATGGAGTTCTGCAACTTTGGCTCGGCACTTATGCCTCAGAGCATGATCTGGAGTTGCTGCCGAATGCCACGCTCCTCCTCGACACCGAAAACGCCTTCCAGCCTGACGCCATCCTCTGCTCGCCTCCGCGCAAAGGCGGCCGCGTGTGGCTGAACACGAAAAACTACCTCTGCGGCTCGCCTGAGCTCGTCGTCGAAATCGCCTCCAGCACGGCCTCCATCGACCTGCGCGACAAACTCCGCGTCTATCGTCGTCTAGAAGTCGCCGAATACATCGTCTGGCGCACCGAGGATGCCGAGATCGACTGGTTCGTGCTCGAAGAAGGCCAGTACATCAAGATGAAGCCCGACCGCCACGGCAAACTCCGCAGCCGCATTTTCCCCGGTCTCGTGCTAGATCTCGCCGCAGCCCTGGCGTGTGACAAAGCGAAGGTGCTATCGGCGCTGAAGAAGTAGGGACGAATGCTCACCCCCGTCATCACTCCCGAAGGAATCCTCACGCTCGAAGGCGCGGCGGAGTCGTCGGTGGAGCGGAAGATGAGCGGGTGTAACGGGGCAGTGCCTCTTCTCCGTCTGCTGGCCGCTGAGCTGCATGAGGCGGAGCTTGAGCCGCCGTTTCGATGGCTGCGCGAGTGGGCGCAGCGGTTGTTCACGCGGCTTTGCCAGACGAAAAGCATCGAGCAGCTTCCGGTGCCTCCGTTGGAGGAACGTGCGAGCTTTCTCGCCACCATCCCGCCCTTCATCGGCGCGGAGCATGTCACGGCGGAGGTGCTCGAGCGATGGTGGAATGATCTCGTGGCGCACATTGGCCAAGTCGCCACGCAGGGTGTCGAGGCCTGGCTGCGCGAGGAATGCCCGGCGTGGCATGTCGTTGGTCGCGTGAGCTTTCACCTCGCGGAGAACAAGACGGACACGCAGCGGCCTTTTGCGTTTTTGGCGACGTTTACGGAGAAACTCAGCGCCACCGGGCAGCCGCAGCATCTTCCGCTGGCGCGGGCGCTTCAGCTTTATGCCGGTCAGAAGGATCAAACGGCGCTGAATGCGCTGCTGGAGCCGGTGAAGCTCGCCGCGGACAAATCGAAACTGCTGCGCGAGTGGCTCGAATCGAAGCGACTCTTCCAGCCGATGGCGATGTCGCCTCAGGAGGCCTATCGCGTGCTGCGCGAGACGGCGGTGTTTCAAGAATGCGGCATCATCATGAAGCTGCCGGATTGGTGGAAGGCCGGCAAGACCTCGCGTCCCACCGTCGCGGTGACGATTGATGCGCCGAAGAAGACCTCGCTGCATGCCGGCACGCTGCTGAGCTTCAAGATCGAGCAGAGCCTCGACGGCGAGCCGCTGACGCCGGCTGAGCTCGAAAAGCTGCTCAGCGCCGACACGGGACTCGTTTCGCTGCGTGGCAAGTGGGTCGAGGTCGATGGCGAAAAGTTGCAGCAGGTCATGGCGCACTGGAAACGCGTGCAAAACGCCACCGGCGAGGGCGGCATCGGCTTTCTCGATGGCATGCGACTCCTCGCAGGCTTTGGCGAGGCCAAAACGGCCGCCGAGGGTGAAGTGGCCGAATTCGTGCCCGAATGGAGCACCGTCATCGCCGGCGAAAAACTCGCTGAAGTGCTTCAAAAGCTCCAAAACCCTGAACAAGCCTCTCTGCCCGAAAATCTGCGTGCGACGCTGCGTCCGTATCAGCGGCAAGGTTTCGCGTGGTTGAAGTTCATGACGCAATTGGGCCTCGGTGCGTGCCTCGCGGATGACATGGGGCTTGGGAAGACGGTGCAGGTGATTGCGTTGCTGTTGGATCATCACAACTCGCGGCAGCGTCCTGGAGTGCGCCGGTCCTCCGGCGCTTTCGAGCATCCCTCGGACTCCGAAAAGCTCCAGAGGGCTGGAGCACTCCAAAACGCTGCCGCGCCTACACTCCTCATCGTGCCCGCCTCCCTCATCGGAAACTGGAAGGCCGAAGTGGCGAAGTTCGCGCCTGATCTACGACTCTTCATCGCGCATCCATCGCAGACCGATCGCGAAAGGCTCGCTTGGGCCGCCACGCATTCGGCGGAGGCCTTGCGTGGCTTCGATGTGATGCTCACGACGTATCAATTCTTGCAAAAGACCGACGCATGGCTTTCGCATGCGTGGAGCATGGTCATCCTCGATGAAGCGCAGGCCATCAAGAACAGCGGCAGCGGCTCTGCGAAGGCAGTGAAGGCCTTGCAGGCTCCCACACGCATCGCTTTGACCGGCACACCTGTCGAAAATCGCCCCGGCGATCTTTGGAGCCTCTTCGATTTTCTCAATCCCGGCCTCCTCGGCGGCAGCGCAGCCTTTGCCGACACCGTGAAGCAATGCGCGAAGTCCAGCGAAGGCTACGCGCCGCTGCGTCGGCTCGTGCGGCCTTACATCCTGCGCCGCATGAAGACGGATCGCCGCATCATCAGCGATCTGCCGGACAAGATCGAGCTGAAGGCCTTCTGCGGCCTCACGAAGCGACAGGCGACGATCTACGCGAAGCTCGTCGATCAACTCGCGAAGATGCTTGCCGACAAATCCATGGAGCCCATCAAGCGACAAGGCCTCGTGCTCGGCTTCCTGCTCAAGTTTAAGCAAGTCTGCAACCACCCCAGCCATTGGAACGGCGACGGCGCATGGGCTCCCGCCGACAGTGGCAAGTTCGCCCGCCTCGCCGAGATCTGCGGCGAACTCGCCGAAAAACGCGAGCGCGCCCTCATCTTCACGCAGTTTCAGGAGACCTGCGATCCGCTCGCCCGCTACCTGAGCACCGTGTTCGGCCGCGAAGGTCTCATCCTGCACGGCGGCACCAGCGTGAAGAAGCGCCCCGAACTCGTCGAAGCCTTCCAGCAGCCCGGCGGCCCGCCCTTCATGGTCATCAGCGTCAAAGCCGGCGGCACCGGTCTCAACCTCACCGCCGCCAGCCACGTCATCCACTTCGACCGCTGGTGGAACCCCGCCGTCGAAAACCAGGCTACCGACCGCGCCTTCCGCATCGGCCAGCAAAAGAACGTCATCGTCCACAAATTCATCTGCCAGGGCACCATCGAACAACGCATCGACGCCCTCATCGATGAAAAGATGTCCCTCGCCCAAGAACTCGTCGGTGATGGAGCCGGTGCCGAGAAAATGCTCACCGACATGAGCAGCGAGGAGCTGCTCGACTTTGTGAAGCTGGATGTCAGCGCGGTGGTGTGATGGCCTGAGGGTCCCAATCAAGTCTCACGCAAAGACGCAAAGAAAGGCAGGGTTTCTGAACCTTGGCGGCTTTGCGCCTTTGCGTGAGACTCTCAATGATTGATCCGACCGGTCAGAAAGTCATCCAGCCGGGGATTGATCTGCCGGGCAAAGATGCCGTGATACCAAGGAGATCGGATTTGGAGCCAGAGAACGATCAGCGTGACCGGCATCTGCATCATCAAGGGAGACAACCAATCCGTGTGCCCGCAGGCGAGATGACCGCTGATGAGGATCACAAATACCGCTGCCCAGACCAGCTCGAGTCTGCGCCAGACGAGGAAGACATTGCAAAAGAGGAAGAAATGCCCCAGCGCCATCGGAACGATCCACCAGAGCGGAAACGCTTCATTTCGCAGCCAGATGGTCAAGATGGTGCCGAGCAACAACACGACGCCGTCCAATGCAGACATCCGAAAACCATGGCTTCGAGCTGGGAGAGAGTCGTTCATGTGCTCAAGCCTCTAAAAGACGTTCATACCGCATCCGATCCGCCGCGCTGAAGCAGCAGAAGATCACAGTTTGGACGGAGCACGGAGTCTCCAATAACGCCCGCACGCTCTCCACGGCGATTTGAGCTGCTTTATCTGCCGGGAAGCGATACACGCCGGTGCTGATGCACGGGAAGGCGATGCTTTGCAGGCCTGCTTCGGCGGCGAGGCGCAGAGAGTTCGTGTAGCAGGCACGGAGTTTGTCTGCTTCGCCGTTTTTGCCGCCGTTCCAGATGGGGCCGACGGTGTGGATGATGTGTCGCGCTTTGAGGCGATGGCCCTTCGTCATTTTCGCCTCGCCGGTGCGGCAGCCGTTCAGCAAACGGCACTCGGCGAGCAGATCGGGGCCCGCCGCGCGATGAATCGCGCCATCCACGCCGCCGCCACCGAGCAGGGAGGAGTTGGCCGCGTTCACGATGGCATCGACGTCAAGCTGGGTGATGTCGGCTTGGCGAGATTGAAGCAAAGGGGTCATAACCATCTCACGCCAGCTTCCACGGTCCACGCATGGGGCGCGACTGCATGGCGGCGGCTTCGGTGTCGTCGAGGATTTGCTCTTTGGCGGGGTCCCAGCGGAGTTTTTCGCGACGGAGGCGCAGGGCGATGTTGGCCAGATGCGCGATCGTGATGCTGCGGTGGGCGTATTCGATGGGAGCGGCGGCTTTGGCTCCGTTTTGGATGGCGTCGATGAAGTTGCGGAAATGGTCTTTGCTTTCGTAGAGACGCACGTCGCCTTCAGCGAGTGGTTTGCGGAGATCGAGGGGCTTGATGTCCATCTTGCCGCGATTGCAGAGGATGGTTCCGAACTCGCCTTCGAAGCTGATGCCAGCACCGAAGTCCTGTTTGTCCTTCACGCGGACGGTGGTCCCATCGGCGTAGCGGTAGGCGAAGTCGAACTTTGGCGCGGTGGTGTAGAGGCTGCCGGGGGCGGGCCATTCGGCGTTGAGATCAAAAAACTCGACGGGGCCGCTTTCATCCATGCCGAGCGCCCATTGCACGATATCGAGATGGTGCGCACCGAAGTCGGTGATGTTACCGCCGCTGTAATCGTAGAACCAGCGCCAGTTTGAGTGCAGTCGAGCCGGGCAAAACGGGGCCTCGGGGGCGGGACCGAGCCACAGGTCGTAGTTCAGGCCTTCGGGCACGGGTGTGGGCTCGGTTTGCGAGGCGCAGCCGTTGTTGTCGCGGTTGTCGCTGGCGAGGCCGACACGGATTTGCTTGAGCTTGCCAATCTTGCCATTGCGAACGTATTCGGCGGCCATGCGAAAATGCACATCGCTGCGCTGCTGGCTGCCGGTTTGCCACACGACACCGCTTTGACGCACGACATCACTCATGAAGCGCCCCTGCTCGATGGTGAGGCTCAGCGGCTTCTCGCAGTAGATGTGCTTCTTCGCCCTGGCGGCTGCGACGGCTTGCAACGCATGCCAGTGATCCGGCGTGGCGATCTGCACGGCATCGACATCGGCGCGAGCGAGCACCTCGCGGAAGTCCTCGTGCACGGCGCAGCCTTTCGTATCGTAGGTTTTGTCCACGAGACGACTCGCGGGCTCGCGACCGAAGGTGCCGGCCTTTTTGATGAGGCCCTTATTGTAGCGGTCGGATTCGCGCTCGACATCGCACACGGCGATGACCTGTACGCGCTCGTCGTTGAGGAAGTTCTTCACGACGTCGGTGCCACGGCCGCCGCAGCCGATCAAAGCCAGCGTGGTGCGGTTCGAGGGTACCACCGCACCATCTTTGCCGAGGGCGGAGGACGGGATGATCGTGGGAAAGCCAAGCGACACACCTGCAGCGGTGCATTGCTGGAAAAAGCGGCGGCGGGAAGCGGTGGGCTGGCTCATGGCTGAGGCTCTAAAACGTCAGTGACAACTCGTTTGATCAATGACACAGCTCCAAAACGTTCTTGACGACTTCGGGGGAAATCCCCTAGCCTCGCCTCGTTCAACGCACCTCACCCCTCCCATGAAAACACGCTTCTTCATTCCTGTCTGCGTGCTCCTGGCCGCCACCGGCCTCTCTGCCCGCGAATTCACCGATACCCAAGGGCGCAAGCTCGATGCCGAGATCGTCAGCGTGACTGGCGACATGGTCGCGCTGCTCCGGCCGGGCGAGAAGCGACCGATTGGTGCCAAGATCGCCTTGTTCTCGGAGGCGGATCAGAAATTCATTCGCGAGTGGGCGGAGTCGAACATCAAATACAGCTTTGATGTGGCCTATTCGAAGAAGAAGCTGGATGTGGCGAAGCAACGTTCCGGTCCGGAAACCTTCATCACGGAGCGCTGGGCTTACAAAATCGATCTCAAGAACCGCGTTGCCGCGGAGTTGAGCGATCTGCGGGTGGACTACTGGATTTTCACAAAATCCGACGATGGCAAAGGCAAGGGCACTGCCCGCTTGCAAACCTCAGGCAGCACGAAAATCGCTTCGGTGAAAAGCTCCTCGGCCGCCACATTCGAAACTGAGCCGGTGGAGATCAACAAAACGCAGCTTGATGGAGGGTGGCGCTACATGGATGGCTCCAATCCCCGCGCCTCGGACGGTATGGGCGGTATTGTCGTGCGAGTCTTCGACAAGAGAGATCGCGAGGTCTATAAATTTGCGACCAAGGACGACCTGCTTGCTGCGGCGGTGGGCAAACCGAGGTCTGGTGGCTCAAACTCCGGAAGCACCTCCTCGCCGAAGTAACTACCGGTCACTCCACCCTTGAATTCCTCGACGCCGGGCCGCATAGGCCCGGCGTTTCTTTTGCACTCCGCCAAACGAGCTGCCTCACGCCTTTCTAAACCGCCGCCCTCGCGTGCGCGGGGGGATGCGCTTGGACTTGTCGATCTAGTGCTGTCGAAAAAGGAGTTCAAAACGCGCACGGTGCTCGATCACATCGCGCCGCAGGCCTTTGGCTTTGCGGCGGCGCTGCTGGTGCGGCGATTGGAGAAGGAAAAGCGCCGCGTGTGGATTCTGTGCCCGGATGTCAAAACGCAGGACCATGTGCATGCGGAGCTCGGCGTGTGGCAGTGCCCGGCGCTGTATTTTCCGCGGCTCGGACACATCGTGGAAGGTGCGCTCGCTGACCCGGAGGTCCTCGCGGAGCGCACCGCGGTGCTCAGTCGCATGTTGGAGGGCGAATCGCCCGTGCTGGTGCTTTGCGCGGACAGTCTCGACGAACCTGCGCCGGATCTCGCGGAGATCACGGAGCAGAAACGCATGCTCAAGGTCGGCGAGAAGCTCGATGTCGAAATCCTGCTCAAAGAGCTGACGGGGGCCGGTTACGAGCGTGTGCCCGTCGTCACCGAGCGAGGCCAGTTTGCGCGTCGCGGCGGCATCGTGGACTTTTTCTCGTGGCAGGCCGAGGAACCGCTGCGCCTGGAGTTTTTCGACGACGAACTGGAGTCCATCCGCGCCTTCGATCTGCACAATCAGTCGTCGATTCGTCGTCTCGACAGCGCCGGCGTCATTTTGACGATGAACGACGGCTCCGATGAAGGCGGACGCGTTCGCGGTCATCTCCATCAAGACGATTTCATCATTCAAATCGAAGGCGAAGAGCCTTCTCAAGCCCACGCACGCATCCTCAGCGGCGCGGCGGAGGTCGAGGGGATGGAGGACTACTCCGCGGCCATTCACGAGAATCCGCTCGGTGTCTTCGACGCGTCGGATTTCGTGCTGCACGAAGCGCGGCGGGAGCTTTTTGCGCGTCAGATCGCTGAATGGCACAAGGCAGGCTGGCGCACGGTCATCTTCTTCCACAACGAGGCCGAGCGGGAGCGCTTCAACGAGTTGCAGAGCAAACTGCCCTCATCCGTCGAGACGAAGCTGGGGCTGCTGTATCGCGGTTTCACCATTCCGGCGGCCAAATTGGCCGTTTTGACCGGCGCGGAGATTTTTGGTCGTCATCAGCACATCCGCCGCGTGCGTGGTTCGAAGCTCGACGAGGCCGAAACGCTGCGCAAAGCCCGCGATGTGCTCAGCGAGCTGCGCGAGGGCGATCTCGTCGTGCATGCCGAGCACGGCATCGGCCGCTACGCGGGCATCGAAGTGCGTGAGGGCGGCAAAAAGGAGGAAGTGCTCGTTTTGCACTACGCGGACAGCGCGAAGCTCTTCGTGCCGCTCGCGCATGTGCATCTCGTGTCGCGTTATGTCGGCGTCGGCGGCAAAGCTCCGTCGCTCAGCAAACTCACCGAGACGCGTTGGAAGAAAACACGCGCCACCGCTGAGAAGAGCGTCGAGGACTTCGCGAAACGCATGCTCAGCGTCGCGGCGGAACGTCAGACGCTGAAGGCCTACTCGCATCCGCCGGACACGAAGTGGCAGGTGGAGTTCGAAGAGTCGTTCTTGTATCGTGAAACGCCCGATCAGCTCCGCAGCGCGGAGGAGATCAAACGCGACATGGAGGCTGAAAAGCCGATGGATCGTCTTCTTTGCGCCGATGTGGGCTTTGGGAAGACCGAGGTGGCGATTCGTGCCGCGTTCAAAGCTGTGATGGGAGGCCGACAGGTCGCCATTTTGGTGCCGACGACCGTTTTGGCCCGCCAGCATTGGGAGAACATCCGCCAGCGCATGAGCGAGTTCCCCGTGACCGTCGAAATGCTCTGCCGACTGACTCCTGCGAATAAGGAACGCGAGATCGTCAAAGGCATCAGCGAAGGCACCGTCGATATCGTCGTCGGCACGCATCGCGTCATCTCGAAGGACGTGCGCTTCAAAAATCTCGGCCTCGCCGTGATCGACGAGGAGCAGCGCTTCGGCGTGAAGCACAAAGAGAAGTTCAAAGACCTCTTCCGGCTCGTCGATGTGCTCACACTGAGCGCCACGCCGATTCCGCGCACGCTTTACCTCGCTCTCATGGGCATGCGCGACATGAGCACCATCGAGACGCCGCCGCCGAACAAGCAAGCCGTGCAGACGCAGATCTGCCCGTATGACGAACGCGTCATCAAACAGGCCATCGACACCGAGATCGAGCGCGGCGGACAGGTTTTCTTCCTCCACAACCGCGTCGCCACCATTGAAAAAGTCGCGCAGCGCATCCGCGAGCTTTGTCCGAAGTCGCGCGTGCTCGTCGGCCACGGCCAGATGGACAGCGAGCTGCTGGAGGACATCATGCACACCTTCGTCGATGGCGAGGCGGACGTGCTCGTGTGCACCACGATTATCGAAAGCGGTGTCGATATCCCGAACGCGAACACGATCATCATCGACCGCGCCGACCGCTTTGGTTTAGCCGATTTGTATCAGCTGCGAGGTCGCGTCGGCCGTGGCGGCGTTCAAGCGCACGCGTATCTCCTTCTCCCACGCGATGCCGTCACCGCGGGCGATGCCCGCAAGCGCGTGAACGCCATCAAGCAATACGCCGGCCTGGGCAGCGGCTTCAAGATCGCCCTGCGCGACCTCGAAATCCGCGGGGCAGGCAATCTCCTTGGCACCGAGCAAAGCGGCCACATCGCCGCCATCGGCTTCGATTTGTACTGCCAGATGCTCAAACAAAGCGTCGCGAGGATGCAGGGCCGGCGCGTCGCCCGTCCGGTCGAGGTCGGGCTGCGTGCCGACTTCCTCGTCATGAGCGAGGCGCTGATGCTCCAGGCCGCGAAAGGTGCCACGCCCGCGTTCTTGCCGTCCACCTTCATCGAAGACGCCAAAATGCGCATCACCGCCTATCGCCAGCTTGGCGAGATCATGACGCGCAAGGAACTCGACGAGCTCGAAGGCCAGTGGCGCGATCAATTCGGCGAAAAACTCCCCCACGCCGTCACGAATCTGCTCACCTGTGCCAGCATCCGACTCGCCGCCGCTCACGCGGGCATCACCGACGTCGAAATCAAAGAGCGCAAACTCATTCTCACTCGCAACAGCAAGCTCGTGATGGTGCAGGGCAAGTTTCCGCGGTTGGCGAGTGGTCCAGGCCACAAGCAGCTCGAAGAGGTGCTTGGGTTGATCAAGTCGCTGTAAATCGCCCTCACCCCGCCTGCCCGAGCCTCGCGGCATCTGCGGCGAGCGTGTCCAGGGATTCGCCCAGACGGCGCAGGCGCTCCATGCGCTGGGCGGCGTCTTGTTCCACGGTCGAGGTGGCGTATTGCAAAGGCTCCAGCAGCTCGCGGGCTTTGCTGAAGGCGTGATTGGTCTCCTCGCGGAGCTGCTCGGCCAGCATTTCGCGCAGCGTGCCGGTCGATTCCTCCAGCTTGTCCAGGATGGCATTGCGGGCGGAGGCCAGACGCATCTGGGTGATGAGATAGACCACGGCCACCAGCATCGCGCCGGAGCCTGTCACGATCGTCGCGGCCTGCCATCCGCCCAGCCAGCCAGCCACCCCGGCCAGCACGGCTACGAGGGGTATCAGGAGCGGCAGCCAGCGGGCTGTCTGACGGGCACGTTGGATTCCGGGCTCGATGTCATCATCCAGGCGGAGAGCCTGCACAAAGCGGCGCAGCGCCGAGTCGATCCGCGTTGTGAAACGTCGGCGCAGCTCGCTTTCCGCGCCGGATCGGTCGTCATTTTCCCCAAAGCCCTCCGGCAGTGGCAGCACCTGGCGGCTCTGCGAGCGCACATAGCGATCATATTGCCGCACATCCTCCTCCAGCATCAGGCCCATCTGGCGCCAGCGGTCGCCGGTGCGGTGGTGCAGCTCGTGGAGCAGGCGGTGATCGAGGCTTTGCTGGCGCACCGGCTCGTCCTCGGGTGAAGGCGGGCGCTGAAAGGCCCGGCGTGTCGCCAGCAGGTCGTTCGTCAAGCCCGCCACGCGTAGCACGCCCTCGTGGTAATCGCGTTCGGTGGCTTCCAGGGCGGGTAGCAGCTTCTTCAGCGTGCGGTCCACCTGCATCTCCCGCTCGGTGAGAAGCTCCGCCAGCAGGCCCGAGCGGCGCTGGATGTTCCGAGTCGCGGCCACGCTGCGCTCGCGGAGCTGGTCCAGTAGTTGGCGGGCGATCTGCAGGGTGCTCGCCAGCTTCTTCTGCCGGGCTGGCTGGGATTGCACCACACGGTTGAGGTGCGCCTCGAGCTTCAAGAAGCCGCTTTCCTCCAGCAGCGTGTCCGCGCCGATCGCGCCCCCGCTGCGGGCCAGGTAGGCTTTTTTGCCCGAGATCGGGAAAAGCGGGAATTCCCGCCCAAATCGCGCCCGGCACAGCTCCGCCATGTAATCCGAGATCACCTGGATCTCTTCGGGACTGCGCAGATCGCTCTGCTGGAGCACAAAGACCACGTTTCGCATCCACTCCCGGTGTACTTTCTCCAGAAACTGCCACGCCGAGGCCCCCCAAGGGTTCATCGCCGAGAAAACGAAAAGCACGAGGTCCGCCACCGGCACAAAGCGCTCCGTGATCAGTTGGTGCTCGCTGTCGATCGAGTTCGTCCCCGGCGTGTCCACGATGTGGAAATCGCGCAAAAAATCCGCCGGTGCCTGCACCTCCACCAGCGTCGGCGTCACCGGCGTCAGCTTCGTCTCCGGGCCGTGCTTGAAGTAGAGCACCTTGTCCGTCGTCGGCATCACCCCCGTCTTCGAGAAGTCCTGGCCGAAGAGCGCGTTCAAAAAGGTCGATTTGCCCGTGTTCACCTCCCCCACCACCACGAAGACGAAGGGCTCCTTCAGGCTGGCGAGCAGGTTGTCCAGGATCACTGCCGCCTCCCCCGCGCTCTCGGCGCCGGGAGCCTCCCGCAGCGCCGCACCCAGCGCCAGCAGCTCCGTGCCGATGCGGGAACGCAGGTTAAAGTAGTCATCGCCGATCATGCCGCGGCCTTTTGCTCGTGAAACCCGCTGCGATCAAGCAGAGAGCGCGGCCGGAGCGGCCGGAGGCGGGACTTACGCACAGAAACCACCGAAAAAGGGGAGCCATGGGAAACCCGGCGGAAGGTAACAGGCCATTGAATGATGCATGACGGTGCGGACGGTTTGCCGTTCCATGGAGGAACTGAAAATGGAGGAACTGAAAATGGAAAATGGCAGGTGCGGCCAGGCCATTCCTCCATTCTGACCCATTCTCAGTTTTCAGTTCCACCATGAGCGGGCTCGCCGCTTCCCTCTCTGCTTCGTTCTGGCGGGCCTTCCCGCTCTGCGTCCTCCGCCTCTCCGCCCCGTGGGGGCCCATTCGGGCTTCCTGCGGGCTTCCTGCCGGGCGGCAGGGCAGGAAACGGGTGGCCGGCCTGGCTGTGCGTCGGCTGGGAGCGACGCTGCAAATGCTGCTTTGGGCTAATGGCGATTGAGCAGCCCCCGTTCAATCAGTGTCACAAGCTCCCGCCACGCCTCCCCCCCCTCCGGCTTTTTAAAAAATCATCGACACCACCGCTGAAATCCTGTAACAAATGCCCGAATTCGGGGATTAATTGATCGAAACCCATCTCCTTCATTCCATGAAACCTAATCTTCCTCTCACTCTCCTCGGTGCCGCCCTGCTCGCCGTCCCTGCCGTTTTCGGTCAGGCTACCTCCGGGGTTATGGGCTTTTCGAATGTCACATGCCCCGTAGGCACATCGGTCATTGTTCCATCGTTGGTAAATGCAAATGTATTCCAAGGTCAGGCTGCCATTAGCCCGGATGGATTGACGATCACCCCTGCAACGGCCCCTGGATGGACTGTAGGTGCCTACAATGCCACGGCATTTGCTGCGCCAACGCGTAACTATCCCAAATTTTATGCCGAAATCGTTTCGGGCGCGAGTGAGGGCTTAGTTCTCGACATATCTTCGAATACGACAACGGCGCTTACAATGGCGTCTGCGGTTAGCCCGTCCGGGCTTCGGGGCACCACTGTTCAAATTGCGATCCGAGCGCATGTGACACTCGATAGTATCATCGCAGGAGCGACCGGACTCTCGGCTTACGCCGACTCCGTAAACGTCTATAACAGCAACGGCTCAACCTCGACCCGAATCTTCGATGGTGCTTCGTGGGTTGATGAAGGTGGAAGCAACCCTGCTGGACATACAGTTATTTATCCTGGCACCGGCTTAGTTTGCTCAATGACAAATCCAGTCACCTTCACTTTCATGGGCGAAGTGAAACCCACAAAAACGCAGATCCCCATGTTTGCAGGTGCGATTAACATCGTGGCACCACTTAATCCTGCTTCTTCCACGCTGCTCTATAACAATACATCGCTGGTTGCCGCTCTGGGAGATCCGTATGCTGCTGGTATCAACCGTTTCAGCGCAGATGGGCAGATGGTAATTGTTGGTTCTAATTTCTCTGATGGTTCATCAATGACAGATAGCTCTGGTACTCCTTTGGCTCCAGGAGCGACTGATGCTATAGAGACCAACCGTGGGGTCGTTATATCCGTAGCCGGAGACGCAGTTTGGACTGTTAATTCACCTCTTGCTCCCTAATTGATCTCGTTCGGTTGTCTATCTCACTCAAATTCATGCCCATGAAATCATACCTTGCTTGTTTTGCTATTCTGTTTGGCTCTTTTTCGTTGTCCAATGCCGCCGTTTCGGTTTTCCACATTGAGAATGCAGGTTCTGGGCAATTTCTCGATTCCGCAGGGAGCGCCTTGACCACAGGTGGAGTTTCTATCGGCTTCTTTAGCGGCCCAGCTCCATCTGATAGTGCCTTTACCACCATGTCAGGTTTCTCGGATCTTGTTGCCGCTGGTTACGTTGATGTCCGTAGCGCACCTGGGGCAACGCTTTCTGGGAGTCCTTTCGATTGGGATTTCCCTCTCAGCATTGGTGGAACAGTTCAAAACATTCCTATCGGAACCCTTCCTGCCAACACTCAGTTATATGTGATCGCATTTAATGCTGGGAGTTTTGTGTCGGGCAACCCTTCCACTTCCTACGCGGGAGCGACGCAGTGGGCAGTTGTGAAGGATGGTTCTAACACTTCGCCAGCTGACTTGGGTAGTAGGAGTGTGTTGCTCAGCAATGCGGTTGGAGCTGAAGTACTCGTGGGTCTCGATAATGGTGTAAACGTCAACATGGCTGCGCTGGGTGCCGTTCCCGAGCCTTCCCGTGCTCTGCTTGGCATGATCGGTCTGGTCGCACTGTTTGTCCGCCGCCGTCGTTAATCATCACTGGCAAGCTTTTCAAAAAGCGGCTCCTGCGAAGGAGTCGCTTTTTTATTGGTCACATGGCAGGTTGATGGGGCAGGCGATGCGGGTGATTTGCCAAAAAGCCTTCGTTGCGGCCAGATGGATGTGGCGGGCGGCGTTTCCTCACGCTAGTTTTTCATTCTCATGACGCTCAAGTCTCTTTCTCTTCTGTTGGTCGCCACGGCACTTGTCACCGGGAGGGGCCTCGCCCAGCAGGACGGAGCTGAATCCCAAGTGCCGCCCGAATGGGCTGGCATCGTGAACATCGACGTTTCCGTGCTCTTTCCGGACTATCGCGAGCCTTGGAACGCCGGACAGCCCTCCGGCGGCAGCGGCACCGGCTTCCTCATCGGCAAAAACCGCTTCCTCACGAACGCCCACGTCGTCAGCAATGCCACGCGCATCCTCATCCGCACCACGGACGACCCGCAACCGCACCCGGCCAAGATCGTCCACATCGCGCATGATTGCGATCTGGCCCTGATCGAGGCCGAAAACTCCGCTCCGTTCGAAAAAATGACCCCGGTGGACTTCGGCAGCATCCCGCGGCTGAACACCGAGGTCATCGCCATCGGCTATCCCATCGGCGGAGACCGCATGTCCGTCACCCGCGGCGTCGTCTCCCGCATCGACTTCCGGCCGTACAGCCACACCAGCGTGGATTCCCACCTGTGTATCCAAGTGGATGCCGCCATCAATCCCGGCAACTCCGGTGGCCCCGTCATGCAGGATGGAAAAGTCGTCGGCGTGGCCTTCCAAGGCTTCAGCGGCCGCGTGGCGCAAAACGTCGGCTACATGATCCCGGTTCCCGTCATCAAACGCTTCCTCAAGGACATCGAAGACGGCCGCTACGACCATTATGTGGACCTCGCGGTGAGTGATTTCCCGGTGGAAAACCCCGCCCAGCACAAAGCCCTCGGCCTCGGCGATGACGGCGTGGGCGTCATGATCGGCGATGTCGAGCCCGCAGGCAGTGTCGGCGGCCTGTTGAAGCCCGGCGACGTCATCCTGGCCATCGACGGCAATCCCGTGCTCAACAACGGCCTCGTCCGCATCGAGGGCGACCTCGTGAACATGAACGAGATCGTCGAGCGGAAGTTTGCCGGAGACACCATCCAGCTCAGCTACCAGCGCGATGGCAAAAAGGAGACCGCCAGCGTCAAATTGAAGCGCTTTGACCCTTACGTGCGCCTCGGTTCGCAATACAACCAGCGCCCGCGCTACCTCGTCTATGCCGGCCTCGTCTTCCAGCCGCTCGACCGCAACCTGCAAGACGCCCACCAGATCCGCGATGCCAGCGTGAACTACGTCTTTGAGCGTTACCTCACCGACAAACTCTACGTCGAGCGTCCGGAGCCCGTCGTGCTCACCACGATCCTGCCGGATCAGGTCAATACCTGGCTCACTCCGTATGCCCAGAGCCTTGTGGACGAGATCAACGGCGTGCCGATCAAGACCCTCGACGACGTGAAGACCGCCCTCGCGAAGAAGGACAAGCCCTTCATCGAGGTCCGCCTGCACGAAAAGAACCGCCCGCTCATCCTGAAGCGTGACCTCGCCGATGCCGCCCACCCGCGCATCATGCAGACCTACAACATCCAGGAGGACAGCTACCTCGGGAACGAGTGATCCCGCTGCACCGCGAAGTCCCGCACCCTCCCTTTTGGCACCCACTTTCCGGCACACACACCATGCCCCGCTTCCCGCACCTCATTCTCACGCTTCTCACGCCCGCTCTTTGCCTGGCCCAGGATGCTCCCAAGCCCGTCAAACCTACGACGGAGGTCGAGCACAAGGTCCAGCAGCGCCGGCGTGTCCTCGTGAAACCCGCCGCGGCGGCACCCGAGGCCACGCAGACGCGTTCCTTGCTCAAGGTCAACGTCACCTCGCAGCCCTACGACCTGCATTTGCCCTGGCAGAAGCAATCGCCCATCAACAGCCGCGGCCTCGGCGTCGTGCTGGAGGGAAACCGCGTGCTCGTCACCGCCCAGCTCGTGGCGGACGCCAATTACATCGAGATCGAGCAGCCGGACGGCGGCCAAAAACTCGCCGCGAAGGTCATTGCCGTCGATTACGAGGCCAACCTCGCCCTGCTCGAGTCCTCCATCAACGCGGAGAAGGAAAAAGCCTTCTTCGCAGGCCTCCAGCCCATGGGCATCGATACCAGCGCCCGCATCGGTGATGCCGTTGCCGTGTGGCAGACCGGCCGCGTGGGCGAGCTGATCAAGACGCCGCTCACCATCAGCAAGATCCTCACCCGCCGCTATGTCGTCGAGGGCTCCGGCTTCCTCGTCTATGAGACCACCGGCATCATCCGCAGCGAGGCGAACAGCTTCACGCTCCCGGTCATCAAAGGCGGAAAGCTCGCGGGCCTGCTGCTCAGCTACGACTCGAAGAACCAAGTCACCACCATCCTGCCCGCGCCCATCATTGAGCACTTCCTCAAAGACTTCGCCGATGGAGCTTACGAAGGCTTCCCCGGCCTCGGCATGGAGTTCCAGGTCACGCTCGACGAGCAGTTGCGGGAGTATCTCGGCATGAAACCAGACTCACCCGGCGTGCTCGTCAGCGCCGTCGTGAAAGGTGCCTCCGCCGAGAAGGCTGGGCTCAAGAAGGGCGACATCCTCCTCGCCATCAACGGCCACACCATCGACGCCCGTGGCGACTATCAAGATCCGCAATACGGCCCGCTCAGCACTTCCCACATCGTCCGCGGCAAGGCTTATGTGGGTGATGACTTCGAGCTCAAGATCATCCGCGATGGCGCGGAGCAAGTGCTGAAAGGCAAGCTCATCCGCAAGAACCCCGACGACTACCTTGTCACGCCGTATCGCTTCGACAAAGGCCCGCCCTACATTCTCATGGGCGGCCTGCTTTTCCAGGAGCTGTCACGTCCCTACCTCGATTCCTTCGGCGAGCAGCAGACGGAGAATTCCGCCCTCCTGCGCCTCAGCCACATCGCCCGTGATCCCGATGAGCTCGAAGACGCGGGCCGCAAAAAGCTCGTCTTCCTCGCCAATGTACTGCCCACCCCCAGTGCGCAGGGTTACGACCAGCTCGGCGGCATCGTCGTGAACAAGGTGAACGGCCGCACCATCGGCCAGCTTCGCGATCTCGACGCCGCCTTCAAAGACCTCAAAGGCACCACGCACGTCATCGAGCTCGATGACTTCCCGCATGTGCTCTACCTCGACGCCGCCGCGGTCGATCAGGACAACCAGCGCCTGCAAAGCGGAGCCTACCGCATCTCCGGCCTGAAGCGGCTGGAGTGATTCGTAATGCGTGATGCGTGAATCTTCGAAGAGCATCAAACGTGGCTCACGCATCACGCATCAGAAAGGTCACCTCGGCATCCGCGTGCGGTGCTCGCTCGGCCGCCAGCCGATCCACTTCTTGAACGTGTTGCTGAAGACAAACGGGTTCTGATAGCCCACCTCGTGGGAGATGGTCTCGATCTTCAAATTCGTCGTCGAGAGCAGTTCGGCGGCCTTGCGCATGCGCAGCCAGGTCACGTGATGCATCGGCGTGCGGCCCAAAGCCTTCCGACAGAGCCTGCGGAGATGCTCCGTGCTCACGTGCGCCTGCCGGGCCAGCTCATCGAGCGTCCAGTCATGGCCCACATTGGCCGCCACACGCTCCCAGATGCGGTGCAGGCGATCATCCACCTGCCACGGCTGCGCAAAACGCTCGATGTAATGCTGCACCAGCTCAACCCAATGAAACATCGCGGCCGGTTTCGCCTCGCCTCCTGCCTCCTCGACGAGTCCTTCGATGGCATTCCACAGCGCTTTGCCATCAAACGGGGCCATCAGCGGCGAGCTGCTGCTGAGGATCGGTTTTTGCTCCGGTTGCTGCTCGTAGCGCACCCAGCAGCACCGCCAGTCCTTGCCCGGCACCGCTTGAAACGCATTCACCATGAAAGGCGGCAGCGCCACGGCCATGCCAGCGCCACATTTCTTCCACGCACCATCCACCAGCACGCGACCCTCACCTTCGAGGCAGGCCAGGAAATACAATCCACCCTGATGCATGCGCACGATGCGGTAAGGCGCACGCGCCGTCATGATGCCCGCATGCGCGATCCGGTGCTGTGCGAGCGAAACACATACTGGCGAGCCTCGCAGCCATGTCCGCGTGTCCTTCTCCGAGGCACGCACCACGCGGTAGTCCGTGTCCGGGCCGTGGGTGTGCGTTTCGGATAGCTCCTGGATGGCAGATCGGGCGTGCATGGCGGAGGGAATTATGATTTATGACTCACGATTTATGATTTCGCACCGGCCATCAGGCCAAGTCATAAATCAAAAATCGTCAATCATACATCTTCACCGCCATGCCCAACCCTTGGACCGGAATCGGAAATCCCTACACGAAGCAGGAAGTCGTCGATCGTCTCAAAGCCACGCTGGCCAAGGGCGAGCCCATCATCGCCGCGGGAGCGGGCACGGGCATCAGCGCCAAGTTCATTGAGAAAGGCGGCGCCGACCTCATCATTATCTACAATTCCGGCCGCTTCCGCATGATGGGCCATGGCTCCACCTGCGGCCTCATGGCTTACGGCGATGCGAATGCCATCGCGATGGAGATCGGCGAGTATGAGGTGCTCCCGGTCGTCAAAGAGATCCCCGTCGTCTGCGGCGTGCATGCCACCGATCCCCGCCGCCGCATGTGGCACTGGCTGCAGCAGGTGAAAAACATGGGCTTCTCCGGCGTGAACAACTTCCCCACGCACTGCATCGTCGATGGTCACTTCCGCGGCGTGCTCGAGGAGACCGGCATGAGCGTGCAGAAGGAGTTCGAAATGGTCGGCCTCGCCACCAAGATGGACCTTTTCAGCATCGTCTATGTCGCCACGCCGGAAGAAGCGGTCGAAATGGTCAAAAACGGCGCAGATGCCGTCATCGCCCATGTCGGCACCACCGTCGGCGGATCGATTGGCGTTGTGAACGCGGTCGTGGACTGGGATTTCACCATCAAACGCACGCAGGAGATCATCGACGCGGCCCGCAGCGTGAAGAAGGATGTCTTCACCCTCACGCATGGCGGCCCGGTCAACACGCCGAAGGATGTCGAGTTTGTGCTCAGCAAGACCACTGCCGATGGCTTCGTCGGGGCATCCAGCCTCGAACGCATGGGCGTGGAGGATTCCCTGACCAGCCTGACACGCGAGTTCAAGGCCGTGCGCCGCTGAGCCGCCCCGGTCATTGAGGCAACGTGATTGCCGCCGCTCCGTTCTTGACGGGCGGCGGACACTCCGGCGATAGTTCCGGGCCCAACCACCATGCCCGATTCCCTCGAAACCGCCCGTTCTGCCGCCGCGAAGGCACGTGAAGCCGCCGCCGCTGATCCGGCGAAGCTTCCAGCCCTCGTGCAGGCCCTCCAGCTTGTCGGGGATGCCCTGCGTGACAGCGACCTCGCCGCGGCTGAAGCCGCCTATCGGGAGGCCATCGCGGTCGCAGAAGGCCGTGAGCTGCCCGTCGGCACGCTCGCCAATGTGCGCATGAATCTCGCCACGCTCCTCGATTTCAGCGATCGGGCCGAGCAGGCCACTTCCTTCTACGAGGAGGCCATCGCCGACTTCGAAGCTCTCGGCACAAAAGACGCCAAAGAGGTTGCCGCGCAGCTCCGCAACAACCTCGCGATGACCTACAAGGACCTCGGCAAGTATGCCCTCGCCGAGCAGCATTACCTACGAGCGTTGGAGACCTTGGAGGCCAATCACGGCCGGAACTCCGAAACGGTGGCCACGCTCTTCAACAACCTTGGCGGGCTTTATTACGTCGCCGGCTTCCCCGATCAGGCGAAGGACATGTTCACCGATGCCCTCGACGTGCGCACCATCGTCCTCGGTGCCGCGCACCGCGACACAGCGCAGGCGCACAGCAATCTCGGCACCGCCTGCCACGAGTTGCAGGACAACGCCGCCGCGAAACAGCACTTCGAGACCGCTTTGAGCATCCTCGAAGCTCAAATCCAGGATGAGCGTCGCAGCTTCGAGGCCACCAGCCAGGACTACATCGCCATGCTGGAGATGTCCGGCGATCAGGCCGCGGCAGACACCGTGCGCAGCCGGGCCGAAAAAGTGCTCGCCAGCGCTTGAAACAGCCTCACGAGGCCTCGGTCATGGCTTGCGCCACACGCACCGCTTGCACCGTTCACGCGGCACGCTAAGGCGGATGGCTCCCCAACCACCCCCATGACCGCTTCCTACCCCGAACAAGCTGTCGCCGTGCTCTTCAGCGGCGGCGACGCCCCTGGCATGAATGCCTTTCTCCGCGCCATCGTGCGCCTCGGCCTCAACCGTGAAAAAGTGGCGGTGCTCGGCGTGCGTGACGGCTACCGCGGGCTCGTCCGCACCGCTCGCGCCGTGAATGGCGACACCGAGGCTCTCGTGCGCCTCAAGAACACCATCGCCAGCCATCCGGGCCGCGCCGGTCTCATCAATGACCAGCTCGACCTCATCCAGATGGACCACGCCAGCGTCAGCGGCATCATGGGGAAGGGCGGCACCATCCTCGGCTCTGCCCGCTGCCTTGAATTTCATGACAAGGAAGTGCGCACGAAGGTCATCAAGCTGCTCAAACAGCTCAATGTCCGAGCCCTTGTCGTCGTCGGCGGTGACGGCTCGCTCACTGGTGCCCGTTTGCTGGCCTCCGAGAGCGATCTGCGTGTCATCGGCATCCCCGCCACCATCGACAACGACCTTCAATTCACCGACATGGCACTCGGCGTGGACACCGCCGTGAACACCCTCGTCTGGGCCGTCGATCACTTCATCGACACCGCTCGCAGCCATCGCCGCGTCATGGTGCTCGAAACCATGGGCCGTGAAAGCGGTGACCTTGCCCGCATGGCTGGCCTCGCCTCCGGTGCGGAGATGATCATCACGCCCGAGCCCGGTGCGCTCACCAATGCCGCCATGGAAAAACTCGCCGCGAAAATCGAAGGCGCCATGACCCGCGGCCGCGGCCACGCCATCGTCCTCGTCGCCGAAGGCGTGCAGTTTGATCCGCCGCAGAAGCGCAACCGAGCCTATGTGCTCATGGATGCCTTCCAGCAGTATTTCCAGCGCCCCGGTGCTCCCTTCCCGGACCTCGAAGTGCGTCCCTCCGTGCTCGGTCACCTTCAGCGGGGTGGTCACACCACGCCGCAGGACTGCATCCTCGCCGCCCGCTTCGCGGATTGTGCCTGGAAGTGCATCCAGAAACCCGAAGGTGGCAGCGGCATCACCGCCCTGCGCAAAAACGTCGTCGAAATCGTTCCCTACGGCGAGCCCGACATGCCCGAGCGTGAGGTCTTCTCCCGTGAGATGGACCAACTCCACGACGACCTGAGCTCTTGGTGAGCTGAACACGGGTGGATGCTCGCGACAGCGTCCTGGAGTGCGCCGGCTCTCCGGCGCTTTCGGACGTCTCGCGGCCCGCGGAAAGCTCCAGAGGGCTGGAGCACTCCAAAACGCTGCCGCGCCTGCGACATTCCAACAGCTTGTCAGATGAGCCTCACCGTTCCTTCTTCGGTCCCTTGCCGCGCACGCTCATGCGGAAGGGCACGCCGGGAGCTGGCCATTCGTCGCGGATGACCTTTTCGAGGTAGCGGGTGTAGCTCTCGGTGAGCTTCGAGGCGCGGTTGGCGAAAAGAACGAAATGCGGGATGGGGATGGCGAACTCCGCGGCCTCGTTCACCTGGGTGGCATAGAGCAGTTTGAAGCTGTGCGTGCTGCGGCCGAGGGCGCCGGGGGTGTTCTCGATGGCGTTGGCGAGCAGGCGGTTCAGCGCACCGGTGCTGATGCGGTTCTGGGCTCCGTTTCGCACCTTTTCGACCTGCACGAAGAGCTTGCCGATGTGCTCCTTGTTCTTGGCCGAGATGGCGATGAGCGGAGCGTAGCTGAGGAAGAAGAACTCGCGGCGCATCATTTCCTCCAGGTGCTCGATACGGTCCTTCTGCTTGCCGCTGGGATGGAAGAGATCCCATTTGTTCATCACGAGAATGCAGGGCTTCCGCGTCTCCATGATGATCTGGGCGATCTTGCGATCCTGCATCTTCGCGCCGTCCGCACAATCGACCACGAGCAGCACGAGATCCGCCCGTTTGATGCTTTGGATGCTGCGATCGACGCTAGAAATCTCCACATAGGTGTCGAGCTTCGCCCGGCGGCGGATGCCGGCGGTGTCGATCAATTGGTAGCGTTTGCCGTTGTAGGTCGTCTCGATGTCCAATGCATCACGCGTGGTGCCAGCTACCGGGCTCACGATGGCCCGGTCCTGGCCGAGAATGGCGTTCACGAGTGAGGACTTGCCCGCGTTGGGCCGGCCGACGATGGCCAGCTTCAGCGGCTTTGCGTTTTCTCCCGCGATGGCGTCCTCCGTCTCGGTCGATTCCTTCAATTCGAGCTTCTCGGCAATCATCGCGATAAGGTCGTCGATGCCTTTGCCATGTGCGGCGCTGACCTCGACGTAGTTCTCGAAGCCGAGGCGGGCAAATTCGCCCGAGTGAAGCTTCCGCGAGGGGGAATCGGCCTTGTTGCAGACGAGGATGACGGGCTTCGTGGTGCGACGCAGCTCGCGTGCGAGCGTGGCGTCGATCGGGGTGACGCCGTCCATGATATCGACGACGAACAAGAGCAGGTCCGCCACATCAAGGGCGATGCTGGCCTCGGTCTGCACCTGGTCGGTCAGCACGTCGTCCGTATTCGCGCCGATGCCGCCGGTGTCCATGATCTCGAACCACGCGGGGCCTTTGCGGCACTGGGCGGTGATGCGGTCACGCGTCACGCCCGCCATGTCGTGGACGATGGAGATGTTTTTGCCCGCGAGACGGTTAAAGAGCGCGGATTTGCCGACATTGGGACGGCCGACGATGGCAACGGTTTTGAGGGCGGTGGGCATGAATGCGAGCAGGGACGGTGAGAACCCTGTTTTGACAGGATGTACAGGACTTCAGAAGGATTAACGGGATTTTCATTCCACAGACCATCCTGTTAATCCACCTCCAATCCCGTCAATCCTGTCGAAAGTCCGGTTCAATCATGCCCGGCGGCTTTGATCTGCCGCACGCCATCCGCGAGGTAGAGAAAGCCGGAAATCACCGTGAAGAGCGTCGCCAGCGCCGTGGGCCACACGCGGTCCACAAACCTCAAATCGAGCAAAACCCACGAAATGGCCGTGATCTGGAAAAAAGTGGCCACTTTGCCAGTCCAATGCGGCTTCACGACGCACTTTCCGGCGAAATGATCCACGAGAAAGGCCCCGCCGATGGACGCCATGTCGCGAAAGATGACGATGACCGGGAACCAAAGCGGAAAATGCTGCGGCCAGGAGGTGAAGCTGAGCGTGACAATGGCCGCGAGCATCAAGAGCTTGTCCGCCAGCGGATCGAGCAGGGTGCCCAGACGCGTGATTTGATTGAAACGCCGCGCGATCCAGCCGTCGAGGGCATCACTCACTGAGGCGATGCCAAACACCGCCGCCGCCCAATGCCGCAGCGATTCATTCGCCGCTCCCTCCCGCACACTTTCGCCATAGTAGATCACCAGCCCGATGAACACCGGGATGAGCAGGATGCGCAAAATCGTGATCTGGAGGGCGAGGTTCATTCGGGAGGTAGTTTCAAGTTCCAGGTTTCAAGTTTCAAGTTCCGTCTTGCACGCCGTGGCAAGTCACTTGAAACCTGAAACTTGAAACCTGAAACTTCTTCATGCCGCAAATCGAACCCCTCGACCTCCTCAACGCCTACTGCGAAGGCGTGTTCCCGATGGGGGACGAGGATGGCTCGATCTCGTGGTTCCGGCCGAAGATGCGCGGCATCCTGCCCATCGCGGATTTTCATCTGCCAGCCCGCTTTGAACGCTACTTCAAAAACCACCCCTTTGAGGTCCGCTGGAACACCGCCTTTGGCGATGTCGTCCGCGGCTGCGCCGATCGTGAATCGACGTGGATCAACGAGACGATCATCGATACCTACGAGGAGTTGCATCGCATCGGTCACGCGCACAGCGCGGAGGTTTGGCGTGACGGGCGGCTCGTGGGGGGCGTGTATGGCGTAAGCATCGGTGCCGCCTTTTTCGGCGAGTCCATGTTCAGTCGCGAAACCCAGGCCTCGAAGGTGGCTCTCACCAGTCTTCAACATCGTCTGCACGAACGCGGCTTCATCCTGCACGACACGCAGTGGACCACGCCGCACCTCGCCATGTTCGGCGGCCACGAAATCCCCTGCGCCCAGTATTTGAAACTCCTCCACCGCGCCATCCAGATGCCGGCGAACTTCACCGATGGACCTGCGAGGTCTGTTTTGGTGTTCCGCTAGAGCAGGGAAGGGGACTTGCCCCGCTCACTTGTTACGTTTCCGCACCTTGGGTTCCGCAGGCGGCGGGGCTTTGAACTCCTGCACGGGGAATTTCTCGCGCAGGCGCTTGCCGAGGGCGTGAATGACTTTTTCGTGCTCGGGCTTGGCGGCGACGTTTTGATTATTCTGCGGGTCTTGGACCATGTTGTAGAGCTCGCGGACGGTTTCGGCACCGGGTTTGGTCCATTCGACGTAGCGCCATTTGTCGGTGCGCATGGCGACGCCGAGGTAAGCGGCACCTTTGGGATACCAACTGAACGCAGCGTCATTCACCTTCGCGTTCGGATCGTCGAGCACGGGCTTCAAACTGCGGCCCTGGAAGCCGGTGTGCGCGGGCAGGCCGCACAGCTCAGTGAGCGTGGGCGCGAGATCGACGCTCTGCGCCAGCGACTCGGTTTTCGCGCCGGCGTGCTTCATGCCGGGTTGCGAGATGATGAGGGCGTTTCGCGTGGCTCCCTCGTAGTTGTTGTGCTTCGCGCCCCACCACGTGTGCTCGCCCATGTAGTAGCCGTGATCGCTCCAGAAGACGATGATGGTGTTCTTCGCGAGGCCGGTTTCATCGAGCGCGGCAAGCAGGCGGCCGACCTGCGCATCGACGTAGCTGATGGCGGCGTAGTAGCCGTGCAGGCACTGGCGCTTGAAGGTCTCCGGCAGCTTGTCGCCGGTGACCTGCGGCACGTCGCGATACCAGAAGAAGTCCGCGCCGCTGGTGGCAGCGAAATCGGGCGCGTCCTTCGGCAGATACTCGTTGCTGGCGAGTGTGAACTTCGCGGGGTCGTAGAGATCCCAGTATTTTTTTGGCGAGATCCACGGCACGTGCGGATTGGCAAAGCCGACGGCGAGGAAGAAGGGCTGTGCGGGGTTTTTGGCGTGCTCTTTGAGCTGCGCGATGGCATTCGCGGCGGTGTCGCCATCGAGCAGGTCATCGTCGCCGCATTCGACGGACTCAAAGGCGGGCACGGCGCTGTTGCGGCTGCCTTTGCCTTTCTGCGGCAGCGTGATGCCCTTCGCTTTCGCGTCCTCGATGAATTTCTTCACGCCTGCCTGTGTGGCGGCGCTGGTGCGCGGCATTTTGCTGTGCCAGGCGGGCACGGTCCACGACGCGTCGTCATCAATGCCCACGTGGTAGATCTTGCCGAGGCTGCGCGTGTGGTAGCCGTTGTTTTTGAAGTGCTGCGGCATCGTGGTGATGTCCGGCATGGTGGTGCGCAGCGTGCGGCCGATCTCGAAGATCTCCGTCGTGGCCGGATAACGCCCGCTGAGCATCGAAATGCGCGAGGGCGAGCACAGCGCCTGCTGCACGTAGCTGTTTTTGAAAACCATCCCGCGCTTCGCCAGCGCATCGAGGTTCGGCGATTTCACCGTCGTGTCGCCATAGCAGCCGAGCTGCGGCCGCATGTCGTCGCTGGCGATGAAGAGGATGTTCGGCCGCTCCGCGGCCAATGACGAAACCAGAAGGACAAATGAGGAAACGAGGAGCAGGCGGTGCTTCATGGGGGCTTAAACGAGAAGAGGGCAGGGGAATTGCCGCGAAGATGGGTGGTGGGGATGGTTTTCGGCCTTGCACTTGGCGCGTGCTGGTTTCCCGTGGCGGCGCTTCGACTCCCGAGAGCTATGTTTGACCACTTTCAACCCGAGAAAATCCTCGCAGCCGGTCCTGGCGCGAAGGTTTATCGCGGTGTCGAGGTGGCGACGGGACGCAAGGTGCTAATCAAGGCGTTGCTCGCCGATCACGAGGCCTCGCATCCGTATGATCGCGAGCGTTTGCAATTGCTGGCGCCCACCTTGATGCAGATGCGGCATCCACAGATCGCGGGTTTCATCACGCTGCTGCCCACGGAGGAGGAATTCGCCATCGTGAGCGAATACATGCCGGGCATGAATGCGCGGCAGTTTGCCTCGACACGGCAGATCACGCCGACGGATCTGCGGGCGGTGGCCGTGCAGTTCATGCAGGCGCTGCTGGTGGGCGAGCATCTGAGGCTGCCGCATGGCGACCCAAAGCCGAGCAACCTCATCCTGGCCGATCATCCCTCCGGCGGCCTCTTTCTCCAGGTGCAGGACTGGGGCCTCTGGCAGGCACGTCACGAGCAGCCGCATGAGACGCTGTGGTTCATGGCACCGGAGCGTCACCACGGCGCACCGGCGACGAGCCAGACGGATCTCTTCACCGCCGCGGCGAGCCTGTTCGTGCTGGCCACCAACACCGCACCTGCCCAAGGCGACACGCCAGAGCAGATCCTCGCTGACTGGCAGACCTTCACGATGGAGGCGCTGCGGCAGCTCCGCCCGGACATTGATCCAGCCTTTGCCGAATGGCTGGGATGGCTCATGAAGCTTGATCCGGCGCAGCGTCCGCAAAACGTGGCACAGGCGATGGATGCGCTGATGCTGAGCATGCACACGGGCTTCATCCAAATGCCGCCGCGACAGGCACCGATGATGGCCGCGGGTTCTCAAACAGGCCCGCTGGTGCAAAGCGGCACCGCACCGCTGCATGCCTCGGCACCGCGAGCAAAACCCGTGCTGCCCAAACAGGCCGCGCAGGGGCCTGCGACGGCGAAAGACAAACCGGTGCCTGTGCCCGTGGCAGCACCTAAACGCAGCAAAGGACGCCTCGCCGCGATCATCATGCTGAATCTGGCCGCGGTGGTGGTCGTGGGTCTCGTGATCATCGCACTGACTGGTGATGGCGGTGGCGGCTGGAAGAAGGTGGTGGATACGGTTTATCAAAAACTGGGCTTCGCGCCGCCAGCCGCGACGGTGACGGCAGCGGCTCCAACTGCCGCAGAATCTGCTCCAGCACCTTCTGCCGCACCGCAACCTGCTCCCGCGGGCAAAGGCATCATGGCACGTCACATCCGCATCGAGGCCACGAAAGGTATCGTGCTGAATCTGGCCGAGGTGGAGGTCATCAGCGGTGGCAAAAACATCGCGCCGCAAGGCAAGGCCTCGCAATCGAGCGAGGAATGGGGCGGCAAAGCATCTTACGCGAATGATGGCGACACGAACGGCGACATGGACAAGGGCGGCCACTTCTCCCACACGAACGGCAAAGACCGAAACCCGCGCTGGGAGCTGGACCTGGGCGATGAGTTTCCGGTGGAGGCGATTGTCATTTGGAATCGCACGGACGAAAAATGGAAGGGCCGCATGAACCAGTTCACGGTTAAACTGCGCAGCAAGCATCAGAGCACGATTTGGGAGCAGAAAGTCACCGAGGCACCGATGCCGAGCGTGCGCCTGGAAGTGACCGCGCCGTGAGTTCGTGGCATGGCGCGAGCCTTTGCATTTGACCGGCAGGCGTTCGGCAGCATGAATCGCGCTCCGTTTAGCTATCCCCACCATATGGAAAACCTCCCCACCACCGTCTCTGTCGGCGCCAATGTGCCCGATTTCTCCATGGAAACCTACGAGCCCGCCAAAGGTGACTTTGGCAGCGTCTCGCTCGCCGAGCTGAAGAAGGCCGGCAAGTGGACGATCCTCGTGTTTTACCCGGCTGACTTCACTTTCGTGTGCCCCACGGAGCTCGCCGACCTCGCCGAGCAGCACGCGAAGCTCGAAAGCCTCGGCGCCCATGTCGTTGCCGTTTCCACGGACACGAAGTTCGCGCACATGATGTGGCGCAACACCGAGGGCCTCATGAAAAACGTGAAGTACACCCTCGCTGCCGACACAACCGGCGCGGTGAGCCGTCTTTTCGGCGTGTATGACGCGGGCACCGGCCTGGCTCTGCGCGGCACTTTCATCATCAATCCCGATGGCAAGCTGGTGTCCTCCGAAGTGAACTTCTACAACGTGGGCCGCAATGCCGATGAACTCGTGCGCAAGATGGAAGCCAACGTTCACCTCATGAGCAATCCCTCCGAAGCCTGCCCGGCGAAGTGGACGCCCGGCGCGAAGACGCTGAAGCCCGGCAAGGACATCGTGGGCAATGTGGCCAGCGTGCTGGGCTGATCATCCGTTCGTCAAACCTTCATCGAGAACCATGCAGGCTCCTTCGCCTGCATGGTTCTTTTGCGTTTGGGCCTCAACTGGCGGACGCAAGGCCCGTGGGGAAGCGCAGTTTGACTTCCGTGCCTTGATCAGGCGTGCCTTGAACAAACAACTGGCCGCGCATCTGATCGGCGAACACCGCGAGGATCTTCAAACCGAGGCCGGCGCTGTCCGACGGATGAAAATCAGATGGCAGCCCCATCCCATCATCGCGGATGATCAGCTCACCAAAGTCCGCGGCGTAGCGCAAGGTGGCGGTGATGCCTCCCTTGCGCCCATGCGGGAAGGCATGCTCGAAACTGTTGGATAGCGCTTCGTTCAACGTGAGCGCCAGCGGCATGAGCCACTCGGGATCGATGCTGCCTTCTTGAATCGAAAGCCCCACCGCCACCTGCTCCTGCGGCATCTCATAGCACTCACGCAGGTGCTGGATGAGAGCCCGTGTGAAGTCGCCGAAGGTGACTCCGCCTCCCAATGCCATTTGATAGAGATGCTGGTGCAACGCGGCAATGGCCCGCACGCGGTTCTGGCTGGACCGCAAGGCATCACGCGCATGCTGATCGCTCACGCCATTGATCTGCATGTTCAGCAGGCTGGAGATGATCTGCAGATGGTTTTTGATGCGATGATGCGTCTCGCTGAGCATCAGTTTTTCACGCTCGAGATCGATCACCGGCCAGCGATGGCTGGAAGGCGCGACCACTTGAAAGGCCTTCGCTCCTCCGCTGCGGCTGGTGCGGGCCGGAGCTGGTGCTTCGACCACTGGCGTGCGTTCTTCGACAGGTGATTCGGGTGCTGGAGCGGGTGTTTCAAGATGCTGGAGCACGAGTTGCTCGCGCTTCGTGCGAAGCACAAAACCACCTTCAGGCCTCGCTTTGACACTCACCGGCATCGTTCCGCGTCCTTGGGCTCCAAAGTAGGATTGATCGAAGAACTGTTCCGAGACCGCGCTGTGCTCCGCGAGTGTCGTGAAAAAGCCCGTCGCATCCGAAGGACTGAAAAGCAGGTGCAGCGGCCTTCCGGTGGCCGTGGCGGCATCGAAGTCAAAAAGCTCCTGCGCATGCTCCGACCACGCGGTGATGCGGCCATTCACATCGCAGGCAAGCAAATCGACGGTGACGACCTGCATGACAGGCTCGGGCGGAGCCGGAGCCGCGAGTGGCGCAGTCTCCTGCACTCGCTCGATACGCGGAGCCTCCGCAGCCGGTTCATCGACGGGTGTCTGGAAGAAATGAATGGTGCAGTGCGGATCACCCTGCGAATCTGGCACGACGGAGAGGTGCAGGATCACATCGACATACTCGCCTTCGCCGCGTTTGATCCGCACGCCGAGTGCTTCGGGCGGGAAACCCTGTCCACGCACGACACGAAGCGCATCACGACGTGCGGCGGCGCTTTCGGGATCAAGCCAGGCATCCAGCGGATAGCGGCGCAGCTCGGATTTCGGCTGCCCGAGCAGTTCCTCGGCATGTTGATTGACCTCGAAGATGACGCCGGACTTGTCGGTGAGCACGATGGCGAGCGGGCTGCCTTGCATCAGCGTGCGCATCTTGGCCTCAAGACCTCGCAGTTGCTCTTCGTGACGACAGTTCTCCGTCACATCTTGAATGCTCACGAGCAGCCCGCCGCCTGAAAGTGCCACGGGCTGGAACTCGATTTCCTTCAGCAAGCCATCCGCGGTGGCCAGTGAAATGGTTCGCGTGAGCTGCCTGCGCCACACGCTTTCCCGCCACGCCAGCGTGACATGCTCGCGATGCTCGGTCGTCGGGCAGCCATGCACGAGCCATGACTCGACACCCGCGTCTTTTTCAATGGCACGACCGAGGAGCTTCGCGAGACGCTCGTTTTGGTAAACCAAGCCGCCTCGCTCATCGAGGACGAAGATGCCGCAGGGGACGCCTTCGAGGAACCCACGCAGACGCGCTTCGCGCTTCACGAAGCCTTTCTCCGCCTCCATCATCGTGCGAAGCTCCTGCTGGGCACGCGAGAGGTCGTTTTCGAGTTTTTGCACCACCTCAGGAGGTATGACTGGTGCCGCCGGTTTGACCTCTGGTGCCGGCGGATAGGCCGCGGGAACCGGTGCCAAGGACGATGGAACCGCGACAACCAGGAATCGACGCGCCGCGGTGCCATCGAGTTCCTTTTCCGGACGCATCGCCGAGACCACCCACCTCGTGGGTGATGACTCCGAAGCCCGGCGAGTGCTCAACACGGCCGTTTTTTCATTCTTCAACACTTCGCTCCACTGCTCGCGGAGTGCTGGAATCTCCGCTGGTGAGGCAAAGGCCTCCCAAAGCGTCGTGCTGCCTTCGTGGATGCCTTTGTCGAGTGTCAGATGCGCCGCGGAGGCATTTACGCGGATGATCGCTGCCGATTCGCTGACCACGAGCATCGGAAGGCTGCAATCGAATGGGTCCGGCAGAGCAGGAGTGGCCGCCGTTTTATCCTGCGACTGCTTTTCCTGAGGCCCGTCATCGGCCTGTCTCTGGCCTGCGGTGAATTTTTCGCACGTCACCATCAAGCCGCCGACGCTCGCATCGGCGCTCTTCCGCCAGGGCCGCACTTCCCAGCGATAAACGGTGTTCTTTCCATCCGCGTCGTGCTCGCTTCGAACGATGTGCCCTTGCAAAGCCCGGTCGTAAACCTGCCGCCAGCCCGGATGCAGATTGGGAAAGATGTCATACTGGCAGCGTCCGACGATGGGCTGCACATGCTGAAGTCCGAATTCCCGCAGCCACTGCCGGTTCGCGAGGACGTAGCGCATGGCACGGTCAAACACCGCCATGGCGACTGGTGCATTTTCGACCAAGGCACCCGTGGCCGTGGTCAGCTCTCCATCTACTGCGGCGATCTCCGGTGCCCGTGCCTGAACAGTCGGCGGGTCGGACGGCGCGACCGGCGATTTGGGCTGAATGACATTTCTGAGCACCGAAGACGACATTGATGGCTTAAGCGTGGAAAATTTAAAAACTTTTAATGATTAACCCATCCGGAATTCCCAACAAGGAGAATTCATCGTAAACTTGCGTCGCAGTTCAGCAGGAAAGCCAACGATCGACAAGAGCCATTTTGGAGCCGTTCTGAGGTCTCATTCGCGATGGTAAGGTTCGCCTCGAAGGATCGTGTGTGCCCGATAGACCTGCTCGAGCAACACCACTCGCGCCACCTCGTGCTGAAGGGTCAGCGACGACAAGGTCCAGATCTCGTCCGCAGCCTCACGAAATGCCTGGGAATGTCCTTCTGCGCCACCGATGATCAGGCTGGCGCACTTCACTCCCGTCATCTGCCGTGCTTCGATCCATCGTGCCATTTCCATGCTACGCAGGGCTTTTCCCCGCTCATCGAGCACCACTCGCAGTGTTTTCTCGGACGCCGCCAGCAACTGGGCCTCGACCTGTTTGCGCGGGCCGTCCTTGATGACGACCTGCTCGAACTTGGTGTAGTTCCGCAGCCGCTCTAGGTACATGTCAGCGGCTTCGCGAGCCCACGAAAAGGCTGGTTTCCCCACGGTGATAAAGCGCCACGTCATGGCTCTGGATGGCGGCAGAATGACCACGTTTCAATCAACAAGCGCAAACCCCCTGAATCCTAGAAATTTCATTAAATTAAAGTAATTCGACTAGTTCCCACCATCGTTGTTGTTGCACATTTTAAAAGACTCGTTAAAATGAGAAAGTTAATTCAAAAAAGTTAACCCACCTCTGAAACATGAACAAGACCATCCGTCTCTCCACGACCGGTATTGCCGCCGCGCTGATCTCTTCCTGCTCCCTGCCACCGCGCCAGGCTTGGCAGCAAATTCAGACCCAAGGGCTGATTCCATATATGATGAGCGGCAATGCGCCTCTTAAAGTGACGCCGCAGCGGTCTTATTCTGCCGTCGCCACCACCGCTCCGCTGACTGCGCCGGATCGTTCCTACGCCACCACGACGGCTCCGAGCCTGATTGGCCCCACTTTGCATTCCACGCCTCCACCTTCGATGCTGAACTCGTCCAGCATGCCGACCGCGACAGCCGTGGCCGACCTTCCTGGCTATGTTCGCTCGCCGTTCACCAATCCTCCGCGCCTCGTCGACGTGCGTGGCATGAGCGCCGGCTCGAAAGTCGTGTGCCCCTACACGCAGAAGCCTTTCCTCGTCCCCGGCGGAGTGACCGCGGCACCTTCGGCTCCGAAGATCGCCTCCTCGCCTGCTCCTCGCCGGATGGATCCGCCCGCTCCCACCACGCCACCCGCTCCGAATAGCAATGTGGCTGCCCTCACCAAGCCTGCGCCCTCCGCCCCGGTGGTGAATCCCACCCCTGCACCGACGCAGCCTAAAGTGGAGCCCGCTCCTGCTGCCAACGCCACACCGGAGCTTCCTTACGGCAGCCCCATCAGCGGCCGTCCCGGCTTTGTGAACAGCCCGTATGCTGCGAAGCATCAGTTGGTGGACGTCACCGGCCTTCCGGTGGGCATGGAAGTCAAATGTCCCTACACCGGCAAGCTCTTCCGCGTTCCGCCGCAGTAATCAGCTGAATCAATTTCGTATCCCGCAACCCGGTCTTGGAACCCAAGACCGGGTTTTTTGTGCTTACCACCGAAGAACCGTTGTTCAACCACCGGACTCAAAGCCAAAAAAGGCCGCCTCGTGGAGGCGGCCTCGTTCGTTTCAGCGATGAACTGAGCCCTTCAAATACCTAGATGCCTCCTCCCGGAGCCAGCGGCACATCGGCCTTCAAGCGGAAGAACAGATGGCTCGCCGAACCACCTCCAAGCGAGAGTGCCGCACTGCTGCCTGTCTGAGCCGAGCCGACCTGCGTCCAAGTTTGCAGATCACTGCTGCACCAGATGGTGAAGCTGCGGCGGGTGCTGCCGGTCCATTCGAGGTCGATGTTACCTGTGTTGGAGTCATAACTGAAATCGGTGACGGCAAAGCGGGAATTCGCGCTGAAGGGATTCGTGTCGGCGCGGTATTCATCAAGGTCGCTGATGCCATCGCCGTCGAAATCGCTGGTCGGGCTGATGCCGAGAAGGCCGAGGTTGGAGCCTAAACCGGCCGCGGCGGCCCGTTCGAGCTCCCACGAGTCGGCGATGCCATCACCCGTGCCGCCGCCGGCGAGCACGTCGAGGTCTGCGCCGGGATGCAGACGCGTGCTCAGACCACCGAGATGGATCCAGCCGCAGTTCGCCGAGTAGGCATAGCCACTCATCGCGCCGCTGGTGAGGCTCACACGCGGCGGCGCGGCAATGGTGGGATCAAAGTAGATCCAGCCGATGTTTGCGCCATACGCGTAGCCGCTGAGATTGCCCGCGCCGTCATGATTCACGCCGATGTCACCGCCGGTCTGCGAGTAGCCGGACGTGGTGGAAGGCGAGCCATCGCCGAGGTCGATCCAGCCGACATTGGCGCTGTAAACCCGGCCATGCAGCATGGTTGTCTCAATGACCGGCGCATCGACGGCGAGCGGATTCGTGCGCCAGTTCAGCCAGCCGAAATTCGCCGCGTAGGTGAAGCGGTTCGCGGGCGAGATGGTGCTCACGGCGGGCTCAGCGAGCACGAGGCAGCATTCAAAGCCTGCTTGGAGGCTGGTGACACCTTGCCCGGCCAGCACCCCACTGACATCGACAGCAACGGGGATGTCCCGGGAGGTGGTCGTGCCATCGCCGACGGCTCCGGTGGTGTTGGTGCCCCAGGCAAAGAGATCTCCGTCGCTAGTGAGCACGTAGCCCGTGAAAGTGCCTGCGGAAATGGCGGCGACGGTTTTACCGGAGAGCACGCCCGTCATGTCAACGGCGACGGGCGAATCCGCCTGCACGGTGGTGGTGGCATTGCCGAGGGCCATTTGATCGTCCGCTCCCCAGGCATACACCGTGCCGTCGGAGGCGAGTGCCAGGCTGTGCTGGTAGCCGGCGGAGATGTCTGTGATGGATTTCGTGGCGAGCACACCCGTCACGTCCACAGCGACAGGTGACAGACGATTGGTGCCTGAGGTGCCATCGCCGATCTGGCCACGATTGTTGATGCCCCAGCCGAAGAGCATGCCGTCGGTGGTTTGCACGAGCATGTGAAAGCCTCCGACGCGGAGCTTGGAGACCACTTTGCCTGAGAGCACGCCGCTGATATCCACGGCCACGGGGACCGTGCTGACCGTGGCCGAGCTGTTGCCGAGGGCGCTGCCCGATCCCCAGGTATAGACCTGGCCGTTGGAGTCGAGCACGGCGCTGGTGCCCCAGCCGGCCTGGATTTGCACGATCGTTTTTCCGGAGAGCACGCCACTGGCATCCACCGCGACGGGGACGAGGCTGTCGGAAGTCGAGCCCGTGCCGAGTTCGCCGGCAATGTTGCTGCCCCAGGCATAGATTCCACCATCGGAGGTGAGGGCGAGCGAGTGCTGGTAGCCTGCGGCGAGAGCCACGACGGTCTTGCCCAAAAGCGCTCCCGTCATGTCCACGGCGACGGGGTAGGGAGAGGAGGTGGTGCTGTTGTCACCGAGCTGGCCTTTAACGTTTTCGCCCCAGGCATAGACCTTGCCATCGGAGGTGAGTGCCAGCGTGTGGGCGGCCGTGGCGGACGACACGATCGAGGTGATCGTCTTCCCAGAAAGCACGCCGGAGACATCGGTGGCCACGGCACTGGGACGGTTGGTGTTGCTGCCGTCACCAAGCATCCCGATGGCGTTGGAACCCCAGCCGTAAGGCGCGGCGGCAGCCTGCAAAACGCCCGTGGTGGCGAGAAAAGCCGCCATGACCACCGCATGCAGCGCCGGAGGCGGCAGCAGCATTGGAGGTGGAGGCAGCGGAGGCGTTTTCGCGGGCGGCGGCAGTGGCCGGCGCACGATGAGATGGGAAAAAGGATTCATGGCGGTGAACGGTTGCGTGTTGCGGACGCGGGAGGATCACAGGCCGAGATTGGCGAAGGGGCTCACGCCGGGCGTGTTCGGCGTCTGCACGAGGCCAAGGCCGTTGGTGCCCGGAGCGGGCTGGATCGGTGCCATCGTGTTCGAGCGGAAGGTGTTGCGGATGACGTTGTTCTGGTCGCTGGCCACTTCGACACCGAATTTGCCGTTCGAGGACGCGCTGCACTGGTCGATGGTGTTGCCATTGTTGCCGTGGTAGCCGTCGGCGACGTTGTTGCTCGCCACGCAGTTGGTCAGACGGCACTTGTCGCTGAAGTAAAAGCCGTCGCCGCTGGCAGGCGGGCCGCCGATCTGCTCCGGCGAGCCATTGCGATCCGCAGTGCAGTGCGTGAAGGAGCAGTCACTCGTCGCGTGGAAGCCGTCGCCCGCGTTCTGCTGCGCCACGCACTGCACAAAGTTGGTCGCGTTGTCATACACGACCGGGCCGCCCACCACCGCGGTGTTCTCCACCCAGAAGCCATGGTCCATGTTGAAGAAGCTGGAGACATTGTGCACGACGCAGCCGTTGCGCACATGCACGCCGGGATCGCCGTTGCCGGTGGCGCTGCTGTTCATCAACACGCTGCCCTGATTCAAATCAAAGCCCGTGGAGCCGCAGGTGCGCACCGCGCAGCCATGCACGCTCGCATTCATCGCCGTCACGATGCCGCAGCCGGCCACATCATTCACCGTGCAGTCCACCACTCGCACATTGTCATGCCCTTGGATGCCGATGCCCTGGATGCCCGTGGCCGTGCAGGCGCTGATCACGGAGGCTGTGCCCGTGTAGATGCCACTGTGCGGTCCTGGACCACCGGAGCCAGGCCCCTGCACCCAGGGTCCACGCACGCGGGATTGATCGACGAGACTGTCATCGCCCACCTTGATGCCATACGTGGCGATCTCGGAGACATCCACGCCGATCACGACGCTGTCGTTGTTCAATTTGATGCCCAGCGTCCAGTTTCCACGCACGCGGCCATTGATGACCTTCGTGCGATGAATGGTCCCGGCGAGACCACTTTGCGCCTCGATGGCGATCGGACCCATGCCAGCGCCTGTGTAGCGCACTTCGAAGCCACCAAGATCCAGCGTCACGTTCTCCGCGGTGATCAGGATGTTCTTGTCGAGATTCTCCGTGAGGTAGTAACGGCCTGGCGAGGCCAGCAGGTAGTAACCGAGGCTGCCGTTGAGGTTCACGTTGCTCGTGTCGCGGCTCGGGACGTGCTCGCCCGCGTCGATCTGCATCAATGTCTTCATCGACGGCGTGGGCACGCCGCCCGGCGTGAGAGCACGTTCATTCGGATAGGTGTACACCGCGTTTGGCGGCGTGAGCTGGCCCTGGCCAAAGGCGAGAGCCGGAACGAGGAGCGTCAGAGCAGCGAGGCTGTGTCGGAGGAGGGATGTGGTTTTCATGGAGGAGGTGAGTTGCATCCTCCTTTCTCACCAGCGGCATGGGATGAGTTACAACGCCGCTCAAAGAAAACTCACGGAACAGCCTTTTCGGGCTGCGGGCCCGTTCCGCGTCCACGTTGCAGCAGCGTGCGCAAACGCCGTTGCTCGATCCTCCGCGTGCTCAGCGGAAACTGGGCCACCTGCGCCAGATACGCGTTCAGATCGAGCGCCGACCACGGAGTCATCTTGCGCACGCCCGTGTGGGTAAACATCCATTCAGCGAAATAACTCCACTCATCCTTCGATCCTGCCGGCATGATCTCTTTGAGCGCCTGCAGGCCAGGATGATCCAGCATCTCCACCGTGCCCTGCGCCGTCATCCGCCGCGAGACATAGGTCTCCGCCAGCTTCAGGAACCACTCCGGCACTGGCGAGGCCGGTGGAGGCGCGATGTCATGCACAAACGTGTTCCCGTTTCCGATCGAAAAGGCCACGCGGGTGCCGTCCTGGTTCAAAGCCAGCGTGCGGCCGATGTTCGGCAGCGTGAAGGCCTCGCCCAAAAGCCCGCGTGCATCGAGATCACCCACGATCACCTGCTGGTGCGTGGCACAGGCAAACCGCCGGCCATCACCGCTGAAGGTCACACGCTCCACGCCGTCATCCAGGCGCAGCGGATCCATCAGCGGAGCCAGTGAGCGTGACTTCCAAATGGCCGCCGTGTGATCAGTTGAGCCGGTCAGCAGCGCCTTTCCATCCGCGCTGAAGGCCAGCGAAGTGATCGCGCTCTGATGCAGCGGCACCGCGATGCCACGCGGATCTTCCCGTTCATCAATGATGCGCACATGGCCATTGCCAAGCCCCAGCGCCACGCGGCGTGTGCCCGCATGCACGGCGATGGCGGAGAGACGTTCCGCGGTCACTTCACGCGCCTCTTTCTCGCCTTCCCACCACACACGCAGATGGCACTGCTGCTGCAAATCGGGTGACGACGTGGCCCACACCACACCGCGCCCGTCTGATGAGATCGCGGCGAGCGTCCACAGCGTCTTTTTGGATGCCGGCAGCAGCGTGCGGAGTGCCGCGCCATCCATCGGCACCTCGATGAGCGATCCATCGGCCAGTGCGGCTCGCACCGAATCACCCGCGCCAGGCCCCAGCGCCATCGCCGCCTGGCTCCAGCGGAGCGAGTCGAGCAGCTTCGCCCTCGAACTGTCCCACAACGCCGCCACGCCCAGCTCGTTCGATTCCACCAAAGTCACTCCATCAGGACAAAACGCCGCGCAGGCACGGCCGCGGAGCCCGGCAGGAGCAGGCGGCGTCCCGCCGTGATCCAGCACCATGCCATAGACCGTGTCCTGCGGCAGCGTGAGCACCTCCAGCCCGCGGCCCAGATCACGCCGCACGGCCATCGCTCGGCCATGCGTGCTCATCGCGATGAAACGGGCTCGCTGCGGCTTGCGCACCGTGATGGCACCTTCGCTCGCCAGACGCCACATGCGCACGGATGCATCCGCGTTCACCACCACCGCGCTGTCGCCGCTGTTCGTCGTCGCGATGTGCCGCACCGCACCGGCGGACTCGATGGGCATTTTCAGGTCCTTGCCCGTCTCCAGGTCCATCCAACGCACGCGCAGGTCACGAGCCCCGCCCGCGGTCAGCATCACCGGATTCCCACGCCCGTTGGCCACCGCCACAGCGGTCACCGCGCTTTCGTGGAGATGCGTGACGGGCAGTTTTTCCGTCAGATCATTCAAACAGGCCACATTGCCCTGCGAATCACCCACCGCGATGAGCTTGTTGCCCGTGTTGCTCATGACCGTGACGGCGCCGGGCATCTTCACCAGCAGATGCTTGTCATCCGGGTTGAGCATCGAGAGCCGCCGCACCTCGCCTTCCTTGCTGCCGGCCACGATGAGATGCTCCTCACCGCACAGCACGAGCCGTGACACCTCACCGGAGACCTCGCCCACGCGTGCCGGCGGCTCGTTAGCAGCGTCACTCACCCTCCACACTGATCCATCCGCGCAGCCCATGATGGCGAAGCCCGTGGCCGTGCTCGTCGTCACGGCCGTCACCGCCGCGGGCGGAGTCCATTTTTTCTCAAACGAAGGCTCGTCCGGCCGCAGCAGCGTCAGATCACCACGCTCCTCGGCCATCACCACCAGATTCCCGCTGGCGGAAAGCTCGAGCTGGCTCAAACGCGACTTCAGCGTCAGCTCACGACGCTTCCAAGTGCCATCGTCGAGCTCGAAAAGCATCACACGCTGCTTCCCGTCCTTCATGAACACCGCCACCAGCACATGACCGCCGGCGGAGACAGCGCCGATGTTCTCCTGCACCTCACCCCACGACGGATCCACGGTGATCACCGTCTCCACCGGCTGCGGCGTGTCGTCTTGCAAAAGCATCATCTGCAGGTCCGCCGCCGCCGCTTTGAAAAGCGGATCCTGGCGCAAGGCACGCACGAGGCAGGCCACGGCACTTTGCGCATCACCGGCGTTCTTGAATTGCTGCGCGGCAGCATAATCCGCACGGCTCAGCGTGCGGCGCAGCTCGGCCTCGCGTGCCTCGATCACGAGCTGGCGGTCCTCCGCGTGCGAGCGGGCCTTCTGCTCCTTGAAATACAAAATCGTGCTCGCCGTGAAACCACCCGCCACGGCCAGCGCCGCCACCGCCGCGCTCACCACAAAGGGCAGATGCCTCCGTGTGAACTTTTCCATCACATACGTCCACGAGCGCTCACCTGCGAACACCGGCTCGTCATGCAGATGACGCTGGATGTCATCCGCAAAGGCTGCCGCGCTCGCGTAGCGACGCGTCGAATCCATCGCCAGCGCCTTCAGCACGATCGCGTCGAGATCACGTTTGTCCGTCTTCTTGAGCAAAAGAGTCCGCGGGAGCAGCGAGGGCGGCGTGATGTGCTTCGCCACCGGCCACTGGCGTGCCTCGTCATTCGCTTTTCGCTCGATTTGCAATGGCGTCGAGCCCGTTAGCAGCTCGTAGAGCACCACACCAAGCGCGTAAAGGTCCGAACGCACATCCACATGATGCGCACCCCAGGCGCTCTGCTCCGGGCTCATGTAGCCCGGCGTGCCCACCGCTTGATGAATCGAGGTCATCGCCCCGGTTTCATGATCATCCGCCGCTTCCGGCGAGAGTTCCAAAGCCTTGGCGATGCCGAAATCGATGATTTTCACCACGCGCTCACAGCCTGCGCCGGCCACGAGAATGTTCGACGGTTTCAGATCCCGGTGCAGCACGCCTTTTTCATGCGCATGCTGCACCGCATCACAGATCGAGCAGAAGATCTCCAGCCGTTCATCGAGCGTGAGATGGTTCTTCTCGCAATACGCCGTCACCGGCTCGCCGCGAACCAGCTCCATCGCAAAGAACGGCTGCCCGTGCATCGTCACGCCGCTGTCCCACAGCCGCGCGATGCCCGGATGCTCCATCCGCGCCAGCGTCTGGCGTTCCGTCTCAAAGCGGGCCAGCACGTGGTAGCTGGCGATTTGCGGTTTCAGCACCTTGATGGCCACCTCGCGCTTCACCGGCTCGCGTTGCATCGCGCGATACACATTCGCAAAGCCACCCTCGCCGATCTTCTCGATCATCGAATGCCTTGGCACCCGCGGCATGTCACCCGTCGCCGGAGCCGGCGTGATCTCCGTCTCCGCTTCCACATCCGGCTCATCCATCAAATCACGCAAAACACACGCCGGGCAAAACACCCCCGAGCCGCGTTTTTCGAGCGGTGTGTGGCAGACTTCGCATTCAAGCATGGCTGTTACTTAACGCAGTGCGTGACGTCAGTTACTGTACAATCCCAAAAGATGCCTTAGCTCATCATCGACCTCAGCCTCGCTATCGACCGTGGCTGCTACATGTTCTCGCAAAAGCTCACGAAAGCGCTTCCGCAGCCGATGCACGGCCACGCGGGCCGCTCCTTCACTGATGCCGAGCTTCTCCGCCGCGAGGCCATGCTGGGCTTCTTTGCCATGAACCATCAAAAACTCGCTCAACACCGCAAACTGCTCCTTTTTGCCAGTGAGCACCTGTTCGAGCTCGAGAGCCTTGAAGGCATGATCGAGAAGCGCCACGGCCCAGCGCCGCTCATAAAACGCATCCGGTGAGAGCCCGTCGCCCTGCTTCGCGCACACGGCCTCGACTTCCGTCGTGTCAAAGTCCACGCGTTGCAGCCGGCCGCCGCGTTTCACCGTCATCTCGGCGCGACGCCAGTTCGAGATGAAGCGCTTCATCGCCCCCAGCAGGTAGCTGCGCATGCGGCCCTTCTCACTGTCCGCATTCTTGAGCGTCTCATCCTGCATCAGATGGGCGAAAAAGGACTGCGTCACATCCTCCGACTCCGCCGGGCTCATGCCATCGCGACGCGCAAACGCATACAAGGGAGCCCAGTACATCCGGCAAAGGCCCTCCAAAGCCCGCGTGTCCGCCACTCCGGCGAGACGCACCTGCGTCCACGAGGTTTCAGGAAATTGACCGGCGCGGGTGAAGTTGGATGTCATGGATCAAAGAACACGGAAATGGAGCATCATTGCACCGCCGAGGCAATGCCGATGCCGATTTCCACCGTCGGTTCCTTCGCGTCCCGCATCGGCGGACTTGTCGGCGCACCGCTCTGCGACTGCAGGTCCGTGCCCACCGACCAGATCCAGCCGCGGCGAATATCGTAATGCAGCGGTGCCGCCGAAAACGGATCGAGCGGCACATCGAGCAGATACTTCGGCCGCAGGCTTTCGAGTGTCGGTGGCAGCGTGCGCTGCTCCGCCACGCATCGACGCATCGCAAAGAGTGTGACAACGAGCCCGCCACGAGCCTTCGCGAGTCCCAGCTTCGCCGGCAGCGAGCGATAGCCCGCCATGCGTGCCGCCGTGTAGGCCTCACCCGCGGCATTCGGCTGGAATCCCTGCTGATGCAGCGATGCCGAATCATCCACACTGATGAGGCCCGTGTTCGCCAGCGGTGCCTGCGCCTCCATGCGCAAGCGGCGGAAGTGATCGACGAATAGCTGCAACGTCGTGTGCGGCTTGAAGAACAAACGCCCCGGCCGCTTCAACTGGGCACCGCCCGGCATCGTGTCCAGCGGCTCGCCGCTCGCAGGGCCGAAGATGAGCTTCTTCTCATGCAGATAAAACGCCCCGAGTGCCTGCACCAGCGTGTCATTCGCCGGCAGGCAGATGCTGTATTGCCGCTGATACTGCCGCAGAACCGGCTCCGGCAGACGCGTCTGCTTCAATAGCTCCGCCAGTGCCTGTGCGGCCAGTTCCTGCGCTTCCAGCGACCGAGAATAAAAGGACGGCCATGCCCAGACTTCTTCGAGACGTTTCGCGAGGTCTGCGAGATCGATTGCCGCCACGAAGGCGCCTTCCTCCTGGCCAAGACGCGAGAGGTAGGCGCTCTCCGCCTGCTTCAACGCGAAGACCATCGGCCATCGCGAATCACTGCCGATGTCCGCCGCATGCCACGACGCGTGCGCGGGATGCCAGTCCGGGTCTTCGAGAAGGTCGCGCAGATTGTCGAGAGCTGCGCCATTGCCTTTGAAGAATCGGGAAAGCGTGGGCGTGTCCCACATCCACGGCGGTGTGGCCGGCATCGTGCCCGCGGGCATCGGCACCACCGCTTCGAGAAAGCGCTTCAGCTTCTGCGGCATGCGGATCACCGGCGTCTGGTCCATCGCCCGCATCGGCCGCAGATCATCATCCGCGCCCTTCGGCTCATCGTGAAGATACTGCCAGGCCACAAACACAAACAGCAGCAGCCCCATGCTCAGCAAAATCAGCGCCGGCCACGAGCCCTCTCGTTCCGGCAAAGGCTGGCGACGCCGCGCCATCGGCACATACGTCGGCAGCGGAGCCGCTGGCATCGGTGCAGGCTCGGGTGGCGGCTCGGCCACTTGAGGACGAGGAACGGCCTTTTCGACCGGTGGAGGTGGCTTGGCCTCCACGTTCCGGCGCTTCTGCAGATTCTTCGGAGCCCGCTGCCAGTCCGGGTCGAGTTCCCACGGCGAAACGGGCCGCCCAGCGGCCTTTTCGGGTGGAAGATCGTCATCGCTCATGTGCCCAGTATGAACCCACGCGAGCCGCATGGTCAATCCAGCACGTTGCAGCCCTCCAAAACCGCTGCTAGCTCA
>JAEUHK010000059.1 GCA_016795465.1 Verrucomicrobiaceae bacterium | reverse complement strand
GTGGGCATGATCTGTGCGTGGCGTTGTCCGGGGGCACGGTTTGTGACGGTGGAGGCCCAGGCGGAGAGCGTGGCCCTGGCCCGCCGTTCGGCGGCGGCCAATGGCTTGGTGGACCGGTATGAGATCCGGCAGGGGGACTTTCGTGAGCCAGGGGTGATCCGGGAGGATGAGACGTTTGACCTCGTCACGGGGAGTCCGCCGTATTGGCCGGAGACGGATGGCATCGTGAGTGAGCATCCGCAGAAACGGGCCTGCCGCTTTGAGGTGCGGGGGAGTGTGGTGGATTACTGTCTCACAGCCTCGAAACACCTGGCCACGGGAGGTTTGTTTGCCTGCGTGTTCCCGCATGCGCCGCATCAACTGGAGCGTGTGCAACGCGGGGCACGTGAGGCGGGACTGGTCATCGTGCGCCAGCGTCCGGTCATTTTCAGGGAGGGCGATGAACCCTTGATCGCCGTGTTTGCCATGATGCGAGCGGAAGATCTGCCGGAGTGGTTTCGCGGCCAGACATGGCATGAACCGCCGTTGATCGTCCGGACCAACGCCGGGGGCTATCATCCCGAATACTCCGCGGTGAAACTGGCGATGGGTTTTCAACCGTAAAGCCGGAGGGGAAGGGGGATGGGTAGGCCGCCTGAAGGCGGGACTAGGAACCCAAGGCGCGGGCTGAAGCCCGAACTACGAACGAAGAACGGCGGGCGTGTCCGCGCTTCTCTCCACCCATGAGCTCACGCCTTGTGGCCGAAGGCTTCCCAGAACTTCTTCTCGCTGGCTTTCTGGCGGCCTTTGGCCTCGCGGAGGAAGGGGGCGAGGGCGCTGAGGTTCATGAGCCAGTCGTTAAAGAGGTTCATGGGCCAGCGCAGGGGCCGCGCGAAGTCGATGAAGAGGACGACGCGGTAGTCATCGGTGTCGTTCCAGACCTCGTGATTGTAGGTGTCGTCGAAAACGAGGCAGCGGCCCTCCTCCCAGGCGCACACGTGGTCCGCGATGCGGATGCGGCACTGGCTGGCGTCCTTTGGCACGAGCAGGCCGAGGTGCAGGCGCAGCACGCCGGCCCACGGGCCGCGATGATGCGGGATGTGCTTCCGCGGAGAAAGGATGGAAAAGAAGGCGGTGGTGCAGCCGGGGATCTTTTCGATCACTTTCATCGTCTCCGGACAGCGGCGGGCATTTTCCTCACAATCCATGCCCACGCCGCGGAGGAAGAAGGTTTTCCATTGGTCATCACTCTGGATCATGCCCACCTCCTTCACGATGTCCTGGAAGCTGGGCATGGCCTCGCGGTATTGCATGACCATGTCGAGTTCGGAGCGGACTTTTTGCCAGTCTTCCTCGACGGCTGGCACCCACGGGAAGTGTCGGGACTCAAAGACCGGATGATCGCCGACGAGGGAAAACTTCACCAAAAAGCCCTCGACAGCATTTTGGAGGAAGTTGACGGCTTTTTCGAAGAACGTGTCGTTCTTGAGGTGGTGAGTGCGGTCGTAGGCATCCAGCGGCTTCCATTGAAAACCGTCTGGAACGGTAGCGGTGGAGGTTGGGGGCATGGCGGATCAAAATGGGTTTTGAAGTAGCAAATACGATTCCAGCCGCGGCCCTTTCGGTGTTTTCCGCGGCTGAATGTTCCGGCGGGAATCAAATCCCTCCCTCCGATCCCTGAACCGCCTGAAGGCGGGACTACGAACCCCAAGGCACGGGCTGAAGCCCGAACGATGAACGACGAACCAAGCATCACGCCATGAAAACGCCCGGCGGCCTTTCGACCGCCGGGCGTGTGAGGTGCAATGAGAGGGAGATTAGATGCTGGCGGCGCTGTATTCCCAGCCGGAGCGGACGGCGGCGCGTTTGATCATCTTGTTCGCCTCGGCGTTGTCGGACTCCTGCTTGGCGCTGTCCCAGCCGATGACCTTGCCCGGATTGCCGATGGCGAGGTTGCCGAGGAGGCAGAGCTTGGTGAGCGGCACGGAGTAGTCGAAGTTGCTGCCAGCGATCTTGTCCTGCTCGATGGCCTTGACGAGTTCGAGCTGCGGCTTGCCGGGGGCCAGCGAGCGCTCGAGGGTCTTCGGCGTTTCTTTGAAGAACTTGGCCAGCTTCGGACGGTTGCCGACGATTTCGAGGGCCTCGCAGTAGTCGCCAGGGTTGAGGATGGTGTCCTCGTCACCCACGATCATGAAGCCGCCGATCATCTTGTTGAAGTCGCGACCGTCTTCGAGCTTCGCCGGGCGGGCGGGCTTGACCGGGTTGTCGCCGTTCTTGCCTTCATACCAGTGCAGCTTGATCTCGCCGTATTTGACGTGCTTGAAGTGGCAGATGACGTGGGACCAGGCGGGCCAGCTCATGTCGGTGAGATCACCCACTTCGGCTTCGATTTTGTAAGGCTCGCCGAGTTCGCAGGCCCAGAAGGGACCGTCCATGATGTGGCAGCCCATGTCACCCATGGCACCGGCACCGAAATCGAGGCTGCCGCGCCATGCGAAGGGATGCAGGCCGGGGATGTAAGGATGATCCGGCACCTGGGCCAGCCACTGCTGCCAGTTCACATGCGCTGGAGCCTGGCCGACGGCCTCGGCGATGCCGTTGGCTTCTTCCTTCTTGCGGGGCTTCGGAGCGGTCTTGCCGGTATAAATGTCCTTGGCCGCGGTGCCTTGGGGCCAGATGGGGCGGTTCGTCCAAACGTGGATTTCCTTCACGTTGCCGACGACGCCGGCGTTCATCCACTCCTTGAGCTGGCGGATCTGCTCGCCGGTGTGGCCCTGGTTGCCCATGTTGGTCTTCACGCCCTTCTTTTTGGCGGCGGCGTGGAGCTCATTGGCTTCCCAGATGCGGTTCACGAGGGGCTTCTGCACGCAGACGTGCTTGCCACGCTTGATGGCCTCCATGGCGGCCGGGTAGTGGGCGTGGTCGGGGGTGGAGACGGTGACCATGTCGATCTTGTCACCCATGTCGTTGAACATCTCCTGGAAGGATGTGAACATCTTGGCACCCGGATATTTCTTCTTGGCGTCCTTGAGGCGGTTGCTGTCGATGTCGCAGATGGCGACGACATTGGCGCCTTCACCGGCGATGGCGATGTCAGACGCGCCCTTGCCACCGGCACCGCCGATGCCAGCGACGTTCAGCTTCTTCGCGGCGTCCTGGCCGAGGAGGAGATTGGGGACGAAAAGGCCACCGGCGGAGAGCGCGGTGTTGCGGAGGAACGCACGACGGTTGGGGAAGAGTGAGGTCTTCATGGATTTAAAGGGCCGCGACGATAGCGGCGAGGGCGCAAGGAACGCAATCGGAAAGCTGCTTCCTTCGACAATGTGCCAAAGGGCGGCTTCGCTTTGGCTGCGAAGTATTTTCCTTGTTGCCGAAACCACTTGGGGCGTTTCAAAATCGCGCCGCATGATGAAAAACACGATTTGGAATCCGATGGGCCGTCTGCCGGCCGCTGCTCTGCTCCTGACCGCCCTCAGCGCCTGCTCCTCCGGCCCCGAGAACGAGATGGCTGCGCAGGGGTGGTGGAGTGGAGACCGTGTCGCGGGCGAACCGCGCATCCAGATCGACCTCAGCCGGCAGGTGGTGAAGTATTTCAAAGGCGGCAAGCTGGTCGGCGCGGCACCGATTTCGTCCGGTCGCGAAGGGCACGGCACGGTGCGTGGGACCTACAAGATCATCGAGAAGGACGCGGATCACCGTTCGTCGGCCTATGGCTCGTTTGTCGATGGGCATGGGCGCATCGTGGAAGGGGATGTGGACTCGCGGAAGGACACACCGCCTCCGGGGACGCGGTTTCTCGGGGCCAGCATGCGCAGCTTCATGCGCATCACCGGCGGCATCGGCATGCACGAGGGCTATCTGCCGGGTTTTGCCGCGTCTCATGGCTGCATCCGTCTGCCGTCGCGAATGGCGGCCATCTTTTTCCGTGCCACGCCGCTGGGCACACCGGTCGAAATCATCGGCACGGCCCCGGAGGGCCATCAGGTGACGTGGCTGCCGGTGCCGCACAAACTGCACCGCGATGACATCGTGATCGCGCCGCGGCAGGAGGAGGACACGCGTCCGAAAGCCCGCGTGGCCATCGCCGAGCCACCACCGCCGCCTGCGCCACCGAAACCCGTCGAGAAGCCCGCTCCGCCAAAGGTAGAGGTGGCCGAGGTGAAGCCCAGGAAAGGTTCGATCTGGGGTAGCATGCTCGGCGGTGATGATGAGGAGCCCAAGCCCGTGAAGGTGAAAGCCACCAAACCGGCGCCGCCCATGGTGGCGAAGGCAGAACCTGAAAAACTCACGTTGAAGCGTCTCGATACCCTCGTGCCGCAAAAACCCTCCTGGGGCCAAAAGAGCCGGTCGGCACCTCAACCCGTGCGAAAGGCCCCCAAAGGCCGTGGACAAACACTTTACCTGCCGGGCTACGATTGATTCAAATCGAGCACGCCGGTGCTGAAGCCAAATTGACCGGTCTCGACGCCCATCCGCTGGGCGAGGGAGACGAAGAGATTGGAGAAGACGTGCTTGTCCTTCTCGACGGCGATGTGGCGTCCGTGTTTGAATCCACCACCGGCGAGGACGAGAGGCAGATTGGCCGTGCTGTGGGCACTGGCGTTGCCAAGATTGGAGCCAAACAGCACGGCGGTGGTATCGAGGAGGCCGGTGGACTTCAGTTTCGTGAGGAAGGCGGCGAATGCGGTGAACTCCGCCAGCTCGATGACCTTCAGCTCCTCGATCTTCGCGGTGTCCTGGCCGTGGTGGGAGAGGTTGTGCCAGTCGTTTTTCACGCCGGCGATCTCCGGCACGGCGTTCATGCCGTTGAGGCGCAGGGTCACGGTGCGGGTGCTGTCGTTTTGCAAAGCGAGCACGACGAGGTCCTGCATGAGCTTCATCTTGCCGATGGCATCGGTGCGGCTCTGGATGTCCGTCGGCGGCTTCGCATCGACCTTCGGTTTGGGCTTCTGCGCCCATTCCTCGTTCTGCACGAGCCGGCCTTCGAGGTCACGCACGGCGCTGAAGTATTCATCGAGCTTCTCCTGATCGCGTTTGCCGAGCTCGCCATGCAATTTCTTGGCCTGGCCCATGACGGTATCGAGGATGCTGCGGCCGCGTTTGAGCTGGTGGACCTGCGCGGCGATCTCCGCGGGCGTGCCATCGACAAAAAGCTGCTGGAAGGCCTTCGACGGCGAGCTCTCCGCCGGAAGCGGCACGCCGCTGGCACTCCACGACAGCGAATCGCTGCCGGTGCCGAGGATGAGGCTGGGGAAACGCGTCTGTGAGCCGATGCGCTCGGCGATGTGCTGGTCGATGGAAATGCTGTTTTTGAATCCCGCGAGGCCCGGATGCTTCGCGGAGGTCAGCCAAGTCATCTCCGAGGTGTGGCCGTTCGCGCCGTTTTGCTCCTCATGCTGCAAACCGGAGATCACAGTGAAGTCATTCTTGAGATCCTTCAGCGGTTCGAGGTATGGCGTGAGCGTGTAGTCGCTGCCAACCTCCTGCGGAAACAAAAACGGCGTGTGAAAGCCGAGTGTGGCGCACATCGCCAGAAAACGCGGCGGCGGATTCGCGACGGCTGCTTGAGCCCGCGTGGCAAAGGCCGGCACCATCGCCTCCAAAAACGGCAGCGAGAGCATGGCTCCGGAGCCACGAAGGAAGGCCCGGCGGTCGAGATGGCGTTTGGTGGCGGTGTGCATGGGTTCGGAATCGATAACGATGCAGCGTGTCCGCATCTGACAGGGTGATTGTTTTTCAATCGCGCCTGCGACGACGAAGCCACGCGAGGCCACCCATCGCGAACAGCAGCACACGAGAGGGCTCTGGCACGCCGGAGTAGATGCCGAGGACGCCCTGGCTGGCCCACAGGCTCGTGTCCCAAGCGAGGAGGGGATTGAATCCGATGAGGCTGGGCAGGTCGAGCTGGCCCACGGTGAGGCCGGTGATGGCGCTGGAATGGCCTGCGCCGTTCGTATTGCCCCAATCGAGCAAATCGAAGACGTCGCCTGCCTGCGGTGTGTAGCCGGCGGTGAGCGTGATGTTGAAATTGCCGCTCGCGAGGGCCGTGAGGTCGAGTTTGGAGGTGGTGGAGCCGCCATTGAAGATGAGCCGGTCGTTTCCGCCATCCGTGGAAATGCCGGTGACGGAGGCGAGCGTGCCATCGGGGTTAAAAAGGGCGGTGAGGCCGTGCGTGCCGTTCGTGCGCAGTTGAAAGTCTGCGGTGCTCGTCGAGGTAAAAGTCGCGTTCCGGCTCGCGGGAGTGAAAATGAGCGTGCCAGCGCCATCAGTCGTCGCTGGCGTGCCAGGAGCCACGCTGCCGCCGATGGTGATCTCGCTCGTGCCGGTGGGAGCAATGGCTCCGCTGCCGCCGAGGATGGTGCTTGCCGTCGTCCACACATACCCGGTGCCGGTGGCGGAACTGCTGCCATCATTGGAGATGAGCAAGCGGCCTTCACGCAGCAGCGTGCCGCCGGAATAGGTGTTAGCACCGGTGAGCTCGATCGTGCCGGTGCCGGTCTTGGCAAGCGTGCCGCTACCGCTGATCACACCCGTGAGCCGTGCATCGACATTCGTGGCGCTGGTGCCATCTGCCACATCGACCACGCGATGCCGAGAGCCGAGGGCGATGGCGTTGCGGAACTCCAAGGTGTGCGTGGAGGTGCTGGAGCCGAGTTTGAAGACGTATTCGTTGTCTGTGGTGTTCGCGGCGAGGAAGTTCGAGCCGCCCCAGGTGAGCGCGGTGGGTGCTGCGGTGCCGCCGATGGCCACCACGCGATCCGCACCATGCGCACTGAAGCCGCCATTGCCGATGATCGCGACCTGACCCGCCGTGGTGCCGCTGGCGCGGGTGAAATCGCCATCGGCGGTGTCATTGAGGTCCGCGCCGATTTCAAACACGCCATCGCCAAACACGCGGAGCAAGCCGGTGGTGTAGTTCATGGCCGAGGAGAAGCGCAAAGCGCCCTGCGTGACATACACATCGGCCGGCAGGGCCGAGGAGGTGTAATTCACGAGCCCGGGGCCGTTTTTGACGATGGCCACGTTCGTGCTGCCCACAGCCATGGTGACCGTGCCGGTGCTGTAGTTGGCGATGTTGTAGCTCTGGGCGCTGGTGAAGACACCGGTGCTGCTGGTGATCGTGGCGTTGTTTGAGCCGGTGACGAGGATGCTGCGTCCGTTCCCGCTGGAGCTCATGTTGAACGTCCCCATGTCGAGCGTGACCGGATTCGCCGAGGTATCGATGGCGAGGGAGGAAAAGTTCAAGGTGGCGCTGCGAGTGAGATCGCTGCTGAGGCTGTAATGCGTCGTATTCGTGGTCGCCCCGCCGGTGTTTCCATTGAGCGAAGTCGCGGCGTTGTAGCGCACGATGTTGTTCGAGCCGTCCTGCGTGGCAAAACCGATGCCGGTGCCGTCTTGCACATATAGATTTGCCCTTTGGCCCATCATGACGACGCCATTGACCAAGGCCACATTCGTGGAGGAGGAGGTCGTGGTGAGGGCGGCGGTGGCGAGCGTGCCGCCAGCCGTCACATCGAGAAGCAGCGGGTTCACCGTGCCGACGGCACCGAAGGTGGTGGTGAGCACGGCGTTGTTTTCGATGCGAAGGGTGCTGCGGGAGTTGTTTGTCATCGTGAGCGTGCCGGTGGAGTCCGTGGTGGGCGTACCGGTGTTGCCACGGATGATCATATTGATGCCGTTGAAGGTCAGCGGGCCGCTGGCGGGCAGGGGATCGTTCGTGGCGTAGTCGAGGATGAGGGTGCCAGCATTGCCGATGATGGAGCCGCCGAAGGTGTTCGCGCCCGAGAGCGTGAGCGTGCCAGCGCCGTTTTTCGTGATGCCGTTGTTGAAGGCATTGCCATTCGCCACAACACCGGTGATGACGATCTGGCCGGTGCCTGTGAGATTGCGGGTGCGTCCGGCAGTGTCAGCGCTGAGGTTCAAATCGAAGCCTGAGAGGACGAGCTTGCCCGTGGTGCCTCGCGCCTGGTTCACTTGAAGAATGCGCGTGGCGGCGCTGTTGAAGGTGGCTGTTCCCATCGTCAGCGTCGATTCGCCGTCCATGTTGATCACGCGGTCGGAGGCTCCCAAGGTGACCGCGCCGGTGCCAAGGTTCAGATCGTTCGAACCGCCGAAGGTGAAGTTGCTGACCGTCACCGGGTTGTTTGTCGTGAGCGTCAAAGCGGAGCCGCTGGTGTTGTCCAGCGTGCCCGCGGTGAGGGTGAGTGTGCCTGAGCCGATTGCGGCGGCGTGGTTCAAATTCAAACGGCCTGTCGTGAGCGTGACAGCCGATGTCGTGCTGCTGCCGGCGAGTGTGAGCGTGCCGGCGGCGTTGTTCATGGTCGTGGAGCCGGTGTAGGTGTTGGAGCCGCTGAGCTTCAGCGTGCCATTTCCAGCGTAGGTGAGGGCATCCGCGCCGGTGCCCGGGCCGTCCTGCACGGTGCCGGTTATCTCCACCGAGGCGCTGCCACTGATCGTCTGACTGCGTGCCTGATTGTTGTCCGCCAGCACGAGGCTGGAGATGACGAGCTTGTTTCCGGCGCTCGACGAGTCATTCACGGTCAGCGTGGTGTTTCCGCCGGCGTTGTTGATCGTCATGGCCCCGAGAGTCAGCGTGCGCCCCGCAGCGCCGCCGAGCGTGATGGTGCGAGTGCCGGTGACGTTCGTGGTTCCGTTCGCCAGGCTCAGGTCATTCGTGCCGCCAAAGGTGAAGTTTCCGCTGATGGTGGTCACATTGGCCGTGCTGAGCGTGATCAGGCCGCCGGAGCTATTGTCGATGGTGCCGCCGGTGTTCAGCGTCATGGGGCCGGTGCCGATGGCGGAGGCGTTGTTCAGGTGCAAAGCGCCCGCGGAGACCGTGGTGGTGCCGCTATAGGTATTCGCACCGGCCAGCACCCAGGTGCCCGCGTCCGCCTTCGTCACGCCGAGCACACCGGAGGTGCCGTTCGTGTTCTGGATGATGCCTTGGATCGTGTTCAGGCCCGTGTTCGCGCCGCCGAGCGTGAGCGTGCGGCCCACGGTGATGCCTGCGATGGCGTCGTTGAAATTCGTCGCGGTGAAAACGAGCGGCCCGCTGCCATTGTTTTGGATGACGCCCGCATTTGTCACCGTGGCGGTGGTGTTGCCGAAGGAGAATGTGCGGTTCGTGCTATCACCTGTGCCCACATACTCCAGCGTGCCGACACGGAAGGCTGAACCCATGGTCACTGGCACGCCCGCCGTGCCTGCACCGAGAGAGCTGGGCTGGCCAAAGTCCGCCAGCTTTGTCACACGCGTGACGTTCACCGCGAGGTTCGTCTGCCCGGTGTAGCTGCTGGTGGCGGATTGCAGCAGCAGCGTGCCGTCTCCGTTTTTCGTCAAACCACCGCTGCCGCTGATCGGGCCGCTGATGATCGCATCGAGCGCCGCCGCGGCGGAGTTGTTGATCTCGATCGTGCGGTTCGCGCTACCGAGGTCGATGGGGTTTTGAAAATCGACCGTGTGCGTGGCGGAGTTAGCAGCGAGGTAAAACGAGGAGCCATTCGGGACGAAACTCCCCGTAGCCCATGTCACTGTGGCACCAACTCCACCGAGATTCACCACACGGTCTGCATTGAAGGCGGCGAACCCACCAGCGCCGGTCCACTGCACCTGATCTGCGGCCGTGCCGAGCCCACGCGTGAAGTCACCCGTGCCCAGACCGACCACACCATTGCCGGAAATGCGCAGGTTGCTCGTGCCGCCGGTCGTTGCCACACCACCGGGAAGCGCATTCACATGATTCAGCAGCAGCACACCGGCATTCGCATGCGTCTGGCCCGTGTAAGTGCTGGCCGCGGTGAGGTTCAGCGTGCCACCGCCGTTTTTCGTCAAAGCACCTGTGCCCGTGCCATTCACAATGCCGCCGCTGATCGTCGCATCGATCAAGGCGGCCGTCGCGTTGCCGTTGCCATCATTCACCGTGATCGTTCGCGTGCCGCCATTCAGGTCGATGGGGTTCTGAAAAATCAGCGTGTGCGTCGAGTCTTGCGTGTCGCTGCCGTTTCCATAACCGAAGAGCAAGGCACTGCCATTCGGCACGAAGCCCCCGGCCGCCCAAGTGACTGTGGCCCCGCTGCCACCGAGATTTACCACGCGATCCGCTCCAAAGGCCGCGAACCCGCCATTGCCCGTCCACTGCACCTGGTCCGCTCCCGTGCCGAGACCGCGCGTGAAATCACCCGTGCCCAGCCCCAGCATGCCTCCGGCGAAAGTCAGCCCGCTCACGCCGCCGCTCGTGCCGATGCCTCCCGGCAGCGCCGTGGCGTGATTCAGCACCGCGATGGCCGTGCCACCCAAGGTCGTGGTGCCGGTGTAAGTGTTCGCATTTGCCAAGGTCAGCCGCGCTCCACCGGCGACATTCAGGCCAAAAGCTCCGCCACCATCGCTGATCACACCGTTGATCGTCAGATTGTGCGTCTTGTCCGCATTGTTGCCCACCGTAATGGTGCGCGTGGCATCGAGCAGCAGGTCGAAATTGATCTGGTCATTGATGGTGGTGTTAAAAGTGCCGCCGCTGACCGCGGTGGTCGTGATGTTGCCGCCGAGTGTGATCCGATTGCCGCTCAAGGTGAACGCCGAGGTGCTGGCGAAGGTGTTATTGGTAAACTCCAGGCCGCCCACCAGCGTGTCCGCTGCCAGATTGTTCACCGGAGTCAGCCGCGTCGATCCACCAAACTGCAAGGTATCGCCCACGGTGAAGCCCACGCCGGTCCAGTTCAGCGCCGAGGACCAGTTGTCATCCGCCCCGCCACCATTCCAGACCAGCACAGCGCCTCTTGAGACAAGGGGCATGAGTAAGACGAATGCCAGAGATGGCAGCAGCTTGGTATGCATGGGCGCGTGGGTTGGGAAGGGACTCCATGGAAGCATCCGCAACGATGCCACCCGGAAATTTCCCGAATTCTGAGCGAATCCCTAGCTTGTTGTCATCCAAGAACCGATGGGGCCGTGAAAATCTTTACAGCCGCAGCTTTTTCACCAGCAGCGCCTCCTTTTCGGCATCGGTCATCGGTTTGAAGTCCACCTGGCAGTTCGGCAGCGCGGCTTTGATGGCCTCCACATCGGCGGCGGAGATGTCCACGGTCTCGATTTTGAGTTTTTTGAGCTTCTGAAGGGCTTGGAGATGCGGAATGATTTTCGCGGAGAGGCGGGCCTCGGTGAGTTCGAGGGCTTCGAGGGTCTTGATCTGGGCGATGACGCTCATCGTGGACTCATCGAAGCTGATCGGCGTGTCTTTGCCCCATTCCGGCAGGCGCTGGCCGATGCGGAGCCCGGTGAGAGAAAGCTTCGCAAGGTGCGCATTGCCCGCCTGCGTCTGCGCGGTGTGCCAGGTGCGGAATTCCTTCACCTGCGTGAGCTGGCCGATGGCCTCCATCGCGATGTCGCCAGCGGTCGATCCGGCAAAGGTGAGCTTTTCGAGCTTTGGCAAGGCCTTCAAGGCTGCGAGGCCGCTGCCGGTGAACTCCTTCGAGCGAAACGCGGGATGGAAGAACGACAGCGATTTGAGCTTCTGAAACGCAGCGAAGTGCTTGTAGCCCGCATCCGTGAGCTGGATGCCATCGCTGCTGAGACGTTCGAGTTCCGTGAGCCCGGTGAGCAGGGCCAGCGTGCTGTCGGTGATCGTTTTGCCACTGATCGTGAGGTCTTTGATCATGGTGAAGCTGCCGAGCGTCTTGAAATCGGCCTCGGTGAAGGCATCGCACTTCACATTCACCTGCGTGACGACTCCGCCGGTCTCAGTGACCTTGGCTCCGAGCTTTTTCAAAGCTTCCGCATCCGCGGCGAAGGTGGTGGCGATGGACAAAAAGAGGCAGAACAGCGTTTTCATGGTGGTGCGGTTAGTGGAGCGAAAAGACGCGAGGCTGTCGATGATGATTTCGCATCGTCTGGAGGTTGAGAGACGGCAAAGCTGGGGAATGAATGCGCCCCCGCATGACTCCCGCTGATACCATCGCCCGCCTCCGAGCCGCCTTTCCGGCGCAGGGCTTCTTCGCAGAGAAGGAGTGGGTGCTCTCGCCGGAGGCTTTTGCGCTCGATGCAGGCACGGTGGCACTCATTCGCGAACTCGGGCCGGCCTTGCGAGCCTTTCAGCGGGCCTGCAATGCGCTCTACTTTGATGAGCGTCATGCCTGGGTGGCCAAACTGATCGATCAGGGCAAACCCGAACGCGTGGTGCGGCTGGGCCGCTCGGAGCGTTGGCGGAATGATCTGCCACGCGTGCTGCGTCCTGACCTCGTATTGACGGAGGATGGCGTGTGCATTTCGGAGCTCGATTCGCTGCCCGGCGGCATCGGGCTGACGGCGTGGCTGAATGAAACGTATGCCTCGCTGGGCCAAAATGTGATCGGTGGAGCCTCGGGCATGGTCGATGGTTTTGCGCAGGCTTTTCCGGATGAGGATTTCATCATCTCGCGAGAGAGTGGCGACTATGCGCCGGAGATGCAGTGGCTGGCTGACAAGCTCGGGCGTCGTGTGTTGAGGCCGTGGGAGGTGCAGCCGTATGAATTGAGCGGCATGTCCCTCTACCGCTTCTTTGAGCTCTTTGATCTCGCGAACGTCGAGAATGCCGATGCGATGCTGCGCATGGCCGAAAATGGTGAATTGAGCTTCACTCCTCCTTTGAAGGCCTTTCTCGAAGAAAAGCTCTGGCTCGCCCTTTTCTGGTCGCCAGCTCTCGAAGGCTATTGGAACCAAGAACTAGGAACCAAGCACCACGAACTGCTTCAAAAATGCATTCCCTTCGGCTGGGTGGTCGATCCGGCTCCGCTGCCGCCCTTCGCGGTGTTTCCCAAGCTCGACATCCAGAGCTGGCACGAGATGAAGACCTTTGGCGGCAAGAAACGCGAACTGGTGCTGAAGATCAGCGGCTTCTCCGAGCGTGGCTGGGGCTCGCGTGGTGTCTTCATTGGCCACGATTTATCGCAGGAGCAGTGGGGCGGGGCGATTGAGGAGGCGCTGGCGAGCTTCCCGACGAATCCGTTTGTGCTGCAGGAGTTTCACCGGGCCAAGGTGGTGCCGCATCCGGCGTGGGTCGAGGATGCGCAGAGCACGCGGGTGATGCAGAGCCGGGTGCGTTTGTGCCCGTATTACTTCGGTGCGGCTGAGGTGGACGAGCCGGTGCTCGGAGGTGTGCTGGCCACGGTGTGCCCGGCGGACAAAAAAATCCTCCACGGCATGCGGGACGCGATGATGCTGCCTTGCATCGCGCGGTGATTTCCGCTCCAATGGCGGCCCACCATGAAGTTCACGCCCGTCCTCTTCCTCGCCTGCGGCAGCCTGTTTGCCGCGGAACCTCTTCAGATGAAACTCTGGCCGCAAGGCGCTCCGGAGAAGCCCGGCTTCAAGATGGAAGCCGAGAAGGAGATGCCGAAGAAGAACGAAAACGACGTGATGCGCCTCACCAACGTCACGGAGCCGATGATCACTGTCTTCAAGCCAGAGAAGCCGAATGGCGCGGCGGTGCTGGTGTGCCCCGGCGGTGGCTATGGCATCCTCGCCTACGAGCACGAGGGTTCGCAAGTGTGTGAGTTTTTGAACCAGCATGGCATCACCGGCGTGCTGCTGAAGTATCGCGTGCCAAAGCGTGATCCGAATGATCCGAGCCGCGAGCCTTTGCAGGACACGCAGCGTGCCATTGGCCTGATCCGCCATCACGCCACCGAGTGGGGCATCAAACCGGACCGCGTGGGTATTCTAGGCTTTTCCGCCGGTGGTCATCTCACGGTGATGACGGCGCTGCATGCGAACGACCGCACTTACACCACCGATCCGAAGCTGGATGTCGAGGACGCCACGCCGAATTTCGCGATTCCGGTCTATCCGGCCTATTTGGTGAGCAAGGAAGAGCCCACGAAACTGCTGCCGGGCTTTGAAGTAGGCGCGAAGGCTCCGCCGATGTGCTTCGTGCATGCTCACGATGATCCCTGGCCGGCCTCGGGCAGCGCTTTGCTCTATCTCGAATACAAAAAGAAGAACCTGCCTGCGGAATTGCACATCTACGCGAAGGGCGGCCACGGCTTTGGCATGAAGAAGAACGGCCAGCCGGTCAATGAATGGCCTGTTCGCGTCGTGGAATGGATGAAGTCGATGGGCTACCTGGACTAACAATCATGAATCCGCGCATCCTGCTCGTCATCGTTTCCTGCGTGCTCAGCGTGCTCACCGGCCTCGTGATTTCACGCGGCGGCGGCAGTGGTCCGGCGACCCGGACGCGACCCCTGATCGGTCTTTCGATGGACACACTCAAAGAAGAGCGCTGGCAGAAGGATCGTGATTTGTTCGTCGCCGAGGCCGGCAAGCTCGGAGCCGATGTCGAGGTGCTTTCGGCGAACAGCAGCGACACACGGCAGCTCGCCGATGTGGAGGCGCTCATCACGCGGAAGGTGGATGCGCTCGTCATCATTCCCAAAGACGCCGCCGCGATGGCGAAGGCCGTCAATCTCGCTCATCAGGCCCACATTCCGGTGCTGGCTTATGACCGCCTGATCACCGGCTGCGATCTCGACCTCTACATCACCTTTGACAACGTGAAGGTCGGCGAGCTGCAGGCGCAGTTTTTGGCCGAGCGACTGCCCGCCACGGGCAAAATGCGCCTGCTGCGCATCTATGGAGCGAAGACCGATAACAACGCGAAGCTCTTCAAGCAGGGCCAGGACCATGTTTTGCAGCCGCTGATCGCCGCCGGGAAGGTGGAGGTGCTTCACGAGGACTGGGCGGATGACTGGAAGCCCGAAAACGCGAAGAAAATCATCAACGCCGCAATCACGAAGCATGGCCCGAACTTTGACGCCATCCTCGCCAGCAACGATGGCACGGCTGGTGGGGCCATTCAGGCACTCACCGAGGAAGGCATCGCCGGAAAAGTGATCGTCACGGGCCAGGACGCCGACCTCGCGGCCTGTCAGCGCATTGTTCAAGGCACGCAGACGATGACGATCTACAAGCCGCTGCATCTGCTTTCCAAACAAGCCGCCGCACTCGCGGTCCGCCTCGCGCAGCATCGCCCCATCATTGCACGCGATGTGTCACCGAACGGCCAGACGGATGTGCCTTCTGTCTTCCTTCCCATCCATTCCGTCACGAAGGACAACCTCCGGGATACCGTCGTTAAAGATGGCCTGGTGACCGAAAAGGACGTTTTTGGTCGCTAAGAGAGGCTCAAAGCAGGGCGATGCCCGCAGCGGTGTTTACCGCGGTCTTGAGGATCTTCAGCGCGGCATTGATGGCATCCTGGGCGGCGATGCGGCCGATGGTGTCGATGGCCGTCAGCACGGAGGCGCTGGCATCCGCCTGCATCTTGACGAGGATTTTGGCCTGCTTCGGAGTGATGTCACCCGCGGCAAAGTCGTCGGCGATGAGCTGGGCGGTCTCTGCGAGCTTCTTTGTCTCCATCTTGAGGTAAGGATGGGCCTCGTCGGTGTGCGCTTTGAGCGCTGACTCCGCAGCCTTCAGCATGTCGGTGGCGAGTTGCTTGGCATTCATGATGGCTCCTCCTCGGGCGGGTTGATGGTGAGGCTATGTTTTTTGTGCAGTTCGATCTGCAGCAGGGCGCGGAAGTGCGTGTTCATGGTGCGTGCCCAGACAGAGCTGGTGAGCGGCCCGTCACGATGCGCCTCCTGAAGATCCTTGAAGGCGCTTTGGAGCCTGTCTAGGTTCGTGAGCGTGCCTTGGTTGAGTTTTTCGCCGTAGAGCTCCGCACGCATGCGCAGGGCATCCACGCGGGCGGCGGCCTCGTCGTAGAAGGTGGCATTGGCATCATGGGAGCCGCGTGTGCGGCGCATGCGGGCGAGGAACACCGCGGTATCCTCCTGCAAGGAGGCCAGCCCGCGGTCAAATTCCGCGTCGTAGGGTGCGACGAAGAGCACGCTGCTGCAACTGGAGAGCAAACCCAGAAGCAGCGCGATGAGGGTGAGCCGATGAAGGTGGGTGGTCATGGTCTTTGGGGCGAGAAGGTTCAGGCATGGATCCAGAACGCAGATTCGGCGAACTGCTCGCCGAGCCACCAGTTGGTCTTTCCGGTGCCGTAACGGTAGTTGGTGGAACCCGCCTGGCTTTGCAGCGGATGCGTGACGTTGCCCTGATTGTCGCGGATGGCCCGTTTGGAGGCCGTTTCGGGCACGACGGCCACAATGTGCCCGCTTTTTCCTTCCTGCACGCGGCGGGCGACGATGATGCCCACGCCGCCGTTGTTCGCCGCCTCCTGGAGCTTGGTGAGCGTGCTGGTCTGACGCCAGCCGAACTGCGGGCCAAAATCACGCAGCCAGCGGTAGAGGTCGTTGGCGCGGACTTCATCGACGGTGTCGTCGTATTTGGGCACGACGGTCTGCCCTTGGGCGAGCTTGATGAGAGCGGGGCCGTTCCACCACACACGCGGCAGATAAACACCGGAGCAGGTGCAGAAATCGTGGGCGTAGATGTTGCAGAAGGTCATGCCATCACGCGGCTGGTAGCGTTTGTGGGATGCTTTATCGACGGCGAGCCATTCGATGATCGCGGCGATCTGCGCACAGCGGGTGGCGGCATCGGCTCCATCGCGGCCGGGCATGCCTTTCTCGTTCAAAGAGTAGGCTCCCGCATTGTTGGCACGAGCGATGATGGTGCCGGACGAAGGTGTGAGGTGCGCGGCGATGATGCCAGCCTGCGGCGGCACTTCGGCAGGTTTGACGACCTCGATGGTCTCGCCAGCCGGAGCGGGCTTCAGATACTTCGGCGAGGCATAGCCGACGATGTGCGCCCCGTTGCGGCTCGTTTCGATCTTCCAGAAGTCAGCGGTCTTTTTGCCCTCCAGATACTGCACGATCTGACCGGCGGGCAGTTTGCCGATGACATTGGAATCCGGCTTCTTTTCGGGAATCTCGGGTGAGCTGCGCACATTGAGCGTGGACCCGGCGTTCACGGCCACTTGGAAGAGTTTTCCTGTCACCTCGACCTCGGTGGGAGGCGGCAGTGTGACATTAACCACCGGAGTTGGTTCTGCGGCGGGGCCTGGCGGCGGGACGTTTTTGGCGATCGTGAGGTATTCGAAGATTCTCTCGCCGTAGTAGCGTTCACCGTCGAAGTGCCCCTGCTTGAAGCCCTTGGAGAGATCTGATTTGCCCTTGTTGTAGGCGATGCAGACGTGAACGCGCTCGGTATCGGTGAGGCTCGTCTTGTTTTGCCAGCCTTGACGTTTCAAGGCGGCCTTCAATTCGGCGATGACATGCTCACGGCAGGCAGCAAAGTCCTCCCACTTCTTTTGCAGAAACCACGACGCGTCTGTTTTGAAGAACTGGATGTCATACTGGAACACGCCGAAGCCATGGCAGAACTTGTTCTTGTTCTTCGCGACCTTGGCGTAGCCAGCATCGACGGTAGCGACTGTTTCCAAAGCTTTCCTGGCGATCTGAAACATCTCCTTGCCCTTTTCGACTGCCTCCAATGCCGCGCGATTTTTTGGAAACGCACTGCGATTCGGCGTGTCGAGCGTGTCTCCCACGCAATAGGGAAAGATGGGCTTCGCAGGGTGGCCGGCGGTGAGGTTCCGCCAAATGTAACCGGTTTCCTGGAAGGCGATGGCACAGAGCTGGTCGATGGAGAAAAGCGTGCCTGAGACAGACTCGCCGAGTTCTTGGTAGAACGTATGCTTGAACCAACGGATAGCTTCAGTCGTGGTCATAAGAGTGGATGGCTGTTGGATAAAACCACCCCGATGAGATCAGAAAGGATCTCAAAACACCACAGAAATCTCACAGGCCATCATTCGCGGCTCAGGGGCGGCGCATCAGGAGGGAGTTTGAGCGTCGGTTCCCCGCCCAGATAGCCGAGCGAGGTTAGAAACACGTCCATCTGGCGTGCGGTGACCTGGAGCCAGGGCTCCTTGTTGAAGAAGCCATGCGCCTGACCGGGGGCCACCCACATTTCGGCCCGCAGGCCCAGTTTGAGGGCTTTCTGGCGGTATTCATCGGCACCGAGTTTGAGCTTGTCCTCGCTGCCGAAAAACAAGATCGCCGGCGGAGTGTCTTTTGTGACAAAGGAGTTGGGCGTGATGGCCTCCGCCATTTCGAGAGTGATACCCGGAGTGCCGGAGGTGGCTCGCTCCTTGAAGAGGGTGGCGATGTTCATCGCGGGGTTGAAGAGCACCATGGCATTGGGTTTGGATGACACAGACTTGTTATCGGTGGGAGCGTCGTATGCCGACACCAGCGCGGTGCAGGCGGCCAGATGTCCGCCGGCCGACCCACCGGCCGCGATAATCTTGTCCGGGTCGATGCCGAGTTCATCCGCGTGCCCGCGCACCCAGCGAATGGCGCTTTTGGCGTCCTCGACAGCTTTGTCCGGCAGCGTTTTGTGGATACTGAGGATTCGATAATCCGAACAAGCAGCCACAATGCCGCGGCTGGCCAGATATTCAGCTTGCGGGACGAACTGGAGATAAGAGCCGCTCTTCCACCCCCCTCCGAAAAAGAACACCACACAGGGTTTCTGGACCGCGATGCTCACATCAGCTTTTGGCGGCATGAAGAAGTGCAGCTTGAGCTCTCCCTCTGGCGTCTGTTTGAAAACAATGTCCTTCGTGATGCCCGCCGAATTGGTGAGGTGGACGAGTTTCTTCTCTTTGCCTGCCTTTTGTGCATGCAGCGAGGAGGTGAGCGTGGAGAGGAGGAGCAGGGTTAGAAGGTGTTTCATTGGGGGGCAGGTGATGCGCTTAACGAAACGAAGGGAGTCCTTTTGCTCGATTTGCAGTCATGGCAGTGCAGGGGAGGCTAAATTTGGTCATTCGACTAATGGACAGTTTGCAGTGTTCGCGTGACCGCCTGTGATTGATGAAATTCTTAAGGATGGTAATTTGACAATGCCTTGGCTGTGAATGAACTGGCGGGACCGTGAAAAGTAAAATCTACATCCTAGACGACCATCCCATTGTGATTGAAGGCCTTAAGAAGCTGATAGACGCTCAAGAGGACATGCAGGTCGTTGGCAGCGCCGAAGATGCCAACACCGCCCTCCAGCAAATCAGCAAACTCAAGCCTGACATCGTCATTCTCGACATCACTCTGAAAGACAGGAGTGGCGTGGACCTCATTAAGAAGCTCAAGGCCAGCAACGCGAACCTTCAGATCCTCGTTTACTCGATGCATGACGAGAACGTCTATGCTGAGCGCTGCCTGCGGGCCGGTGCCATGGGCTATGTGATGAAGGGCGAGCAACCAGGACGCGTGTTGCAAGGTGTGCGCCAGATCGCCACGGGTTCGTTCTTCTTCAGCGCCAGCCTGCTGGGCAGCATCGTCTCCGGAGGCAGCGCCCGTGGTGGTGGTTCCCGTGGCGAACCCGCCCGCATGCTCAGCGACCGCCAGTTGGAGATCTTTGAAATGGTCGGACGCGGGTTTGATTCGCACTCCATGGCCGAAAAACTTGGCCTCAGCGCCAAGACCGTGGACGCCCATAAGGCGAACATCCGCCAGAAACTCGGCCTCGCCTCGGCTCGTGAGTTGCTGATGGAAGCGGTCCGCTGGGTCGAAAAATGAGCGGATGCCATAGTGGCACTGTAAAACAGGCACCACGCTCACCCGTGGTGCCTTTTTTGTGCCTTCAGGGCAGGCCCCAGGCACCTCGAAGTGCGGCGTAGTCCGCCTTTGGCAGCAGGACGTAATGCGGTGCCGCCTGCGGATCCAGCCAGCGCAGTAGGCGCACGAGATCGGCCTCGGCCATGGTTGTGCATCCGGCGCTCGGTTTGTCTGGTCCACGGCGCACGTGGAAGAAAATGGCACTGCCGTAGCCTGGGGCCGCTGGTTGCTGGTTGTGACGGATTTCGAGCATCCATTTGTAGGCGGCATCTCCGAGGCGCATTCGCTGCTTTTCAAACCACGGGGGAACGCCCTGCCGGGGATCGATGCGGACATGCCGGTTGTAATAGGGATTGTTGGAGTCGTCCACGTAGGCGTCCCATGGGCCCACCTGGATGTAAGGCCAGCGGGCTCCACCGGGTGCGGTGGATGCGTAGCCAAACAGGCTGCCCAATTGGAAAATGCCTGCGGGTGCCTTCCAATCCTTTTCGACCTTGGCAGGAATGCCATTGGCTGGCGGGTTGAAGACCCCACGACCCCAGGCCAGACCTTTTTTCCCAAGCAGCACGGGCACCGGCTTGGCAAACACTGGCTGCCACGGATCTCGTGCCGAGGGACGTTGGTAACACTGCATCGTGGCGGTGTTCGAGTTCCAGCCCGCAGCTTGGGTTACAATGACCTGACGCACGGCCCGGCCGAGTTGGGCACGGGCCACAGAGGAGGAAATCATGCTGGTGAAGACCACTAGGGCAGCGGCCAGCCAAGTTTTTTTTCGGAAAGAAAGTTTTTGGTATTGCATGGGAAGGCGGTTTTTGAATATAACCAATAAATCAACCCTGCCGGGTATATTGGCTTCAGGTTTTGGGGGTTTTTTTCCTGAGGACCGAATCCGGCAGGGTTGTTTTTTGTCTGGAAAGAAATCCGAATGAGACGGCTGGCACTTCGTCCATTGATTCGCTCTTCCAAAGCGTCTAAACAAACCACCTGACCATGGACTCCCGTCGTTTCTCCCTCCTGTGTGCACTAGTTTCTGCTCTCGGCCTTGCCTCCTGTGCCTCAGATTCCTCGATCACCCTCGACTATGTGCCGCCACCTGGTGGAGCCCAGCGCGGAACCCCTGAACTCACGGTAGGTGCCTTTGCCAACAAGCGCGGCCTCGATTCGCGTTACCTCGGCACGGTGAAACTGCCCCTCGGAGTGCCGATTGAGCATCTCAACAGCACCGCACCGGTCGAAACCGTCGTCGCGAATGCCTTTGCGCATGCGCTGGAAAATCGCGGCATGCTCACCGACTCAGACAAGGCCCGTTTTCTCATCACCGGCGATGTGCTCGAGCTCCACTCCGAGCTGCTGGTGCATCCTTATGCCTCGGCAAAGGTGCGGATGAATATCGTCGAGGTAGGCAGCGGCCGGGTGCTTTTCTCCAAAGTGTATTCGGCGGAGCGTCAAAGCGCCGCCTATCGTCCTGGCTCGGGCTCGCCGCTTCCAATTCTCCAGGAATTGACCTCCCGTGCGCTGCAAGACGCCGTGGACCGTGCGGTGGACGATCCTGCCATGCGCTCAAAGTTGGCCGGCAGCGGAGGTTTGCGGCCGCGTTACACGCCTGGGATGCTCTGATCGGGCGCATGGATGGGTAGCGTCATCGTGAATGCCGTCTCGATACCTGGACGGCTTGACGCGATGATCGTGCCTCCGTGAGCCTCGACGGCTCGTTTGACGATGCTGAGGCCCAAACCGGTGCCTTTCACGGTCGATGAGTGGTGCTTGTCGCCGCGGAAGAATCGTTTGAAGACGAACGGCAGGTCGTGCGCGGAGATGCCAGTGCCGTTGTCGGCCACTTTGAGCGTGCAGCGTGCGTCCGGCGTCCATTGGCCGCTCACCGTGATGACGAGACCGGCCTGCGGGTTCTCTTTTAGAGCGTTCTCGATCAGATTCGTGAAGATCTGGTCCCAGTAAAAACGGTCGCCGGTGATCTGACCGCCCGTTTTGGGGAAATCGAGCACGAAACGCGTGTCACGCCCTTCATGCATCGGAGCGAGGTGATCGATCGCATCCTGCACGCACTGGCGCACATCAAAGGTCTCGAGGCTCAGCGGGATGCTCGCATCCTCCAGGCGTGAGATGGAAAGCATGTCTTCGGTGAGCCTTGCCAGGCGTTTGCCATGCTTTTCCATCGTGTCGAGGCATCGCGGCAGGAGGGCAGGGGCCTCGCGGAGGGTCTCGATGTAGCCATTGATGATGGTCAGTGGTGTTCGCAGTTCGTGCGAGGCATTCGCGATGAAATCACGGCGGATCTGCTCGGTCAGCGCGGCTTCCGTGATGTCCTGCACCATCAGCCAGGCGGCCCCCACGCGGGTGTCCGAAAGGGGGGCGGCCTCAATCATGAAGTGTCGCCCGCTCAGGTTCGCGGCGGCGGAGCTGGCCAGCATTTGCACCTGCCGAGTCACCCGCTTTTTCTCCACGACTGCCTGTTGGACGAGGTCGATCAGTTGATGATCCCGCAGTTCTTCGATCAACGTTCGGCCCGCATGGACGACCGGGCGCTGTAGCAAGCCCGCGAGAGGCTTGTTCGCAAACGAGATGCGCATGTCGGCGTCCACGATCACCACTCCTTGGCGGATCTCATTGAGGATCGCCTCGAAAAACTCGTGGAGTCCACGCTCACGCGGGAGCTGGTCCGCAGCCACTCGGGCTGCCTCGGCGGTCTCAGCGATCAGGTGGTACTCCACGTGCTTGAGGCCGAGAGCCGTTACCAGCGTTGTCACCCAGGCCTCGTGGCGCTTCCTTTCACGCCACCAAAGGGCGAGCGCGAAGACGAGGAGGGAACAGAGGAACAGGATCATGCGGCGGAGTCAGAGGGCACTTGGAATTGGAAGCCGGTCCCGCGCACCGTGACGATGCTGGCGCCATCGTCGCCCAGTTTTTCGCGCAAACGCTTCACATGCGTGTCCAGCGTCCTGGTGGCCGTGTCCGCGCTGTAGCCCCACACATCCCGCAGCAGCTCTGCCCGGGTGTGGACCGCGTCCGGGTTTTCCAGGATAGTCGAGAGAAACTTGAACTCGGTCGTGGTCAGGTCCAGCGGCGTGCCGCGCAGATAGACTTTCAGGTTCACACGGTCGAGCGTGAAAGGGCCGCGGCGGATCTGCGAGGTGATCGTCACCTTCTTTGTGCGGCGCAGGATGGCGCTGATGCGCAAAAACAGCTCACGGGGTGAAAAAGGCTTCGTCAGGTAGTCATCCACGCCCAATTCCAGGCCGGCGATCTTATCTGCCACCTGAGAACGGGCTGTCAGCATGATCACCGGGATGTTCGCTGTCCGCGTGTCGGCTCGCAGGCGTTTCATGACGCTGAGGCCATCCAGGCCAGGCAGCATCAGGTCCAGCACGATGATGTCCGGCTGCTGCTCGATCGCGGTGGGAACCACCTGCAGCCCGTTGCTCACGGGGATGCTTTCATGACCTTCACGGGCCAGATGCAGTGCGATCATCTCGGAGATGTCTGCTTCGTCTTCAACAATCATGATCTTGCTCATGTGTTGAGCGAATGCTGCGGAAGGGGTCATGCGGCAAAGAAGGAAGTGTGACGAACTTGTTGCGTGCGTGCGGTGGGTCAAGTGCCGCGATCTTCACGGAGAAAAGTCATTCGATTGACCAGTCAGGCCATTCTTCGGTAATGTGGCTCTTTCATGCCCTTCAAATTCATCGTCATGCTGCCTTGCCTCCTGCTGATCGCCACCGGGTGCGCGACTTCGCAGAAACCATCGAAGCCGGTCTGGACCAACAGCCTTGGCATGGAGTTTGTGCAGGTGCCTGTGGGTGAGAAAAAGCTGCTGATGGCATGCCTTGAGACGCAAGAGGCCCACCTCGCCGCCTTTCGCCGCGCTGGCCGCGATGCCGCACGTCCTGCATCTCAAGTCAGTTGGACCGAGGCGGTGGCTTTTTGCGCCTGGCTGACTCAGCGGGAGCAAAAAACCGGTCTGATCGGGCCGAGGCAGCGATACAGGCTGCCCACAGATCACGAATGGAGCTGCGCAGCAGGGCTTGGCGATCTTGAAAGGGCAAATGAGAGCCCCGAGAGCAAAAATGGCCGCATCGCTTCACGCTACCCGTGGGGCACCCAATGGCCGCCGCCGCGCGGAGCGGGCAATCTGTGCGGCCGGGAATCCAAACAGGACTTTCCTGAAAACTTCATCGCCGGGTATCGTGATGGCTTTTCGGGCGGCCAAGTGGCATCAAAGGCCTCGGTGGCCAATGACCTGGGGCTTTACGACCTCAGCGGCAATCTTTGGGAGTGGTGCGAGGATCGCTTCCGCGAAGGAACGGACTGGCGGGTCCTCCGCGGTGGATCTTGGAAAAGCGCCCGCCCGCAGACGCTGCTCAGCTCCCACCGCACGCATGACCCCGAGTCCTATCGCAGTGATAGCGTGGGCTTTCGCTGCGTGCTGGTGGAGGCAGCGGGGCCTCCGTCAGCTTGAGGCTGATGAGAGGAAAGCACGCGCAGCAGCCTCTCCTGCGGCATAACAGGCCTCACGGCTCGCACGGCTGAAAAGGGAGGGCGAGGGCGCGGTGGTGTTGAGGATGATCAGCTGCTTGCCGTTCAGGCGGGCGATCTCGGTGCGATCGGCCACCCATTGGGCATTCACGCAGTGATGCGAGGCAGCGATGGTGTGGATCATGCGCAGCGGCAGCAGCCAGGGCGGCGGGCCTTCGGGCTGATGAATGCGATGAATGATGATCGTGTCGATGTCATCGGCCTGGAACCACGGATCGACAGGTGCCTCATGAGCCACGCCGCCATCGCTGACGAGTCGGCCATGCCAGTCGAGCGGCGAAAAGATAATCGGCACGGTGCAGCTCGCGGCCATCGCACGGGCGAGGGGACCTTCTTGGGCCAAGATGCTGCTTTTGGAAGCGAGGTCCGTCATCGCGATGAGCAGCCGCGGGTCTTTGAACTGCTCGATCTGCCGCTGGCCGACGAGGTTTTCAAAGTAGCCGATGGCTCCGGAGGGCTCGAAAAGGCCAGGCTGGCATCGCGTGAAGATATCGCGCAGTTGCTGCAAGCCCCATGGCGTGCGTTTGACGAAGGAAAGGGGCAGGGAAGTGCCGAGCACGGCCTCGCGGACCGTTTCGATGGAAAGCCCCGCGGCATGCAAACCGGCGGCGATGGCACCCGCGGACGAGCCCCCGAGCGCCACGGGCTTCACACCAGCTTGCGTGAGTGTGGCGAGAAAGCCCGCGTGCGTGGCATAGCCCATGAAGGAGGCACCGAGGGAGATGGCGATGCGTTTGCCGGTGAGCGTGGCGTTCATGCCTTGGTCTCGCGACCTCCTTTCAGAAACATCCAGCCGCCGATCAGGCCCCAAAAGACGGTGAAGAGCCAGCCGACAAAAGCAGCGGAGACACACGCGGGCTCGGGCACATTGGCAAAGCTCGACAAAAGCGCCTCGAAGGTCCGTTCGCGCACGCCGAGGCCTGAGATGGAAATGGGCAGCGAGGCCATGGCATCGACGACGGGCATCGCCGTCATGACATCGAGCAGCGGTGCACGGGCACCGACCGCTCGCAGCGCACAGTAAAAGGTGAAAAAGACGCAGCCATACACGACGACGGAGACGACGATGCTGCCGAGCGCCCTGCGCCAGAGGGCGAGGATCACATCATGCACGGTGATGAGCGTGTGGGAGATCTTTCCAAAGAAGGGCGTGCCGAGCACACGCGGGAAGGTGCGTCTGCCCCACGCGAGCACCTGCGGCTTGAAGGTGATCCACGAGAAAGTCATGCCGACGAGCGAGAAGCCCATGAAGCCGCTGAAACCCGTCAGCAGCAGCCTGGCATCATGCCCGAGGGCCTCCCAGCGCGGCCAGATGCTGGCGAAGCAACTGAAGAACAACAAGCCCACGGCCACAAATCCCGTCACATGATCCAGCATGAGCGATACGCCGACCTGTGGTGCCTGTCCGGGCAGGCGTCGCGTGACAGACATGATTTTATACGCATCACCACCGATGACACCGATGGATGACACATTAAAAAAGGCGGCGATGAGCTCGGTGCGTGCCAGCACACGCCAGGGCATCTGCGGAGCGTAACCACGCAGGATGACATACCAACGCGTGGCGCAGGCCATGAGGCCCAAAAAAGCCGAGAAGAGCCCGGCGAGCACCCAGGGCCAGTTTTCGAGCAACGCACCCAAACGCGGGGCGATCTCGGTGAAAAAATTATGCTCCCGAAACAGCAGCACGAGCAGCACGATGCTGATCACGAGCCGCAGGGCGATGGAGAGCTTTCGCTTCACGCACTAGGCCGGAGCTCCGGCGGTTCCATCCACGGCCTGGGCGATGGACTCCACCGAGTGAAGAATCTTTTTCGCCTGCTCTTGATCAGCCATTTTGAAGCCAAAATGCTTTTCGAGCATCACCACGAGCTGGAGGGCATCCACCGAATCGAGTCCGACGCCGGAAGGACCAAACAGAGGGGTTTCATCGCCGATTTCGGAGGCTTGGAGATCGAGCATGAGCTCGGCGATGAGCAGTTCTTTGAGGCGCTGGCGGGTGGGCATGTGGCTATCTGAGATGAATGCGCGGCAAGTTGTTCAAATCATGCCGCCGTCGATGGGAAGAGCGGTGCCAGTGATATAGCTGGCGTCCGGGCTGGCAAGAAAGAAAACCGCCGCGGCGACCTCGGCGGGGCGTGCAAACCGGCGCATCGGCAGTTGCATCTTCAGACCCTTCAGATGCTCTGCGCTCCACTCCGGTGGCAGGCCGCCCTCAATGTAGCCGGGCAGCACGGCATTCACCGTGATGCCCATGCGGGCGGATTCCTTCGCGAGGCTCTTCGTGAGGCCGACGACGCCGGCTTTTGCCGCAGCGTAGTTGGTTTGACCGGCAGGTGGATGGATGGCGCTGAGGGAGGCGATGTTTACGATGCGGCCGCCACGCTGGCGCATCATCACAGACAGCGCCGCCTGGCAGCCGTGGAAGACGGAGCTGAGATTGCCATCGAGCACGCGGGACCATTGATCGGGCTTCATGTTTGCCAGCAGGGCGTCGTCGTGAAAACCGGCGTTGTTCACGAGCACATCGAGCGTTCCGATCTGCGTGATGGCGGCCTTCCACGCTTCGGGCTCGGTGATTTCGAGCGTGACGAGCCTGGCACGGCCTGCGGAGCGTTCGACGAGGCTTTCGGCGCGTTCCCGGCGCTCGCGCACGCCGAGGTGGATGATGGCATCGGGCTCGTGAGAGAGGAAATACTCGCCGATGGCGAGGCCGAGGGCTCCATTGGCACCGGTGATGAGGATGTTTCGAGGCATGTGAGAGGTCTTTTAGGCTGTGATTGCCAGTTTTTCAAAGCCCGCCTACACTCGCGCCTACCAACCTCATGCGCCTCGCCATCTATCCCGGCAGTTTTGATCCCATCACGAATGGTCACCTCGATGTGATCCAGCGTGCGGCGGGCCTGTTTGATCGCCTCATCGTGGCCGTGGCACGGGACAATGCCAAAAACAGCCTCTTCTCCGTCGCCGAGCGTGTGGCGCTGGTGCAGGAGGCCACGCAGGGCATCGCGAATCTGGAGGTGATGCCCTTCGAGGGCCTGCTGGTGAATTTTGCCCGCGAAAACGGTGCCTGCGCCCTCGTCCGTGGTTTGCGGGCCGTTTCGGACTTTGAGTTCGAATTCCAGCTCGCCCTGATGAACCGCAAACTGGAGCCGAACCTCGAAACGCTGTTCCTGATGCCGCGGGAAGAGTTCACCTACATCAGCAGCCGTCTCGTGAAGGAGATCGGACGCCTCGGCGGGAACATTGAATCCTTTGCCCCGGCCAATGTCGTGGCCGCCCTGCGGCAGAAATTCACCTGAAAGCCCCTTTTTGCCATGCATCACCCTTTTCACATCGATCTGAGAAACCTCCCTTCCGACGGGAAGGATATCACAGGAACCGAGCCAGCCTCCTTTTTCGGCCTCGAACCCCAGGATGCCGCGCAGGCGGTGTCACCGCTGAAATACGAGCTGCACCTCGAAAAGGACGGTGACGAGATCGTGGTCACCGGGCGGCTGGAGGCGACTTTCCGCCTGGAATGCGGGCGCTGCCTGGAGACCTTCGAGCACCGTCTGGTGATCGAAGACTACCTGGCGGAAATTCCCCTCGAATCGAAAGGAACGATCAACTTGACGGATACGATCCGGGAAGATACTCTCGTCGCCCTTCCGAGCTACCCCCGCTGCGAGGCCGGCAATGTCCGCCCTCGTCAGTGCCCCGCCGAAGGAAAGTTCGAGCCTGCGCCTGAAATGGCGGCGGCGGAGACTGAAAACGCGGGCCGCGGTGTCTGGGATGCTCTGAACAAACTCAATTAAACCTCCGAAACCTCTCTCATGGCCAATCCGAAGCGCAGACAATCCAAGAGCCGTCAACGCAAGCGTCAGGGCGCGAGCCGCTGGAAAGCGCCCGTGCTGAAATCCTGCCCCGAATGCGGCAGCTCCGTCCCTGGACACGTCGCCTGCCCGTCCTGCGGCTACTACCGCGGCCGTCAGGTCATCAGCAAGGTGGCTGGCGAAGAGTAAAACCGGCTCCGGCCTTCGTCGCCGGACCTCCTTTCAAAACACCCCGTGAGCGATCTTCGCCGCGGGGTGTTTGTTTTGCCTGAAACAGGCCGCAAGATCACCCGCATGGAGCCGTCTTCATGGTTCCCACCATGAAAAAACTCCTCCTCGCCCTCTCGATGCTCGCCACCGCCGCCCTCGCCGCGGATTCCGCCAAACACGTCCAAGCCGCCGAGGCCGCGAAGATCATCGCGGAAGGGAATGTGGTCATCGTCGATGTGCGCACGGCCGATGAATTCAAGGAGGGCCACATCAAAGGGGCCAAGAACATCGACATCATGGGCGATGACTTTGAAAAGCAGCTCACCGCTCTCGACAAGACGAAGCCCACGCTGGTGCATTGCCAAGCCGGCGGCCGCAGCATGCGGGCGCTGAAGGTGTTTGAGAAGCTCGGCTTCACACAGCTCATCCACCTAGATGAAGGTTTCGGAGGCTGGGAAGCCGCGGGCAAGCCGGTGGAGAAGTGATCGTCGCGTCCGCGATGGCTCAGCGCCTCAATTCGCGGTGAGGCGGATGTTGCGGAACCAAGTCTCGTCGCCGTGCTCGGTGAGCATGATCTTGCCTTGGCCGGGGGCGAAGCCTTCCTTGTTCTTGAATTTGCTCTTCGCGATCATCGCCTTCCACTCCGGCGTGGTGGTGTCCGCCTCGGCAGCGAGGGCACCGTTGAGCCAGTGCTGGAGCTTGCCGTCTTGGACGATGATCTTGCTGCTGTTCCACTCGCCAGCGGGTTTCACCAGCTTGCCTGCCACCGGCTCCTTGATGTCATAAATGGAGGCCGTGGTGTGGCTGCCGCCTTTCAGGCCGTCCGGATGACCGCTGTCGTCGATCATTTGATACTCGATGCCCAGCCATTCCTTCCCGCCGATCTTGGTGACCCAGTATTTGATGCCGTTGTTGCCTTTGGAGTTGAGTTTCCATTCCCATTCGAGGACGAAGTTTTTGTATTCGTTCTTCGAGAGCAGATTGCCGCCGCCTTTGCCAGCGAGGTGAATGACTCCATCTGCCTCGGCCTTCCAGCCACCGGTTGGAGCTTCGCCATTCACATTGGTGAAATCGGCGAGCGTGAGTTGCACAGGCTCGGCGGCGAGCGAGCAGGAAACGAGGGCGAGGAGGGCAAAAAGAGGGCGCATGGGCTGGCTGGGGTGGGTGAGAGGGCGCATGAAACGCGCGGCGGGCGGCCTTGCCATCATCTTTTTCATCCGGGCGATAATCAGACGTTCCCGCCACGTTTGGAGGAGCCGCCATGAAGACCATCGCCCTCCTTTGCCTCGCCGTCCTGACCTCCGCCGCGTTCGCGCAAGCTCCTAAAGCCCCTGTGAAAAAGGAGCGCAAGCCCAACCCTGCCCTCGCGCAGATCCAGGATGAGGCCGGCCTGCCACGCGTGCTGATCATTGGCGACTCCATTTCCATCGGTTACACGCTCGATGTGCGAGCCCTCCTGAAGGGGAAGGCGAACGTGCATCGGATCCCCACCAATGGCGGCCCGACCACCAACGGCCTCAAGAACATCCAGGCATGGCTTGGCGATGGAAAATGGGACGTGATCCACTTCAACTGGGGCCTGCACGACCTGAAATACATCCAGGATGATCCCTCGAAGCGTGCGGATCCGAAGGCTCCGGGCTCGCACCAGCAGGTGGCGCTGGCCGATTACGAGAAGAATCTTGCCTCGCTCGTGAAAACGATGCAGGCCACCGGCGCGAAGCTGATCTGGTGCAACACCACCCACGTCCCCGCAGGCAGTGATGGCCGCATCGAAGGTGATGAAGGCAAATACAACGAGGCTGCGGCCCGTGTGATGACCGCCGCAGGCGTGCCCACAAATGACCTCCGTGCTCATGCATTGGCCAAACCGGAGGCTCAATTGCCCGCGAATGTGCATTACACGCCCGAAGGAAGCCGCTACCTCGCTGAGAAGGTCGCCGCGGTGATCACCGAGCATCTGCCAAAGAAGTGAAGCTACCTCGTTACGGACCTCAGCCACGCTTCGACATCCTTCACCACCTCCTCGCGCTGCACATCGTGCAGCAGCAGATGGTAGGAGCGGGTGTACCAAAGAAGCTTTTTGGGCTCCGCACGGAATTGAGAGAACCAGCCCTGGATCTGGTCGCCCGAGGCGAGGATGTCATGCGGTGAGGCGAGGAACAAAACAGGCATCTTGAGGCGTTTCGCCGCATCGGGATTCGCATCCATCATCTTGCCGATCTCCGTGAGCAGTCGCAGGCTGAAGGCGCTGATGTGATGCGGTGTCTTCGCCATCTGCCCGCCGTGCGTGGTGGTCGAGGTCACTTGAATGCTCTTTTCATCCACACCAGCGAGATCACCGAGCGAGTAACGAGTGCGCGGAGCCACGGCGGCTGCTGCTTCGAGCAGCCAACGTTGAAAACCATTGATCGTCATGCGCAGCCCAGCCACCGGCGAGGCCAGGATGAGGCCATCGGGATCACCCCAACGCGGCCGATTGGCCGCGGTATGCGCAGCGATGAGGCTGCCAAGGCTCTCGCCATACCAAATGACTGGCACCCGAGGATGGCGGCGTTTGATGAGCTTGTGAAAGGTGGTGAGGTCTTTTTGCCACAAGCGGGCACTTTCGATGTCACCACGGGCCGCGACATCGGGATCATTGCCCTGGCCGCGGAGTTCGTAGGCATAGACGGCGATGCTGTGTTTCGACAAATGCTCGCCCAGCGGCCAAAAGTCCGATGTGGCACCGCTGAGGCCGTGAATGGCGATCACGACCGCATGCGGCTTTTGTCCTTCCGGCACGCTCCAGGCCTTCCACGGCATCGTTTTGCCATCAAAGCTCACCCAATCCGTGGCGCAGAGCACTTCGGTGTTCTTTGGCGACTTGCTGGCGCAGGCCGCAAGCAACGCACAAGCGATGAGAACGAGCCATCTCATGCTCCGATGACCTCCAGAGCCGTTCGGATGAAGTTCATCTGCGTCGCAACACGATCATCCAGCGAGAATTCCGATGGCGTCTCAAACGTGAACGTGAGCGGACAGCCGCGGAGATGCAGCTCGATGGCCTCCGGCATGCCGGGAAGATGCGTTGGAAGCTTTTTGCGACGAATCAGGCCGCCATCCGCCCGCTGGCCATCCACGCGACGACGCGGATCGGTGGCGATCGGTTTCGCACAGCGGGCCAAAATCTCGCGCCCCATCGTTTGGCGGCGATGGCCGAGTTCATAGACATAGCAGCCCTGCGCATCGTAATCCTCATGCAGGCAGAGCCCTGCGATCATCGGGCGTCCGGTGATCCATGTCTGCCACGCGGCACTCAACGGATCATCGGTGAGTTGAAAGCGGCGATTGATGTCGAGGCCGCGATGATCCAGCCGCGTGTTGAGGCGCATGCCAATGGGATTGATCAGCGGCAGCAGGAGAAACGAATCGCGTTGGAGCCTGGCGATGTTTTTCTCGGCCCACAGCAGCAGGCCCCACATCGAGGCGGGTTCATCGCCATGCACACCGGTGGAAAGATAGAAGGCCGGTGCGCCTGCTTTCGCGGCTTTCGTTTCGAAAGCGATCACCGGATGGCCTTCGGCGAGGGTCAATGTCGTGACATGCAGCCCGGCCGCCTTTTGCAGCGCCTTCCAGCGGCGCATGACCTCGCGGATGTCGTGGGCTTGATGCAGCGGCAGCAGTTTCATCAGGCTCCGAATTGGATGGCGGCGATCTTTTCCGCCATGTCATGGCTGGCGCAAAAAACGAGCTCCGCGGCGGCGGCTCGCGAGAGGCGGGCGCGCATGCTGACGACGTCGCCGATGCTTTGACCATCGACGAACGCTTCAACAGGCCGATGCTGCGGATCGAGGCTGCGAATCTCCACCGTCGTGTCCGGCGAAAGCAGGGCGCTGCGCCAGTGAGCGGGCTCCAGCACGTTCGAGCCGACGAGCAGCCATGCCGGCGTGTCCGCCAGCAAAGGCGAGGCACCCATGCTGCGGGCGTAGGCGGTGCTTCCGGCCGCGGTGGCGACGAGTGCACCATCGCTGACGAGCTTTGGAATGCGCGGCACATCATTCACGATGACCTCCAGCCAGGCCGACTGGCTGGTGGAACGCTCCAACCACGCATCGTTGAAGCCATGCGCGGTATGCGTCTTGCCTTCGCGATCTTCAAATTCGAGGAAGAGCATCGGCAACTGCCGGAAAATGACATCGCGAGGCGGAAAGGCATGCGCAGCGACTTGATCCTGACCATTGAGCAGAAAGCCGAGATGGCCCGCGTTGATGCCGAAGAAGGGCAGACGCGTCCGCCAATGCTCGCGGATGCCGCGCAGCATGGCACCATCACCACCCACGACGGTGATGAAATCGGCCTCGCGTGCTTCGGTGTGGCCTTTGGCCAGCGGTTCGGCCAGTTCGCGAGCTTTGGGATTCTTCCCATCGGCCTGCAAAACATACTTCGCGCCTTCGAGCGAGCCTCGCGCCCAGGTGCCGGGAATGGGAGCACGATAGAGGCCGTAGCGCTCGATGTAGGCCAGCGCCCGCGGATGCAGCAGGCCGGCCACGCTTTCACCTCGGCTCAAACGGTCGCGAATGGTCGTGCTGGCTCCTTCGACCTCGAATTCGATGATGCGAGACTGCGGCGGCAGGTCCTTTTCGTCGAAGGCATAGCCTGGACGCTTCAGCACGGCGAACCGCGCCTTCTTCCAAAGCTCCGCACCATGCGCCCAGGTGCGCTGGATGGGTGATTCACCGCGTGCGCCGCCCTCGATGAGGTCTGCACCGACCACATGCCAGAGTTCGTTCTCCTTCTCAAAGCGCTCCTGCAGCTCGAAATTCCGCGAAAACACCTCCCGCTCGAAATCGCTGAGATCCACCGTCACGCCTGCGATGCCGCCAAACACGATGTCCGCCAGCGTGGCGCGATACACGGGCGGCACGCTGTCCGTCACGGGCTTGTCCGGCCGCGGACCGCAGGGGATGACGCGCACCTCGTCGAAATGCCGCGCCAGCTCACGGGCGATCTGCGCGTGATGATGGCCGGGTGGATTGAAACTGCCTCCAAAGATGGCAAGGCGATGCATGCGTCCATGTTGGCGGCGGATGGCGAAAAGGGAAATTGGAAGTTCGCATGCCCTCGGGGCAACCGACTGCCTTCTTTGACTCGTTGAGTGCCAAAATCAGCTTGCCACGACGCCTGCCTGCGCCACTATCCGCGCTCGCTTCCCGCCTCCCGGGAAATGAAGCTCAGGACAGATGTCAGAGTGGTCTAATGAGCACGCCTGGAAAGCGTGTGTACCCTAATCCGGTACCGAGGGTTCGAATCCCTCTCTGTCCGCCACTTCCCTCCGCAGTCAGCCAATTCGGGCTCTAACGCATTGCAGGACAGATTCCCGGCCATGGCTTGAGTGGCGCTCTTGCGACGAGATCGTCACATCGTCGCTTTTGTGTCTGATCGGAATGTGACGTTCATGTGGCTCCTCCCGCATGAGCCGTATCCTGATCGTCGATGACGAAAAAGACATCACCGACCTCGTCAGCCTCCACCTTTCCCAGGAGGGATGCGAGGTCATCGCGGTGCACAACGGCCTGGAGGTGCTCGAAACCGCCGCAAAGGAGCGTCCGCAGCTCATCGTGCTCGATATCATGCTGCCGGGCATGGATGGCTGGCAGGTCTTCCGCACGCTGCGCACGGATGCCCGCACGCGCACGATCCCGGTGCTGATGCTCAGTGCACGCTCCCAGCCGCATGATCGCATCAACGGCCTCGAAATGGGCGCGGATGATTACCTCACAAAGCCTTTCAGCCCCCGTGAGCTCGTGCTGCGCATCCGCGCCATCCTGCGCCGCTCGCAAAAGATTGCTCTCACGGACGAGCTGCGAGTGGGAGACTTTGTGGTGGACCGTCAAAACATGGTCCTGCTGGTCGATGGCAAGGTGGCGGATCTCACCTCCACCGAGCTGAAGCTGATCTGCTTTCTCATGGCGAACCCGGATGTCGTCCACTCGCGTGGCGAGCTGCTGAACGCGGTCTGGGGCTACGCGGACGACACGCACTCCCGCACGCTCGACACGCATGTGAAGCGCCTACGTGACAAGCTGGGCGAGCATGGCAGCCACATCGGCACCGTCAGGAAGCAGGGTTACCTGTTTGTCTCGAATCCAGGAAAGGGAACCACGAAATGAGCGCCTCCAGCGAGACCTGCGATGCTGCGACGATGCAGATGTTCCTTTCGAGGGCCGAGCTGGAGCTGCGCACGCCTCTCGCCCTGATTCTGGGCTACATCGAGACCTTGAAAACAGGTGCCATCAAGGGAGGCGAGTCGCTCGGGCGCTGCCTCGACATCATGGACAAGCACTCGCGCCGTCTGATGCACGTCATCGACGACATCAACGCCGTGGCGCAGCTCGAGTCCGGCGGCGCTCCGTCGCCCTGCGACGATGTTTTCATGCGTCGCTGCCTTGAGATCGCCTACGAGAGCCTCATGCCGCTTGTCGAGGTGACCGGCTGCCGCGTGTCCAGCCACATCCCGACCGGGGCTTGTCATCTGAAAGGGGACCGCGCGGTGTGGCATCTCGTGTTCTCGAAACTCCTCGAAGAAATCATCCGCGGCGTGCCGGCACGCTCCAGCATTGATCTGCGGGTGTCGTGGGAAGCATCGGGTTGCCAGCTCGAGTTGCGCACCGATGCGCCGATGGTCACAAGAGGCTCGGTTTCACCCAGCGATGGTGACTGGAGCCAGGCGGCGCTGGGCCTGCTGGTGGTGAAAAGAGCGATGGAGCTCAATCACGGCATGCTGGAGTGGCTCACCATGCCGGAGGGCGGCACGCTCTTTCGTCTCAGCCTGCCATGCATTGATGGTTGTGCGGCCAAAGGATGTGAAAAACCCACCCAACCTGCTGCCGCATGCTCTTGAGACTCGCACTCGTCATGGCTTGTCTGGCCTCCGTGGCTCTCGCCGCGGATGGAGATGCCCTTGATCGCGAAATCGAGGCCAGCACCTTGATTCGAGCGGGGCAGGTCGCGCCTGATTTTTCATGCAAAGCCACGGATGGCAGCGCCTTCACGCTTTCAGAGCAGAAGGGCAGGGTGGTCCTGCTTTACTTCTTCGCGTCCAGCGTGCCGTTTTGCTATCCAGAGATGCGCTACATCGAAAAGGAGATCGTGGAGAAGCTGGCGAAGCGTGAGGACTTCACCGTGCTGTGCATCGGACGCGGTCACACGCGTGAGGAGCTCGTGAAGATCGGCGGGGAGAACAAGCTGCGCCTGCCGATGGCCGCGGATGAGAAAAGGGAAATCTACTCGAAGATGTTCACGAAGTTCGTGCCGCGCACCGTGCTCATCGGCAGGGATGGGCATGTTGTTTACACCGCCGCTGGCTCGAAGGAGTTCGATGGCATCGTGAAGCTGCAGGAGGCGATCGCACGCGAGTTGAAACGCTGAATGTGACAGAAAGTTCACCGCAAAGGCTCATTGCCCCAGGCAGAAGGGCAGGGGCAGTGACCAAAACGTAACCCTGCTTCGATGGCAGGCATTTTGGCGGGCAGCTATGACCAGTGCGCCGGTTCACGGCGGAGCGGAAGCCGCTTTAACAACGGTCTTCGCTTCCAAACCCCAAACCGACAAACCACACCCAACACATGCTCATCCAAACCAAACATCTTCTCACCATGCTCGCCGTGGCTGGGATGACCCTGTTCGCTTCCCAGGCGAGCGCCACCACCTACGTCGCCGGGGATCTGCTCCTCGGCTTCCGTGCCACAGGCGGCACCGGTTCTGCCACGAACCTCATCGTCAACCTCGGCCAGGCCGACACCGTGTATCGCGATGCTCTGGCCAACATCACAAACGTTGTTGACATCGGCACACTGCTCACAAGCACCTACGGTGCCGGCTGGGATACCCGTTCCGACCTTTTCTGGGGCGTAGTCGGTGTGCGCACCGCCAGCAACATTGGCTCCGCTGTGGATGGTGACCCCGTCCGCACCAACTATGTCACTGCTGCGCAAACGACCGTCAACCCAGGCACCCAATCATCCACCGCTTGGGAGATCACTAACGGGACGGCTCGTGCTGGGGTGTCCAGCGCCATTGAGAGCTTTGCCGGCAACTATAATGCGTTTTCGGCGGCTGTAACAAACACTGCGCTCCTGCCTGCGGCCACGGGTTCCACCTGGACCAGCAACAACGACGGGGCGAACTCGTTTACGATCGCAGGAACGATTGAGGGCAACTTTGGCAATGGTGCTTCAGGCACCGCGCTGGACCTGTATCGAATTCTTGACCGCACTTCGGGGGCCAACCCCACTGGCACAGTCGGTATCGGTTCCTATGAAGGCACCTTCACCATCAGCAACGCTGGTGTCGTCGGCTTCGCCGTCACCGCCGTTCCGGAGCCCAGCCGCGCCCTTCTGGCCGGTCTTGGCCTTGCTGGCATCGCCTTCCGCCGTCGCCGCACGGTCAAAAAGACAGCCTGATCCCTCTCTCATCCCCATCTCTTATCTCTCATCCGATACACATGAAATCTGTCATTCACCTCTTCACCGCCGTGCTGGCCCTCGTCGTGGTTCAGCAGGCCTCTGCTGACGTCACCCTCCGCCTTACCGGCTCCACCGCCTTCCGTTCCGGCACCCACAAGGCCATCGTCGCCATGATGGGCGGTGAGGCGAACTGCAAGTTCGCCACCGCTGCCATCGTCGGCAACACCACCAATACCCAGGCCAGCTTCGAAGCTGCCGATTACACCGTGATTCAGGGGGCTGCCACTGGCATTCCCGGCGTGACCACGGTGCATTGTACTTGGACAGGTTCTGCCACCGGCATTCATGATGTCGCCCTCGGCACCGCGCTGAACTTCATCCCGGCTTCCTCGCTGCCTGCCAGCAATGGCTATGCCAATGCGGTCGTCGGAAACGGAGCCACACTGGCCACGGAATCCACCACGGCCCGTTTTGCCTTCTCGGATGTCTTCCAGGCCTCCACACCCACGCCCACCCCGGCGCTGGTGAACACGAACCTGGCCATCATCCCCTTCTCCTTCGTGGCAAATGAAGGCACCACGGGCATCACCAACATGACGCAGCAGCTTGCTCGCGCCCTGTGGCTGAATGGTTCCCAGCCGAAGAAGCTTTTCACGGGCAACCCCACCACGCCTGATGCGGACGATCTCGTCCTCGCCGTCGGTCGTGACAACGGCTCCGGCACCCGCATCACCCAGCTTGCCGAAACCAAGTATGGTGTGTTCAATACGGTTCAGCAGTGGAAGCTGACGAACTCTGGTTCTGTGATCACAACGGCCCAGATCTGGCCAATTGGTGATGGTGTTGGCTCATTTGCGATTGGAAACGGCGGTTATACATCCGGCAGCACCATTCGTAACTTCATGGGCTTCACCTCCCCGTCGGTCGAACTGCTTGATGACACTGGTGCTAGCGTGGCCACTGGCCTCCCAGTCTCCTTCATCGCCTGGCTCGGCATCGCTGATTCCATCACTGCTGTCAGCAATGGCGCCGTCCGCCTTTCCTATGAAGGTGTGACCTATGACGGCACCAACACGAACCTCATTTATGAAGGTCTCTACACCGGCTGGGGCTATCTCCACCTCTACACCCCCTCTGGCCTGAGCACGGACGAGAACCAGTTCAAGACCAACCTGGCCAACCAGCTCGACAATGCGTCCGTCCTCGGCTCCTCCGGCCTGCGCGTCTCCCAGATGCACGTCGGTCGTGGGAACGACGGGGCCACGGTCGGCCCGTAATCGGTTGTTGATGCTCTGAAAAACATCTGCTGGTGCTGGCCGCGAGGTCAGCACCAGCTTTTTGCATCTGATGCTCCTCTCATGAAACGCCTGCTTCCACTGCTGCTCACTTTGTCTCTGCTCGCCAATGCCGTGCTGGGATGGCTTGCATCGCAACCCGGGAGTATCGGGGCCATTCCTGGCCCCTCTGAAGACGCAGGAACGTCTCAGCGACTTCCCGCCACTCCCGCCTTGCCGCCTCCATCTCCTGTTCTCGACTGGCGAAGCCTGGAGGCTCCCGATTTTGCCACCTACATCGCGAATCTGCGCCGTGCCGGATGCCCGGAGGCGACGATCCGCCATCTCATCGAACCTGAGCTGCACGCCGTGTTTGAGACGCGACGTCAGAACACCGCAGCCCATGCTTCAACGCCTTCTTCTCAGGCGGATGAGGCTGCCACGCTCGCTGCTTTGCTCAAAGCACCTGAGCCCACACCGCCCGCAGAACCTGTCTCCGCCTCCAACACTGCTTCTTCGTTTGCCTCCATTCCTGCCGCCTTCCTCGTCGGTAATGCCGCGGGTGACTCGATCACCCAAGATGGCAGCCTCTCTCCCGTGCCGACGGATGCCTCGCTTTCTCCCGAGACGCTCCAAACGCTCGCCGACATGCGCCAGAAGTTTGGCGACCAGGTCACCGCCAGCGGCAGTGATCCCTCCAGCCGCGAGTTTTACCTGCAATGGCTCAAAGCGCAGCGACAGAGCGATGACTACTTTGCCTCGTTGTATGGCGGTGATCACTTCATCAGCGTGCAGCAGCAGGCGAACCTCCAGCGTTCGCAAAATGGCTCAAGCAATGCCGCTCAAGTGACAAAGTCGTCGAATTAAAGTGGTGTGACACGCCTTCGTCACTCGCGGGTGACGCATTCGTAACCGTGGCCTTGTTGAGGCAGTGCCCTCCGCGAACAAAGACAGCCCGGCACACATGACCGGCTTTACCTCATCCGCTTCAGCACGTTCCACCTTCAAGACAGCACGCTCCGTCGCGTTCGCTGCTTGCTGCGGAGCGCTGATGGCCCAGGCGCAGGGTGAGGATCTGCCGCCTCCGCCGCCGAAGGTGGCCGAGACACCTGCTGCCGCTGACACCACACCCACCGCGCTCTCGCAAGTCGGCCCGCTCTACATCCAGGAGTATCGCGTGCGTGGAAACACGAAGCTCAAGGCCATCGACATCGAGAAGGCCGTGTATCCCTTCCTCGGTCCCGGACGCTCCGAGAATGACATCGAGCAGGCGCGGCAGGGACTGGAGAAAGCGTATCGCAGCCTCGGCTATCAAACCGTCTATGTCGAAGTGCCGCGGCAGACCGGCGCACGCGGCGTGATCTTCTTGAACGTCGTCGAAGCTCCCGTCGGCAGGCTCCGCGTCAAAGGCGCGAAGTATTTCCTGCCTAGCAAGATCAAGGAGCAGGCCAAGTCGATGGCCGAGGGCAGCGTGCCAAACTTCAACGAGGTGCAGAAGGACATCATCGCTTTGAACCGCTGGCGGGATCGCAAGATCACGCCGGAGCTGCGTCAGGGCGTGGTGCCAGGCACGGTGGACATTGATCTCATCGTCGAGGACAAGAACCCCTTCCACGGCAGCCTCGAGCTCAACAACATCCACAACTCCAACACTGTCCCGCTGCGTCTGAACGGCTCGCTGAGCTATTCGAACCTCTGGCAGCTCGGCCACACCATCGGCACCAGCTTCCAAGTCGCCCCGGAGAAGCAATCGGACGGCACCGTGCTCTCCGCCTACTACATGATGCCGCTGGAGAACGAGTGGAGCGTCATGGTGAACGGCTCGTGGCAGGACAGCAATATCTCCACCCTCGGCGGCGGCACCGTGGTGGGCAAAGGCCAGGTCTATGGCGTGCGCTTCATGAAGACGCTGCCCGCTGAAAAAGGCTGGTTTCACAGCCTCAGCGCCGGGATGGACTACAAGGACTTCATCCAGGATGTGAACGCTGGCGGCGCGGTGATCGCCTCACCCATCGTCTATTATCCCTTCACGCTCTCCTACTCGCTCAGCCGCGTGGAGGAGCACAGCTTCACGGAGTTCAACACCTCCGTGGTGTTACATCTCCGCGGCATGGGTGGTTCGCAGAATGATTTCAACAACAGGCGCCGCGGGGCCAGGGACAACTTCTTCTACCTTCGTGCGGACCTTTCGCACACGCATGACCTCCCCGGAGGCATGCAGTTCTACACCCGATTGCAGGGGCAGATTTCGCCGTCAGCGCTGATCAACACCGAGCAGATCGCCGCAGGCGGCATCAACACCGTTCGTGGCTACTTGATCGCCACGCAGCTCGGTGACTCCGGCATCATGGGCTCCATGGAACTGCGCAGTCCTTCCTTCATCGGCGATGGCAAGGACAAGGCCAATGACTGGCGTGCCTACTTCTTCGCAGAAGGCGCACAGCTTGCCGTCAATGATCCGCTGGCGGGTGAAAAACACGGGCACGCCCTCGCCAGCATCGGCGTGGGCACCCGCATCCGCTGGCAGGACCATATCTACGGCTCCTTCGATCTCGGCATGCCGCTCATCACGCAACCAAACGCCATCGCACAGCATCTCTACATGACCTTCCGCGTCGGTGCCGACTTCTAACTTCTCACTTCTGACCTCTCACATGCTCAAGAAACTCCTCTGCCTCCTCGCCTTCGCCACCGCCCTCCACGCGGAAGAAAAGCTCTGGCTCGATCCGGGCTACACGATCCGCAAAAAGATCGACATCGACACCAAGGCCGCTGCCATCACCGATCCCATCGGCACCAGCGCTGTGCTCGTGCGCCTTCATGAAGGCGTGATGAGCTTCATGAGTGCCAAGGAAGACGGCAGCGATCTGCGATTCACGGCGGATGATCACAAAACGGTGCTCAAGCATCACGTCGAGAAGTGGGACTCGCTCCTCAATGAAGCCTACGTCTGGGTGCAGGTGCCCGAATTGAAGCCCGCAGCCTCCACGACCATCTGGCTTTATTACGGCAATTCGGCCGCTCCGGCTCCGGAGGCCGCCAAAGAGACCTACACCGCGGACAGCGTGCTCGTTTATCACTTCGCCGATGCGGCAAAGGTCGGCACCGACTCCTCCGCCACCGGTGCGAATGCCGAGGGTGCTCCGCCTCCTGCCGCGGGTGCGCTCATCGGCAGTGGCCTGCGTGTGTTTGGACAAACACCAGTGAAGGTCAACACACTGCCCGAATGGGCTCCCGGTGCTCCGCTGACGATTTCCGTGTGGGTGAAACCCTCCGCGCTCGCCGCGGATGCCGTCATCCTCAGCCGTCGCGATGGCGCCAATGCTCTCGTGCTCGGCTTGAACAACGGTGTGCCGTTTATCGAGATCAATAAGCAGCGCAGCAGCCCTGGAGCACCCGTCTCCGCCAGTGCCTGGACCCATCTCGCCGCCGTGCACGATGCCGGAACGACCACGGTGTATGTGAATGGCAAATCCTACGGCCAGCTCGCCGCGCCCATGCCTTCGCTCAAGACACCGCTCGAAATCAGCAAGGACAGCACCGGAGCCGGACTCACTGGCTACACCGGTGAGCTTGATGAGCTGCAAATCGCCAAAACGGCCTGCCCCGCTGGCTTCATCGCCTTCGCCGCGATGAACCAGGGCACCACCGCTGATGCGCAGAAGCTTCTTGCGGTCGGTTCGGATGAAGCCAGCGATCACGAGGAGGAAAGCGAGATCACGAAGCACCTCACGCTCATCAAAGACATCTCGAAGGACCTCACCTTCGACGGCTGGGTGGTCATTTTCCTCTGCACGCTGCTCGCCATCGTCGGCTGGGCCATCGCACTCGGAAAGTTCTTCTACCTCAACACCATCGAGAAAGCCTCGAAGGAGTTTCTGAAGCGCTGGCATAGCATTTCGTCCGATTTGACCTCCATTGACCACGAGGATGAAAACAGCGTCAAATCCCTCGGCGGCACCGCCAGTGCCAAATCGATGAAGCTGATGCGCCAATCGCCGCTGTATCAGATCTACCATCTAGGCAGCGAAGAGATCAATCACCGCCTCAAGGACGGGCCAGGTCCACGTGAGAAGGGTGGTGTGAAGCCCACCAAAGGCCTCAGCGGCCGCTCGATCCAAGCAATCAAGGCCACGCTGCATGGCGGCATGGTCCGCGAGGTGCAGAAGCTCAATGGCAAGCTCGTCTTCCTCACCATCGGCATCGCCGGTGGTCCCTACCTCGGCCTGCTCGGCACCGTCATCGGCGTCATGATCACCTTCGCCGTCATCGCGAAAAGCGGTGAGGTGGAGGTGAACAGCATCGCTCCGGGTATCGCGGGTGCTCTTCTCGCCACCGTCGCCGGCCTCGCCGTCGCCATTCCGGCGCTGTTCATCTACTCCTACCTCAGCTCACGCATCAAGGATGTGGTCACGAACATGGAGACCTTCATCGACGAGTTCATCGCGAAGATGGCCGAACACCACAAGGAATCCTAAACCGCCATGCAAGCCGACGACAAAAGCTACGACGACATCAACGTCACGCCGATGGTGGACCTCTACCTCGTGCTGCTGCTGATTTTCATCATCATGACCACCGCCGGCGTGCAGGGCGTGAAGGTGAATCTGCCGCGTGGCGGCCCGGCAAGCTCGAAGCCACTCGAAGGGCCGAAGATGCAGGCCATCACGGTCAACAACGAGGGCAAGATCTTCCTCAACACAATCCCGGTCACGCTCGATGAGCTGTCTTCCAAGCTGGAGGCGCTGAAATCCTCCACGCCGGAGTTCCCCGTCGTGATTCGTGGAGACAGCGCCTCGCAATACCAGGGCATCATGGATGTCCTCAACGTCGTCGGCCGACTCGGCATCACGCAGATCGGTCTCGCCACCCAGGCCAAAAAATAACCCGCCATGAATCCACGCGATCTTCCAGACGATGATGAGCCAGGCTTCTTCCGCCGGAACCTTGTCATGATCATTCTCAGCCTCCTCGTGCTCGGCGGAGGCGGTTACTACTTTGCCACCGCGAAGCCATCGAAGGAGACCAAGGCCAAGAAGAAGATGGACATGGTCATGATCATGCCGGTGATGCCTCCTCCGCCACCACCGCCTCCACCTCCGCCGAAGCAGGAAGAGCCTCCACCTCCGGAGGAAAAGGAAGAAGAAGTCGCCGCGGAGGAAGAACCTCCACCCGATGCCCAGGACAAGCCTGCGGACAAACCCGCGGATGAGCCCATCGGCACTGCATTGACCGGTGGTGATGGCAGCAGCGGTCTCGGAGCCGGTGGCGGCATGGGTGGCATGGGCATTGGTGGCACGGGCAGCGGTCGCGGCTACTCCGAGCGAGGCCGCTGGCAGGGCAAGTTTGGTCGTGGTGTGCAGGAAATCCTCTCCCGCCATGCCGGCCTGAAGTTTGCGAAGGGCAGCGTGCCCTTCCGCGTGTGGCTGGATGACTCCGGCCGCATCACCCGCGTCGTCTTGAACGGCTCCACCGGCAATCCCGAGCATGACGACATGCTCAAGAATCGCGCCCTCGTGGGTCAGGTGCTCGAACCCGCACCTCCAGGCACGCCCATGCCCGTCATCATGCGCTTCAACGGCCGCTAAAACCCAGCCGCATCTCTTTTTCTCTCATGCTCATCCTCCGTCGCTCCTCCCTCCTGTTCCTCCTCGCGCTGCCCGTGGCAGCCCAGGTGCCCGAATTGAAGGAACCCGATCTCCCGCTTCCTCTACTCGCCGAGGTTACTCCGGCCAAAACCGCCGTCCCTCAAATGAAGGAAGGCGCTGCCGCCGTGCCGCCGCCTGCTCCTGCTCCCTCAGCCGCCGATCTGCCTCCACCGGTTGCTCTTCTGCCTGAGCCGGATGCCATCAAAACACGCCCGCAGGCCACCGCGACGGAGAGTGTGGTCATCAATCTCATCAACAAGCTCGTCGAACGCGGTGCTCTCACGAAGGCGGATGCCACCGACCTCGTGAAAAGCGCCGAGCAAGAAGCGCAGATGGCCCAGGCTCAAGCACAAGCCCTCGCCGACACACAGGCCGCCGTCGCTGCTCAATCCGCCTTGCCACCGCTGGAGCCCGACAAGGAAGAAGTGCGTGTCACTTACATTCCTGAGTCCGTCAAAGAGGAGATTCGCAGCCAGCTCCGCAGTGAGATCATGGCCGATTCACGATCCCAGAAGTGGGCTGGAGCGGCTGACATCCCTGAGTGGACGCGCCGCACCGGTCTCTTTGGCGATATCCGCATGCGGTATGACAACTTCATGTTCCCCGCCGAAAACTCGCTCATCGGCGCCTTCCCGAACTTTCACGCGATCAACAGCGGTCTCCCCTTTGATCTCACGAACCTCGCTGGAACGCTGCCACCGCAGCTCAATTCAGACCAAGACCGTGAGCGCACCCGTCTGCGCATGCGTTTGGGCTTCGACATCGACCTCGAAGACGGATTCACCGCCGGCATCCGCATGGCCACTGGTGCGAATAACTCTCCGGTTTCCACGAACCAGACGCTCGGCTCGGCGAACAACAACTCCGCGGGCGGAAACTTCTCCAAATACGAGCTCTGGCTCGACCGCGCCTTCATCCAGTATGAGGCGTCCTATCATGAGCACGGCAAGCTGCTCGTCTGGCTCGGCCGCTTTGACAATCCGTTCATGACCTCCAGCCAGATCATGTGGGACGAGGACGTGGGACTCGATGGCGTGGCCTTCAAAATGAACCAGGGATGGACGCCCGGCTTCTCCACCTTCCTCACCGCCGGTGCTTTTCCGGTCTTCAACAGCGCCTTCAACGTGGGCGAGCACAACACCTCGAAGACCGAGAGCTACAACAAGTACCTCCTCGCCGCGCAGTTTGGTGTGCAGTTCAAGATTACCGATGACATCGAGGTGAAGTCGAGCCTCGCCTACTACGACTGGCAGAAGCTCGAAGGCCGCTTCTCCAGCCCGTTTGTGCCCGCCAGCGCCAATGACGCGGGTGATACCGACGACAGCCGCCCGCTCTTTGCGCAGAAGGGCAACACCTACCGCCCCATCCGCAACATCACCGCCACGCCCGGAGCGGCTCCCGGCGGCAACTTGAATGGCACGATCAACCAGTTCCAATACTTCGGTCTCGCCACCAAGTTCCGCCAGCTCGCCTGGGCTGGACGCGTGGACTTCAATCACTTCGAGCCGGTGCAGATCTCGCTGCTGGGCGAGTTCATCAAAAACGTGGGCTTGAACAAGGGGGACATGAAGAACCTCGCGCGTGCTGACGCGGTCGTGAACAACCGCAACGGTGGAAACGGCGAGTGGGAAGGCGGCGACACAGCCTGGTACATGGGCATCAATGTCGGCAAGCCCGTCAATTCCTTCGACAAGCGCGGCGATTGGGCCTTGGGCATCGGCTACCGTCACGTCGAGTCCGATGCGGTCATCGACGGCTTCACCGATTCCGTCTTCGGCTTCGGCGGCACCAACATGGAGGGCTACAGCCTCAATGCCGCCATGGCCCTCTCGAAGCGGATCTGGGTGCGCATGGCCTACATGAGCGCCGACCAGATCGCCGGGCCGCAGCTCCGCTCGGATGTCTTCCTCTTCGACTTCTCCGCCAAGTTTTGATCCATGAAAAAGTCCCTCATCCTGCTCCTCATCCTCACCGCCACTCTCGCTCCAGCCGCCGAGGAGGCTGATCCGGCCATGGCCGCGCTCAAGCGCATGCGTGACCAGCTTCGCACCATCATGCTCCAGCAGCAGAAGACCGAGGCGGAACGCGCCGCCCTCGCCGCGGAGAAGGTCACTCTGGAGGAAAAAGTCTCCACGCTCGACGCCAACCTCAAAAAGCTCGCCAAGGAGAGCAATCTCCAAAAGGAGACGGACTCCAAAGCCATCGCTGACCTTCAAGACAAGGCCGCGAAGCAGGGCGCGGAGATCGTCCGCCTCCAGGAATCCCTCGCCGCATGGAAAAAAGGCCACGCCGAAGTCGTCGATGCCGCCAAGAAGATCGACGCGCAGCGTGCCGAGCATGCCGCGCGTGCCATCCTCGCCGAGCGCAAGCTGGCCGATGCGAATCGCAAGAACCTCGACCTCTACAACATCGGCCAGGAAATCCTCGCCAAGTATGAAGGCTTCGGCCTCGGCACCGCCCTTACCTCCCGCGAGCCATTCACCAAGAGCATGCGGGTGAAGCTCGAGAATTACGTCCAGGACTTCGGCGACAAGCTCGAGGACGGCAAGATCCAGCCAGGCGATGCCCCGAAGCCGGCCGCCACGAAGGAGCAGGCCGCCGCTGTCCAAAAACCCGTTCAGCAATGACGAATGACGAAACCAGAATGACGAAAGAAGCCCGAATGTCGAAGGCCCGAATGCTTCGTCATGGGAGCCTCGTCATTCTTGCGTCATTCGTCCTTCCTCATTCGTCATTCGCCGAAAGCACCGTCATCGCCCGCATCGGTGAGATCGAGCTTCACGCTTCCGAAATCGAAAACGCGTCCTCACTCGACGCTGCTTCGCTTCGCAAAGTGACCGAGGCCATGCTGGTGCAGCGTTTGGTGCTCCGAGAGGCACTCGACAAGAAATGGGATCAGGAGCCTGAAACGCAAAAGCTGATCCAAAACACCCGCGAGGCCGCCATCGCGGATAGTTACCTGAAAAAACTCGCCGAGCCTCCGGCCGACTTTCCGAGCGAAAACGAGCTGAAGGCCGCTTACGAGGCCGCGAAGCCTTCGCTAAAGGTTCCGCGCTCATTTCACCTCGCGCAGATTTTTGTCAGTGAAGACCGGCTGGAGGCCGTGAAGGCCCGGTTGAAGGCTGATCCGGCTTCTTTTGCCCAAATCGCCCGCGAGATGAGCGAGCATCAGGCCAGTGCGAAACGCGATGGTGAGCTCGGCTGGCTCACCGAGTCGCAGATCCAGCCCGAGATCCTCGCGAAGCTTCCGAAGCTGGCCCTCGGCGTGATCTCCGAGCCGCTGAAGCTCGGCGACGGCTGGCACATCTTGAAGGTCCTCGATGTGCGCGAGGCTCACACGCCCTTCCTTGAGCAGGTGCGCGAGCCCCTGACACGCCAGCTTCGCGCTCAAAAGACTCGCGCCAACATGCAGGCCTACATGGCGAAATTGTTACAGCAGCACCCTGTGGCCATCGACGGGGTGGCGCTGTCAAAGCTGGGCACCCAAACCAAACCCTGATCCCTTTTCATGATCGCGAAACGCATCATCGCCCATCTCATGATCCTGCTCATCGCCCTGCCACCGCAGGCGGTGATGGCGGACATGCTCACGCAAAATGTGCTCGGTGGTGCCGGCGGTGCCGCCGCGGGCACTCCGGCGGACACCAGCGCCGCCGCTGCCAACTCCGCGAATGCCGCCGCGGCAGCTTCCCAGGCCCGCGCTGCCGCGCAGGACATGCTCACGCGCAACACGCTGGCCCTGGATGCCGTGCAAAACATGCAGGCCGCCGCCCGTGCCGCTGCCGCCACGATGAACAATGCCGGTGTGAATCCGAATTTCCCCGGAACCACACTGCCCGATGTGCCGAATGGTCTCGGCGTGGGTGGGCTCGATTTTATCAGCGCCACCGGTGCCAACAATCCCACGCCGTCGATGGAGAATGCCCGTGCCATCGTGACGATCCAGCAGACGCAGCAGCAGGCCATGCTGGAGTGGGCGACCTTCAACGTGGGCCGCCAGACGACGGTGAAATTCGATCAAAGCGCCGGTGGCTGGAACGCGGCAAGCTGGATCGCCTTCAACCGCATCACTGATCCCAGCGGCAATCCCTCGCAAATTCTCGGCAGCATCGAGGCGCAGGGCCAGGTGTATGTGATCAATCAAAATGGCATCATCTTCGGCGGTGCGAGCGAGGTGAACACCGGCTCGCTGACCGCCTCCGCCCTGCCGATCAATCAAACGCTCGTCACGAACGGCCTCCTGAACAACCCAAGCGCCGAGTTCCTCTTCTCCTCACCCGATGTGCCCGTGACGGCCACAGCTTACGGCAAGATTGGCAATGTCACCGTGCAGGCCGGCGCGAAGATCACCGCGCCCACAACTTCGGCGAATGTCGGCGGTCGCGTGGCATTGATCGGTCCCAATGTGACCAACGATGGCACCATCTCCACACCGGACGGCCAGACCATCCTCGCCGCTGGCATGGAGGTGGGTTACGACGCGCACAGCAGCGATGATCCGAGCCTGCGCGGCCTCGATGTGTATGTCGGCAAGGTCGGCAGCTACGGCGGCACGGCCACGAACAACGGCCTGATCTCCGCGGAGCGCGGCAGCATCGTCGTCACGGGCAAGAGTGTGAACCAGAACGGTTTCATCGACAGCACCACCTCGGTGGCCTTGAACGGCCGCATTGATCTGCTGGCCAACTACAACGCTGTCTCCAATCCCAACTATGGCATCACCGGCCAGGGTGGAGCTTTTATCTATGACCAGGCCGCCGATCCCACCACCGGGGTGGTGAGCGCCGGAGCGAACTCAGTAACCCGCGTGCTGCCGGAGTATGCCAGCACGCTGAAAGTCGTCGGCACGGAGCTGGCTCTCAAATCGCAGGTCAACATGCAGGGCCTCGCCATTTACCTCGGCTCCGGGGCTGTCGTGCATGCGCCGAATGCGAATGTGACCCTCAGCGCGGGTGTTTGGGATGTGCTGACAGGCACGGGAAACACGGATATCGACTTCGTGCATGCCAGCGGGCAGGTTTACCTCGATCAAAACGCCGTCATCGACGTCGCGGGCTCCACGGGCATCGCCTCGTCCATCAGCCAGTATGTCATCGAGGTGGACTTGCGTGCTGCGGAGCTCGCAGATGTGCCCTTGCAGCGAAACAGCAGCCTGCGCGGCCAGACGGTGACCGTCGATCTGCGAGAGACCGGCACCCGCGCGGATGGCAGCACCTGGTATGGCACGCCGCTGGCCAACCTCACGGGCTATCTCGGCGTCATTGAACGCAACGCGGGCGAGCTCACCACCAAGGGCGGCAATGTGAGCATCAGCGCGGGCGAGTCCGTCGTGATGCAGCAGGGCTCGCGCATCAACACGGCGGGCGGTTATCAGGAGTTTGCGTCCGGCACGGTGAACACCACGCGCCTCGTCGATGATGGCAATCTCGTGGACATCGCCCGCGCCGATCCCTCGGTGATCTACGATGGCATCTACAATCCTGTCAGTTCGAGCTTGGATTCACGCTGGGGAGTCACCACGACCACTTCCAGCACCTCCAGTGACAACAGCCGTTTCGAGAACAGCCATCTCTTTGGTGCCGCTGCGGGTAATGTGAGCATCAGCGCCTCTGCGATGGCTCTCGATGGCGGTTTCGTCGCGGGCACCGTGGCAGGTCCGCAGCAGCTCAATGCCGCGCCGAAGGCCGGCAGCCTCACGCTGCAGTGGCAGTCCCAGCTGCTCTCGCGTGCAATTCCCGAGTTCCCCTTGATCTCGCCCACGCCGCCCGCGATCACCTTTACCAGCACCGCCTCCGCTTTGCCTGCGGCCGATGCCTTTGCATTCGACGGCAGTGGCAAGCCTCTCGCGCTGCGTGCCGAGCGACGCGCCGCGGTGGAACTCGCGTCCTCGCTGCTCTCCCAGCAGGCGTTTGGATCCCTTTTCGTCAACAACGGTGCTGGCGATATCACCCTGCCCGTCGGCGTGAGCCTGCAAGCACCCGTGGGCGGCACCGTCTCGCTGCACGGGGCCAACGTGAACGTGCAAGGCAGCATCAGCGCCCCGGCGGGACTCATTGACCTCATCGCCTTCAACATCTCCCCCTTTGATTCGAACGTCATCATCACGAACAATCTGCCCGTGCCTGCCGCGAACGCGGGCCGCGGCCGCGTGACGATTGGTTCGGGAGCTTCGTTGAGCACAGCGGGTCTCATCTTGAATGATCGTGATGACGCGCCCGCGCCCTTCAGTGTGCCACGCCAGCTCAGCGGAGGTGCCAGCACCTATGCGGGAGGCAGCATTCGCGTGGAAGGCTGGCAGGTGGATGTGCTCGCTGGCAGTCTGCTGGATGTCAGCGGCGGCGTGCTGGTCGATCAGCAGATCCATCATGGCAATGCGGGCACGCTCTCGCTGCTCGGCGGTCGTGATCCGATGCTCAAATCCATTCTCGGCGGGCATCTGGCCATCGGTGGATCGCTTCGCGGCCTCTCCGGTGCCAATGGCGGCACGTTGAGCCTGCTCGCGCCAACGATTCAGGTCGGTGGCGTGGCAGCGTTTCCAAACACGCTGTTGCTGGATCCCGCTTTCTTCAGTCAAGGAGGCTTCAAGTCCTTCACGATGACCGGTCTCGGCTCCGCGCCTGCTGGCGTGGACAGCTCCAATCCGGCCATCGTCATCGCACCGGGCACGTTCATCACTCCGGTGGTGAGCAGCCTGCAGGCGAATGTGAGCACTCAAAGTGGTCGCAGCCTCGTCACGCTTGCCACCTTGCTGCAGCCGGAGGGCTATCGAAACACGGTGAGCCTCGATTTCCGTGCTCCAGGCGTGCTCGACTCGTCCAGCAACGAACTGCTTGTGCGTGGCCGCATCGAGATGGGTGCTGGTTCGCTCATCACCACCGATGCGCTTGGCAAAGTCACGCTGCATGGGCAGACCGTGCAGATGCTCGGTGGCATCATCGCGCCCGGCGGCGAGGTGCTGATCCATGGCAGTTCTCAGTATCCGGAGAACACCGCGTCGAACTTTGCCTTCACCACCGTGCAGCTCGGCTCCTCGGCCAGCGTCTCCACGACTGGAAAGACGGTCTATCGATATGACATCCTCGGTCGTCGCAGCGGCACGGTGCACGCGGGCGGCAGCATCACTGTCGAAGGAAACCTCATCGCGGACGCGGGAGCCATGCTGGATGTCTCCGGCACGGCGGCCGTGCTCGATCTCACACCTGAGCAGGCAGGCAATCCGCTTCGCAACATCGGCTCGGTCACCGAATGGTTCCAGCCCGCGGAACTCGTGCCGACGCTTGTGATGAGCAATGCGGGCCACATCGCTTTAACGGGTGGCCAGTTCCTGTTCTCGCGTGCCACCCTGCTCGGCCAGGCCGGTGGAGCGGCTGCGCAAGGCGGCACATTGAGCATCGACTCGGGTCGTTTCTACATTCCGGGCGGTTTGAAGGATGATCGCGATATCACGCTGATCGTCGCTCAGGACATGAGTGCCTTCGCGCTGCCTGCCTCGGGGCTTGGCGCGATGCCCGGCATTCCTGCACTCGGCTACTTCGGCGCGAACTCCTTTCAAAACGGCGGCTTCGACTCGCTGCATCTCGGCGGCAATGTCGAGTTTCGCGGCGCGGTGACGTTGAACGGTCGCGGAGCCTTGAGCATCGCCGATGGCGGTGTGATTCAAGCCGATGCGCTCACCACGCTCAGCGCGGCGTATGTGAAGCTCGGCCTCTCGCTCGGCCAGCCGGTGCGTGATGAGGAACTCGTGAACCCGTTTGAAAAGGACAACGCTGGTGGCGGCGGCACGGTGCCCAGCTACTTCAGCCCCACGGCCGGCGGCGGACGGCTCGTCGTCACCGCGGATCTGGTCGAGACCGGCTTCCTCTCGCTGCAAGGCATCGGCAGCGCCGCCATCACCGCACGGCATGAACTGCGTGGAGCGGGTTATCTCGACATCGCGGGCAATCTTGATCTCACCGCCGGCCAGATCGTGCCGGAGACCGCGTCCACCTTCACCATCACCGCCACCAATGGCGGAGCGGTCAGCATCGCGTCCTCCGGCGTCACGCCGCAGTTCCCGCTGAGCGCCGCGGGCAGGCTGAGCATCTACGCGCAGACGATCACGCAAGCCGGCGTGCTGAGGGCACCGTTTGGCAGCATCCGCCTGGGCTGGGACGGCACCGGCACGGCTCCGCGTGGACTCGTCACGAACAGCAATGTGCCCGTCACGCAGCAGATCACCCTCGCCGCGGGCTCCACGACCTCTGTCTCGGCGATTGATCCGCAGACCGGAGCAGGCGTTGTCATTCCTTATGGCCTCATCAAGGACGGCACGAACTGGATCGATCCCACCGGGCTCGACATCACGGCCACCGGTGTGCCGGAAAAATCCCTGCGTGTCTCCGCGCAGAACGTCACGACCGAAGCGGGCTCCACGCTCGACATCCGTGGCGGCGGCGAGCTGTATGCCTACCGCTGGGTGCAGGGCAATGGCGGCACGAAGGACATCCTCGATTCCGATTCGGTGTTCGCGATCCTGCCAGGCTACGCGTCTTCCTTCGCGCCCTTCGCCGCCTTTTCCACCTCCGGCATCAATGCCGCCAACCTCGGCGGTGACACCGGCTACACGAACAACGCGCTTCAAGTGGGCGATCAGGTCTTTCTGCGTGGCAGCTCGCTGCTAGCCGCGGGGAGCTACACGCTGCTACCAGCTCGATACGCCTTGCTTCCGGGTGCTTTGCTGATCACGCCGGACACGAGTGAGCCGGTGGATTCTTTTGTGAAGCCCGGAGGCGCGGTGCTGACCACGGGCTACCGCTTCAACAGCCTCAATCCCACCGCCTCCGCGCAGATCTACCAGTCCTTTGAGATCGCACCGCAGAACGTGGTGAAGATCCGTGCGGAATACACCGATGCCTCGGCGCAGAGCTTCATCAGCGCCGCCCAGCAGCGGCTCAGCCTGCCCGTCACACGCGGCCCGCTGGATGCGGGTTACGCGCTTCTCGGAGCGCAGCAGTCGATGCAGCTCGCGGGTCTCGTCAGCGCGGCGGGAGCCACCAATGCTCGTGGAGGCCGTGTCGATGTCAGCAGCCCGCTCGACATCGTCATAGCGGCTCCCGGAGCACCGGCACAGCCTGGAAAGCTCGTCTTGAATGCCGCGCTGCTCAGCGCCTGGAACGCAGAAAGCCTCCTCGTCGGTGGTGAGCGCTCCAGCTCGGGCAGCATCACCGTGCGCACGACCAATCTCACGCTCGACAACGCCGGCTCGCCCCTTCTCGGCACGGACGTGCTGCTCGCCGCGACTCAAAACCTGACGCTCGCGGCGGATTCCTCCCTCCTGCAAACCGGCTCGCAGTCCTCCGCGGATGCTTTTGTGCTGGGCGGCAATGGTGCCTTCGTCCGCGTCAGCGGCGTGACGGGGGCGCAAACCTCCCGCAGGGGTGTGACGGCCTCCGCGCTTCCTTCGCTCAGCATCGGCGCGAACGCGGTGATCTCCGGCCGCACCGTCACACTCGACTCCACCAATGCCACGAGCCTGGATATCACCACGCAGCTCACCGCCAGCGCCATCCAGCTCAACAGCGGACGCATCAGCATCCAACTGGTGAATGCGGGAGCCTTGCAGCCAAATGCAGGTCTCGTGCTCGGCGGAGGTCTTTTGAGTGCTTTGCAAGCCTCCAGCTCGCTTTCACTGCTCAGCTACTCCTCGATTGATTTTTACGGCACGGGCTCGTTTGCCTCCGCGGGAGCCTTGGAGCTTCACGCGGGTGAAATCCGCGGATTCAATCAAAACGGCGGCAGCATTGATCTCACGGCTCAAAGCCTCGTTTTGGACAACAGCGCCCTCGCCACCGTGCCGGGCACCGCCGCGGCGGCCACGGGCAGCTTCAATCTCACGGCCAACACGATCACCCTCGGCCAGAACGCGCTCGCCATCGACCAGTTCAACACGGTCACGCTCACCGCCGCGCAAGGTGTCACCGTGCGCGACACGGGCTCCTTCCGTGCTCAAAACGCCCTCAACATCGTCTCGCCCTTCGTGAGGGCCGAGAGCAAGGCCTCGCAGCTCATCGCCGCCGGCAGCCTGCTGCACCTCAGCAAGCCAGCGACATCGTTTGCGCCTTCGACGCTCGGTTTGGGAGCCTCGCTCACGTTCGAAGGCAGCTCCATTCTCGCCGAAAGCGATGTCCTCCTGCCGAGCGGCCTCATTTCGCTGCTGGCCACCACCGGCGATGTCACGGTGAACGGCACGCTGAATGCCGGCGGGATCTCGCAGGCCTTTTTTGATGTCACGCGCTTCACCGATGCAGGTCGTGTCTCACTCACGGCGGATGCTGGAAACGTGATCATCGGCACCAACGGCCTCGTGAACCTCGCCGCGCTGACCGGCGGCGGCGATGCGGGCACGCTCACCGTGAAGGCCGCGAACCAGTTCGTGTTCAACGGCATGCTTGCAGGCCAGGGAGCCGCCACCGCCAGCTTCGAGCTTGATGTCGGCACGCTGACTTCATTTGCCGATTTGAACGACCGCCTCAACGCCGGTGCCTTCACCGCTTCGCGGGATCTTCGTGTGCGCAATGGTGGCATCAGCATCGATGGCACGGTGAATGCCAGACGCTTCCTCCTCGCGCTCGACAACGGCGCGTTGATCGTCAACGGCACCATCAACGCCTCCGGCAGCGCCGGCGGACGCATTGATCTCATCGCCAGCGGTGGTGTGGCATTGATGAACGGCTCCACGCTGACGGTGCGCGGCCAGAACTTCGACAGCGCAGGCAAAGGCGGTGCCATCTGGATCGAATCGACCGGCGCTGGCAGCCTCAACATCGCCTCCGGCTCCACGCTTGATCTGCGTGTCGATGCCAAAACGACTGACAGCGCCTCACGCGGCCAGTTCAGCGGCAAGGTACATCTCCGCGCCCGCCAGAATGGCACCTTTAACGATCTGCTCATGGATCCCATCGCCGGCACCTTCCTCGACGCCTCCAGCATCGAAATCGAAGGCTTCCGCACCTACAGCTTCAATCAGGCCAACGTCATCCTTCGTGCCGGAACGACTGCCATCCCGGGCGAGACACTCAACACGACCACGATCCACAACAACAACAACACGAGCTTCATGGCGAACTACAACGCCATGTTCACGAGGCTGCTCGGTGGAAACACCTCGATCCAGTCCGTCTCCGTGCTCCAACCCGGCGTGGAGATCGTGAACAGCGGCGGCAGCATCTCGCTGGGCACACCGACCTCCGCCGCGCTCGCTGATTGGAACCTATCCACCTTCCGCTACGGCCCGAAAAACGCCGCGGGCACGCTCACGATGCGTGCCACGGGCAATCTCGAGTTCTACAACACGCTCAGCGATGGTTTCACACTCGCCACCTCCGGTGCGCTCGTCGAGCGCATGTGGATGGGCACGCTCAGCACGCTGAACACCAACGTGCCGGTGAACTCCCAGTCGTGGAACCTCCGCCTCACCTCCGGCGCCGATGTGACCGCCGCGAACGTCCGCCAGACCTATGCGCTGGCCTCGCTTGCCGCGGACTCAGGCTCTCTCCTGCTCGGCAAAGATGCAGGACAGGCCGTGCCGACGAGTTCCGGTGCCAACAGCTCGCCCGGCACGAATGCCCTCACACGTCTCGCTATCAACCCGGAGAACAATACCGCCACCAGCGGCACACCGACAGCCACGAACCGCTTCCAGGTGATCCGCACCGGCACCGGCGATATCGAAATCAATGCCGGACGCGATGTGCAGCTCCTCAACCAGTTTGCCACGATCTACACCGCCGGTGTCACCGTGCCCGCTGCCACGACTATTTTCACCGCGAACGACTTCGTGCTGCCCAACGTGACCGCCAACGTGCCGCAGACCGAGCTTGGTGCCGTGCAGCAGCTCTACGCGGTGCAATACAGCATGGCAGGCGGCAATGTGAGCGTGCAGGCAGGCAATGACATCGTGCATCTCACGCGGGATGCTGGCACGCTGGTGGCGGATTCATCGCGCCAGCTCCCGACCAACTGGCTCCTGCGCCGCGGTTATGTGAATGCCGCCGGGGACTACGGAAACATCGACGTGCGCCAGAGCGGCATCCAGCGCATCAACGACGTCGCAGCCTCCACGACCTGGTGGGTGAACTTCAGCAACTTCTTCGACGGCGTGGCCGCTCTCGGCGGTGGAAACGTGGTGCTCGAAGCCGGACGCGATGTGCAAAACGTCAGCGCCCATACGCCGACGAATGCCCGTGCTGCCCGCGGCACGCCCAGTGCCGCCGGATTGCTCGAACTCGGCGGTGGTGATGTCACCGTGCTGTCCGGTCGCAACATCGACGGCGGCATTTACTACGTCGAGCGCGGCACCGGCACGCTGACCGCCGGTGGAGCCATCACCACGAATGCCACGCGCTCCATCTCACTTGGCCGTCTGGCCTCCGGCAATGCCGTGCAGCCGCAGGACACCTGGATGCCCACCACGCTCTTCCTTGGCAAGAGCAGCTTTGATGTCAGCGCTCGCGGTGATGTGCTGCTCGGGCCTGCTGTGAACACTTTCCTGCTCCCGCAGGGCCTCACGAACCGTCACTGGTATAAAACCTACTTCTCCACCTACTCGGCCGATAGCGCGGTCAATGTCGCCTCGCTCGGTGGCGATGTCACGATTCGTCAGGCAGCCACGCTCGCCAGCACCGCGGAGCCTTCCTCCATCCTCTCGCTCTGGCTCAGCGATCTCCTCCTGCTCAGCTCCAGCTCCGCGTCGGCCTACCAGCCGTGGCTGCGCCTCGCCGAGACGGCAGTCGCTCCGTTTGAGACGCTGACCACGCTCATGCCGGGCACGTTGAAGGCCATCGCGTTCAGCGGCGATATCTCGCTCGCCGGCCGCATGAACCTGTCTCCCTCACCCACCGGCACGCTGGAGTTGCTCGCCGCCGGGGCGCTGAACGGCCTGGTGCCCACCGGTGTGTCCTCCACCATCCTCACCGGCCGCCAGACCACCGTCTGGCGCTCCGCCACGGTGAATCTCTCCGACGCGAATCCCGCCTCGATCCCCGGCGTGCTGAAGCCTTACTCCTATTACGAGACCTTCTTTAATCCTGCCGCGCCCACCGCCGTGAACAACCTCACGGCACGCCTCACCAGCGCCACTTTCCTCGACAATCTGAACACCGTGCTCACCGAGTCCGGCTCCACTTCGGGCAAGTTTGCTACCACGCAGGCCAAGCAGCAGCTCCATGCACCGGGTGTGCTGCACGTCGCAGACACCTCTCCGCTGCGCATCTATGCCTCGGGTGGCGACATCTCCGGCCTCACGCTCTTCTCCGGCAAAGCATCCTCCATCCTCGCCTCACGCGACATCTCCGACATCGCGTTCTACATTCAAAATGTCCGCAGCAGTGATCTCACGCTCGTCTCCGCTGGACGCGACATCATTGCCTACAATGCCAACTCACCGCTGCGCACCGCAGCCGTCGCCACCGGCAACCTGCCCTCCTCCACGGAGCGTCCGAAAGCAGGCGACATCCAGATCAATGGTCCTGGCACGCTCCAAGTGCTCGCCGGTCGTGACCTCGATCTCGGCACCGGCGCGAACAATTCGGACGGCACCGGCACCGGCATCAACAGCATCGGCAACGGCCGCAATCCCTTCCTGCCCTTTGAGGGCGCGGACATTGTGCTGGCCGCAGGCCTCGGAGGCGTGGCAACGGGGCTCGGCGGCAGCCAACTCGATTTCAATCGGTTGATCACTGATTTCAGCACACCGCGAAATCTAGCGGACCTCGCCGAATTGCTCGGAGTGCCGTTCGTGGATCTCAACAATCCCGCTTTGACCTCCGAGCAGCAAAAACAGCTCGCGCTCGGCCTTTTCTACGTGGCTCTGCGAAACGCCGGTCGTGATCGAAACAATCCTGATAGCCCTGATGCAGGCACCTACGCGGCTGGAGACAAGGCTATTGACGCCCTGTTCTTTAATGCCCCACCAGTCATTGGGATCGGACCACCCATCATTGGTGGCCCGATTGCTGCAGGAGGAGCCACTCAGCCGTATGACCCGGCGCGGGATGTGCCTCTCTTTGGCACCGGCAGCATCTACACCCAGGCACGCGATGTGCGCACCAAGAGCGGCGGAGACATCAGCATCTTCGCCCCCGGTGGTGGCCTACAACTTGCCTCCACTGTGCTCGGCGAGACGCTCGCGCCTCCTGGCATCATCTCCGAGTCGGGCGGCAATATCTCTGTCTTTGCCAATGACGACGTTAGCATCGGCATCGCTCGTATCTTCACCCTCCGCGGTGGCGACATCACCATCTGGTCGAGCATCGGCGACATCGCCGCTGGTTCATCGTCCAAGACGGTCCAGTCCGCACCGCCCACCCGCGTCATCATTGATCCATCGAGTGCTGCCGTGGCCACGGACCTCGCTGGTCTCGCCACGGGTGGTGGCATTGGCGTGCTTGCCACCGTCGCGGGCGTGCGTCCGGGCAATGTTGATCTGATCGCGCCCATCGGTGCGGTGGATGCGGGCGATGCCGGCATTCGTGCCACGGGCAATCTCAACATCGCCGCCGCCGTCGTGCTGAATGCCGCAAACATCTCCGTGGGAGGCACGAGTGCCGGTTCTGCCGCCGCTCCATCCGTCGCCACGCCGTCGCTTGGTGGTCTCGCCAGCGCCGCGGCCGCCACTGCTGCCACCAGCAACTCTCCCGCCGCACAGCAGGCCGCCAAGCAGACCCAGGAGACCAAGCAAGACTCTCAAACACCCTCCGTCATCACTGTCGAGATCCTCGGCTACGGCGGCGGTGAAGGCACCAGTGACGAAGACGAGCGCAAACGCCGCGGCGGTGCCGAATAACCCACTCATTCGTCCTTCGGCATTCGTCATTCATCATTTCCCCTCATGTCCTTCGACTTCCAGCCTCAAAATGATACACCGGTCGAGTATCACCAGCCCAAGGTGCCGGTGCTTGGACGATTCAGCGTGTGGCTGATCGCCGTCGTCGGCCTTGTTGTCGTCGCAGGTATCGTCTGGCGTCCTGCCCGCACCGCGCTGCGGGATGCCTGGGCACGTTCACATGCTCGCGAGGCCGTCGTTTCCATGGAGGCCGATGACATGGGCCATGCCATCGCCGAGCTCATCGAGGCACGAAACCTCTCGCCGGAGGAACCGGGGGTGCTTCACGCCATCATCCAGTATTTGAAGCTCGTGAAGGGTGATCGTCGTGAGCTCGCCTACCACCTCCGCCTGCTCGCCACAAAGCAGCCGCTCTCCATCGAGGACCAGTTGCTCTACGGTACCTGCCTCGTCGAGCTCGGCCGCGTTGATGAAGCTCGCCGCGTGCATGCTGCTCTGCCCGCCGAAGCCGCCAGCACTCCCGAGGCGCTCGCGATGCTTGCCCGCCTGCAAGCTGCCGAAGGTCAGACGACCGCAGCCGTCGATTCCGCCCGCAAAGCACGTCTTCTCGACAAAGACTCGCCGGAGGCCCGGCTTGAGTTTGCCATCGAAAACAGCCGCAGCGCCTTCCCGGAGTATCGCAACCAGTCATGGACCGAGCTCTGGGCGCTCTGCCATCTCCCGCCGCCTGTCGGCATCGCCGCCGCGCGTGCCATCCTGCGGGATGCGCGGCTCACCGCCGAAGATGCGAAGCGTCTGCTCCCTATCGTCGAAGGTCATCCGCATGCCGATCTCGGCGTCCGGCTCGACATTGTCAGCGCCCTCATCCGCTTCTTTCCGGAGCAAAAGGACGAATTGATCCGCCGCGAGGTCTCACGCTTTGAAACCGAGAAGGCCGGCACGCTCGTCGAGATGGCCGCGTGGCTCGCCGCGCATCACGAGCACGCCTTGCTGCTCAAGATCGTCCCGCCGCAACTCGCCATGTCCTCGCGTCCGCTCTTCACCGCGCTCATCAAGGCTCTCGCCGGTGAAGGCCGCTGGCAGGAGATGAAGCAGGCTCTCCCCAGCAAGCGCCCGCCCGTTTCCAACACCCTCGTCTCCATCTGGCTCGCCGATGCCGAGAGTCATCTACAGCCCGACATGAAGGAATCCCGCCGCCAGCTCGGCTTTGCCATCGAGTCCGCCATCGCCGCCCGAGAGTTCGAGGAGCTCGAGCTCGCCGCCGGTCTCAGCGAGCGTCTAGGAATGCCGGAGCTCGCGCTCGAAGGCCTTTTGCACCTCGCCACCGCCGTCGAGGCACGTCGCTCGGAATTCCTGCTGCATGCCAAAACCATCGCCGAGAGCTCAAAGGACACGCGGGCCTTGCTCGAAGTCACTCGCGGCCTCCAGGAGATGAATCCCGCCAATGCACAGATCGCCGAAGAGCTCGCCTACCTGCGACTGCTGCTCGGCGAGGAAATGGAAGTCGTGCTTTCCGATGCCACCAAGTCGCCGGCGCTCTTCCGCGCCCTCGCCGCCTATCGTCTCGGAGATCGCGGTACATTGGACCAAGTCATGAGCAGCCACCTCAAAGCCGATGGCATGCCGCCTGGGCGCCGTGCTGTTCTCAGCGGACTCCTCGCCACGACTGGCAAACCTGCCGAGGCTTTCCAGATTGCCGAGAAGGTGCCGGAAGGCCTGTTGCTCGATGAAGAGATGGCCTTCCTGAAGCTCGCCAGGTGACGAAAGTGCTCCACGGCAGCATTCGCCAGGCGCACGCCTGCTTGTTTTGTTGAGCGATGGTTCATCACGCCACTCGTCCGCTCGTCAAAGCCGCTCACGACATCGTCTTCAAGCACGTCCACGGCTCCAACCTGATCTACAACTGCGCTTGGGAAGACCCGCGCCTCGACCGGCAGATGCTCGGCCTCGATGCCACGAGCAAGGTCGTCATGATCACCAGCGCCGGCTGCAATGCGCTCGACTACCTCCTCGATGATCCCGCGGAGATCCATGCCATTGATGTGAACTTCCGCCAGAACGCGCTGCTGGAGCTGAAGATGGCCCTCATTGCCCGCGGCGGCTTTGATGATCTCTTCGAGATGTTCGGCATCGGCTCGCATCGCTTTCACAAAACACTCTATGCGGAGGTTCGAGGCACTCTGAGCCCCGCCGCGCAAACGTTCTGGGATCGGCGCATCGGCTTCTTCCATCCCGGCAGCATGAAGAAGTCTTTTTACTACCACGGCACCTCCGGCATCGCCGCGTGGGTCATGGGACAGGCGCTTTTCCGCCTCAAGCCGAACATCAAAAACTTCGCGCTCGCCCTCCTTGATGCCCGTAGCCTCGAGGCACAACGCGCCGCCTGGGAAATGATCGAGCGCGAGGTGTGGACCGGCTTCATTGACTGGCTCGTGCGCCAGCCCGCGCTCATGACGCTGCTCGGCGTGCCACGTCCGCAGATCAAGCTCATCCAGGACAGCTATCCCGGCGGCCTCAGCGGCTATGTGAAGGACAAGATGCGCCATGTCTTCACCGAGCTGCCCATGGCGGACAATTACTTCTGGCGTGTGTACATCACCGGCAGCTACTCCTTCACCTGCTGTCCGAACTACCTCCGTCACGAGCATCAGCCCGCGTTGCGCGAGCGTCTGCATCGTCTCAAGCCCTGCACCACCACGATCTCGAATTTCCTCCGCGAGCATCCGGGTGAATACTCCCACTTCGTGCTGCTCGACCATCAGGACTGGCTCGCCGCGCATGACCTCGACGCGCTGCGCGAGGAGTGGGAGCTCATTTTTGCCAACAGCCGCTCCGGCGCGAAAATCCTGATGCGAAGCGCCGGACTCGATGTCGATTTCATCCCGGCGGACATCCGTGCGCGTCTTCGTTTTCATCCCGAAATCACCACGCGACTCCATCCGCTCGACCGCGTGGGAACCTACGGCAGCACCCACTTCGCCGAGATCCTGCCATGAACGCCGTCACCGCACCCCACGAGACCCTTCAAGGCTACTACGCCCTCCACTCCCGCATTTACGATGCCACGCGCTGGAGCTTCCTCTTCGGCCGCGATGCCGTCATTCATCGTGCGGCGGGCTTCATCCGGCCGCAAAGCATCCTCGAGGTGGGCTGCGGCACCGGACGAAACTTGAATGTCCTCCGCGCCGCCTTCCCCGAGGCCTCCATCACCGGTCTCGACCTGAGCGTGGACATGCTCCGCATCGCCAAACAGCGCACCCATGGCGTGCAACTCGTGCAGCGAGCCTACGACACCCCGGCAGGAGGCTTCGATCTCATCCTCTGCTCTTATGCCCTCAGCATGTTCAATCCCGGCTGGGAGCGTGCCATCGAGACTGCCGCCGCCGATTTGAACCCCGACGGCATCATCGCCGTTGTCGATTTTTATCACACCGAAACCTCGTGGTTCGAAAAGTGGATGCGCCGCAACCACGTCCGCATGCAGGGACATCTCTGGCCGCTGCTGCGCCAGCGTTTCACCCCGCTTAGCGACACACGCCACCCCGCCTACCTCGGCCTCTGGCATTACGGCATGTTCATCGGGCGAAAGCGCTCATGAGTCTGCCGGGCTTTGTGGTGACGATTTTGTCACTTTCGCCATTTCGCTTGCCGCCCGGCTCTCTTCTCGGCGAAGCATGGCAGCCACCATGACCACTCTCCTCCCGTTTGTCACCGCCCTCGCCGATCCCGCCCGCCTGCGCCTTCTCCACCTCGTGCAGGAGCATAAAATCACCGTGCCAGAGCTGCGTGTCCTCCTCGCCATCGGCGATGCCGACCTTGCTGCGCACCTGAAGCAGCTCGTCGCCGTCGGCCTCATCAAGACCGGCAAACAGGGCGCCCACCTCAAGATCAAGCACAAGCACGCCGCACTGCTCGCCCGGCTCTTCAGCCACTTCAAAATAGGCTCCAAAAAGGACGAACCTACCCGCGCCGACGAAAAGAAGCTCCACGCCCTGCGCCATCCCAAAACCGCCAAGAAGCCGAAGAAGGCAACCGCGAAGAAAAAGACGGCAAAGAAGTAATCACCGGAAGACCACGTCCACGCCCATCGCGCTTTCCTTGGCGAAGCCGGGGATCCAGTGCGGGCGTTTCCAGGCAATCAGACGATAGATCATCGACAGCAGGTGCAGGGTGAGCAGGCGGTCGATGATCCGGTAGCCACGGCGGCGGCGCAGGACGAGCTCCAGCGCCCAGCCGAGGTAGCGGCGCTTCAGCCAGAAGGGTTTGAAATCCATTTTGACGCGGTAGCGGGCATGCAGGCCGCGTTTCGGCCACCGTGCTTTGTAGTCGCGTTTCGCTTCGCGCAGCCTGGCTTCCAGCTCGGGTGTGAACTCGGTGAAGTAGTATTCACGAGCCAGAGCGAGCAGCCGGAAGGTATCGCGCATGAATTGAATGTCCTCCACCGGCACACCGGCCTGCGGAGCGAGCGCCAGCATCTGATCGAGACGATCCAGGCACCTCGCCGCGGCCCGCAAAGCTCCTTCCGGCTCCCTCACGAAGTGCGTGAGCAGCTTCTTGATGCTGTGATTGATGAAGATGTTTCCCCAATACACCTGAAGCTGCGGCGGGATGCGCACGCGGCGAAAAAAGAGCTTCTGCCGCGCAAACTCCTCCGTGTAGAGCAACTCGCGCACAACTTCATCACTCAGCCGCAGCAGTTCCAGCAAGGCACGGGCATTGGGAAGGCCGCGTTCTTCAGCAAAGGCTCGCACGGCGCTTTCGACAAGGCTTCCGAGCATGACGTGAATGGTCACAAAGGTGTTCAGGTCGATCCACAGCGCCTCGGCATCGAGGAAGGCGAGCCGTCGAAACGGCACCCAGCCGCCGGTCTGGCACCACACCATGCAGCCGATCACATCGGGCGATTGGCGTAGCTCGCGCACATACCGCTCATACTCCCAGCCGACGAAGCTCGGATACTCACCGCAGCCCTCGTATTCACGCCGCGTTTGGAACTCGACGATCTTCTTCACCTTCGTGCGGAAGAAATTCTTGTTCAGCGGCAGGTAGCGGAAGAAATCGCTCTCGCCGTATTTCATCGAGACGACGAGCGAATCACTCTCCAGGCCGCCAAACACACGCTCAAAGGTGTCGCGATGCCACATCAGATCGCCGATGGGATACGCGCCGACCGTCCAGGTGCGGAAGACGAGCGTGCGCTGATGCCGCTCAAACACCGGAAGCAAGGCTTGGAGCAGTTCACGAGCCTGTGAAGGCGTTTGGATGGTCAGTTCGCTGCGAAACTCATCGTGAACGCCTTTTCTATCCGCCTCGCCGATTCGGGCAATCACACCCGCCACCTGCGGAAAGTCCGCGAGGAAGGCATCGAGCATACCAGCGAGAAAAGCGACCTTTTCCGTGCCCACGCGTGCTTTCAGCGCCGGCGTCAGCGACATCACATCCATCGTCACAAACACCCGCAGTCCAAACTCCGCGCAAACCTCGAAACAGGCCGCAAACTCGCCTCGAAACGCCTTCACACGCTCTCGCAGCTCAGGCTCCAGCCATTCGTGATCCGCGAGATGCGCCACGTCATCGAACGAAACAGCATTAAAGCCCCACGACGAGGCTTTGGCGCAGATCAGCCGCAGCTCCTCGCGCACGCGTGCCCACCACGCGTCATCATTCACCGGCACGATGTGCCACGGGATCTTCGACCAGTTGATGGTGCGTGCATCGTGATCGTGAAAAAACGGTCCGATGGCGTCGATGAGATAAAGAGGATTCACGCGTGCAGTGTTACGACACTGTTTCCCGCGATGACACAATCAAGCGTGTGTCGAAATCTTCGCAGAAGCTCGCATCAGAGTGGTCTGCGAAGGAGAATCGTGTGTGACGAGCCTGCGTCGAAGCGGTTGTTACAGCACTGTGTCTTGTTGAATCGTTGACGCGATGGAGAAGCGGGCGCGTGATTTTTCGCAGTTCACTCATCGCCATCGTTCTTGCTGTCCTCAGCGCCTGCCCGTCGCAGGCTCGTGCGCATGGTGCTTACCATGATGTGGTGGAAGACATTGCGCGAAAGCTCGTCATCACGCCTAATGACGCGGGGCTGCGGTTTAAGCTGGCCTGTGCGCATCAGGAGCATGGTGAGTGGGAGCTGGCGCTCATCGAATGCGAGCGTGTGCGCAGGCTTTCATCTGGCGAGCATGAAGTCGAGCTCATAGAAGGCATGGCTCTTGCCGAAGGTGGGCTTCATGAAGCTGCGAAGAGTGTTTTGGATGCGTTGTTGGCGAAACAGCCGCGACATGCGTTGGCACTCGCGCAGCGTGGAAAAGTGCTTTTGAAGCTCGGGAAGCGTGTGGAGGCTCAAAAGGATTTTGAGGAGGCTTTGAAGCTCGATTCACATGCTCCGTCGGCTTGGTGGCTGGAGGCGGCGAAGGCTGGAAATGCGGTCGAAGTGCTGCGCAAGGCTTTGCGGGCGCATCCGGATGATCCCGAGCTTTTGGCGGCCTCGCTCGATGCGGAGCTGAAGGCTGGAAATGCCGATCAGGCGCTCCGCTGTGTGGATGTGCTGCAAAAGATCGCGCCGCGTGCAGAGCCGTGGATGGCACGGCGTGCGGAGGTGCTGACGACTGCCGGACGCAAGGCGGAGGCCCGCGAGGCATGGGCAGCGCTGCATCGTCACCTCCTAAGTCTCCCGCATCTCGAACGTGGCTCGCCGCTGCTCGCGGGCGTGCTCGCTCAAACTCAACAAGCCCTCGGTATCGCCGCACCTGCGGTCGTCGTCGCTCCACCTGCTCCTTCCCCCCACCCATGAAACGCACTCTCCTTGCAGCCCTGCTGCTCCCACTGATCGGCCAGGCTCAGACCACTGAGTTTGGCAATCTCAACGTCGTGCAAAACGACGCTGGAAATGCCACCACCTCGGTCACCGTGACGAAAAGTGCCGGTAGCTCGCCCAACTTTGCGATCCGCACTGGCAGCAACAAGGCGGACTACAACGTGACCTTCGGCAACACGAACGACTACGACACGGGTGTGCTGGTGGCTGCGGTTTCCGAGAATGGTCGCAACAACAACTCGGTCGGCGAGACGATCGGCACCTTCTACACCACGGTGGGTGTGGATCTGGACAGCACCACCACGCCAAATCGCTACTACCTGGCACTTTTCCGCGCTCCGAATGCTGAGGAGCAGAATCAAAACGTGGCCTGCGCTTTCTTCCCCTACTCGCAGTGGCTCGGCGGTGTCGCTCGCAACGCGGCGAATGCCAACGGCGGTGCCACGGACACGCTGAAAGCCAGCACGGGCATCAACTTGGGGGTGCAGTTCACCACAGCGGGCGCGGGGCTGTTTGGCCTGAACCTCACGACGATCAATGCGGCCTACACCTCGCAAAACGGAATCCTTTTGGTGAGCCACCTCAAGAACGAGGATAACTACGCCGCAAGCTTTGTGAATGGCAGCGGCTTCACCATGCATGTGCGTGACAACGGCAGCACCGGCACCACTGCGGCTCCTGCCACGGAGCAGGACCCGATTGCCTTCGTGTATCTGCAAACGGCAGATGTGGGCACGAAGCAACTCAAAGCGATGGGCCGCGTGAACAGCGATGCGAGCACGGACGTGAGCGGCGGCAGCTTCACCGTGACCAAAGGCGGCACGGGGCAGTGGTATCTGAGCATCCCCGGCATGAGCCCGGCCACCGGCACGCTCATCGTCAGCCCGGAAGGCGGTGCCACGAACAATATTGATAACATCATCTCCTACCAGTGGGACGCAGCAAACACACGCTACGTCATCGAAAGCCGCGACATCGTGAGCGCCACAGCGGCTCCAGTCTTGGAAGACGGCGCGACGACGGGAGAAGACATGTTCAGCTTTGCCTTCTTCGAGGCTCCGGTGACGCCGACGGTGGCGATCACGACTCCGGCGAATGGTTCAAACGTCATCACGGGCGCTGCCTTTGAGGTGGAAGCAACCGCCGCCGATGCGAACGGCACGGTGACGCAGGTGGAGTTTTTCAGGAATGGGACTTCCGTCGGCACAGACGCGACTGCGCCGTTTTCTTTTAGCCAGACGGCTCTGCCAGTAGGTGCTTACAGCTTCACTGCTCGTGCCACGGACAACGATGGTTTCACCACGACGAGCACTGCGGTGACGGTCAATGTGACGCTCGATCCAAACAACCTGCCCGCGAATACCGCGCTGTGGTTCGATGGTGTGAATGACTACGTCACGATGGGCACGGCGCTCGATCTCGGCGTGGGCGGGCCTCCGACGAATGGCCTGACGCTGGAGTGCTGGTTCCGGAAGGATGGTGCCGGACTGACCTCCTCCTCCGGCAGCGGTGGTGTGACGGCGGTGCCGTTGTTCGGCAAAGGTCGTGGCGAGGGCGATGGCAGCAATGTGGACTGCAATTATTTCTTCGGCATCACCACGGCAGGCATTCTCGTGGCCGACTTTGAGGCTTATCCGGCTGCGGGCATCACTTCAGGGCAAAATTACCCGATCACCGCCACGAATACGCCGATCACGAATGGCACCTGGAATCACGCGGCGGTGACTTACGACGGCACGACCTTCACCTGGAAGATGTATCTCAATGGTGTCGAAGTCGGCAGCGCCACGGCGCTCGCGGGTGCTTTGCCGCGCTATGATAGCATCCAGCACTTTGGCATCGGCACGGCGATGACTTCCGCTGGAACTCGTGAAGGTGCCTTCCACGGCATCATCGATGAAGTGCGCGTCTGGAGCTACGCCCGCAGCGCGGCGGAGATCACTGCAACGAAGGATGTGTCTGTCGCCAGTTCGCCAGGACTCGTGGGTCGCTATGGTTTGAACGAAGGCACCGGAACGACGGCCGCGAGCAGCACGGGCACCTCTGCCGGCACGCTGACCAACGGTCCTCTGTGGATCGAAGGTGCCACGCTGGTGAGCAATGACCCGCCCACCGTGGCGATCACCGCACCGGCAAACAACGCCACCTTCAATGCGCCTGCCGCATTCACGATCCATGCGACCGCGAGTGACCCCGATGGCACGATCAGCAAGGTGGAGTTCTTCAGCGGAGCCACGAAGCTCGGTGAAGACACCACCGCGCCTTATTCCTTCGATGTGAGCGGCCTCGCTCAGGGCAGCTACAGCTACACCGCCCGTGCGACGGACAATTTTGGAGCTTTCGCGAACAGCAGCGTCATCAACGTTACGGTGGAAGCGCCGTTGACCACACCGCCGACGGTCTCCATCACCTCGCCAGCCGATGGCACGGCCTTCCTCGCGCCTGCAACGATCCTGATCAATGCCAATGCCGCCGACAGCGACGGCACGGTGGCGAAGGTGGAGTTCTTCAATGGTGCGACGAAACTCGGCGAGGACATGACGTCACCGTATTCCTTCGCTTGGAACAACGTCGCCATCGGCACCTACTCGCTCACCGCGAAGGCCACGGATGACATGACGGCCACCACGACCTCCGCCGCGATCACGGTGACTGTCATCGCGAATCAAGCGCCCACGGTGACGCTCGCCTCGCCTGCCGATCTGGCCACGAATGCGGGCACCGGCGGCACTGTGACGCTTTCCGCGAGTGTGGCAGATCCCGAGAGCCAGCCGATGACGGTCACGTTTTACGGCAGGCTGAAATCGCCGCCTGTCGGGCCGGATTTCACGCTGGTGACACTGCCTGACACGCAGTTTTACTCAGAGAACACGGGAGGGACGCGCCTTCAGCACTTCCTGAGCCAGACCAATTGGATCGTGGCGAATCGCAACACGCTAAACATCCCCTTCGTCGCGCACATGGGTGACATGGTGCAGAATGGCGACGCCGTGCAGCAGGAGTGGATCAATGCCGACAGCGCGATGGACATCATCGAAGATCCGGCCATGACGCTGCTCACACATGGCATCCCGTGGGGTGGTGCTCCGGGCAATCATGACCAGCAGCCCATCGGCAGCCCGGATGGAGCCAGCCTTTACTGGAACACCTACTTCGGCACCGCACGCTGGGCTGGACGGCCTTACTGGGGCGGCAATTACAGCACGAACAACGACAACAATTACCAGCTCTTCAGCGCCAGCGGCCTCGACTTCATCATCATCAATCTCGAATACCGCTCCAGCGCCAGCCAGGCCGTGCTCGACTGGGCGGATGCACTGCTCAAAGCGCATCCCAACCGCCGCGCCATCATCACCAGCCACTGGCTCATCAGCACCGGCAATCCCGCCACCTGGGGCGGTCACGGCCAGGCAGTGTATGACAATCTGAAGGACAATCCGAACCTCTTCCTCATGCTCTGCGGCCACATTCATGGTGAAGGCCAGCGTGCTGACGTCTTCGAAGGCCGCACCGTTTACACCGTGCTACAAGACTACCAAAGCCGCGCAAACGGCGGCGATTCCTGGCTGCGCTACTTCGTCTTCTCGCCCGCGAACAACACGATCACTGCGAAGACTTTGCAAACCCGCACGCTGACCTTTGAAACCGATGCGGACAGCGAGTTCACACTGCCTTACACGATGGGCGCTGGCACCGCGACGTGGACGGCGCTGGGCACGGTGAATGCGAGCGGCGGCTCCGCGACGCTTGATTGGACTGGTTTGGCCGGAAGCACCGAATACGAATGGTATGCGGCCGTGAGCGACGGCACGAACAATGTCGGCAGCACCGCCAGGAGCTTCACGGCGGCTGCGAATGCTGCTCCGACGGTTTCTCTCACTTCGCCGGCGGAAGGCTCGAGCATCGTTTTGCCGGCTCAAGTGGCTTTTGAGGCCTCTGCGGCCGATTCCGATGGTTCGGTGACGAAGGTCGAGTTTTTCGCGAATGACGTCATGGTGAATGAGGACAGCACCGCACCCTACTCGTTCTCATGGACGGCTTTGAGCGGCTCTTATGTGCTCAAGGCGGTGGCTTACGATAATCAAGGTGCCACCACGACCTCCACGCTCGTCAACATCACGGTGACCAATCCCAACAATCAACTGCCCACCGTGCAGTTGACCTCACCTGCTCCAGCGGCGCGAGTACCTGCGACGGGCGTGACTATCAGCGCCTCCGCCTCTGATGCGGATGGCGTGGTGACGAAGGTCGAGTTCTACGACGGCGTCACCAAGTTGGGTGAGGACACGACAGCGCCTTACTCATTCGCGTGGACTGGTGGTGCAGCTGGCCCGCACACTCTCACCGCCGTCGCCACTGACAATGATGGCGCCACGAAAACGTCCACCTTGGTGCCTGTGACCTTGGTGACGCCAGAAAGCCTCACGCTGATCACCAAGGGGGCGACTTGGAAGTATCTGGACGATGGCAGTGACCAGGGAACAGCATGGAAAGAAGTCGCGTTTGCCGATGGCGCTTGGAATTCTGGCCCAGGGCCTCTCGGTTACGGCGACACCCACATCATCACCACCGTGAACAGTGGCCCCTCTGGCAGCCGGTTTATCACCACCTATCTACGCCGCAGCTTTGAGGTGGCAGACGCCTCGCTGGTGAGGTCGCTGGCGCTGAATCTGATGCGCGATGATGGAGCAGTCATCTACATCAACGGCACCGAGGTGGCACGCAGCAACATGCCTGAAGGTCCGGTGAACTATCTGACCAACTCGGCCACCATCATCAGTGGCACCGACGAGACGACCTATGTGGCACTGCAGGCATCCTCGCTGCCGCTGGTGAATGGAACAAACAGCATCGCCGTGGAACTGCACAATCGCGACGGTGCCAGCAGTGACCTCGGTTTTGACCTCGAGGTGATCTCCACCCAACTGCCGCCTGCACCTCCGCCTCAACTCCTGATCACGGAGATCAATTCCGATGGAGCAGGTGGCGATTTCTGGGAGTTGACGAACATCGGGGCATCTGCGGAAGACCTCAGCGGCTACAAGTGGACCGATTCGGCACGGACAACCACCGGGGCCATCGTTGTTCCCGCGGGCACGATCATTGCATCGGGTGAGTCGATCATTTTCCATGTCACCGGCAACGCCGCGGCGTTCCGCTCGGCTTGGGGGATTCCTAATACGGTGCAGGTTTTCAGCAGCGGCCCTGGTCTCGGCCAAAATGACGCCATCACTCTCTACAATGCCTCGAACGTGGAAGTGCTCTACCAGAGCTACGGAGCCGGCGGATTCACCCGCTCGAATGGCAGCTCCGCCGCAGGCGGACACGCGGGAGCATCGGCTGGCGGTGCCACCACGGTGTCGATGGTTTGGGACCCAGCCTTTGGCACATCCACTCCCCGCTACGGAGCCGCCGCCATCGGCAGCTTCGGCAGTTTTGCTCACACGACAGCACCCGCGACGATGGGTTCACCTGGCTACAGTGGATTCGGTGGCCCGCCTCCCTCAGTGACGTTGTCACTTAGTGTGACACCTTCGTCCTTCTTCGAAAGCGCCACCAATCCGGCGGCGACGGGCACCGTCAGCCGGGTGACGAGCAGCACGAGCGATCTCGTGGTCACGCTGAACTCCAGTGACATCACCGAGGCGACGGTACCTGCCACGGTGACCATCCTGGCGAACCAAACAAGCGCGACCTTCGATGTGACGGCTGTGGATGACAGCTTCCCCGATGGTGACAAAGCCGTGATGATCACCGCCACGGCCACAGGTGCTACTTCACCGACGTTTAACCTCACCGTGCAGGATGACAGCGACGTCGTTGAAACCAGCTTCATGCTCACCGAGGTGCTTTCGCAGCAGGCAGCAACAGGGGTGAATGACTTTTGGGAGCTGACGAACATCAGCGGCAGCACGAAGGACATCAGCGGCTACTCCTGGCATGACAGCGGTCGCAGTGCGGCGGCTGCGGCGGCTTACAAGCTGCCCTCGGGCAGCAGCATCTCTCCGGGCGAGTCGGTGATCTTCACAGCGATGGATCCGGCAGCCTTCCGCGCCTGGTGGGGCATTTCGAACACCGTGCAGGTCTTCCAATCCATCGGTGCTCCGGGCCTCGGGCAGAATGATGGTGTGTCCTTCTTCGACAGCGGCGGCAATGAGCTTTTCTTCTTCAGCTACGCAGCGGCTGGATTCACCAAGGCGGATGGAAATCCCTCCACAGGCACTCATGCGGGGCCTTCCGCAGGTGCCGCCACCGAAACGCAGTCGGCCGTTTGGGTGCCGTCTTCCGGCACCACCACACCGCGCTACACCTTTGCCACGGTGAACAACCTGGGTGGTATCGCCTCGGTGGCGAATGCTGCGGACATCGGTTCGCCCGGTATGACTGTCGGCAACCCAACAGTGAGCATCGCAAACGCTTCCATCGTCGAAGGAAACAGCGGCACGAGCTCGCTCGCGCTCAACGTGACCCGCAGCGACACCGCCACGGCCTTCACAGTCGATTATGCCGTCACGGGCGGCACAGCCACGAGCGGCACGGATTTCGCCACACTTGCCTCTGGAACGTTGAACTTCACCGCCTCCGGCGCGGCTTCGCAGCCGATCAACATCACGGTGAATGGCGACACTGACTCTGAGCCTGATGAAACGGTCGTCATCACGCTGTCGAATCTGGTGAACACCACCGGCACGACGGTCATCGCGAACGCCAGCGGCACCGGCACCATCCTCAATGACGACATCATCGCCCCGCAGATCACCACACAGCCTGCGGGCACGACCATCGCCACTGGTTACACCGCCACGCTTTTACTCATCGCCACGGGCACGCCAGCTCCGACGATCCAGTGGTATCAGGGGGCGGTTGGCACCACCACGACACCTGTTGGCACCAATTCCAGCAGCTTCACCACCCCGGCGCTCACCACGACGACCAGCTTTTGGGCGCGGGTGAGCAATGCAGGCGGCAGTGTCGATAGTGAAGCGGCCACCATCACCGTGACGACGGGTGTCACTTCCGTCGATCTCTCGACCTATGTCCGCGTCGCACGCATCAACCTGCCGGAGTATCGCCGAACAGCCCTGCCACCAGGCACGGCCGCGCACAATCTGCTGTGCGATGAGGCCTCCGCCGTGACCTACAATTGGGATACCGACACGCTCTTCATCACCGGCGATGGTGGTCGTGCCGTGACGCAGGTCTCCAAAACAGGGCAACTCATCGACACGATGTCGCTGGAGCTGAACGCCGGAAATCCGCAAGGCACTGAGTTTTATGATCCCGAGGGTCTCACCTACATCGGCGGCGGACAGTTTGTCCTCAGCGAAGAGCGCGAGCGCCGTTTGGTGAAGTTCACCTACGCCGCAGGCACCACACTCACCCGTGCTGCTGCGCAGACGGTGGACATCGGCACCTTTGATGACAACACCGGCACGGAAGGTCTCTCGTATGATCCGCAGACCAGCGGCTTCATCGTGCTGAAGGAAAAAACACCAATTGGTGTCTTCCAGACCGGCGTGGACTTCGCCGCAGGCACGGCCACGAACGGCTCATCCACCACGGTGAACTCCACGAACCTCTTCGACACCACCTTGCTCGGCATGACGGATGTGGCGGACGTGTTTGCCCTCTCCAACATCCCCTCCATGACCGGTCAGCCGCAGGCGGGCAACCTGCTCGTCCTCAGCCAGGAGAACGCACGAGTGGTGAACATCGACCGCAGTGGCAACATCCTCAGCACGCTGAACATCACCTCCGATCCAGGCAACCCGCTCTCCGCCGCCGACCAGCAGCACGAAGGCATCACCATGGACCGCGCGGGCATCATCTACGTCGTGAATGAAAACGGTGGCGGCAGCATCGAGTATCCGCAGCTCTGGGTCTATGCGCCATCCAATTTGCCGAACCAGGCACCGACAGCCATCACGCTGAACAACGCCGTCAATTCTCTGGAGGAGAACACCAGCACCGCCTCTCCGATCAAGGTGGCCGACATCGTCGTGATCGATGACGGCCTTGGCGCGAACTCACTAAGCCTCAGCGGAGCCGATGCGGCTTCCTTCCAGCTTACCGGCAGTGCCTTGTATCTGAAATCGGGTGTCGTGCTCGATTTCGAAACGAAGACCAGCTACGCGGTGACCATCAACGCCGATGACACCACCGTCGGCACCACGCCGGACGTGACGCAAAACTTCACTCTGAATGTCACCGATCAATTGGTCGAAGCAGTCGCGCCTCCAGCCCTCATCGTCACCGAGGTGGCTCCCTGGGCCAGCGGCAATGGTGCGGTTGGCGGCGACTGGTTTGAGGTCACAAACATCAGCGCCAATGCCGTCGATATCACCGGCTGGAAGGTCGATGACAGCTCGAATGCCTTCGCCACGGCCATCGCATTGAATGGCATCACCAGCATCGCACCCGGCGAGTCCGTCATCTTCATCGAAAGCTCCGCCGCGAACCAAGCGACCATCGTGAACACCTTCAAAACCGTCTGGTTCGGCTCGAACGTGTCCGCAGGTCTGCAAATCGGCACCTATCAAGGCTCCGGAATCGGCCTCAGCACGGGCGGCGATGCGGTGAACCTCTTCACCGCAGGCGGCACTCGTCATAGCGGCGTCACGTTTGGTGCGGCGGATGCCACATCGCCGTATCAAACCTTCGACAACACCGCTGCTGCAGACAACACCGCGATCACGCTGCTGAGCAGCGTGGCTGTGAACGGCGCATTCATTGCCGCCACGAGCAGTGTGGAGATTGGCTCGCCCGGCTACTCAGCACCAGGCGTGCTGCGTGTGACGGAGGTGGCTCCGTGGAGCAGCGGCAACAGCCCCGTGGCTGCCGATTGGTTCGAAGTCACGAACATCGGTGCCCGCAGTGTCGATATCACCGGATGGAAGGTCGATGACAGCTCCGAATCGCCCGCCGCAGCTTTGCTGCTCACCGGCATCACGATGATCGCCCCAGGTGAATCCGTCATCTTCATCGAAACTGCCACACTGAGCACCACGAAGGCAAATTTCCTCTCCAACTGGTTCGGCACCAACCCACCTGCCACGCTGCAAGTCGGCGGCTACACGGGCGGCGGCATCGGTTTGAGCACCGGTGGTGATGCGGTGAACCTTTACGACACCAACAATGTCCGCGTGGCGAACGTCGCCTTCGGCATCGCACCGTCCAGCGCCCCCTACCGCACCTTTGACAACGCCTCCGCCGCCAATGTGGCGAGCATCAGCACCTTGAGCCAAACAGGAGTGAACGGAGCCTTCGCTGCATCCAGCAATCCATCTGAGATCGGCTCACCGGGCGTCATCACCGGCGGTGCGGTGGGTTTTGCCGTGTGGCTGGCTCAAAACGGCTTCACCGGCACTCCCGGAGCCGATAGCGACAACGACGGCGTTAGCGATACCCTCGAATACTTCTTCAACAGCAGCCCCAACAACCCCGCTGATCGTTCTCACCTGCCCGCCGTCGTCCGTGAAGGTGGTGACCTTGAGTTCCGCTTCACCCGGTTGCAAAACAGCGCACTCACTGGCACGCTGCGTTACTCCACCGATCTGCTCACCTGGCAAAACGCCGTGCAGGGCGTCGATTACGAGATCGTCAGCCAGACCGTCAGCAGCGGTGAGGTGGAGGTAAGGTATCGCCTGCTCAATCCGATCAACGCGAAGTTCTTCCAGCTCCGCGTCGAGTAACCGAGGATCTCCCCGCCATGACCAGCCCGCCGGAAACGGTCTGCGAAGCACGCGAGACTGAGCTCGCCTGTGAGCGGCTCTACCGCCTCCATCAGACCAGCCTCGTGACGTTTGCTCGCCTGCGCGGGTGTGACGAGCACGAGGCTTGGGATGTGGTGCAGGAGCTCTTTCTTCGAGTCTTTCGTCTTGGCATCATTATGCTGCTGGCGGCACGGCCGGAGGACATGCAACGCCGGTGGCTGCTGCGCACGCTGCGCTGGCTGATCTGCAATCATCACCGGGGGCGCGGCCGCGTCCGGCGCGGCGGGCTCATGGTGATCGTGTCGCTGGAGCATTTCATGCAGGACGGGCATGACATTCCGCTGCACGTCACCCCTGCCACCGAGCATGACCGCCGCCGCAGTTTGCTGTTGATCGAGCGCGGATTGGAGTCGCTTCGGTTGCGTGCCCGGCCTGCGGCCTGGCGTGAGTTGGAACGTTCTCTCTGCCTGGGCATCCCGGCCTCCACGCCTGCTGGCCGCGTGGCCCTGCACCGTGCCCGCGCCCGCCTGCGTGATTTCATCCGCCGCGAGGGCGATGGCCACTGAAAGGGGATGCGTGTCATCTTGCTCAAATCAAAGCGCCAGCCAGATGTGACACAAATGCCATGTGGCGATGAAGTAACAGCGGGATGTTTGAGACTCGGAGCCTGCTGGCGATGAGCGGGAATGCGCATGGACCTCATCAAGCCCGCCACGTTGTTTTATCCCGCCACCGCTCCCACACGCCGCCGGCGCTGGCGAATGCACTGGGCGAGCATGGCATCGGTCACGGCTGCGGTGCTTGCCGGATGGCTGATCTATGAAGTGCATGCGCTGCACGAGCAGCGGCGTGAAACACAACTGCGCGACAGGCATGTTCCGGCCTTACGACCGGGTTCCAGCCGCCCAGCGGAGAGTTCGAAGCCGGAGCCGGCCCGCCTGATCCGGCTGCAAGAGGCACGCACGAGTTCGAATCACATGCTCACCGCACGCCAGTGACGAAATCGTTCCTCTCCATCAGTTGGGAGGAGGAGCGGATGGAGCACAAGATGCGGTGGCAGCAACGCTACGCATGAAAACCAAGCTCCGCATCAAGACGCTCATCATGTCCGACATCCACCTGGGCATGGCGGATTCCAAGGCGGTCCAAGCCGCTCACTTTCTGCGCCACTGCGTGTGTGATCAAATCATCCTGAATGGCGATATCATCGACGCGTGGGCTTTGAAGACCTCCGGTCGCTGGCGGCATGAGCACACGCACTTTGTCCGCACGCTGCTGAAGAAGATGGAGAAGGAGGGCGTCGAGGTCATCTACGTGCGTGGAAATCACGATGACATCCTGGACCGCTTCCTGCCCTTCAAGCTGGCCGGGCTCAGCATAGTGAACGAGCACCTGCACGAGTCTCCCGCCGGCCGCTACCTCGTCGTGCATGGCGACGGCTTTGACCACATCACCACGAACCATGCGTGGATCGCCAAAGTCGGCTCTGTGGGCTACGATGTGCTGCTTCACCTCAATCGCCTCTACAACCAATGGCGTCGCTGGCGTGGGAAGGAGGGCTTTTCCCTCAGCAGGCTGGTGAAATCGAAGGTGAAACAGGCGGTGGGCTTCATTGGTCGCTACGAGGAGCAGCTCCAAAACCTGGCCCGCTGGAAAAACTGCCGCGGAATCATCTGCGGTCACATCCACACGCCGGCCGACAAGCATATCGAAGACGTCCATTACCTGAACTCCGGCGACTGGGTGGAGAGCATGACAGCCATCATCGAGCACCACGACCATCGCTTTGAGGTCCTCAGCTACCACGACTTCTGCCTCCGCACCGGCCGCCAGCCGAAAGGCATCGAGCCCAGTCATCCGTTGGAAGAAATGAAGCCTGTCTTTCCTCCCGCGCCAGAACTGCTCGCCGCGTAAGGCCAGCCCTATGAGGCTTCATCAAGCCGCCACGGGAATGAAGGCAGCACCCGCTTCATCGAGAAGGTCAGCGTTGGAGAGGTTCGCTCCGGAAAAGTCGGCTTGTTTTAGGGCGCTGCGATAGAGGCGGGCACCGCTGAGGTTGGCTTGTTGGAAACAAGCGCCGTTGAGCTTGGCGCGACGGAGGTCGACGCCTTCAAAGTTTGCACCGCGAAGCATCGTTGATGCGAGGTTGGTGCCGTTGAGGCGGGCACCACGGAAGTCGGCAGCGCTGGCATCAGCATCGCTAAGGTCAGCGCCGTTGAGCAGGCTGCTGCTGAAGTTCGCGTTTTGCAGCTTTGCATCGGCGAGGCAGGCCTGGCTGAGATCGGAGGTGCTGAAATTTGCGCCGGTGAGGTCGGCGTTCACGAGATTCACGCGTCGGAGACTGAGGTCGGAGAGGTCCGCCTCGCGCAGTTGGGCGCTTTGGAGGTTTGAATCGAAGACGAAGGCGTTCCAGACGTGGGTGCCTTCTTTGAGGATCTCAGCGTGGTTCGTGGTGTCCATGCGAGAAAGGTCATCGCCGGCTGTTTTTCGTAAAGCGGGCCTCTGTAAGGCTTTTGAGCGGCTTTGTCAGAGCTGTGTCATGCGCCTGCCAGCGCGGAGCCACGGGCCAGGAGGTCGAGGAAGCGTTCCTCGAAGGGTTCCTCGCTGCCCACTTGCATGAAGTCGATGCGGCGCGTGGCGCACTCACGGGCGAGGTGATCGCAGAAGGCGTCGAAGGTCTCCGTGTAGCGCTGCGCATCGCGTTTGGTCAGCCAGAAGCGACGGCGCTCGCCGCTCTCGACTTCGGTGAGTTCGAATTCGCCCTCGAGCGAAGGCTCACGCTCCTCGGGATGCACGATTTGCAGCAGGTGATTCTCGCCAGGCCAAGCGGCCACGCGGGCGACGGCCTCACCGGCGCTTTCGAGCTCATGACCGAAGAAATCGGAGATGATGAAGATGATGCCAAAGCGTTGTCGTGAGGGGCGAAACTCCTCAAAGCACCGGCGCATGTCGGTGACGCCCTCGAATTTCAGCTTCATCACGGCCTGGATGACCTTCTCGATATTGCCCTGACCACGCAGCGGCGGCAGATCCTGGCGCACGGCATCGCTCATCGAGTAGATGCTGACGCGTTGCTGGGCGCTGAGGGCCAGGTAAGCGAGCGCCACGGCAAAGCGAAGAGCCTGGCGACGCTTCTCGGGATAGGGTTTCGCCATCGAGGCGCTGTCATCAATGAGGATGTGCAGGTTCAGTTCCTGCGTTTCCTCGTAAAGACGCACGAAGAGCTTTTCCAATCGGGCGTAGAGCCGCCAGTCGATGGCTCGATAATCCTCACGCGGAGTGTAGTGGCGGTAGTCTTTGAATTCACGCGTGAAGCCCGTGGCGGGCGAGGACTGGGCACCGCGACGCAGGAGCTGGCGGCGCTTGCGCAGGCGCAGGGCCAGCACGCGCAGCCTGTCGAGAAAGGCGGCGTCGAAGAGATCCTCGTGAGCTGGGTGGGTCATGCGCGGGGTGCGTTTAACCTTCTCGCCGTCAAAAAGCAATGTCCGCGGCATGGCGATTGTCTGCCCGCGAATGCCGCGTATGGGCGGCGGCTATGAAATCCCTCACGCTGACTGCTCCCGGACGCCTCGAATTGTCCACGCTGCCCGAAGCCGATGCTCCGCGGGCTGGCGAGGCTCTCGTGGCGATTCGTGCCATCGGCATCTGCGGCACGGATTTCAGCGGTTATCAGGGCAAAATGCCCTTCATCGAGTATCCGCGCATTTTGGGCCATGAGCTCGGTGTCGAGGTTTTGGCCATCGGCGAGGGCGTGACGCATCTGAAAGTCGGCGACCGCTGCTCGGTGGAGCCTTATTTGAACTGCGGCCGATGCCACGCTTGCCTTCGCGGAGCCACAAACTGCTGCGAGACGCTCGCGGTGCTCGGTGTTCACTGCGATGGCGGCATGCGCGAGCGCATGATCCTGCCGGCGGTGAAGCTGCATGCTTGCAACGCGCTTTCGTTTGAGCAGCTCGCCCTCGTCGAGACGCTCGGCATCGGCTGCCACGCGGTGAATCGTGCTGCGGTGACGGTGGCTGATGATGTGCTCATCATCGGTGCAGGACCCATCGGGCTGACGGTGCTCGAATTCGCCCGAGCAGCCGGTGCACGCATCACGGTGCTGGAGATGAGCGAGAGGCGGCGTGCCTTTGTGAGCGAAAACTACTCCGGCGTGGAGGTCGTGGCTTCGCTGGTCGATGAACCGCGTTTTCAGATCGTGTTCGATGCCACGGGCAATCCGCAGTCGATGAGCGGCGCGATGCGTTTTGCACGATTCACCGGCAAAGTGGTCTATGTCGGCATCACGAAGGAGCCGGTGACGATTGACGATCCGTTGTTTCATCGCCGTGAACTGACACTGCTGGCCAGCCGCAATGCTCAAAGCCCCGATTTCCCGCGCATCCTCGCGATGATTCAAAGCGGTCAAATCGACACGCGGCCGTGGATTTCGCATCGCTGTGCGTTTGAAGCTCTGCCGGAGCAGATGGACGTGTGGCTGAAGCCTTCGAGCGGGGTGATCAAGGCAGTCGTGGGCCTCACTTGAAATGCCGACCGCTTCGTGTCAGTGAACGTGATGCCCGAATCTCCAGCCACCCACCGTCTGCCGCCGACCCTCATCATCATGGGCGTGTCTGGCAGTGGCAAATCGGTGATCGGCAGCCTGCTGGCAGAGCGGTTGGGCGGTGTCTTTGATGATGGCGATGACTATCATCCGCCTTCGAACAAAGCGAAGATGTCTGCGGGCACGCCGCTGACGGACGAGGATCGCTGGCCGTGGTATGCCACGCTGCGGCAGCGCATCGTGGACATGCGTGGGAAGACGTCCGTGCATGTGCTGGGCTGCTCGGCGCTGAAGCCGGTGTATCGAGATCGGTTGCGTGCCGACGATACCGACAAGGAGATCGCATTTGTGCTGCTCGATGGCTCTCGCGAACTCATCACCGCACGCATGGCAGCGCGAAAAGGGCACTTCATGCCGCTGAGTTTGCTCGAAAGTCAGCTCGCCACCTTGCAGCCGACGCCCGATCTGGTGAGGGTCTCGATTGATGCGACGCCTGAGGAGATCGTGACGCGCATTGTGGAGCACTTTGACCGCTCAGAGTGACGGCGGCATCGGCGGGAGGATGAAGGCGCGGTTCATGCCCACGCGTCCGTAGGTCCCGCCGGGTCCTCCAGTGAACGCATCACGCCGTGTGCGGTAGAGCGGGTAGATGCGCGAGTAGGTGTGGGCCAGCTTTTGGCGAAGCAGTCCGTCTTGAGCGTGGCGGTGCTGGCGGCGCAGGTAGTTCAAGGCCTGCAGGGTGTTCACCTGGGCCTGGGCTGGGGTGAAATGAGTGCGGCCGTGATGCACGATGACGGGGGTATCGCCCGCGCGAGGCCCGAGGAGTGAGGCAGCCATGCTTTGGGGGCCGAAATCGTCATACGAAAGAAGGACTTGGGGAGCCGCCATGGCTTTCAAGAAGGCATCACGCGTGCAAGCCGTCATGACGAGGGCGGGCAGAAGGAGGAGCAAAAAGCGTTTCATGGATCCGTGACGATGGGCGAGCTGCCGCTGAGCAGCGAGCGCAGTTTGCGAGCCGCGTTCAGGACGATCTCCGCGGCCTGCGATGCCTCGGAGGCGGTGTTCATGCGGCTGAAGGAGAAGCGCAGCGTGCTGCTTGCATGAGCCGCATCAAAGCCCATCGCCTCCAGCACATGAGACGGATGCAGCGTGGCCGTGTGACAGGCTGAACCGGCGGAGCAGGCCACTCCGGCTTGATCGAGCAGGATGAGTATGCCAGCCGCATCGATGCCGGGAAAAGCGATGCTTGAGGTGGTGGGCAGTCGCGCAGCCTGCTGGCCATGGATTACCGCCTCCGGCCACTCGTTCACGATTTGAGCCTCGAAGGCATCGCGCAGCTCGCTGGAGCATGTCATCATCGCCAATTCGGCTGCTTTTCCCAAGGCGACAATGCCTGGCACATTCTCCGTGCCGCTGCGTCGTCCGCTTTCCTGGCCGCCGCCGACGAGCAGAGGTTCAAAGCGCACCCGCTGGCTCACGAACAAGGCTCCGATGCCTTTCGGTGCATGAAATTTGTGCCCGCTGAGGCTGAGGAAATCGACCTTCGCATCGAGCGGAGCCTTGCCGATCATCTGCACGGCATCCGCGTGCACGAGAGCGCCGTGTTCATGCGCCATCGCCGCGATCTCACGCATCGGCTGGATGACGCCGGTTTCGTTGTTCGCCCATAAAATGGAGACGAGAGCCGCGGGCGAGCTTTGAAGAGCCTCGCGCAGCTCCGCGAGGTCGATAAGACCATTTTGATCCACGCCGAGCAGGCGGACCTCGCCGCCGCTTTGCTGCCATCGTTCGGCGCATTCGAGCCCGGCGGCATGCTCGG
>JAEUHK010000036.1 GCA_016795465.1 Verrucomicrobiaceae bacterium | reverse complement strand
CGTGGAGAGCTTATCCACCACCGCAGCTTTCGCCGCGGCGAAGTTGTTCACAACCGGCGGCGGCTGGCGTTTTGAACGTGACGCCTTTCCCGCCGCTTGATAAACAACTTCGGAACGGGTAACAGCGTGAACAACATACATTGAGGTTTTCAAACACGGCCTAGCCCCATCAGAGCCGCGAAACGCTCTCAATCTCCGCCATTGAGAACACATGGCCTTCGAGGCTCAGTCGCAGGGTGTTCGAGCCTTGCTCCTCGACCAGCCGCAACAAGCCCTCACGCTCACGAGGCTCGCCACGGAGTTGCACACGCACGCGTTTGCCCAGTGGGATGCCCCAGCGATGCTCAAAGGCCCGCCTCGCCGCGTCCATTTCAGACTTCCAACGCTCAAATCCATCCTCGCCAGATTGGGCGGGTAGTTCGTCGGCCTTTGGCGAACGCTTTTCATCGGCTACCGCTGCTTTCCATCGCTCGTAGCCATCCTCCGTCGCAGTGGCCGACTCAAACAACGCCAGCCCGTCGGTGACTTCGGGCTTGGGGAGAGGTTTGGAGGGCGTTGATGCCTTTTCGCCCAGTGTTCCGGCAACGGTCCATCGGCGAGGCGTGTCGGTAAACAGCGAAGGAAGTTCCGGCTCGGTCATTTGAAGGTCATCTTTCGTGACATGAACCACCCTCTGTGAAGAGTAGTGGTGCTCGGGAAGGGACTCGAACCCTTAAGCCTTTCGGCACAAGATCCTTAGTCTTGCGCGTATACCAATTCCGCCACCCGAGCAGGGTCTGCGTTTTGCAGGGGCGCGGATAATAGCCGGTTCGTTTTGGATGCAAGGCATTTGTTGCCGAGATTTCCACTTCGAGGCCCTCATCCGCACCTGCGGTCCGCATCAGCGGTGTTCGATCACCGTGCTGGCGGCATAGCGCACCTTGGGAAGCGTCGCGTAGCGATCATCCACGCTGCGGTAACCGGCCGGGCAAAGCACCGCGGCGGTGAGGCCTTGCTCGCCGAGGCCGAGGAGCTCATCCACCTTGGCAGGGACAAAGCCCTCCATCGGGCAGGTGTCGATGCGCAGCATGGCGCAGGCCGCCATGAACTGGCCCAGCGCGATGTAGGCCTGCTTCTTCGCCCAGTCCTCGCTCATGTAACCCTGCGAATGGCTGCCATCGAGCATCTTGCGATAGCCGGCGAGGGCCTCAGGCGTGCCGCCGCGCACCTCGATCATGCGGTTGATGAAGGCATCGAGATCGGCGGAGGTGATGTTCTTCTTCACCGCCATGACGACGAGGTGGGAGGCATCGGCCACCTGGCGTTGATTCCAGGCGTGCGGGACGATTTGTTCACGCAGCGCGGCATCGGTGATGATGATGAATTTCCACGGCTGGAGGCCAAAGCTCGAGGGCGTGAGCACCAGGCTCTGCTCGAGGGCGGCCCAGGTGTCGGAAGGGATCTTGCGGGAGGCGTCAAAGGCTTTCGTGGCGTAGCGCCATTCGAGGGCGGAAAGGAGGTCGGCGGGTGACATGGTGGCGCGTTGTGCATCTCAGCAGGCGTCGGCGCAACCTCGAATTGCGCACCGTCGCCATCACAGGCGGCGCTGCTCCTTGCATTCCGGGGCGGGGGCCGCTTAGTTCGTCTCTCACCGCAATCCGCACACGCACATGGCCAAGGAATCCCCTGTCTCGCTGAAAAACCTCACTGTTTTGGGCAAAGAGCATCTGCCCTCCGGCGGTGGCTTCATGATCCTCCCGAGCCGTCTTGATCATCTCGACCTCATGCGCCTGGAGGCGCTGCTCGGTGGCAGGCCGGTCGTGTATCTGCTGGAGCAGGGAGCGGCGCTCGATGAGGAATTGAAGGCGCATCTGGAAAAAGAAAACGTCCATGCGATGGCCATCGTGCCGCACGCGACGGATCCCGGTGCGTATCGTGCCGCCGTGCGTGGCGAATTGAAGGATGGCTCGGTCATCATCTACCTCCCGGCGCAGGCAGCGGCAGTCACCGCTCCCTTCACCACCGTGCCGGGGACCAAGCTCGAATTCCTCCTGAAGGCCGATGTGCCCGTGCTGCCGCTTCAGGTGATGCTCAAAGAGGAGGCCACCACGCCCGTGGGGCCGCGTCATGATGCCGATGATCGCATCTTCGCCTTCGGTGCCTTGCTTCAGGGCGAGGATGTGAATCTCGCCGCCTATCAAGAAAGCATGCTGAAGCTCTCCGAGCAGGCTTTCTCCTCCTCGTCAGCCCTCGACATGCACCTCGCTTACGCGGTGCTGCGTGGCTTGAAGAAACACGGCTCCAGCAACTACGTCGTCGATGGCAAGGACGAGAAGACGCTGCGCTTCGACAAGGTGCTCGCGGCCGCGATGGCGCTGTCACGCGTCGTGAAGCGTGAGACTTTGAAGCGTCGTGTGGCCATCATTCTGCCACCGGGCATCGGCGGGCTCATTTGCAACCTCGCCGTGCTCTTCGCCGGCAAGGTGCCCGTGAATCTCAACTTCACCGCCGGCCGCGCCGCCATCGACAGCGCCATCCGTCGTGGCGAGCTCGACCGCTTCCTCACCGCGGACATCTTTGTGCGGAAGATGCAAAGCTTCCCCTGGCCGCCGAGCAAGCAGCTCATCCTCATCGAGCGCCTCATGCCGAAGATGAAAATCTCCATCGGCATCTGGCTTGCGTTGAGCAAACTGCTGCCCTCCGCCCTGCTCGCCCTGCTGCTCGGCATTCCGAAAAAAGGCGGCAGCACGGAGGCCACGCTGCTTTTCACCAGCGGCAGCTCCGGCGAGCCCAAAGGCGTCGCTCTCACCCATCGCAACCTGATGGCCAACGTCACGCAGTTCGGCAACCGGCTCGCCATGGATCGCACCGACAGCATCCTCGGCAGCCTGCCGCTCTTCCACAGCTTTGGCTGCACCGTCACGCTTTGGTATCCGATCATCTACGGCCTGCACCTCGTCACCTACCCCTCGCCGCTCGAGGTCAAAAAGATCGCCGAGCTCGTCGAGAAGCATCGCGTCAGCCTCATGATCGCCACGCCCACCTTCCTGCGTGGTTACCTGCGCGGTGTGAACCGCGAGCAGCTCGCTTCGTTGAAGCTCCTCGTCACCGGTGCCGAAAAGCTTCCCACCACCGTCGCGGAGGCTTTCGAGACCAAATTCGGCAAACGCGTGCTCGAAGGCTATGGCCTCACCGAGACCTCGCCCGTCTCCAACGTGAACCTTCCCGACCCCGCGCCGATCGGCGACGAGGAAAAAGGCTACGTCTGGCTCCCCAGCCACCGCCAGGGCAGCGTCGGCCAGATCCTTCATGGTCTCGCCGTGAAGATCACCCATCCCGAAACCGGCGCACCGCAGCCGCTGCATCAGAGCGGCATGATCTGGTTCAAAGGCCCCAACGTGTTCGAAGGCTACCTCAACGATCCCAAACGCACCGCCGAGGTCATCCAGGACGGCTGGTTCCGCACCGGCGATATCGGCCGCATCGATCTCGATGGCTTCCTTTACATCGAAGGCCGCCTCAGCCGCTTCTCCAAGATCGCCGGCGAGATGGTGCCGCATGAAACCGTCGAAGAAGCCCTCGTGAAGGCCATGGGCCTCGAAAATGAATCCTCGCGCAAGATCGCCGTCGTCGGCGTTCCCGATGTGGACAAAGGCGAGGCACTCATCCTCCTCACCGCCATGCCCGGCGGCCCCGAGCATCAGGAGATCCTCGACCTCCGCTATCGCCTGCTCGACAAAGGCATGCCGCCACTTTGGATTCCGAAAAAGATGATCCGCGTCGCCGACATCCCCGTGCTCGCCTCCGGCAAGCTCGACGTGCAAGGCTGCGAAAAGATCGCCCGCGCCGCCGCCGGCGTGTGAGCCCTTCGCTGCGCCAATGGCCTTCTTCGTTCGTAGTCCCGCCTTCAGGCGGCCGGAAAGTGGAACAGGTTTTCAACCTGTTCTGTCCCCGCTACCTTGAACCACGGATCACACGGAATCCACGGAGAGCAGCAAGGCATTCCCGCCGAATACCCGCCTCGGAGAGGCAGTGTATGTAGTTCGGGCTTCAGTCCGCGCCTTGGGTTCTGTAGTCCCGCCTTTAGGCGGCCGGGTTGAGGAGATCGGGAGACTTTGAGACTGGGAGACCATGAGAGTCTGGCTCTGGATCGCCCGATAGCCGACCTCGGAATCGTGAAATCCCGTCCCGGTATGCCCCCACACCCATCCCGGTATGCCCACAACCCCATCCCGGTGTGCCCACCCACCCATCCCGGTGTGCCCGCACACCCACCCCGGTATGCCCACACACCCACCCCGGTATGCCCGCACACCCACCCCGGTATGCCCACACACCCACCCCGGTGTGCCCACACACCCATCCCGGTTTGCCCACACACCCATCCCGGTGTGCCCACATACCCATCTCGGTGTGCCCACATACCCATCTCGGATTTGCCAAATCCGACCTCGGAAACGCCAAATCCGACCCCGAAACCCCGGAAAACGGCCCGAAACCGCCGAAAAGCCTCCTCCAACCGGCCTCCCGGCCCTCCGGCACCCGTCGCCCAAACCGTCCTCCTCTCCCGGGCTCAAGGTGTCCTCGTCACCCGCGGTTGCCATCGGTCCGTCCACGCCGCACGTCGGGAGGTCGGGGCTCGCGGCTCCTCCAGCTTCCCAACCGGCCCCACCGCGAGAGGTAGGATCACCGCCGAGAAAGGCCATTCATAGCTCATCTCTGCGGTTATCCAAACTCTTGCGGTGTTTCATCCATCTGGGCCGGGTTGCCTGCCTTCGCGGGTCACGGGCTTCGGAGGGGCTTGGGACGCGATTGGAGGGCGGAAGGGATTGGGTCAGCATGTTGTGACCAGATGTCATTTTCCACCGTGCGGCATCTCTTCGAAATGACGCTACAGGGTGGGCTCGGACGCTTGATTTTCAAGACTGTCTGCGCACTCCCAGCCAACCTCTGTGAGCGTCAAATAGTCAAAATCGCCTGTAGACTCGACATAATCATGCGGCTTTTCGGGAAGTGTTTGAAGTATCCGTTTGAGCAAAGATGTGGAAAGTAGCCTCGCAACTTCCATGAGACCCTTTTTGCCATTCCATCTCCAACAGGCAGCCATGTGACTAGAGCTTGATCCAAATGCGCATCCTCCAACAAGGAACTGGAGGCCGACCTGAGGATTCTTTTCGACAAGGTGGCGAACTCGAGTCTGGAGACCTTCGATGTGGCTGTTTCGGTAAATGGCCCACACCATTTTACAAATTAGATCATTATCAGCAGGAACATCTCCTTGCTCGTAAGCTGCGAGACTTTGTTCGGCGAGTTCTTCATCAAAGGTGGAAGGGACAAGTGGTTGTCCACCTGCTCTTTCGGGCTTGGTGAGGTAGTCAGATCGCCCCAGGCAGTCAAAAATGACAAAGTTCAATCGGTGATTCCGAACGGATCTGGCGACAGTCGTTGCCATGACAACTCGCTGCGCTGCATCACCGCCCCCCTCGATTATGCGTGCAATAACTGAGGCTGCATGGTGCCAAAGGGCGCTTTGCGAGTCGGAATCACAAGTCTCAGATAAGTTTGCAACAGCCTTCGCGATGATAATTGCTGGCCTGACAGCATCCTTCCTTCCAAGCAATTGCTGCTCGAGCTTATTCAAAAATGCTCGGTGATACGGGTTTCGGAGGTGTTGTCTCAATTGCTCAACAGCACCGGAATCATCATTGATCTCCAGCGCTAAATGCAGCCATCTCGCAACAACTGTATCATGAACATCCCGCTTGTGAACGGCTCCCGAGTAGTAACGCCAGAAGTAGTTTGGCGAACTGATATGTTTTGCCTGTTCACCCTCTGAGTCTTCCCGCTCGAAAGTGAAACTTCGCAGGATGGGAAACCAATCAGTCAGCGCCTTTTCAATCAGATCTTTTCGAGTGAAGGGTGATGAATCAATGAGGGAAACAAGCTCGCCAACAATCTTTGCTTTCTCTTTTTTCATTCCCTCTTCAGCCGTGCCTTCATCCATCATAGCTTGCATGCGGTCTTGGTGGGCAAGCTTCGACAGGCTCGGAATAACCTGAGGCAGAGCAAGGTAGAGCTTGGGATGCAATAAACGGGTGGCCTCCAAAAGAAGCACATCACCTGCATCGACCTCGTCGGGCAACAGCCCTAACGCAAATGCAAACGCGTTCTGAATTGTTTTTACGGTCCGCGGCGTGAGGATATAGGGAAGGTGTAGCACGCGAAAGATGCTGATCATGCGTTCTATCGATGCTGAATCTGGATCAAGCCGCTGTGCTTGTTGGGACAAGCCGATAGCCATGGCATGCTTTGCGCGAACATTCAGCTCTCTCCTCCAGACCTCTACACAACGCCTTAAGACGTAATCCTCGAACACATCATCGGGTATTTTTGGCACGGCGAGGCGCACGGTGACAATCTTTTCGATGTATCGACGACCGCTTTCAGAGTCGCCACCGATGCGCTTGCCTATGACTTCGCTGACATGCTCCTCATCCATTGCGATGACGAAAGTCGTGTTGGGCAGGTCAGCGATCAGTTTCAGCGCACGGAAAAGCAGCAAAATCTCATCTGGATCTAGGCGATCCACATCATCCAGCAGCATGATGACCCGCATGCCTGTCTTGGCTAGGTGTTCGCGGGTGGTATTTCTAACTTCGTCCAACCGAACTTTGAATTCCTCGGGGGAGATTGTTGCGAAAACGCTGTCTAATAGGACGCCAACGCCTGGAGCTAGCAACTCACAAACAATAGAGAACCGTTTTATCCATGTGGGCAGACGCTGCAAAAGCGTCTGTCCCGTTGTGAGAGGAGTGTCTCGATTGATGGCCTGGATGAGGCTCTCAAACATTCGATAAAGAAGCTGATCCTCCCCAGCATACCTCCACAGATTGAAGGAGGTGATTCGGCAATTTTTCACACTCGATGATTCGTCGCGAGTCGTCGCGGCGATGGCATCTTTGATGTATTGCAAGATGGTGCTTTTCCCACCACCCCAAGGATTCACAATCGAAACTACCAAAGGCTTGCCGCCTCTTTCTTCCATTATAATCCGAGCAAGGCGGCTGGAGAAAGCGCGACGTTCAAACTCGTCGTCCACAGCCACCTCGTCATAGCTGAAGAACGTGTCTGTTTCAGCGCTTCGAAAAATATCCATCCCCTACTTTTGATGTGCCTCATAACATATAGCAAGAGGGGGGATTGTGGCCCAATTTCTTTTTACCCCACCGCCTCCGCGCAGCGGCCGCAGAGAGTCGGGTGCTCGGCGTGGGTGCCACTGTCGGGGAGGAGGCGCCAGCAGATTTCGCACTTGGGATGGGTGCAGACTTCGACGGTGGCGGCGAGGTCGGGGCCGCGGGTGAGGTGGGGGGCGCTGAGGATGAAGAACTCTTGAAGGGCGGGCAGGTCGCTGAAGAGGGCGTGGGTGAAGCCTTTTTCGGGAAGGGTGAGCTTCACGGTGGCTTCGAGGTTGGAGCCGATCTGCTGGGCCTGACGCGCGGCCTTTGAGGAGGTCTTCGACGGCGGGGATCGTGGGCTCAGAGCCGGACAAGCTGAAGCTTGAACAACGAACGAAGATCCAAGCTGCGGACAGGAGTGTCCGCGCTCCCTTCTGCTCCTGATCTCGGCTCGCTGAGCTCGATAGTGGAAGGATAGGGGCGAAAAGGCGGGCTGCTGCGAAGCCGCGAAGCGAAGCCCGAACTACGAACCAAGAACGATGAACGAAGAACCAAGCTGCGGACAGGAGTGTCCACGCTCCCCTCTGACGTCTCTCGATCTCTTCGTCTCATTCCCCCTCTGCCTTAACCGGCTGTGCAGCGGACCTCGACGGGCATCTGGGCGAGGCGCTGATAGAGACGCCGCCGCGCGAGCTGGGGCCACCAACGGTAGAGGTAGATGTCGAGCGGCTTCCACATGGCCACCCATCCGACGATGGTGAGGCCTTCACGGGCCACGGTCTGCCAGTTGGCGGAGGGCGGGATCATGAGCGTGGCAGTGACTTGGCAGGCGGCGAGGAAGACGAGGCCGATCAGCAGGGAGGCGCGGCCTTCCCGCATGAGGCGCTTCAGCTCGCGCAGCATCATCTCCGCGCGGTAATCGAAGTAGTGCGCCACGGAGTCGGCGGCGAGCTTTTGCGGATCAGCGATGCCTTCCGGCCGGCGGGCCAGATGCACGACAAGCTTCAAATCATGCTGCTTCGGATGTTCCTGCGCCCAACTGACGATGAACTCCTCCGCGTCATGATCCAGATCCCGCTCATGGAAGGGCGAGGGGTCCATGGAATTGAACAACTGGTTCAGTTCCGTGAGGTTGACCTCGATGAGACCGGTCATGAGCGGGAGAAATGTGGAATGACGAATGATGAATGAGGAAAGGGCGGGGCATTCATCATTCGCCATTCTGAATTCGTCATTTGGCAGCCGCTTGATGCAAATCGGCGACCTGCTTCCAGTTCACCACGTTCCACCAGGCGGCGATGTAGTCGGGGCGTTTGTTTTGATACTTCAGGTAGTAGGCGTGCTCCCACACATCGAGGCCGAGGATGGGCGTGCCGAGGTTTTCCTCTTCGACGATGCCTTTCATGAGCGGGTTGTCCTGATTGGGGGTGGAGGTGACCTTGAGCTTGCCGTCCTTGGTGACGATGAGCCAGGCCCAGCCGGAGCCGAAACGCTTCGCACCGGCCTCGCCGAAGACCTTCTTGAAGTCATCGATGCTGCCGAAGGTGCTCTGGATGGCCTCGCCGAGCTTGCCTTCGGGGCCTTTCGGGCCGCTGCCGGCAGGTGCCATCCAGTTCCAGAACCAGGAGTGGTTCACATGGCCGCCGCCATTGTTGCGCACGAGCAGGCGCTGCGCCTCGGGCACGGCGGAAAGGTCGGAGACGAGCGCCACGGCATCGGTCTGGGTGATGCTGGCCGCCTTGAGCGCATCGCCGAGGTTCTTGATGTAGGCGGCGTGGTGCTTGCCGTGGTGGATGCCCATGGTGACGGCATCAATGTGCGGCTCCAGCGCCTCGGGGGCGTAGGGCAGGGCGGCCTGGGTCAAATCCAGCGCACGGCTGGTGGCGGGCACAAGCAGCGAGGCGGCGGCGGTGGACGCGGTGGTGGTGAGGAAGGCGCGGCGGTTCATGGATGGGGTGTGTTGGGGTTGAACTGGGGTGCGGTGGGAGAATACGAAGCCGCATGGCGCGATGTCACGGCCATTTTTGAGTTGGGGCGTGCATTCCCGGCATCGCGTGATAGTTTCCGCCACATGGCCGCCCTCACCCACCCGCCTGAATGGACCACCGCACCGCGTGCGGTTTATCGTTCGCGTGACGACTGGGCGCTGAAGTGGTGGGTGATGTTCGCCCTCATCCTCAGCGTGGTGTTTCACATGGCACTGTATGTGGGTTTTGACACACTCGGCCTCGCCTCGAATGACAAGCCGTTGCCGCGCAAGCTGCCGGAACGCGTGCGCATCTCCGAAAAGCTCCTCCGCGAGCAGCAGGCCATCCAGCATATCCCGGAGACCATCACTCCCACCACGGGCAACCTGCCGGACGTGAAGGCCTTTGAGCCGAATCTGGACATGATCGACAAGCTCCAGGAGCTGGCGCCGAATCAAGAGATCGACCTCACGCCGAACGTGAAGGAGATCACCAACTTCATCCGCAAAAACGATCCCGGCGAAGGCAATCCCGGCGCACCTCAGGCCAGCGAGTTGGCGAAGCTGCTCGCCGCGCCGCAGAGCATGTCCGCACCGGATCTCGCGGCTGAAATGGCCAGCGTGAAGCGTGAGGTGCTGATGAAGCCCGTCTCTGAAAAACAGATGCTGCTCGACTCGGGTGCTCTCGATCCCGGCCCGGGTGGCGAGCTGGACACTGGCCTGCTCGATGCCGTGAAGAGCCAGGGCACGGCCACTGCGGCCAGCGCCAAGGTGAAAGGCTTCAGCAATCTCGATGAACTGCTCAGCGGCAGTGGCGGTGGCAAGGTGGGTGGAAGCACCGCTCCCATTTTGATGCCCACCGATCTGCTCTTTGAATATGGCAGCGACCAGCTCGCCGAAGGTGCGCGTCTCAGCCTGATGAAGCTCGGCTTCCTCATTCAGAAGAACCCGGACTCGCTCTTCATCATCGAAGGCCATACGGACAGCTTTGGCGGGGAGGAATTCAACCTCGCGCTCAGCATGCGTCGTGCGCAGGCCGTCGTGTTGTGGCTTCAAGAATCGCTCGGGCTCGGTGATGACCGCATCCGCGCGGTCGGCATGGGCAAGTCAAAGCCCATCGTCGATGTGAATGGCACCGTCGAGCAGCAGGGCATGAACCGCCGCGTTGAGATCAAGGTGCGGCCGAAGAAGTAACGCCTACTCCACCTTCACCGTGGCTCGCAGCGTCGGTTTGTCCGTGAGCTCGAGCACCGTGAGAGACTCCGCATCATCGGGATGACGCTCGCTGCTGGTGAGGAAGAGCGTGCGGCCGGCGGCGCGAAGGGTGAAATTCACGCCGAGCTGGCTGTTGCCATTGTTCAGCGCCCACTCGTGATCGTAGAGATAGCTGCGAGGCAGGGAGATCGTGAGGCGGCGGAGGCCATCCGGTGTGCTGCTGAGCGTGGCTTTGATCTCCTTCTCATCAAACTCCGCGGCGTAACCCGTCCCAAAAGCCCACGGGGCCAGTTTTTCGACCGTCGCATCGCCATCGCCTGCACGGCCATGGATGCGGATGCCATCCACGGCTCCGGGAGTGAGGCGTTGACCATAGCGGCGGGCATCGAGATGCAGCGTGGCATCAAACGCACGCCCGCCAGCATCAACGAGATCAAGCCCATGCAGATCGCAGATCACGAAGAGCTTCTGGCCATCGGCATCAAACTGCAGCTTCACGGGGCTTTCCTGGCCATCGGTGGCATGAAGCGGCACCGCCTGCTTCAATCCCAAGTTCCGCACGATCTCGACCTGGCGGGTGAAATCAAGTTTTTGGCCGTTGAGGTCCACTTGGAGCTTCAGCGGCACTTTTTGGCGCACCGGCGCATCCGCCTTCAAACCGAGGTCGAGCTTCAAGACGGGCGTTTCGCGGCCTTCAGGCTCGATGTCGAACTTTCCGGAGGCCTGCTGGTCTTTAAAAGCCACCGCCCACGAGCCCGCGAGCTTTTGTGTGCCATGGTTCGTGATCTGAACACCAGGGTTGAAGATGCCTTCGTGATTGAAAGTGGTGCGTGTGCCCACCATCACGCCAGCAGGAAGCACCGGCACGGTGAGATCCTCGATGCGTGAGGTGCTGCCGGAGATGATCAGCAGCGGCACGTGCAGCTTTTCTTCCATGAAGGAAGAGCTGAGCGCATAAACGATCTCGATCGTCTGGCTGCTGCCGGGAGCAAGTGTGAGCTCCGGGCTCGCATCCTGCGGCTTGCCAGCGGCAGTCGGCAGCGGCAGCACGGTGAGGCGCAGCGGTGTCTTGCCCGTGTTGCGCACCTCGGCGCTAAGCTGCTGCTTGCCTGCTTCAGCGGCCTTGCCCGTCACTTTTTCAATCGTCCACGGCACCGCCGGCACACCATCCATCACATCTTCAAACATGATGCCACCCATCGCCACGTGCAGTTCGTTCGAGGCCGGCGAGACGATACCATCAGGCTCCGCGATGAGGCGTGATTGATACTGACGTGCCAGCACGGGGAAACTTTGATAACCCTCAGCGAGCTCCGAAGGCGGCGCGATGAGTCGAGCGAGATCGCCGAGATCCGAGAAGAGCACTTTTTCTTCGGCGCTCACCTCCCGCAGCACACCGGCCACACCACGCGTGAGGCCCAGGCTGGCCTCCGCGGGCTCCGAGGCCTGCAACATCGGTCCGGCGACGATCACCTCGATCTTCCTGGCCTTTGCCGCGCCGATCACACCGCGGAGATTGCTCTCCACATCCGCGAGCGGTGTGCCGGAGACGCCATCCTCAAAACCCAAGGCCAGCAAAACAAGATCCGGCGTGCCTTGAAAGCCCTCGCTCGTCAGCGCGGTCATCGCCTGCACCATGCTCGATGCGGCCACCGGTTGCAGCACGATCTCAGGGCCCATCACCGGGCGTTCTTTCGAGGCGAACGTGGAATCCTGGCGCACCACGCGCACGTCGCCGGTGAAGTAGAACTGGTTCGCCAGCAGCCGTGCAAACACACCGGGGAAAGCTTTCAGCAGCGGATCGATGCCACCTTTGGCCGCGGGGGCATCGAGCATGCCATCACCGATCACCACGATGTGCACACGCTCGCGGCGTGTGAGCTTCAAAAGGGTGCGTGGAAGAAAACGCGAGAGACGGTCACGCTGCGCATCGGTGATTTGAAAGTAGCCTTTCGCTGCCGCGGCCGCCGCGGGCAGGCGTGTCTCCGCATCGAGCGCCGCGGACTTCAGTTGCTCCAGCGTGGGCTTGCCCGGCGGGTTTGCGAGATCAGGCACCGTCTGCGCCCCTGCGAACGTCGCGGAAAGGGCGGCAAGCGTGATGGAACGAGTGAAGGTCATGAGCGGCGTAAGTGGGCGAGACGTGACACCTTTTCCAGCACTAATCCGCCTTCATTCCCGCCGCGGATTTTCCGCGAGATACGCCGCCAGCGCGCGACCGAGGCCGGCGCCGATGTTGGAATAGCCTTCGATGGACATCAGTGGGCTGTTCCAGCCGGTTTCGAGGGTCACCGAGATGGTGAAGTCACCGGTGTGATTCCGCACCCAGCCGCTGCTCATGCGGCCGCGTTCCTCCTCGGTCTTCACGTAGTTGGCAAAGCGATACTTCGGCTCCACGGGACGCGGCGTGGTGATGTTCGCGGCGGCGAGCTCCATCCAGCGGCGGTAGTTGCGCTGCTGGATGCCGGTCATGCGCTCGAAGGCGAATGGGCCGAAGAAGAAAATCGGATCATTCGCGCCGGGATTGTGCAGGTCGATGTAGGCATCGAGGCCGTGCTTCTGATGAATCTCGCCGATCATCTTCTGCGCGGCGGCGACCTCGGGATAGATCGGCGCATCAGCCCAATCGCGATTGTGATCACGCGGCACGGCTTCCTTGCCACCGGCACCGATGGAGGCGTTGTCCACGTCCATGATCGGGATGTAATGCAGGCAGGTTTTGGCTCGCAGCGCCTTCGCTTCATCGCTGGCATACCAGCGGATGAAACCACGCCCCACCTGGCTGCCACCGGCTTCCCACGCGTGATGCCGCGCACCGACCCACACCTGATGCGGCGCGTTTTCATCACCGATGCGGATGCCATTCACCGTGCGGCCTTCGCGGGTCTTGGAAAGCTCGAAGCGTTTCGACTCCGGCAGCTTCGTGGCGAGCTCGGTGAGCAGTTTCTCGGCATCCGCCGGCACAAACGGCGGCCCCCACGCGAGGCGGAGCGATGCGGTCGTGGGCTTCAAGGTGTAGCGCATGACCTTGTCGGCAGAGAGCGTGCCAGCCTCACTCGGCGACCATGTTTCGCCATCGAGGCTCAGCCAGGCATGTTTCGGCTGGCACCACGCGGCGGCGAGCACCTGGTCTTCGCGAAAGGGCTTCGTCTGTGCCTGCACCTCGAGTGTGAAAGGCCCGCCCGGCTTCAATCCACCCACTTGAAAATACCACCAGCATGGCCAGCCACGGCCTTCGTGGAGCTTCGGCATGATGCGTAGCGTTTGGGAAGCGTGATCGAGCGTCACCACCTCCGCGTTGCCGCCTTCGAAATCGGTCGAGACACGGATTTCGGCATGAACGACGGTGGAGAGAAGGAGAAGAAGCAGCGCCTTGTGAATCATCTGCACTAAACGGGCCGTTTGCCTGCCATGAAGCATCTCGTTCCGCTTTTCCTGATTTTCACCGCCACTTCTCTCGCAGGCTCCAATTGGCCTCAATTCCGCGGCGAGGGCGGTCTCGGCATCGGCACGGGATCACCGCCGGTGGCGTTTTCGGCGGAGAAGAACCTGAAGTGGCAGGTGGAGGTGCCGCATGGGCATTCATCGCCGTGTGTTTGGAATGACAAGATCGCGCTCACGGGACTCGCGGAGGGCAAGTTGGTCACGTTTTGCCTCAACAAGGCCGATGGGCGGGAGTTGTGGCGGGTCGTGGCACCGGCGGCGAAAGTCGAGGCGGCGCATCGCATCGGCAGTCCAGCGGCGCCGACGTGCTGCACGGATGGGGAGCGGTTGATCGCGTATTTCGGTAGCTACGGAGTGCTGGCGTATGACTGGAGCGGCAAGGAGTTGTGGAAGATGCCGCTGCCTGCGCCGGTGGTGGAGTTTGGCACGAGCGCCTCGCCGATCATCGCCGATGGGAAGGTGATCCTCGTCGCGGATCAGGATGTGGGCAGCTACATGACGGCGCTGGATGTGAAAACAGGTGCGGAGGTGTGGCGGGTGGATCGAAAGGAGTTCCGCCGTGGTTTTTCGACGCCGTTCATCTGGAAGCATGGCGGCGAGCAGGAATTGATCGTGAGCGGATCGCTGTGGACGCGGAGTTATGACTTGAAGGACGGCCGGCAACGATGGTCGGCGGCGGGCATGTCACGTGTGTCGAACACCAGCCCCATCGGCACGGAGGAAATGCTGCTCGTGTGCGGCTGGAACGTGGGTGGCGATGAGGATGATCGTGTGGAGATGGAGGCGCATGACACGTTTCTCGCCGCGCAGGACAAGGACAAGAACGGGCTCTTGATCGAGGACGAGTTTCCAGAGGGGCCGCTGCAGGATCGCTTCACCATCATTGATGCCGACAAGGACGGTCAGGTGACGAAGGATGAGTATGAAGCGATGCGGGCGATGTTTGCCAACGCGGAGAACCAGCTCTGCGCCATCAAGCCCGGCGGTAGCGGCGACATCACAAAGACGCATGTCGTCTGGAGCCAGACGAAGCAGCTTCCGTATGTCTTCACGCCGGTGGTCGCAAACGGACGGGTGTTCACGGTGAAAGGCGGTGGCCTTGCCTCGGCTTACGAAGTCAAAAGCGGCAGCCCGATTTATCAAGGCGAGCGTCTCGAAGGTGCTTCGGGCGAATACTACGCTTCCGCGGTGACGGCGGAGAATCGCGTGTATGTCGTCTCACAACGCGGCGTGGTCTCCGTGCTCGATGCGACGAGTGACAAGCTCCACGTGCTGGCACGCAATGACCTGAAAGTCCCCGTGTTTGCGTCGCCGGCGATTGTCGATGGCGTGATCTACATCCGCACGGACAAGCGGTTGATGGCGTTTGGCAAGTAGGGCGTGCGAAGGTCGCGTCAGCGTTTTGGAGTGCTCCAGCCCTCTGGAGCTTTTCGTGGACCAGCAGACGTTCGAAAGCGCCGGAGGTCCGGCGCACTCCAAAACGGCAAGCGTGCTCGAACGCGATGCTGTTGGCATCGCGTGATGCCCTAAGTGCCGCAAAACGTGCGATAACCTGCCGGTGTGCCGGGCTTGGAATACTCGGGCAAGTGCTTGTCGTGATCCCACGGATGGCTGATGACGGCGAGGAGGTCGTGGAAGGGCTGCATGTGGCCTTCGTTGGCAGCGGCGAGAGCTTCTTCGACCTTGTGATTGCGTGGGATGAAGGCCGGGTTGTGGCGGCGCATGAGGTCGATTGAGGCTTCGCGTGGCTGCGGCTGGCGGGCGAGGCGCGCCTGCCAGCGTTGATGCCAGTCATTGGCTTCAAAACGGCCATTCGTGAGATCGGCGAAGGTGTTGGTGAAGTCGGCCTCGCTCTCTTGCATCCAGTCGAGCAGGTCCTGAATGAGTTTCGCGTCATCCGCTTCCTCGGTGAGGAGGCCGAGCTTGGCCCGCATGCCGGCGAGCCAGTGGTGTTTGAAACGCGGCTCGAATTTCGGGATGAGGCCATTTGCGATTTCGACGGCCTGTTTTTCATCGTCATGAAACAACGGCAGCATGGCCTCGGCGAGACGTGCGAGATTCCACTGTGCGATGGGCGGCTGGTTCGCGTAGGCGTAGCGGCCGTTGCGGTCGATGGAGCTGAAAACGGTTTCCGGATGATACGCGTCTATGAAGGCGCAGGGGCCGTAGTCGATCGTTTCGCCGCTGAGGGCCATGTTGTCGGTGTTCATCACGCCGTGGACAAAACCGACGAGCATCCACCGTGCGATCAAAGCGGCCTGACGTTCCAAAATGGCCTCGTAGAGCGCCACGGGATGGTTTTCGACCTGCGGGTAATGTCGCTGCCGCGTGTGCTCGGCGAGCGCTCGCAGCGCCTCGACATCGCGATGTGCCGCGGCCCATTCAAAGGTGCCCACGCGGATGTGGCTCGCTGCTACGCGGGTCAAAACAGCTCCAGGTAGTCCGCCGTCCTGCCGCCAGACTTTTTCACCCGTGGCGGCCACGGCGAGGCTGCGTGTAGTGGCGATGCCGAGAGCATGCATGGCCTCGCTGATGAGGTATTCACGCAGCATGGGGCCAAGAGCGGCGCGTCCATCTCCGCGACGTGAGTAGGGCGTGGGGCCCGGGCCTTTGAGCTGGATGTCAATGCGCTCGCCATCCGGCGTGATCTGCTCGCCGAGCAGGATCGCACGGCCATCGCCGAGGCCGGTGAAGTGCGCGTATTGATGCCCGGCATAGGCTTGCGCAATGGGGCGTGCACCGGGCGGCAGTTGATTGCCGGTGTAAACGGCTGCGTCGTCCTCCGGCAGGCCGAGTTGAGCAGCCAGCGTTTGATTAAAGATCACCAACCGCGGCTCAGCCACGGGCGTGGGCTCCACCTCGGTGAAGAAGAGGGCGGGGAGCCGCGAGTAGGAATGTTCGAGCCGCCAGGCGGGGGAGTCAGGCATGGGTGCGGCTCAGGTAAACGATGTTTGGAGGCTGGCAAGGTGCGTTCGGAATGCGTATGATGGCGGCTTAATGAGCCTCACCGCCCGCTTTTTGCTCGGATTCGCCCTGGTTGCCACGGTGGGGTTGTTTGTGCTGTTCTCACAACTCATCCAACGCGTGGAGCGGCAGTACATGGAGGCCACGGAGGAGCCGATGGTGGATGTGGCGAACATCCTCGCGGAAATTCTCGCCACACAGGCAAAGAACGGCGTGCTCGATCCCACGGTGGTCGAGACGGCGGTGCACTTTGCCCAGGCGCGGGAACTGAACGCGCAGATCTACAACCGCACTAAAACGCAGGTGGACATGCAGGTGTATGTCACCAACGCGGAGCGACGGGTGCTGTTTGACTCCGCCGGCATCGAAAAGCCCGGCAGCATCTCCAACCGCCGTGATGTGGTGCTCACGCTGAATGGCGAATACGGCGCCCGCAGCAGCCGGTCGAGCGCCTACGACCCGCTTTCGGTCGTCATGTTCGTCGGAGCGCCGATTCGGGTGGAGGGCAAAACGATCGGCATGGTCAGCGTGGCAAAGCCGCAGCGTGGTGTGCTGGCGTTTGTGTGGGAGACCGAGCGCTGGCTGAAATGGACGGTGACCGCCACGGTGCTGTTGATGCTCGCAGGCATCTTCTTTGCGGCGAAATGGGCCACGAAGCCTTTGGAAGACCTCACGCAGCATGCGCTTGCCGTCAGTCGTGGTGAGCGATCCGTGCCGCCGCACATGCCGGGGCACCAGATGAAGACGCTGGCCACCGCTCTCGAGGACATGCGCGATGCACTCGAGGGCCGCGAGTATGTCGAGAGCTATGTGCAAAGCCTCACGCACGAGCTGAAAAGCCCCGTGGCGGCCATTTTAGGCGCTAGCGAGATTTTGCAGGATGACCATGTGCCGGAGGACAAACGTGTCCGCTTTCTCGGCAACATCCGCTCCGAGGCTGGAAGGCTGCGCGATCTGCTGGAGCGCCTGCTGCACCTCGCGGCATTGGAAAAGCAAAAGACTCTGCTGAAGCGTGAGCCGGTCAATCTGGGCGAGGTGATCCAGCGTGCGTGGGATCATCTGGCCGTTCTCGCGCAGGCGCGGCGCGTTCACATGGAGCCGCAGATCGATGCTGATCTCGTCGTGGAAGGCGATTCATGGCTCATCGAGCTTGCGGTGAGCAATCTGCTGAAAAACGCCCTCGATTTCTCGCCCGCTGGCGGGCTTCTGAAGGTGAAAGCGTATCGCTTCGAGCAACGCGGCGTGATTGAAATCGAGGATGAGGGTCCCGGCGTGCCCGATTATGCCCGCGAGCGTGTTTTCGAGCGTTTCTACTCTCTTCCGCGGCCAGACACCGGGAAGAAGAGCACGGGCCTGGGGCTCTGTTTCGTCAAAGAGGCCGCCACATTGCATGGCGGAAGCATCGAACTGATGCCCGGTGAGGCAGAGAAGGGGACGAAGGCCGTGCTGGTGCTGCCTTGATGCCCGTGAGGCATTGCGACCAACAAAAAGCGCATGGAAGCACCCCTGCTTCCATGCGCCATTTTTGTTGTCTTCAACACACCGGTAACCAACCGGTAAACTCAGATCAGAATCGGATGCACATGTCGAAGGTCAGACGGTTGTTCGTCAGACCGTAGGCACGGGCGGCGGCGATTTCATAGGCGGCACCGATGTCGATGTTGTTGGTGATGCGGCTGCGGAAGCCAATGCCCACCATGCCTTGTGTGACACCGCGCACATTGCTGGAGCCAAAGTTGATCACATCATAGCCGTTGGTGTTGAGGCCGATGTTGGTGCCGTTGCTCAGATTGGTCCAGAAGTTCGCCGAGACGAAGGGGATAAACCAGCGGTTGACGTAGTAGTCCGCCATGAGGGAGTAGTGGGCCATCATGTTCTGCTCGTTGTTCGTCACCGGGATGCGGAAGCCGAGGTTGCCGCTGAGGTGGAAATCGCCGTAGCCTTTCTGGAAGGACACGAAGGGATTGAACTCACCACCCCCACGGCCTTGGAACACGTCACGATTGCCAGAAGGAATGTGGAAGGTAAGGCCGGGTGTGAGGATGAACTGGGCGGCAGGATTGTCGATCAGCGCATACTTGAGGCCGGCGGCAAGGTCCATCCAGCCGTCCGGATTGCCGATGGCGTCGTTGTTGATGTCGAAATAGCCGTCCTGCGTCGCGATGAAGGCGAGGCGGTCGGTGATGGCATAGCGGAGCTGCAGCGCGTAGAGCTGCGCGGTGCCGCCGCCGAGGAATTTGTTGTCGATCGTGTGATGCACGAAGATCGGGCGGATCTCGGAGCGGATGATCGCGTCTTCAAAGAAGATCGGATTCGTCACCGGGGCGATGGTGTTCGCCTTCCAGTCCGCGGCGGTCACAGGAACGGGATTCTTGGAGGCGGCGACCGGAGATCCGGCGTTGGCAGTTGCGATGAGAGACACGGCTGCGCAGGCGCTGAGGCTATAACGCAACCACCGGCTTTGGGAGTGTGTGTGGTGGTCCATGCGCCTATAAAAGCATTGCTGGTGGCGCTTTGATCCACAGCGCTTGCTCGACAGTGTGCAATTCATGCGCGGCTGCGTGCGTAGTAGCTCCGCCATGACCACCACCACTCGTCGTTCCTTCCTGCAAAACACCACGCTCGCTTCCGCCGCTGTCGCCTTTCCAGCCTTCGTTCGTGGACAAAATCTCAACAGCAAGCTGCAGGTGGCCTGCGTGGGCGTGAACGGCATGGGCTTCAGCGATTTGAAGAACGTGGGCACGCATGCCGCGGTGAAATTCGTCGGCTTCTGCGATGTCGATGCGAATCGCTTCGATCAGGCGGACAAGGCGCATCCGGGCGTGAAGCACTTCAGTGACTATCGCGAAATGTTTAACACGCTCGGCGATGGCTTTGATGCGGTGACTGTTGGCATCCCGGATCACATGCATGCACCTGTCGCTGTCGCGGCGATGCAGCGGAAGAAGCATGTGTATTGCCAGAAGCCGCTCGCGCACACGGTGTGGGAGGCGCGTCAGATGCGCCTGTGGGCGGAAAAGACAGGCGTGACGACGCAGATGGGCAATCAGATTCACTCCGCGCTCGAATACCGTCTCGGCACTCGTTTGATCAAAGAGGGAGCCATCGGCAAAGTGAAGGAAGTGTGGTCGTGGGTGGGCGTGACGGGCAATGAACGCACGCGGTTGCTTGCGCCTCCACCGGCTGCGAAGGCTCCCGCGAATTTGAATTGGGACCTGTGGATCGGTGCGGCTCCGATGCGTGACTATGCGCCTGCTTATCATCCTTTCTCGTGGCGTGACTGGCAGGACTTCGGTGGTGGTGCGCTGGGGGATTTCGGCTGCCACATCCTGGATCCGGTCTTCACCGCACTCGAATTGACCGCGCCGATCAGCATCACGGCGAAGAACAGCGGTGTGAACGAGCACATCTGGCCCTCGCATGAGACGGTGAGCTATGTCTTTCCCGGCACGCAATACACCGCGGGCAAGACATTGAAGGTCACTTGGATGGATGGCGGGCTGAAGCCGAGCCACAAGATCGCGCAGATGCCCGGTGACATCGACCTTCCTGCCAGCGGCAGTGTTTTCATTGGCGAGAACGGTTGTCTCGTGCAGGCCCATGTGGCCGGGCCGCGGCTGTATCCGATGGATAAGTTCACCGGCTTCAAATATCCCAAAGAGGAAGGTCGCAGCCACTGGCACACTTGGATCGATGCCTGCCTAGAAGGCAAAAAGACGAGCGATGGCTTTCACTATGCTGCACCGCTGGCCGAGACGGTGCAGCTTGGCAACATCGCTACTCGCGTGTGCCGCCCGACCTACGACAGCGTCTCTGGTCGCCTGGAGGAGAGCAAGCTCGTGCTCGAATGGGATGCCGCGAACCTGCGCTTCAACAATTCGCCGGAGGCGGACAAACTGCTCACGAAGCAGTATCGCGCCGGTTTTGAGGTCGCCGCGGCTTGAGAGCTCGTTTCATGAAAAGAGGCCGGGAAGGGCACTTTCCGGCCTTTTCCGTGTTTTGAAGGCACTCAGCACACCGCCACGCCCTTGGCTCGCATGTCGCGGAACCATTCCACATACTTCGGGATGCCCTGATGGATGTGGGTGGTGGGCTTGAAGTTCAGCAACGAGGTGGCCTTGGTCACGTCCGCGGAGGTCAGCGGGACATCGCCGGGCTGGTCGGGGAGCTGGTTGATCTGCGCTTTTTTGCCCGTGGCGGCCTCGATGGCGGCGATGAGGTCGTTCAGGGTCACGGTTTGCGAGCCGCCGAGGTTGAAGATGTCGCAAATGGGGCCGCTGGTGTAGTTCACGGAGCCGATGATGCCGTCCACGATGTCGGTCACGAAGGTGTAATCGCGGGCGGTGGTTCCATCGCCATATTTGTCGATGGGTTTGCCCTCCTCGATGAGGCGGGTGAACTTCGAAATCGCGAGGTCAGGACGCTGGCGGGGGCCATAGACAGTGAAAAAGCGCAGGCTGACGGTCTTCAAGCCGTAGAGGTGGCTGTAATTCGAGCACATCTGCTCGCCCGCCATCTTGGTCATCGCATAGGGGCTGATGGTCTGGAGAATCGGATCGGCCTCGGCGAAGGGTACTTTCTTGTTCACGCCATACACGGATGAACTGCTGGCGAAGACGAACTGCTTCACCCCGGTGCGGCGGGCGGATTCGAGCATGTTGAAGGTGCCTTTGATGTTCGTGTCGATGTAAAGCTCCGGCTGCTCGATGGAGGGACGCACGCCCGCCCGGGCAGCGAGGTGCACGACGGCATCGAAGCGGCCTTTTTCAAAGACATCGCGGACGAAGGCGGCATCCGTGAGGTCGCCCTCGTGCACGCTGAGGCGCGGATCGGCCATGGCGGCGATGTTGGCCCGCTTGATGGCCGGATTGTAATAGTCGTTGAAGCTGTCGAGCACGGCGACGGCCTCCGCGCCATCGCGCAGGAGACGCTGAACGGTGTGGGAGCCGATGAACCCGGCGCCGCCGGTGACAAGAATGCGTTTCATAGAGGGGAAAGGGAGGCCGGATGGCGCTCGATTATGGAAACTTACGAGCACCCTTTGGATATTTGCAACCGGGGAGGAAAAGGGATTGACGCAAGAGGGCGGGAGTCGCTAAAGAATAAGCAATTCCCTTTATTCACATCTCCCTCTCATGAGCGACCAAGAAAACCCGTCTTCCACGCCCAAGACCTCAGCCGTGCCGCTGAAGAAAGAAACCGTGCGCATCACCCTGCGTGCCCGTCCCGGCGCTGGCGTCACCCAGGCTCGTGAAGCCACCGCGCCCGTGAGTCCCGTGACCGGCAGCGTGGCCCCATCCAGCTCCACGACCTCTGCCGTCCCGGTGGCCGCGAAGACTTCGACAGCTCCGATTCAGCTTCCTTCCGCTCCGCTGCCTCCGCCGGCACCGAAAAGCGCCACCTCCCCGGTGAAGCTGCCTTCCCCGCCGATGCCGCCGCCTTCGAAGAAGACGACCTCCGCCATCCCGGTCGTGGCTGCGCCGCCGCCTTCCGCTCCCTCCGCCGGAGCTCCGGTGCCTCCTCCTGCTCGTCCGCCCGTGGCTCCTGCTGCTCCTTCCGCCCCTGGAGCACCCCGTCCTGCTGGGCCTCCCACGGCCTCCCTTCCTGCCGCCACACGTCCGCTTGCCAAGGCCCCCGGCGTTCCTGGAGCCGCTCCGCGCGTCGAAGCAGGTGCTGCCACCGTTCCGCTGGCTCCGAAGCCTGCTCCAAAAGCACCGGGCTCCGGTTCTGGAACCGGTCCGATGATCGCTGGTGGCACCGCCCCGCTTCCTAAGGCCACGGTGAAGCTTCAGCCCACCCAGGCCATGCAGCGTGCGCCGATCTCCGCGCCTCCGAGCGCCCCGGTGAAGCGTGCCGCCGCCGCTGATTCCGAGCAGTTCTACGAAGAAAAAGATCCTGAAGCCGGCCTGATGCCCCTTTCGGCCATCTGCTTCGTGCTCGCCGCCGCGCTTCTGGTCATCCAGATGTTTGGTGCGGACATGGTGAAGACCGATGTCGCCAATGGTGCCTCCCCGATCATGGTGCCGGAATCCGGCAAACAGAAATGGGAGACCCGCAACCCGAGCAATGGTGCGTGGGACAACACCTTCCAGCGCACGGAACTGCCTTCCATCCCCTGATGCTTGGCTGAACTCGTCTGATTCACACCAACCCTTCCTCCACCTTTATGCCTCTTGCTTGGATCGTTTTCCTTCTCGCCATCGGCACCCTCGCGCTGAACTTTCTCGCGCAGAGCGGCGGCCTGTGAGCTGACCGAGCTTTACAGCTCCAAACACCTTGATGGATGCCTCTTCGCGGAGGCATCCATTTTTTGTTGGATGCAGGGCTTCGGCGCTGCCGATTCGTTCGCGCGGAAGCGTTCAGCGTGACACCTTCATTATTGCTAATGGGACGTGAATCAGGGTAAGATTCCCTGGTTAATTGGTCTTCAACCCCATCCCGCCCCTCTCCAGCCATGAAAAAGCGATGGTTCGCCTTCGTCGCGCTTGCCGCGATCCTTCTCTCTTTGGCCCTTTTTCGTCCTGAAGGCGAAAACCAAGCCGCCAAGGCCTCCACACGCATCGAGCGATCCGTTTCGCCGCAACGTGTCGTGAAGCTCTCCGCACCGACCAAGGCCTTCACGGCATGGTTTTCCGACTACACGGCGAACCCATCGCCGGAGAGCCTCGAACTCGGCAAAGCGTATGCGAAGCAGCACACGGCGGAGATTGCGAGGTTGATCAAAGAGGACCCGCAGCTCGCCATCGAGAGCGCGGTGCCGATGGTGGTGCGGCAGAAGCTGCCGAAGGAGATTTTGATGCTGTTGGAGGATCGGGTGCGAGTGCGGGCGGACTACGAGGTGTATGGCAATGTGCCGCTGGAAGGACAGGAGGCGACGACGGAGCCCTACACGCGAACAATCACCAGCAAGGATGGCAAGCGCTGGAATGCGCATGTTTATGGGAAGCGCCAGTGGCAGCGCAGCACCTCGAACGCCTCGCTGAATGGTGTGGCGGTGGGGCGTGAGATGGCGGTGAGTGATTCGCCGGTGCGGGTGCTGGAGGTGGGTGAGCTGCCGCAGGAGGACGGGCGGGAGGTTGTGGAGGCTTGTCCGGTTTCTGGGATCGAGACGCCGGTGGAGAAAGCGCCGGATGGCTCGCTGGCGGCGGTTTCGGAGGAGACGCCGGCTTTTGAGACGCCGGAGCGGGTCATCTATGTGTGCAGCGGCGGTCACATCACGCAGATCGCGGAGCAATACATGAGCGATGAGGAAAAGGCGCACTGGCAGGAGCTCGGCACCGAATTGAATGCGGGCACAGGCAGCGGTCCGTCGCATGCGCCGATCTCTGGCACCATCCCGAGCAGTTGGACGACGGGGGGGCGCAGTTTCCTGTACATCCGTGCCTGCTTCCCGGACAATCCGGTCGATCCGCAGAATGAGCAGGAGTGTCATGACATGTTCAAGGCGGCGAACGACTACATCGTGCAGACGAGCTACGGTCGCTGCTACCTGACGTATGCTTTTCCACCGCTGGTGGTGCTGCCGTATCCGCTGGAATGGTACAATCGCTACAACACGGATGTGGGCGGTGGTGACACGCTGCTGCAAAATCATGCCATCCAGATCGCGAAGTCGATGGGCTATGACACGGCGAGCTACAATCTGCGGGCGGTGCGTTGGAGCGGTGGCCCAGGCAGCTACGGCGGCAGCGCCAGCGTGGGTGCCGCGGGCATGCGCATGAAGTCGAGCAGCAGCGGCGTCTTTCTCCATGAGCTGGGGCACAACTTGGGCGTGTGGCATGCGAACTACTGGCGCACCACGCCGCCCAGTATCACCGGACCGGGCAACAACCTCGAATACGGCAATATTTTCGACGTGATGGGCAGCAGTGGCAGCAGCGGGCAGTACACCTCGAGCTTCAAAAACACGCTGAGCTGGATGCCGCCGGAGCAATTTTGGAATGTGACATCGAGCGGGCTGTATCGCATCAGCCAGACGGATGCGGCCATCGCAGACCCGAGCCTGCGCTATGCGGTGCGCGTGAGGCGCGATGCGGAGCGGGATTTCTGGGCGGAATTCCGTCTGCGGCACAATACGAACGTCGGTTTCACGAATGGATTGATGATGACCTTTGATCAATGGGGCCTCGGTGGCATCGGCGGCAGCGGCGGAGCGCCTTTGAATGGTAGCAATCGCGGGGCGCAGCTTCTCGACATGACGCCGGGCAGTTTTGGCAATGGCATCACCGATACGCGGAATGATTCGGCGCTGTGGGTTGGCCGCACGTTCAGCGATCCGGACTTCAACATCCACTTCACGCCCGTGGCGAACAACACGACCACGGTGCCGCCTTCGATGGATGTGCAGGTGCAGATCGGTGACGTGCCGGGGAACAATGCGCCGACGCTGAGCATCGCCGCGAGTGCCACGAGTGTCGGCACCGGTGTGGGGGTGACCTTCACCGCCACGGCGAGCGATCCCGATGGTGACACGCTGGCCTACGCCTGGGTTTTTGATGATGGAAACTACTCCATCAACAACAGCGCGGTGCAGACGAAGTCCTGGGGCACCGCCGGGCACTATCAGGTGCTCTGCACGGCCTCGGACATGAAGGGGAAGCGCACGACGAAGTCGGTGCTCATCACGGTGGGCAGCCCGACGACTTTCACCGTGAGCGGAAATGTCACTGGACCGGACTCGCTGCCGCTGGAGGGCGTGTATGTGGCGAACTACGCGCCGTCGAATAACACGACGCACACCAACAGCGCCACCTTCCGCGGCACCTGGACGGATAGCGATGGAAATTACACGATCACGCGGCTTGCGGCGGGCACCTACTCGGTTCGGGCGAATTTGTATCCGCTGGTCTTCAACAATCAGTCAGCCACGGTCGGCCCGAGTGTGACAGGGGAGAATTTCACGAGCACCAGCCTGCCTGCGGTGACGATTTCTTATCCCGATGACGTGGCAGCGGAGGGAGCCACAGCGAATCCAGCGACGATTCGCCTCACTCGCGAGGGCGACACGACGGCGGATCTTTCCGTGCAGATTTATAACGTGAACACCGGCACTGCGACTCGCACGACGGACTACACGCTCTCGCCTGCGCCCACGGCGGGAACCAGCCCGGATGGCGGCAGCGGCACGAGCCAGTACATCATTCCCGCAGGATCGGCCACGCTCGACATCACGCTCACGCCGGTGAATGACACCGCGGCGGAGGGCGTGGAGGTGGCGTCGCTGGATTTTGTGAACACGGCGCAGGGCTACATCATGGCGGGCAATCCGAAGGCGCAGGTGGCGATCACGGATGATGAAAGCAGCCTGCCGGTGGTGAAGCTCTCAGCCGTAGATGATTCCGGCGGCGAGGCGGGGCCTGACACGCTGACGATGAAACTGGAGCGCAACGGCCCCACGACGGCGGCGCTGGTGGTGAATCTCGCCTACAGCGCCGGCACGGCCGTGCGAAACACCGATTTCACCTCGCCTGCCAGCGTCACGATCCCGATTGGCGAGGCGAGCACGACTTTCACCATCACGCCGATCAACGACAGCGACATCGAGACGACGGAGACGATCATCTGCTCGACCTCGACGAATGCGGCCTACATCCGCAGCCCGCTTGGGGCCGAGCAAACGGTGACGAGCCAGCTCATCGACGATGACATGCCGGTGGTGAGCATCGTGGCGAGTGATCCTGCCGCCAGCGAGACAGGTAGTGACAAAGGTGTTTTCACCATCAGCCGCACGGGCGGCACGGCTGCGGCGCTCATCGTGGACTACGGCGTGAACGGCCGCGCGGTTCTGGGCACCGATTATCGCCGTCTGGAGGGCCGTGCGACGATCCCGGCGGGTCTCGCGAGCACGACGGTGGAGATTGTGCCGTTTGATGATGCGCTGGATGAGGGCACGCAGGATGTCATTTTGCAGCTCAGGACGGCGCGGGAGTATTACATCAGTCCCAGCCTCAGCACGGCCACGGTGACGATCGCGGACAATGATGCGTCACAGGTCTATGTGGAGCTGGACACCGGCAGCGGCAATGAGCCGGCCAGCGGTGCTGCCAACGGCCCTGTCTTTAATATTATCCGACCCGCCAGCGGCACCGCGATCACGGTGAAATACTCGATCAGCGGCACGGCGACGAGTGGCATCGATTTCACCGCGCTGCCGGGCAGCATCGCTTTCGCCTCGGGCGACGTGAGCAAGACGATCACCGTGAGCATGCTCGCGGACACGGCTTTGGAGGATGCGGAGTCGGTGACGCTCACGCTGACCACTGGCACGGGCTATTCGCCGCTCGCGGGGCAGAATCAAAGCGCCACCGGATGGATCTATGACGCGGACCAGCCGATGGTGGAGGTGAATGTGGCGGATGGCACAAGCGGACTCACCGTTCCATTCACCGAGACCTCCGCGAGTGAGGATTTCTTCATCAGCCGCCGCGGCAGCACGACGGCGGCTCTGGTGGTGAATTACAGCATGACCGGCACGGCCGTTGAGGGCACCGATTACACAGCCCTCAGCGGCACGGTGACGATCCCGGCGGGCAGCACGGGGGCGTATGTGAATGTCGTTCCCATCAATGACACGACGCCGGAGGGCACGGAGACGATCATCATGACGCTCACGCCCACCACGCCGACGAGCACCTACGGCGTGCGAGTCGGCTCAGCGACGCTGCTTTTGGGCGACAATGACAGCTTCAGCGGCATGAGCGTGGGCTTTGCGGCCGCCACGTCCACGACGAATGAGGCTGTGGGCACCTACAATCTCGCGGTGAACCGCACCGGCACCTCCACCGGCGCGGCGAGCGTGCAGTATCGCGTGAATGGCGGCACCGCCGCAGGCAACGGTATCGACTTCTCGCTTGCTGAGGGTGTGCTGAACTTCGCCAGCGGTGAGACGAGCAAGTCGATCCCCATCGTCATCGTGAACGATCTGCTCCCCGAGCCTGCGGAGACCATCGTGGTGCAACTCCTCAATCAAACCGGTGCGAATCTCGGCACCAGCAGCCACACGCTCACCATCAACAACGTCTCCATGCCGGAGGCCTTCACCGATCCTGCCACGGCGGTTATCGCCACCGGTGCCACGCTGAATGGTCGCGCCATGCCCGGCGGGCTCGCTGCGACTTACTGGTTCGAATACGGCCTCACACCGTCCTACGGCTCGGTGACTGCCACGCAGAATCTCGCCTCCAGCAACACGCTCACCGCTGTCACCGCGGCGCTCGCGGGCAATCCGCTCACGACTTACCACTACCGGCTCATCACGCAAAACAGCCGCGGCACGAGCTATGGCATCAATCAGACCTTCACCACCGGCTCCACCATCCATTTCGCCACGCCGCAGACAATTCCGATCGTTTCCAACGGCTTTTTCGCCAGTGGCTCGCCGAATCTCACACTTGGTTTCACGCCCACGACGGGCTTGGTGCTCAAATTGGTCGATAACACCGGCTTTTTGCCTGTGAGCGGCATTTTCACCGGAAAGCCCGAAGGCAGCCTCATCACCGCATTGGAGGGATCGACGCCGCACGGCTTCGAAATCAGTTACAGCGGCGGCGATGGCAATGACGTCACGCTGACCTTCGTGAGCGAGGTGATCACGTTTGGCGAGATCGGCGTGAAATACGTCGGTGATGCGCCTTTCACGCTGAATGCGACCTCCAGCGGTGCCTCGGCGGTGAGCTACGAAATCGTTGCCGGTGCCGCGAGTGCCAGCGTGAGCGGAAACACGGTTACTTTGACCTCCACACCCGGCACGGTGACGATCAAAGCGACTGCGGGCAGTGCTTTGCCGAAGTATCAGACCTTTGTGCTTGCTGCGGCAGGCACACGCTTTGTGCAGATCAGCATGAGCCGCGGCACGGAGAACGTGCTCGCCATCGCGACGGATGGCTCGCTCTGGGCCACCGGTCAGAACACCCACGGCCAGCTCGGCATCGGCACTGCCAGCGCTTTGCGTGTGCTGACCAAAGTCGGCACGGACACGAACTGGCGGCAGGTTAGCGTGGGCACGGATCATGCCGTCGCCACTCGCACGGATGGCACGCTGTGGGCCTTTGGCCGCAACAACAATGGCCAGGCCGGGCAGGGAAGCCTCACCACCACGCAATACAACTCGCCCACTCAGATCGGCATAGACACGAATTGGGCCTGGGCCGTCGCAGGCGCGAATCACTGCGTCGCGGTGAAGACCAACGGCACGCTTTGGGCCTGGGGAGCCAATGGCAGCGGCCAGTGCGGCCAGGGAAACACCACCACGACCAATTATCCCGCTCCGACGCAGGTCGGCACCGCCACGAACTGGTCGGAAGTCGGCGACGGACTCTTTGCGGGTGCGGATTTCACACTCGCTCTGCGCACGACCGGCACGCTGTGGAGCTGGGGCAGCAATGCCAATGGTCAGCTCGGCATCGGCAGCACGACTACGGCCACGACACCGGCGCAGGTCGGCACCGCGAACACTTGGAACCGCGTGGTGGCAGGCAATTCCTTCGCCGTGGCCACCCGCACGGATAACACGCTCTGGATTTGGGGCATCAACACTAGCGGCCAGCATGGCAATGGCAATCTGACGCAGGTGACCTCGCCGGTGCAGAGCCTCATCGGCACGGACCTCGATCGCATCGCCTGCGGCGCGGAGCACGTCGTCGCCACGCGCACGGATGGCACGCTTTGGACCTGGGGACGCAACAACGTCGGCCAGCTCGGCCAGGGCACGCTGAACACGCTCCAATCCGCGAACACTCCGGTGAAAATCAGCGACCTCACGGGCTGGGATGTCATCGCCGCCAGTGCCAATGGCAGCCTCGCGACCCGCGACGATGGTCTGCATGGCTGGGGATTCAACAGCCAGGGCCAGCTCAGCATGGCGCATCGCGTCGCGAGGCCGCTGGTGCCAAACTTTGGCCGTGTGATCATGGCCGTGACGCTCAATGCGCAAAGCTACGTGCTGCATGAGGACGGCAGCATCTGGGGCCTCGGCTACAACATCAATGGCAGCCTCGGACTCGGTGCGAGCACGGTCACCACGCACACACCCGTCTCCATCGGTAGCGGATTCACCTGGAAACGCATCGCGGGAGGCACCAGCGGCACCGATGCGGTGTTTTTTGCCATTCGCGATGACGGCACGCTCTGGGGAATGGGCCTCAACACCGCCAGCCAGCTTGGCGATGGCACCACGACCAATCGCACCTCGTTGACACAAATCGCCACCGACTCCGACTGGAGCGAAATCGCCACCGCAGGTGCTCACACGGTCGCCTTGAAGGAAAACGGCACCCTTTGGGCCTGGGGCGCGAATACGAACGGCCAGCTCGGCGATGGCACCACCACGGCCAGCACCACGCCCGTGCAGATCGGCACGGACACCGACTGGCGCAGCATCGCCGCCAGCGGCTCACGCACGCACGCTTTGAAGCAAAACGGCACGCTCTGGGGCTGGGGCCTCAACACCAACGGCCAGATCGGTGACAACACCACCACGCAGCGGACCGCACCCGTTCAGGTCGGCACCGCCACGGACTGGCGCAGCATCACCGCGGGCGTCACGCACTCCCTGGCCATCAAAACGAACGGCACGCTGTGGGCCTGGGGCATCAACAGCGCCAACCAACTCGGAGATGGCACCACGATCCAACGCAACGCGCCCGTGCAGATCGGCGCCGCCACCAACTGGCGCAGCGTCAGTGCCAGCACCAACTACAGCATCGCTTCTCGCACGGACGGCACGCTGTGGAGTTGGGGATCGAGTTTTGTGGGCCGCCTTGGCCGTGCGAACCTCGGATCCACAACCACTCCCACTCAAATCGGCACCAGCACCGCGTGGGCGGACGTGCAGCAGAATCAAAACTCCAATCACACCATTGTCACCACGCTCGATGGCAGGCCGTGGGCCTTTGGCTGGAATGCGTATGGCCAGACCGCCTTCGCAGGCAGGCAGCACTTCACGCCGCAGATCAGCGTGCCGGTCCTTTCCAACACCGCGCAAACCATCACCTTCACCGCGCCGTCCACCGTGCCGGTTGGCGATACGATCACACTCGGCGCCACCGCGTTGAGCGCCCTGCCCGCACGCTACATCGTCACCGGCCCAGCCTCGTTGAATGGCGACAAGCTCACCATCAATGCCGCTGGACTCGTCACCGTGCTCGCCTACCAGCCCGGCGACAACTACTGGCAGTCCAGCGACATCCGCCACGCCTACATCAATCTCGCCGCGCCGGTCGTGACCACGCTCGCCGCGACGAATGTGGGCACCACGACCGCCACATTGAACGCCACGATCAACGCCAACGGCTCCACGACCACCGCCATGTTCCAAAGCGGCACAAGCACCAGCTACGGCACGAATTCGCCCATCACCCTCACCGCACCAGCCGGTGTCTCGCCGGAAAATGTCTCACTGGGGCTCACCGGGCTGATTCCAGGCACCACCTACCATTTCCGCGTCAGCGCCAGCAACCTCGGCGGCACCGACAATGGCGACAACCTCACCTTCACCACGCTCAGCAACGACGCCAGCCTCTCCGCGCTCACCTTGAGCAGCGGCACGCTCACGCCCGCATTCGCCAGCGGCACCTTGAGCTACTCCGCCAGTGTCACCGCCACCACCAGCAGCGTGAATGTTTCCGCCACCAGTTCTCATCCAGCAGCCGCGCTGCAATACCGCGTGAATGGCGGCGACTACACCACCACGAACGGCTTCGCCATTCCCGTGCCCTTGCCGACTGGTGTCACGACATTGCAAATCGAAGTCACCGCCGAGGATGGCGTCACGCTGCGGCTTTACACCCTCCAGATCACCCGTCCGCCCGGTTTTGAGCAGTGGAGCACCGCCGCCGGCATCACCGGCACCATGAATGTCGGCCCGCTGGACGACTTCGACGGCGATGGCATCGCCAACGTGCTCGAATACGCCATGGGCATGGCCGGAGCGAACGGCGGCGGCACCGGTGGCCTCGTTTTGAATGGCAGCACCCTCAGCTCGACTGGTCAGCCAATCAGCCGCCAGCTTCCGCCGCCCGGCGGCGGCGCTCCCGAATGGTGCGCCATCTACATCCGCCGCAAAGATCATGCGCAGGCTGGTTTGACCTACACCCCGCAGTTCAGCGTCAATTTGAGCATCTGGGAAGCCAGCACCGCCACGCCCACCGTGCTCGCCGATGATGGCACCTACGAGGCCCTGTGCATTCCGTATCCGCTGATCAGCGGGCAACCCTCCAAGTTCTTCAAGCTCGGCGTGACGATCGCTCCGTGAGCCTTAATCAGATCAATCCGTGGCGGCGGGTTTTCTCCACATACCCAGTTTCTTAACCGGGTGTATTCCAGAGAGAGCTGAGTGCTCAAAGTGCCGGCATGCACAGTCACTGCGTTCAATGCAGCGAAGCTCAAGCGTTGCCGGGCTTTGATCGGGATCGTAGGAGACGTAACCGAGCCAGTCGGGACCGCCGGGCTGAACCCAGCGGCCGCCATCGGCGTAGCTGGCACGGGCTGAAACATCGGTGCAGTCCTCCAACGGCACTGGAGTCCTGCCTGCATGTGGCATGGTGAACCACACCAGCCGCTCGCAGCCCTTGCCAGCCTCACGCACAGTGAGTTGCACCTTCCACGCATGTTTTTCCGCACGTCTCACGAGTGCCTCGCTCGCGAGAGTTCGATGCGTTGCAGCAGGATGGCTCTGGCAGGCAGCCAGAAGCAGCAGGAAGGGAAGAGTCCATTGCATGTTGGCGAAGATCATTTCCCAAAACACTGCACACGCCCATCCATCGTGCTCACATACACGCGGCCTTGGGCCACGGTGATGCCATCCCAAACCGGAGGTGAAGTAAGTTCCAGGCCGGTGCTTTGTTCGCCGGTTTCGGTGTTCACGGCCCACATTTTGGCACCGCGACGGCCTTCGAGGGCTTCGTTTTGTTCGTTGAGCTCTTTGAGGATTTCGGGATCTTTGGCGGCGAGGCGTTCGAAGGCGTATTCTTCGTCGATGGTATCAGGAGCGCCGCTGACGAGCACCGTTTTGCCAGCCAAGGCCATGCTGCGGGCGACGATGGGGACGAAGCGATCCCAGGTGTGCTTCACGAAGCTGCCTGCGCCGCCGCCTTTGCCATCTTTGGCTCCGCCTTTGAACCACAGGGCGGCTCCGACCTTGCCTTTGCCGGTTTCGACGCCTGCGCCGATGCCGTGGGCGGCGTTCGCGGAGCTGTCGCGGCTGTCGCCGTTGTCGAAATTGCAGATGAGGACAGCGTCAGCGGGTTTGGAATCGGGCGCTTCGAAACGCTGCTGCACTTCAGCAGCGGTGAGGGCTTTGTGATAGAGAGCGAACTGATCCAACAGGCCGCTGAAACCTCCGGCGCTGCCTTCGGCGGCTCCTTCGCCATTGCCGAGATACATGGGGCGGGCGGGTTTGCCGGTGAGCAGGTCGCTGCTGCCTTCGGCGACGAGTTTACCGTCGATGTAGAGGCTCATTTTCTTATCGGCGGCCAAGGTGCCAACGAGGTGGTGCCAGCCTTCGGTGAGGGCCTCGGCGGAGACGATGGTGACGAGTTTGCTATCGCTGCGAATGTGGAACTGCGGCTTCTTTTCGCGAATATCGAGGGCGAGTCCCTGAAGCGGGCCGCCGTGGTGCAAAACGGTGCCATTGGCATTATCGGGCAAGACCCAAGCTTCGACGGAGATCGCGGTCTGCGCCGGATTCAGTGCTTCATGATCGGGGAAGAGCACGGAGCCGGGGATCGGTGCATTGGCGACGGCAGGGGCGGCTTTGCCTTTGCCCTTTCCTTTGCCTTTAGCCTCGGCCTTGGCGTTCTTTTTCGCGGCTTTGCCTTCTTGCTGCAGCTTTGGTGGTTGTTCAGCCAGCGGCTGGCCATCGGGGCCGAGGACAAGGCTGTTGCCTTTGCGCTCGGTGGTGGCTCCTTCGGTGGTGAAGGCTTCATCAGGCGGAGTCTTCGGCGTGGAGAAGAGGGTGTACTCCATGGTGGTGGTCCACTTGTAGTATTGAGCCTCGCGGCCGTAGCTGTACACGTTCTTGTCATCGTGGACGAGGATGCGGCCTGCGGGTGCATATTTGCCAGCCTGATAATAACCGCCGTGACCTCCGGCGAAGCTCTTGCCATAGACCCAGTAGCTGCGGTGGAAGTTGGAATCGTCGAGGAAGCCCATCGGGGCGAAAAGATGCGCGCCTTCGCCTTTGTGAGCGCCGCCTTGCTTGTCGAAATCACCACTCACTGGGCCGACTTCGACACGTTTGCCATCTTCGACGATCTTTTGCGTGCGGAGGTAGGTCCACTTGCCGTCGCTGCTGAGGATGTCGTTGAGGGCGACGGGCATTTGCAGGCTCTTGTGGCGATCATTGAGGTCGCCGCCGGTGTCGGGGTCTTTGTCGTCGTAATTTTGTTTCACCCGCATCTCGCCGGTTTTCGCGTCGAGTCGATAAAACCACAGGCCGCCATCGAGGAAGCAGGAATGACCAGCGATGCAGCTCACGAGGCCGTTTTCAACCAAGACGCTGCCATGCACAGGCCAGACGCTCTCCATCATTTCCCACGCTCCATGGCTGAGCATGACGGGGGCAGCCTGGAAGCGCCAGATGAGCGCTCCATCGGTGGCTCGGACGCAATAGACCTGGCCGTCTTTGCCGCCGAAGAACACGCGGCCTTTCCAATAGGTGGGTGGTGAGTCGATGCGGCCACCGGCGATGAAATGCCACGCGGGTTTGCCGGTGGCGGAGTCAAAGGCGTGAAGCGTGTGCTTATCGACCTCGCTGACGAAGGTCAAACCAGCGGCGGTGGTCGTGGTACTGAGCGGCGGCGTGAGTTTGACCTCCCAGGCCATGCCGAGATCCTTTTTCAGATCGCTCTTCGCGGCACCGCTGCGGGCGTTGTCGCTGCGATAGGTCGGCCAGTCTTCGCTGCTGGCTTCTTTTTCGTCGATGGCATCGGCGTAGGCGGGGCCTTTGACGAGGCGCTGGTCGTCAGGTGTGTTCGCGGGTATCGGATAACGCGGTGCGCTGGCCATGACGGCCATGCCATCGAGCTTTGCCTCGGGGTAGCAGGCGCAGTTGTGTGGCCCAGCATAGGTGAGGCCGTTCGCGGGCATCACGCCATAAAGGCAAGCACCTCGCACCCAGTGATTGAGATCCCAGTGCTGCTTCTCCATATCGACATACTCGATGCCGGTGCGGCTGGGGATGATGTATTTCTCCGTGGCCTTGCCCATGTAGCAGCGATGGTGGAACCAGTAGGTGCCCTCCGGCACATCAGGGAAGAAGCTCTTTTTCTTCTCGCCTGTCAGTGGATCAAAGCCGCGATACTCACCGCTCTGGGTGCCGCTCATGTTGCCGGAATTCCACACGAGTCCCTGGGCCACGATGACATCTTCCAGGCTGCGGTAGCCGCTCTTTTCATGCGGCGCGGTCCAGATGTCTTTGCCGGTTTCGGCGTTCATGCCCTTCATGGCTCCATCGCCACCGGCGTAAATGATCACATCGTTATGAAGAAGGATGCGCGGGGCGAAGTTGAACTCATACAGCTGGCGGCGCTTCGTCGGATCGGTGGTGAATTTCACCTCGCCGGTCTTCACATCGCGGGCGGCGATGCCGTCGCCATTGTAATAGACCACGCGTTTGTCGTCGATGGCCATGGTGACCGGGGCGATGCGGTCTTCCTGCCTCCACAAGGTCTTGCCGCTTTCGGCTTCGATGGCAAAAAGCTCACGCGGCTTGCCGTCCCAGTTGAACTCGGTTTCCACACGCTTCTGGTCGCTCTGCTGCTTCACGGCGAACTCTTTGTTGAGGCGGTCCGCATCCTTGTTCACCAGGGCAAAGAGGGTGCCGTTGCGCATGATGATCTCCTCGGCTCCTTTCGTCTGGTCATACACACGGATCACATTGCCCGTGGCTCCATCGAGGCAGGAAATCGGGTCGGTGATGCCCATGGTGACATAGACCTTGTCACCCATCGCCACGATGCGACGCGTGAGCTGCGTGGGGCCGGATTTCAACGGCCACAGGTGCGTGCTCCATTGCGGGATGGGCTTTTTCCACAGCACCGTGCCATTGAAGGCATCGCGGGCGATGAGCATGAACTTCGCGGGCATCAGGATGGAGATGCGGCTGCCCTCGTCGATGATGTAATAGATGCGGCCTCCCGCGCTGACTTTGGCACTGACGGACGACATGCGGTCGTGATGGCGACTCCAGCGCGGATTCCCCACCCACTGCATCCGCGAAGGCGGCCCGACGAGCATGTCCTTCGACGTGGGATTGCCTTTGCTGTCGTAGGCGTAGTGCGTCCACTCATCCATGTCCTTCGGCCAGGCTTTGGTGATCTTTTCCCAGGCGCCCCCCTTTTTGATCATCGCCACGCCCAGCGGGGTGAGCACGCGGTCGATCTCCTCTTTCGAAACGGAAGCCGCGTCCTCGACGACAAGCAGGTTCACATAGTTCTCGATGTAAGGCAGGTGCTTGCCATTCCACTCGGAGACCGCGACAGCACCGCTGACACCGGCTTTGTAGAGAGAATCACGGATCGCGGGAACCTTGTCGGCTTCTTTCGTGAGGCCCTGGACCTGGTAGGAATCATTCGCCCGGAGCTTCTGAGTCACAGCGGCATCCCCACAGCCCACATGGACGACGATGCCGCCTTTCACGCCGGATTGAGCGAGGATGTCTTCGGCATCACCGGCAAAAAGCGGGGACCAGAGGGCGGAAAGGAGGAAAACGAGGCGTTTCATGGGGCGGCGATAACGCGGCAGGGCAGGGGAGCTTTCAACGGGAGAGCCCCCAGGGGCGAAAAGACCGTTTCGCTCCCTTTTGCGCATGATGGCGCCAGTTTTGTGAGCGTCGTGTTTTGTCACTTGCCCGGAACGGGTGCCCCGTGTGTCATTGGGTGGTCATGCCCGACAAAAAATCCGCTCCCAAACCTGCCAAGGCCCCGAAAAAGAAAATCCTCAATGTGCCCTTCTGGATCGGCTTTGATCTCGGCGGCACGAAGATGATGGCCACTGTGCTCGACAAGAACTACAAAGTGCTCGGCAGCGCCCGCAAATCGACCAATGGCAGCGACGGGCAGTTGAAGGGCAAAAAGAAGATCCTCAACGCCATCCACGAGGCCATCGAGAACGCGGGTGTGAACCCCAAAGGCATTCAAGGCATCGGCATCGGCTGTCCCGGGCTCGTGAATCCGGAGAAAGGCACCCTTCTCTTCGCGCCGAACCTCGGCTGGAAGAACATGCCGCTGCGCAAAATCCTCGAAACCGAGTTCAAAGCACCCGTCGCCGTGCTCAACGACGTCGATGCAGGCACTTACGGCGAGTATGTGCTCGGCGCAGGCAAAGGCTCCCGCTCGCTGCTGGGTGTCTTCCCCGGCACGGGAGTCGGGGCGGGCTTTGTGTATGATGGCAAGCTCGTGATGGGCAAAACGATCTCCGCGATGGAGCTGGGCAATGTGATGCTTCCCGGCACGCATCTCGGCAGCACGGAGTTTGGTGCGGTGATCCTCGAAGACCTCACCAGCCGTCTCGCTTTGGCCTCCGCCGCTGGTGTGGCCTGCTACCGCGGCCAGGCACCGGAGCTGGATCGCAAAACACAGGGCGCTCTGCGTGACATCCGCAGCAAGGCGCTCGCCAATTCCTTCCGCGGCGGCGAGGAGGCCACCATGATCCTTTTCCGCAATTCCGTGCGCTACCTCGGCATGGGCGTCGCCATGATCGTGAATCTCTTCGCACCTGATCAGATCACCCTCGGTGGCGGTTTGGTGGAGGAACTCCCCGGCCTGTACGTCCAGCTTTTGAAGGAAGAAGTCGAACGCTACGCCATCCCAGAGCTCGCCAAAGGCGTGAAATACACCGTCGCCAAGCTCGGCGGGCAGGCCGTGGCGGCGGGAAGCGTCGCCTGGCTGCGCAATGCCAAATGACGAGTGCTCGGATGACGAAGGATCGTCATTCAGCCTTGTTTCATTATTCGTCATTCTCCATTCGTCATTACTCCATGTCCCTGCCCACACCGAAAACGCCTTCCCCTCCTGCTCCCGAGCATGCCGTCATCTATGTCGGCGCGGCTTCTGTTTCGATGGTGCTCGGTTTGAGAGGGGCGGAAAGGCTTCAGCGGGAGGATGTGGAGTATCTCGACCGTCCGCTGCCGCTGGCGCGGGACATCTTCCGCGGCGGCAGCATCACGCGGGGCACCGTCGAGCAGGCCGTGGCCATCCTGCGGGACTTTTTGCAGTCCACGCGAGAGCTGGGCATCCCGCTGGCGCAGGTGCGGCTCTTCACGACGAACATCCTCGCCGAGGCGTCGAACCACGAGATCTTCCTCAACCGCCTGCAAATCCAGACCGGCATCACGCCTGCCCTCATTGACGACGGCAGCATGACGCGGCTCGTCTTCCAGATTGCCCAGCGACTGCTGCAAAAGAATCCGCGACTCGCCGAAGGCCGCACCTTTGTCACGCACATCGGTCCCGGAAACACGCGTGCGATGTATTTCGACCATGGACGTCTCGCCGCCTACTCGAACTACCGCCTTGGCATCTTCCGCGCCCGCGAGGCAGTGTCTGGCAGCGATGACATGGCTCCGCAGGCCATGGTGCATCTGGAGGAGCAAATCCGCGGTGTGGTCGATCATCTGGCCCAAGACTACTCGGGGCACAAAATCGACCATCATGTGGCCATCGGTGCTGAAATCCAAAGTGTGGCCCCAAGGCTCACTAAAGGCCGCCAGGGCTCTTACCATGTTCAAGAGGACGATCTGGCCCGCCTCACTGAAAAGCTCGCCCGCATGAGCCCCGACCAGCTCGTGCGTGAGCTGCATGTTCACTACACCGGTGGCGAGGGCATTGTGCCTGCCTTGCAGACGAATCTCGCGCTCGCGAAGCGTTTCGGTGATCAATCCATCTGGGTGCCTGAGGGCGACTTCCACTTCGAGCTCATGCTCGACCTCATGACGGCCGGTTCGCGCACCGCCGTGTTCCAGGAAGAAGTCATGCAGTCGGCCTGCGAGATCGGTTTGAGGTACAAAACCGACCGCAAGCACGCCGATCACGTCGCTCTCTTTGCGCAGCAGCTCTTCCGCGAGCTGCAGCACCTTCATGGACTCGATCCCAAGTATGAACTCGTGCTCCGCGTGGCCGCCACGCTGCATGAGGTGGGCATGTTCATCAGCCCGCGTGAGCATCACAAGCACAGCCTCTACATCCTGCTGCACACGGAGATCTTCGGTCTCAGCACGCAGGACCGCGAGCTCGTGGCGCTGCTGGCCCGTTACCATCGTCGCTACAACCCCGAGCCGAATCATCCCACCTTCTCCGACCTCACCCGCGAGGATCGGATGATCGTGCTGAAGCTCGCCGCGCTGCTGCGCATCGCCGATTCGCTCGACCGCAGCCACGCCCAGCGCATCAAGTCCATCCAGCTCCGCCCGGAAGGCTCGCGTCTGCGCATTCTCACGCAGGGCGTCGATGACAACACCATCGAGCAGATCGCGATCGACTCGAAGTGCGACCTCTTCCGCGAGATCTACGGCTACGAAGTCGTGCTGGCGAAGGCTTGAGGTTTATCGGGCATTGCCAAGGACCCCGCGGCGTGGATGATGTTGCCTTTTGCCATGCTCCGCACCGCCTTTGCCTTCCTCTGCCTTGTTTCGACCGTTTTCGCCCGCCAGCCGAATGTGGTGCTCATTTTGGCAGATGACCTCGGGTATTCGGACCTCGGCTGCTTTGGCTCCACCACGATCAAGACACCGCATCTGGACAAGCTGGCCGCGGAAGGCGTGAAGGGCACCAGCTTCTATGTCTCGCAGGCCGTGTGCAGCGCCTCGCGTGCCTCGCTCATGACCGGATGCTACGCGAACCGCGTGGGCATGCAGGGAGCGCTGAACCACACGAGCAATGAGGGCCTCAATCCCGCCGAATGGACCCTGCCTGAGATGCTGAAGGAGAAAGGCTATGCCACCGCAGCCTTTGGCAAATGGCACTTGGGCACGCGGATGATGTTTCATCCGATGAAGAACGGCTTCGACGAATTCCTCGGCATCCCGTACTCGAATGACAACAGCAAGTATCACCCTTCGCTGGCCAAGGAGATGCCGCCGCTGCCGCTCTACGACGGCCTGGAGATCGCGGAGACCGATCCCGATCAGAGCCGTTTCACCGAGCGCTTCACGCAGCGTGCCGTCGCCTTCATCGAGAAGCACCAGGCGCAGCCCTTCTTCCTCTATGTGCCGCATGTGATGCCGCACGTGCCCATCTTTGCCTCCGAAAAATGGCGCGGAAAGTCCGGCGCAGGCCTCTACGCGGATGTGGTGGAGGAATTGGACGACTCCGTGGGACAAATCGTGGACGCCGTGAGCCGTTGCGGCCTCGAAAAGGATACCTTGATCCTCTTCTTCTCCGACAACGGCCCCTTCCTGAGCTACGGCAATCATGCCGGCTCCGCCAAACCGCTGCGCGAGGGCAAGCTCACGAGCTTCGAGGGCGGCGTGCGCGTGCCATTCATCGCCCGCTGGAGCGGACGCCTGCCCGCCGGGCGTGAATGTGCGGGGCCGATGATGGAGATCGACCTGCTGCCCACCATCGCCACGCTCATGGGCGGCAAGCTGCCCGAGAACAAGATAGACGGCCAAAACATCCTGCCCGTGCTCGAAGGCGGCGCGTCACCGCATGAAGCCTTCTACTTTTACAGCGGCGATGAATTGCAAGCCGTGCGCAGCGGCGCGTGGAAGCTGCACTTTGCCCATCCCTACATCTCCGTGGATGGCGAACCGGGTCGCGATGGAAAACCCGCTCGTTTTGGCCAGATGAAGCCCAAGTCCATCACCCAAAGCGGCATCGACGGCATCGCCACCCGGCATGGCTACGCCGTGCGGCAGCAACCGCAGGCCCTCTACGACCTCAGCCGCGATCCCGGCGAGACCGAAGACCTCTCCGCCCAGCACCCCGAAATCGTCGAGCGCCTCCAAAAGCTCGCCGCCACCATGCGGGCCGACCTCGGCGATGCCTTGATCCAGACCAAGCCCTCCGGTGCCCGCCCCGTAGGACGTGACGAGTGATGCCTCGCGCAAGCTGTGTCCGCGGTTCTACGGCGGAGAGGTGTGGATCAGCCTTGATACGGGATTGTCTGAGTATATTAAGAATGGGGACTATTGCGCGGTGGATTTGGCCGCGTCATTGTAGCGCCATGCGGTGGCTTGCAGGCCTTTAATGGGCAAAAGGTGTGCTTTGCCGAATGGCCTGATAGAATGACGAGCGGTTACTTGAGCAAATGAGGTTCAATGAGGGGCAAGATGAGCCAAACTTTTAATAAAAAGTAACTTTCTGGGCGTGAATATTGCTTTAGTGGCCTGTTTGAGTTCGTAATTAGACGCGTGCGAAAGTCAGGAGAGAAACCTAACTCAAATAAGACCAAATTATATGAAATCGAAAAAAACGAGTCTTTGTATTAAGGTGGTGGCGTGGACCGTGGGGGCATTGGGGGCTTGTTTGACGGGTTCCTCGCATGCTGCTGTGCTCACAGTCGGGGCCACGGGTGCGGACCATACTTCGATCCAGGCCGCTGTCGCTGCGGCCACCACTGGCGATACCATCCAAGTGCTCCCGGGCACCTACACCGAGAATGTGACGATCAACAAGGATCTCACGCTTCAGTCCACCGGCGGTCGTGCGGTGACGACGATCTCGGGTGTGAGCGGACTGGGGGCGTTGGGAACCGTTTTGGTGACGAACAACACCACTGCGGTGACGATCGGCGGAGCTGGGAAGGGCTTCACCATCATCGGAATCGACAATGGCAGCCCAGGCTTGGAGAACGCGGCGCTATACTTCCAAGGCGGACACACCGGTGTGCAGGTGCGTGACAATGACATTCAGGCCAACGGCGATGTGGGATTGCTCTCCGAGTTTGGGGCGGTGATCAGCGGTTGGGTGATTGATGGGAACATCTTCTCGGGAAAAACATTCGTGGGAGCCAATCCAGCGGACTATGGGTTCGCAAACCAGTTCACGACGCCGAATGTGCCGCGCCAGTTGGTGGTGTTGGGCAATGGAGGCGGCAATCTGGCCTCGGCGACTGCGACGAACATCACGTTCACCAACAACACGATCTCCGGCGTGGCTGGGGGACTGAACACGTTGAGCCAGGAGCAGGGCAATCAGCTTGTCACACTCGATGTGGCTAGTTCGACGATCACTGGAAACACCTTTT
>JAEUHK010000023.1 GCA_016795465.1 Verrucomicrobiaceae bacterium | reverse complement strand
GCTCGCTGACTTCATCAGCTTTCTGAAGCAGCAGGGCCGCTACGACGATGCGATCATCATCATCACCGGCGATCATGGCGAGGAGTTCAAAGAGCAGGGAAGCTGGTTTCACGGCACGATGCTCAACCGCCCGCAGACTCGTGTGCCGATGCTCATCAAGTGGCCGAAGAGCCTGTCGCGTGAAAGGCAGCCTGCGCATGAGCGTGCCTCGCATCTCGATCTGCTGCCGAGCCTTTTTGATGCCCTCGGTTGTGAAAAGGAGCTGTGGCAGCACTTGCCCGGCATCTCGCTGCTTCAGCCTGCACCGACCGGGCGCACGATTGTGATGACGACGCACTTTTGCGGCAAAAATGGCGAGGCGCTTCTGCTGAAGCGTGGAGATGTCGAGGCTGCTTTTGGCTGGCATGACTTCTGGCAGCCGGTGATCCCATCGGAGCTGTGGATCGAGCGAATGAGCCAAACGAGCCTTTCCACCTGGCGAGAGGGTTTTCCCGATGTGATGCCAAAACTCTTCGAGAAGCTGGAGAAGCGCTAAACCCGAGCCAGCACGGCTTCGGCGACTCGCATGCCATCGGCGGCGGCCGAGATGATGCCGCCGGCGTAGCCAGCGCCTTCACCGGCGGGATAGAAATGGCGGACGCCGGTGCATTCGAGGGTTTCCGCATCGCGTGGGATGCGGATGGGGCAGGAGCTTCTCGTCTCGAAGCCGGTGAGCACGGCCTCTTCGAGGTCAAAGCCACGCAGGTTCTTGTCGATGCGTGGCACGGCCTGGATGATCGTTTCGACGATGTAGTCGGGCAAAGCGGCGGTGAGATCGGTCCACACGACGCCGGGCTTGTAACTCGGCTGCACCTTGCCAGGTCCAGTCGAAGCACGGCCGGCCATGAAATCGCCCAAAAGCTGCGCCGGCGCCTTGTAAGTGCCGCCAGCGAGATCGAACGCGGCCTTCTCGATGCGCCGCTGGAGCTCGACACCGGCGAGCACGTCATCGCCGGGATAGTCATCGGGGCTCACATCGACCATGAAGCCCGCGTTCGCATTCGCTTCGGCTCGCGCATAGCTGCTCATGCCGTTCGTGACGACCGTGCCAGGCTCCGAATTCGCAGCCACGACGAGTCCGCCGGGACACATGCAGAAGCTGTAAGCCGTGCGGCCCGTGCCACAGTGCGCCACGAACTTGTAAGGGGCGGAGCCGAGACGAGCGTCCCCAGCCCAGCGGCCATACAACGAGCTGTCGATGAGCTTTTGCGGATGCTCGATGCGCACGCCGATGGAGAAGGGCTTTCGCTCCATCGGCACGTTGTGGCGTTTCAGCATGGCAAAGGTATCCCGCGAGCTGTGACCGATGCCAAAGATGAAGCAGCCGCCTTCAATCACGGTGCCGTCAGCGAGCACCACGGCACGCATGACGCCCTTTTCGATCAAGACATCGCTCACTCGCGATTCGAAGCGCACCTCGCCGCCGAGTGAGATGATCTCCTCGCGGACATGGCGCACGACTTTGATCAGGCGGTCGGTGCCAATGTGCGGACGGGCTTTGATGAGAATGTCCTCCGGTGCACCGGCCTTCACCATTTCCTTCAACAACCACGGGATGCGGTGCTCGCGGTCGCGGATCTGCGTGTAGAGCTTTCCATCGGAGAAAGTGCCCGCGCCGCCTTCGCCGTATTGCACGTTCGATTCAGCGTTGAAGGCCCAGCCGCGGTTCCAGAAGCCGGTGACATCTCGCGCACGATCTCCCGCGGCCTTGCCACGCTCGAGCAGCAGCGGCTTCAATCCGGCACGAGCGAGCAGCAGGCCGCAAAACAGGCCGCATGGCCCGGTGCCGACGATCACCGGACGCTCCGAGACCTCGTGTGTGGCATGCGGCACCTGATAGTCCTCCGGCACGGCCACCTGCACGCGGGCGGCACGATCGAGCTTTTGCAGCACGCGTGCCTCATCGGCCACTTCGGCGAGCAGCGTGTAGCTGAAGCTGACATGACCGCGTCGTGCATCGATGGCCCGCTGCTTGATAGTCAGCGACTTCACATCCGCCTCGCGTGTCCGCAGCACCTCCAGCGCCGCCTTACGAAGGCTGGCATCGGTGTGATCGACGGGAAGGAGAACCTGGCTGAGCTGCAGCATGTGCCGCTGCTGATAAAACCGGCACCGCCGGGCGGCAAACGCTTACTTCGTGCCCTTGAGCCTCGAATCGGCAGGCAGGTCACGCGGCGTGGCCCAGCCATACACCTTGTCGCCGTTGTAGAGCGGCTTGTAGGATGGGACGAGGCCGCCGTAGTCTGCCACGACGCCGGCTTTCTCGACGGTGCCGACGCGTAGGTTCGCATACACATCACCTTCTTCGTAGAGCACATGCAGTGGATCACTCTCTTTGAGCTGCACGCCTTTGTTGGGCTTCACGATGGCAAACTTCCAGTGGTCGTTGATGTGGGCGATGGAGCCGAGTTCCTGATAGACGAGGGCTTTGGGCACCTTCGAGAGGTCCACACGACCGTGCTGGCCCTCAAAGTTCACGCGGAAGGGATCGTAGCTGGGGCTGGCGGGATTCGCGTAGTCACCGGCGAAGTAGGGGTTGTTTTCGGGGCGCACCTCCGGGCGGAGTTCGGAAGGGGATTGCATCACCGGGAAGCCGCGAATGACCGGTTTCGGGGCCACACGCTCGACGATCTTCGACACGAGGCCGAAGACATCGCTGGCACGGCCATAGTGGAAGAACTGCCACGAGTCGATGAGCTCAGAATTCGGAACGCGGGTCTTTTTGACGGTCATGCGATGCTCGGGGCCGTTGGAGAGCAGGTTAAAGGAAAGAAGGTAATCGATGCCTTTGTCGAGCGCGGTGGCATGCGAGCGGTTTACGCCAGCGTCACGCGGCGAGCGGAGGACCTGCGTGCCGCTTTCGGTCTCTTCGGTCATGAGATTGAAGACACGCACCTGGCCGCGGCGCAGCAGCGCGGTGCTCAAACTATCCGCCAAGGCTCGTCCCAGCTCCGGGCGGCGCACGCCATCGACAGTCACGTCCTCGGCAAAGATGGCCAGCTTAGGCTTTTCGGCCTTCGCCACGCTGGCGCCTTCATCAGCGAGCACGGAGTGAAAGGAAGCGGTGGTGGCCAGAAGGAGGCTGAAAGCGGCAGCGCGTGTCATTTTCATAAGCAGGGCGTGGGGGACGGCTGTTGGATGGTCGGGCGATGCTAGTGGTTCAAAATCCGTTTGGGAAGGACAAATGTGCTCGCGCCGGATTCTGGCAAACACGGTCATTCCAGAGCGTTTTGCATGCCGCATGAACGCGTTATTTCGATCCACGTTGCACGGTGCCCTCGGGCTGGGGCTGGTAAGCCTGCTGGCCTATTCCATCTGGGCGTTTGCCCCGCGGGCCGCCGGGAGTGAGATCGGCATGTATTTGCTCATCGCGTTGGTTTACCTCGCGGGCTCCGGCCTGGCTCTGAGCGGCTTGCTGAAGGGCGAAAAGAGGCTGCGGAGGTTTTACGCGATGTTTTTGCCGGCCTTCGCGGGCTACGCGGTGCTTTGGAGCCTCGCGTGGTTCGTGATCAAGCATCGCCCCGGCGAGTGGGCGGGCGCGGTGGCGGGCACGCTGTTCTTTGCGTGGATCATCTGGCTGTGCTTGCGGCGGCCGGGCGGCTTTTGGGTGGGCGCGGTGTTGCTGTTTGCGTTGCATACCGCGGGTTACTTTATCGGCGGAATGTGGATGTATGGCCTGCTGGATCGCGGCATCGAAGGCTGGGAACGCCCGGAGGTGGCGGTGGTGGCCAAGCTCGGCTGGGGCCTGTTTCACGGCTTGGGCTTCGGGGCCGGCATCGGGCTGGCCTTTGGCTGGTGGCAAAGGGCTACCACGTGAGCCACTTCGGCGGCGTGGCTGGGGCGATGAGCAGCGTGAACTCGCCTTTCGGGGCCTTGGCTTGAAAATGCGCAAGCACCTTCGTGGCCGTGCCTCGCTGAAACTCGGCAAACTTCTTCGTCAGCTCGCGAGCGACGACCACGCGATGCTCCGGCGAGGCCGTGGCGAGGATTTCGAGCGTATCGAGGATGCGGTAAGGGCTCTCGAAGTAGATGCTGGTGGCATCGCGTGCCAGCGCCGCGGTGAGCTCGGTGGTGCGGGCACCTTTTTTATGCGGCAAAAAGCCGCCGAAATAGAATGGCGTGGTCGGCAGGCCGCTCGCGGAGAGGGCGGTGAGCACGGCGCTGGGGCCTGGAAGGCTGTCGATGACAAAACCGGCTCCCACCGTGGCGGCGACGAAGCGTTGACCCGGATCGGAAATCGTGGGCATGCCCGCGTCCGAGATCATCGCCACGCTGCCGCCCGCCCGCATGTGATCGAGGAGCTGCGGGATGCGCTGCGCCTCGTTGTGCTCGTTCAGGCTGATGAGCCGGGCTTTGATGCCGAGGTGCTTCAAAAGCATGCCGGAGTGCCGCGTGTCCTCGCAGGCGATTAAATCGGCATTTCGCAGGGCATCGACGGCCCGCGGCGTGATGTCACCGAGATTGCCAATGGGCGTGGCGACGAGGTGCAAGCCAGCCGGAAGGCGGCCTGAGGGCTGCGGAGCCTCAAAAGGATCGTTTTCAACTGCTTCGACCGGAGAAGGGACCTCGGAGGCCTCTTCATCGGGATGCTCACCAGCCTTCGCAGATGTCATTGGCGAGGTTGATGGCGGCGCGTTGGGCGGCATCCTCCAGCGCCTGGGTTTCCGAGAGCTGGAGATTCGGGTCGATCAGCGTCTGGGACTCACCCGTCACAGTGCTGCTGTGTAGCACGCGGCCGGAGGGATCCTTGATCTGGTAATCGATGGTCACACCGAGCTGCATCTGCGAGGTGCGAAGCACGTTCGCGCGGTCGGCGCGATACTGGCTGCGCTGGATGGTGCGGATGGTGCCCACGAGCACGGCATCGGCCGTCGAGCGGGTGGCGAGCTGGTAGGAACCGTGGTTTTGCACCGATTTGATGACGGCGTTGGTCACATTGACGGCGAGGCGGGGCTCGAGCGTCATGTTCTCAAAGGCCGGAATCGCCAGAGTCTGGATCTCGCGGAGGTTATGCGGTTTCTGGCCACCGAGCTGATAACCCGCGCAGCCGCTGAAAAGGAGGGAGGTGGTCGCGAGAACGAGGGTGAGAATGGATTTCATGCGGGGGCGGCGGCGAAGGAGTCAGAAAAGGAAGCAAACGATTCAGCAGGCGATTACGGCGCGGGCTTCGGAGCCGGCGGCACGGGCGGCGTGGTGCCAGCAGGAGCGGGAGTTGGCGGCACGGGCAGCACGGCAGGCTTTTCGGTCTGCGGCAGGGAGGGAAGCAGCGAGCCGGGAGCTGGGTTGGCTGCGCCGGGTTGCAGGGGCAGGGCAGGCTCGGTGAGCGGAATCGGCATGAAGGAATCATTGCCAGAACGCATGCGGGGCTTTTCAGCCAGACGGGCGAGTTCCGGAGCCATCGGGCCGACGTAGTCCGGGCGGGACTTGAGGTCCTTTGAGGCCAGTTTGGTGAAATCCTGATCTGGCTGACCACGGCGGGACTGCGAGACGCCATCAGGATCTTCGGCTGCCAGCTCGGCGAGCAGTTCGCGAGCCTCGGCGGAGACTTCAGGCGAGCCAAACTTGATCGCCTCGTTGAGATACATCGCGGCGGCGACCGTTTTGCCCTGCGTGCGGTAGAATTTGGCGACGCTGAGGGACTGGTTGGCCTCGGCAGTGTTCACTTGGCGGAGGATTTGCTCGGCCTCCTGCTTGCGCTCGCCGCCAGGGTTGGCTGCCATGTAGGTTTTAAGGGCATCGCGGGTGGCGGTGAGGTTCGCGGCGTCCTCGCTGCGCTGGGCAGCCACATTGCTGATCGAGGCGATGCGGAACTGCGCCTCCGAGGCCTGCGAAGTGCCAGGGTAGTTGTCCACGACCTTCTGATAAGCCTGCACAGCCTTGTCTTTCTCCCGCAGGTCCTGCTGGATCTCGGCGATGCTGAACTGACTGAGCGCCGCAAACTTGCCGTAGGGGGCATTGGTGATGATCTTCTCGTAGAAGGCGAGGATGTCCGACGGGTTCATCTTCATCGGCAGCAGCAGCAGGCTGCGCTGCTTTTTGCCACCGCGGGCTTCTTCGGCGATTTCATACTGCTTTTCGATGGCCTCGGCAAAGCGGGGGCTCTGGCGGTGATTGTCGATGAACTCCTGGAAGGCATTGAACGCCTCTTCGAGGTCGTTTTCCGTGTGACGGACGATCACGGCCTTTTGATAAGCGGCCTCTCCGGCGGCTTGCGTGAAGGGATATTGATTCACGACCTTCTCATAATAGCCTTTGGCACGACCGGTCTTGCCAGCCTGCTGGGCCGCGAGGCCTTGTGCCAGCAATCCTTGGGCGGTCTGTTCCTGGACGGCACGTTCGTCAGCGGTCGGGACCACCTTCTCCTTCTTGCCAAAAATGAAGTCGAGAACAGCGAAGGCAGGTGTCTGGACGGTGAAAAACGTCGCTGCCACGGCGAAGGCAGCGACGGGGAGGCGGGAAGATAGAGGGGAACGCATCGATGGTGATCGTAAGGGCATGTTAAACGTGCGTCAAGAACCGGGGAGGCATGAGCGGCTTTTCGCCAAAACCGGTCTGGAGGGCTGGGGAGACATGCTCAGGCCGCCCCTCTTCGCAAATGGCATGCTCGACCTTGCCATGAGGAGAATTCACGGGACTATGCGCCGCTTTTTCCCGCACCAACCATGCCCAAGACCCCTGCCGACACCGCCTTTCGCATTTCCAGCCCATCCTCCGGCATCCGCCCGATCCGAAAATTGATGGTCGCGAACCGCTCTGAAATTGCCATTCGCGTGATGCGGGCGGCGACGGAGTTGGGGATTCGCACAGTGGGCATTTATGCGCAGGAGGACCGGTTTTGTCCGCATCGCTTCAAGGCGGACGAGGCTTATGAGCTGAACAAGGACAAAGGGCCGCTCGGGGCTTATCTCGACTACGAGGGCATCGTGACGCTGGCGAAGGAGAAGGGCGTGGATGCGATTCATCCGGGTTATGGCTTCCTGAGCGAGAATCCGGACTTCTCGAAGGCCTGCGAAAAGGCGGGGATCATCTTCATCGGGCCGGATGCGAAGATTTTGACGATGATGGGCGACAAAACGGCCGCCCGTAATGTCGCTCGCAAATTGAACGTGCCGATTCTCGAAGGCACCGACGAGCCGGTGAGTGATCGCAAGGAAGCAATCGCTGTGGCGAAGAAGATCGGCTTCCCGCTGATCATCAAGGCGGCCTTCGGTGGCGGTGGTCGCGGCATGCGCATCGTTCGCGAGGCCAAAGACCTCGAAAAACTGCTCGATGAGGCCCAAACCGAGGCGGAACGCGCTTTCGGCAATGGCGCGGTGTTCCTCGAAAAATTCGTCGGCAAGGCGAAGCACATCGAAGTGCAGATTTTGGCCGACAAACACGGCACGGTGCTGCATTTGCATGAGCGTGATTGCTCGGTGCAACGTCGCCATCAGAAGGTGATCGAGCAGGCGCCGAGCTATGGCGTGAAGCAGGAGATCATCGACGGCCTTTGCGATGCGGCGGTGAAGCTGGCCCGCGAGGTGAAGTACACGCACGCCGGCACGGTCGAGTTCCTCGTCGATCACGAGACGGGCGAGTGGTATTTCATCGAGATGAATCCGCGCATCCAGGTGGAGCACACCGTGACGGAGGAGATCACCGGCATCGACATCGTGCGCAGCCAGATCCTCATCGCGCAGGGGCACAAGATGCACGACGAGCCGCTCGCGCTGCCCGTGCAGGAAAAGATCGAGAAGAGCGGCTTTGCGGTGCAGTGCCGCATCACGACGGAAGATCCGGAGAACGGCTTCACGCCGGACTTTGGCAAAATTTTGACCTACCGCAGCGCCGGTGGCTTCGGCATCCGCCTCGATGGCGCTCTCGGCGCGACGAATGCGGTCATCACGCCGTATTATGACTCGATGCTGGTGAAGATGACCGTCTTTGCCCGCACGTATGAGCAGGCGCTCGACCGCATGGACCGCGGTCTGCGTGAGTTCCGCATCCGCGGCGTGAAGACGAACATCCCGTTCCTCATGAACGTGGTGCATCATCCCGATTTCCGCGCCGGACAGGCCACCACGCGCTTCATTGATAATAATCCCGACCTGCTGAAGTTCGTCGCCCGCAAAGACCGCGCCACGAAGCTGCTCAATTACCTCGCGGACACCATCGTGAACGGCAATCCCTTCGCGAAAGGGCACAAGCCGAGCGGCGCGTTCGTGACGCCGCCGATTCCGAAATACGATCACCGCATTGCCCCCGCGAAGGGCACGAAGGACCTGCTCAGCGAGATGGGGCCGGAGAAGTTCTGCAAAGACTGGGTCGCCAAACAAAAGCGCCTGCTGCTCACCGACACCACCATGCGCGATGCGCATCAGTCGCTGCTCGCCACGCGCATGCGCACCTTTGACATGCTCGCCGTCGCGGATGCGGTCGCACGTCGCACACCAAATCTCTTCTCGTTGGAGATGTGGGGCGGCGCCACGTTTGACGTGAGCATGCGCTTCCTGCGCGAGGATCCGTGGGAGCGTCTGCGCCAGATCCGCGCGAAGGTGCCGAACATCCTTTTGCAGATGCTCTTCCGCGGCTCGAACGCCGTCGGCTACACGAACTACCCGGACAATGTCGTCAAAGGCTTCATCAAACATGCCGCGCAGAACGGCATGGACATCTTCCGCATCTTTGACTCGCTGAACTACCTGCCAAACCTCAAGGCCGCGATGGAAGCGGTGCGCGAGGACACCACGAGCATCTGCGAAGGCACGCTCTGCTACACCGGCGACATCCTCGATCCGAAGCGCGACAAGTATGACCTCAAATACTACGTCCGCCTCGCCAAGGAGCTCGAAAAGATGGGTGCGCACATGCTGTGCATCAAAGACATGGCCGGACTCGTCCGCCCCTTTGCCGCGAAGAAGCTCGTGAAGGCGCTGAAGGATGAAGTCGGCCTGCCGATCCACTTCCACACGCATGACACCAGCGGCCTGAATGCCTCCAGCTACCTCGAGGCCTCGCTCGCCGGCGTCGATGTGGTCGATGCGGCCATCTCCTCGCTTTCCGGCGGCACCTCGCAGCCGAATTTGAACTCGCTCGTCGCCGCCATGCAGCACACGCCGCGCGATACCGGCCTCGATCCCGAGGCGTTGCAGGAGTTCAGCGACTACTGGGCTGCCGTGCGTGCTTATTACAAGCCCTTCGACACCGCCGAGCCCTACGGCACCGCCGAGGTCTATCTCCACGAGATGCCCGGCGGCCAGTACACCAATTTGAAGGAGCAGGCCATCGGCATGGGCCTCGGCCCGCGCTGGCCGGAGATCGCCCACGCTTACGCCGAGGTGAACCAGCTCTGCGGCGACATCGTCAAAGTCACGCCATCCAGCAAAGTCGTCGGCGACCTCGCCATCGAGTGCGTCGCGCGTGGTGTGAAGCCCGCGGACATCTTCAACCTCACCGGCACGAAGTGGAGCAAGGACGTCACCAGCATGTTCGAAGGCTGGCTTGGCGAACCTTTCTACGGCATGGAGGCCAACAAGGCCGCCGACAGCCGCAAAAAGTGGAACAAGCTCGCCGACGCCATCGTCGGCAAGGACGGCAAACGCATCAAAGGCCGCCCCGGCACCCACGCCGCGAAGATCAACCTCGCCGACGTCCGCGCCGAGCTGAAGGGCAAATTGAAGAAGGACCCCACCGAGGACGATGTCTGGAGCTACCTCATGTATCCCGATGTCTTCCTGAAGTTCGCCGACTTCCGCAAGGCCCACGGCGATGTCTCCGTGCTGCCCACGCCCGCCTACTACTACGGCCTGCGCGACAAGGAGGAGATCCACATCAGCCTTGAGGAGGGCAAAACGCTCTTCGTCCGCCTCCTCAACATGACCGAGCCCGACGCCGCCGGCCAGCAGACCGCCATCTTCGAGCTCAACGGCTACCCACGCCACACCACCGTCACCAACAAGGCCCTCGCCAAAAACGCCGTCACCAAAACCAAGGCCGATCCCGCCGACAGCAGCCAGGTCGGCGCCCCCATGCCCGGCATGGTCGCCAGCATCGCCGTCAGCGTCGGTCAGAAAGTGAAGGAAGGCGAAACCCTGCTCACGCTGGAGGCCATGAAAATGTTCGCCGCCGTCGCCTCACCGACCGCCGGCACCGTCAGCGAGATCTGCGTCAAAATCGGCGAAAGCGTCGAGAGCAAGGATCTGCTGGTGAGGCTGGTGAAGTGATCCCCACTTCACTGAAGCCAACATAGCGAGTGAAGATGTTTGTTTCTGAGCTCGCTATGTTTCTGTTAGCATTGCTTCAGGCCAAAGCGGATCAATCGCTGGGGGCTGATGTTTCGCGAATCGTTTGATACAGGGTTTCGAAATCCTTTATATAGGTCGCCAACAGTTCAAACTGCTGCACAAGTCGAGAGGTGACTTCGACAGTGTTTTCATGAGCGTGTAATGCTCTCTCAAGAGCCTGTTCGCGCGTGCCGAATCCGAAATATGCCTTGTTATAAGGATCGATCTTCCATTGGGTTTTGATTTCTTCGGCCGCTTGGGGAGAGTTGATAATGATTTGATTCAACTCGCTAATTTTGCGTTCGAGAACAGATAAACTGTAGTCTGATTCACTGAAGTCCTCATAGCCGCGGCCTCCCAAAACTTTGATTCGCTGCTTTTGCGCTTGGATCAAAGTTGGCAAAGCCTGTATCCGCGCTGTCATCGCCGCTAGCTCTACCTGTTGTTTTAGCGATTGAGCAGATTTGCGTAATTCAATTGTGCTGAGTGACAGCTCTTTGTGCTGAAGAAAAATCGCAGCAATCACTCCGAGCAATGCCAAGCCGGAGAAAAGTGAGTTTATTGACCCATAGAGATCGCCAAAAGTCCCTCTATCAGATGGCATTGGAAAAACCTTGAACAGAATGAATGGCGTCACCAACCACAGTCCGATGATGATTAGTGCCGCGATTGTGAGATACCGAATGTGTAGCTTGTCCATAGCTTCAACCAAGGATTGGGCCGTTTGGCCCAAACTAGCAATCCAGATTCGGCGACAAATGGATTTGCTGTTTGGTTTCAAGCCCAACGGGCTTGCGTCATGCAGCCCAGGAGTGCCGAGCGATAGCGAGCGCTCTCCTGGGATCTGCGCCCCAACACCATCCCCGATCCCCGATCACGAACCCGACCGGGGTTCCGTCACCCGAACGTCCCCACGGCCACGCCTCGCCGCCTGCCGGGACCGCGTTGCGGTCCGGGAACGGGATGGGGACGATGTGACCTGCGAAACCCAAGGGAGCCTCGCCAAGGCTCGGCACCCTTGGGCTGCATGACGGAACCGCGTTGCGGTTCATGCGTGGACGGGTGGCAACCGCGTCGTGGTGGATGACGGATGATGATGGGATGCCTTTGTGCCGCGTGCGTGTCGGTGTGTTCGTTGATCCGTTGGATGGATGTGGATGAGGCGCGTTGGGTTTCGACCTCCGACGTGTCCGTCGTGCCCCCGTTCCAAGCCCAACGGGCTTGCATCATTCAGCCCAGGAGTGCCGAGCGATAGCGAGTGCTCTCCTGGGACTTGCGCCCCCGCACCACCCCTGATCCCCGATCACGAACCCCACCGGGGTTCCGTCACCCGAACGTCCCCACGGCCACGCCTCGCCGCCTGACGGGACCGCGTTGCGGTCCGGGAACGCGATGGGGGCGATGGGGCCCGCGAACCCCAAGGGAACCTCGCCAAGGCTCGGCACCCTTGGGCTGCATGACGGGACCCCGTTGGGGTCCGATGCGGCGTGGGGGCATTTGGGGGCCTCGTTTCCCAGGAGAGGCCGCTGCGCGTCCACTCCTGGGCTGCATGACGGAACCGCGTTGCGGTTCTCCTCTTGTGCGGTGGCAATGGGTGAACGCGAACGGGCATGACGGAACCCCGTTGCGGTTCGATGGATGGCTGGTGTGCGCGAAACCTAAGGGAGCCTCGCCAAGGCTCGGCACCCTTGGGCTGCATGACGGGACCCCGTTGGGGTCCAATCGCCGCTCATCGTTCATTCATCTCATTTGGGGTCTTTTGACCTCTCTTGACTGACTTGACCGTTGACGGCGTCCCGCCCTTTCCCCTACGCTCCACGCCATGCCGCAATCCCTGGCAAACATCCTCCTGCACGCGGTGTGGTCCACAAAGGACCGTTTTGCTTTCCTGACCGACAAACCGCTGCGCGACGAACTCCATCGCTACCTCGGCGGCATCTCGGCGCGACTCGACTGCCCCACGCTCATCGTCGGCGGCGTGGCGGATCACGTTCACATCCTCCTGCGCCTCGCCCGCACGATCACGGTGGCGGACTGGGTGAAGGAAATGAAACGCGCCTCCACCGTCTGGCTCATCGACCAGGCCCATCGCGATCCGATGCTCTCCAAGTTCCACTGGCAGTCCGGCTACGGCATCTTCTCCGTCAGCGAATCCAAAACCGACGACGTGCGCACCTACATCGCCACCCAGGAAGAGCACCACGCCAAACACACCTTCCAAGACGAATACCGCCGCTTCCTCCAAGCCCACCGCATCGACTGGGATGAGAAGCATGTGTGGGATTAAAGCTGCGTATCTCGCCATGCGAGTCCGGTTTTGACAGTCAGGGCTGCGTGAAGCATCATTCGCGCATTGAATCCTCCCTCTCCATCTCCGCAGCCCTCCAACTCGCCCGTGACGACGCCGTTCACGCAGGTGCGACAGGCTTTCTCCGTCGCGCGGCGCAGAGCCTTGCGGACGCAGGGGGTAGTGACGATCGAGAAGATTCGAGCCAATCAGTTGACGATGAAGTCCGTGTCCTGAGCGAACTCATCACAAGAAAGCATCGTTGGTTGTCAGCCGATGAGGTGCGAGCATCGCTGCAAGCGAATCCAATGAAAGGCGGCAAGGAGCATCGGGTAGCCTGGCTGCCAGACCACAAAGTCGTCCTCAAGGTCGCCGATGCCCGAAAACTCGCCACGGAATCGCTCTTTGATTACCTGAGCGATCTTCTGCTCTCCAACCACTTCTTCGACGACGAGATCCAACTGCTCGGCGGCACCATGGAAGGCGGACGGCTCCAAATCGTCATCACCCAGCCCTACATCGACGGCATCCATCCCGAGTGGACAGACCTCAAAGCCGGCCTCATCCGCCAAAACCTGCGAGATCCCGCCCCACGAGCCAAGGGCGGCAATTTCCTCCTCGAACACGACCAACTCGGCGAAATCGACGTCTTCGACCTCCATCCCAACAACGTCATCCAAGACGCCACCGGCTGGCTGCACCCCATCGACGCCCACTTCTACTTCGACAACCGCGCTGCCCGCATTGCCGCTTTGAAAGCCCTCGGCCTTCTCAGTCCATCGCTCGAAGAACGCGCCAAACGAGGCAAACCCGGCGACTTCCGCCTCCTCCTCGACATGGTCCCCGACGTGCCACCAATGCCGGGAGATGAAATGTAAGCCCCAAGCCCAACGGGCTTGCGTCACAGACGGCAAGAACATGATGGGTAAAAACATTTTCCTGCCACAAATCTTCTTATCTTACTGCCTTTGCGGTCCCTGCGATCTTTGGCGGCGATTGGCTTGGGACGTTGATCGGCCCTCTGTGGTTCTCTGTGGTGAATGCCTTGTCGGCGCGAATGCAACCGTGCCCTCCGATGGTGGAGCCGCCTGAAGGCGGAACTACAGAACCTAGGGCGCGGGCTGAAGCCCGAACTACGAACCAAGAACCATTCATCCAATACTCCAACACACAGAATGGTTGCCGTCCGGGCCGGGGTGGTCCAGGTCTGAAAAATGAAGGATCAGGTCCAAACGATTTTCAAAGGCTGGGCGAAGCCGGGCCCGGTGCCTCCGGCGGTGCCGGTGGCGGGCGAGGGGGAATCCTGCGCGGCGCTTTGTGGCCATTTTTGGGTGTTGCAGTTGGAGAATGGACATCGCTTCTCCACGGATGATGCGCTGACGGCGTGGTATGGGACTTCGTGGGCACCGACGGTGAAGACGGGTTTGGATCTAGGGAGTGGCATCGGGACGGTGGGCATGATCTGTGCGTGGCGTTGTCCGGGGGCACGGTTTGTGACGGTGGAGGCCCAGGCGGAGAGCGTGGCCCTGGCCCGCCGTTCGGCGGCGGCCAATGGCTTGGTGGACCGGTATGAGATCCGGCAGGGGGACTTT
>JAEUHK010000005.1 GCA_016795465.1 Verrucomicrobiaceae bacterium | reverse complement strand
CCAGCGAAACGAGCCGTGCCGCTGCCCGCTCCAGAAAAGCAGTTCATCGAGCCGCCGCCCCCGCAGCAGGCCGTGGCCCGTGCGCCGCTCAGCCCCGTGCGCCGCGCCTACAGCCGCAATGCCCCGAGTGAGTATCCCGATCCCACCGGCTCCGGCTGCATGACGGCCGCCATCGTGATCGGCCTGTTCGTCTGCGCCTTCATCGTGGGCCTCTCGCTGCGCCACATGAAGGAGATGAATGGCAACTTCATCACCGATTTCACCTCGAAGCTCTTTGAAAAGGTGCCGACGATCAAGGTGGAGCGGCAAGAGGGCGCGAAGTGACACGCTGAGCTCTCACGGCTTCGCGTTTTTCACCTGTGTCTCCATCCACTGGAGTGTGCGCTGCCACATTTCCGGCAGGTACACATGGCCCACGCCGGGGTAGATGCTGTTTTCGAAGTGTTGCTTGGCACCGTGAAGGTCATACAACTTGCCCACGATGTCGCCGAGATGCTTCACGCCTTCCACCGGCGAACCGCCGTCCTGATCGCCGGTCATGAAAAGCATCGGTCGAGGTGCGGCGAGAGCGATCACCGCCTCCGTGTCGAAGTGCTTCAGCATGCCCGGCACATAGTAGTAGATGCCGTGCGCCTTCAGCATGCCGGCGCGGATCAGTTCCTCGTAGCGTGTCATGCAGCCCACGCACACCGCGGCATGCGGGCGGTCATCGAGCGCCATGATCCACCAACTCCTTGTGGAGCCCATGCTGATGCCGGTGACCCCGATGCGCCCCGCATCCACCTCCGGGCGTGAGTAGAGGTAATCCAGCGCTGTTAGATCATCGCGGATCATCATGCCCCAAAGCGTGCGCCCGGCCCAGAGATGAAATTTCGATGCCGACATCTCGCCCGCGCTGCCTTTTTGCTCCGGACCATCCGGCCCCTGGCCGTTTCGCTCACCAAAACACGGCGCGTCGATGCCCAGCACCACATAACCCGCCTCCGCCAGCGCCGGCCCCGCAGCCACCGGCACCGCATTGGTGCCCAGCAGTTCGTTTTTGCCGATGTCATACTGCCCGCCATGCCAGTGGCAGTAAAGGATCGCCGGAGCCTTGCTCTGCGCCGTGGCCTTCTTCGGCACAAAGAGCAGGCCCTTCACGATCTCGCCCGCAAGGTTGTCGAATTGGACGGTCTCCAGCGTGTAGCTTCCCTTGTCCTCTTGGCTCACGACCTGAACCGCCGATACCGGTGGCCGCGGCGGCAGATCGCCAAGCAACTCGCTCAGCTTCGCACGGATTTCGCCACGCTGCTTCTGCCATGCCTCCACGCTCGTCGGCACCGTCATCGGTGGCGCGATCTTCGTTTTGGCGAGCCAGTTTTCGGCCTGTGGTTCCGCGGCGTGCATGGTGGTGAGCAAAAGAATGAGACAAGAAACCGTCGTGCGCATCCGCCGCTTCTACCAGCCGGTGAAAATCACGGCAAGAGGCTTGTCGAACAAGGTCCCCGCCGACAACTTCCAACCCATGCTCACGAACCCAAACAAGCGCTGGTGGCACAAGCCGCTGGCGCTGATCACCAACAAGAATGACCGCCTGACCTCTTTTGGCCGGGCCGTGCGGTGGATGATCATCCTGCTGGTGATCGGTGTGGTTGGGCTGCTGGCGATGCGTTTTGAGTTTGGTCGCGTGCGTGGTGCGGATCATTTCATCGAAAAAGCGGCCTTGGCGATTGCGGCGCAGGATTGGAACGAGGCACGGCGGGCGATGGAGCAGGTGCAGGAGGAGGAAAAGACGAACCCGGCCTTCCTCCGCGTGGTGGCGGGCTATTTGACCGGCACTCGAAGCTCGCCTGAACTGCTGGTGAAGACGTTGAAAAGCCTCGCCGCCGCTGGCCAGGCGCGTCCGGCGGATGACTTGTGGATGAGCATGGCCTGCCACGCGATTGGCGAGACCGGCGCGGCCCGCAGTGCCTGGGAAAAACTGCCCGCCAAGCTCAAGGACAGCCAAAAAGCGCGGGAGGTCGAGATCGACCTGCTCGTGGCCGAGGGACGGATGCAGGAGGCTTGGCAGGCGGAGCAGCGGCTGCTGGAGCGCTTCAAAGACGATCCAGAGATCGCCATGCGGCTCGCGGGCAAGCGCCTGCGGGCTCCGTTTCCGGAGTTGCAACAGGCGGCCACGCGCCAGCTTCTCGAACTGGCGGCCCGCGATGACCTCACCGGCTTGCAATCACTGCGCGTGCTGGTGCGTCGGCCTTCGCTGACCGCCGCGGAGGTGGAGACATGTCTGAAACGGGCGAACCAGCAGCCGCGTCTGCCGCTTGAGGACCGTCTTGCGCTCGTCTCCACCTTGATGCGGTTTGATCCCTCACGACGTGAGGCCTTGCTGCAAAGTGAGACGGCACTCCACTCCGAGCGTGGAGCGGCCATTCGTGCGCGGCTGGCTTCGTGGTTGATCGCCGAGGGAGAGTTTACGCGGTTCAATGCGCTCGTGGCGGATGCTTCGAGGCTGCATCCTGGCGATGTGTATCCGCTAAAGGCGCAGGCGCTCGTGGCTCAAAATCAGTGGAAGGAGCTGCTCGCCCTCGTGGAGAAGACCAATCGCATCCCATTGGCACCGTCACGTGCCGCGGTGTGGCGAGGACTCGCCACATGGCACCTGATGCCAGACCGCCCTCAGCAGGTGCGGCATCATCTGGAGGAGGGCATACGCCTCGGAGGCGCCGAGGGGAATGCGCTCGCTCTGCAAGGCGCCGCCTCGCTCGCCGAGCAGTGGGGCATGCTCGATCTCGCGCTCGCCGCCACGCGTGAACTGGCGAAACCGGGCACGCAGGGCGAGACCGCGATGCTCGAGAAGGCCTGGCAGCTCGCCGCGACACTGAAGGACTCCAACTCGCTCGCCCAAGTCTCCGCCCGTCTGCATGCGCTGCGCCCGGATGATCCCGCCGCGATGAAAAGGCACGATTACCTGCGGCTCCTCCGCGGTGAGGAGGTCGAGTCCACGCTGAAAGGTGCTGACGCGATGAAGCCCCAAACCACCGCGAGTGCTCCGCTGCGGCTGCTGCAGGCTTTGAAGGCCTTTCGCATGCAGGACCTGCCTTTGGCCATCACGCTGGCCCGCGGCATCGAGAGCACCGCCGATCTCTCCACGGGCGAAAAAGCCGTGCTCGCCGGCCTGCTGGCCATGTCGAAGGAAGAAGTGGCACGGGCTTATCAGATCGCCGAGCGCATTCGCCCCGACTCGCTGCTCGACGAAGAGCGGATTTTTTGGAAACGGGCGCTTTGAGACCCGTCACGTCACTCAAGGCTGACGCGTAAACACCAGCACGCCCTTCGCACCGCTCAGCGTGAGCTTCGGGCCTTCTTCGAGGGCCTTGTCACAGGCCTGCAAGATCATGAGAAACTGCCGCTCAAACTCCATGTGCTCCGCCGAGCCTGCCCGACGCGTGGAGCGAAACGGCGTCGTCCACTTCAACTGCCCTCCTTCGAGCAAAAAACCTCCGGAAAACATGTTCACACCCGAGCCGCCATGCACTCCGCCCTGGCCATCAAACTCGATGGAGGCAGTCACACCGGCAGGCACCGCTTTCTCGACGCCGTCAACCTTCCACGAGGCAAAGCGCCACGAACCTTGAAGTGCCGCCAAGCAGCCGGTAAGACCCAAAAAAAGACCGAGTGCCCCGCAAAGGGACACCCGGCGTGAGAAAGAAGCGTTCATGGCGCGAATCAGGCGGCAACCATCGCGGAACGACGGCGACGCATGGCAATGCTCGCCAAGGCAAGGCCGAGGAGGCACACGCGAGCCGGCTCTGGCACGACTCCGATCGCAATGCCTGCCGCGTTGAGGAAATTGATGTTTGAGGCCGTCGAGAGCGGCGCCCACACACTGCGGTCTCCGTATTGCGAAAGAGGCGCTCCCGTGCCGGGGAATCCACCGTTCAGCACACCCACGATCATGCCGCCCGCGATCAGCGGACCACCGCTGTCACCACCCGCGGTGGAGGACTCAAGCGCCAGCGCCACATTGGTGCCGATGGTATGTCCCTGGCCGGCAGGACCATCGAAATCCGTCTGCACCGTGATGCCTTGATTGGCAGGGTCATCGACTGTCGTGCCCACCACATCGATCATGTTCTTGCCCGCGCGGCGGATGCCATCGGAGGCATTTCCCGTGAATGCTTGACCATTTCCCCAAGACCCATAGCCCACCATCGTTCCTTCCAAGCCCAACGGGCTGGCGGTGGAGATGCTCAGCGTGGACGGCAGCGTGCCGGTCACATTGGCCAAACTGAAGGTCATGACTGCCAGATCATACTGCGAGGAGGAGCCATTCAGACCCGCGCCATCGCCGTTCTGCCAGTTAGGATGCACGCTGATCTGAGCCGCAGGCACCACGACCGTGGCGGTGGCGGTGGCACCGTTCGCCCCGGTGTTGTCGCCGAAGTAGATGGTGAAATTTAGCGCATCCATGATGCCATTTGGCGTGGTGCCACCAGTGCCGTTCTCCGAGTCCACGTTGTGAGCAGCGGTCAGAAACTTGAACTGCCCCGGCACGGCGGAAGGCACCAGCGTGCCCGTGCCCACGAAGGAGTTGTTCCCCGGCGCCGTCGAAGTCCACTGGATGAAACCCACGCTGTCCCAGTTCGCACCTTCAGCGATGTATGGATTCGTGTTGTCCGTGGCATTCCAGTTCGTCGTGTGCAGCATGGACACAGCTCGTGCGGACTGGTTGCAGAGGAACAGAGCCGCCGAAGCGGTGACCAAGGTGGGCAGAAGGGACAATCTCATCGTTGAAGCGCGTTTAGGAGGAGCAATTGAGGTGCCGTTTTTATGGATTCTTTGCCCAAAAGTCAAACTTCCTGAAGCAAGGTGATCGCCTTTCCTTCGTTGAAGGCGGCCCAAATCCATGAAAACGACCGCCCTTCTCCTCCTCAGCCTCGCCGCCCTCACTGCACGCGCCGATGACAAGCCCCTCCTCGCCGTTCCGGGCAAGGTCATCCTCGAAGCGAAGCTCGACGGCGCTCCCGGAGCCCCGTGGAAGGCCGCCAAGGGCAAGTGGGAGGCCGCGGAAGGTGCCATGCGTGGCAGCGAGCTCGTCGAGGACAAGCACGGTGCCGTGCTGCGCATCCCGAACAAGATGCAGGACTTCACCATCGAGTATGAATTCAAGTTCGACGGCGCCCGCTCCACCAGCCTCTCGATCAACGCGGTGAAGGACCACATGGCCCGCATCATGATCACGCCGAAGTCCGTGACCATTCAGCGTGATGACAACGACCACGAAGGCCCGGACAAGGCTGTCGTCTTTGCCCGCTTCCCCGCCGATCTCCAGCCCGGCACCTGGCACAAGGTCCGCCTCGACATGGTGGGCGACAAAATGTACGGACAGGTCGATGACCTCGCCGCCTGGGGAGCCTCCGAGCTCTTCACCACGCCGAAAGCCTCGCCCGGCTTCACCGTCGGCGGCCAAAGCGTCTGCTTCCGCAACTTCGTCCTGCGTGAGGCCACCTTGAACCCCGGCTGGGAGTCCATCCAAGCCACGCTGCCCAAGCCCGGCGAAAAAGTCGCTCCCGCAGCCGCTCCCGGCAAAGGTGCCGCCAAGGGCAAAGGCAAGGCCGCTGCGAAGAAGAAGGCCGAGTAGGGAGATGAAAGAGTGGAGTAGTGGAGTAGTGGAGTGTTGGAGTCATGGGGTGCTGAAATCCATCACTCCATTGCTCCACCACTCCCTCCGCCCCCCTCGGGCGGCTTTCCCCTTGCCCACCGTTCGTGACTCGCGATAAAACCCGCCGCATGAGCACCCCGAACGACGATCTCACCAAGACCGAGGAATGGTTCCGCACGAAGCTGCACGACACCATCCACTACGGTATCGCCGCCATCACCATCATCGCCGGATGGCTGCTCTCGAATGACAGCATCATCTCCATCCACCATGCCGAGGACGCGGAGAAAAAGGAGGCCGCCATCGTGCTCGCAATCCTGCTGCCGCTCGCCTGGGGCGTATGGTTCATGCTGCTCCGCCGGCTTCACGGCCACCTGCCGCCGCACCCCACCATCGTCGCGAGGAAAAACCTCCACCTCCTCGCCATCGGCATGCTGCTGCTATTCGTCGTCATCTGGTGCGTCGTCGCCGATGTGATCACGATCCCGGCGCAGTTCACGTTGAAGAAGTAAAAGCGGCCTCTGGCAGCCGTAATGGCTTTCGTGCCCTTTCGCCCTGCCAGCCTCGCCTTCGTCGCCCTCGCCTCCTCCGCGATGGCGGTGGACTATGCGAAGGACATCAAGCCTCTGCTCAAAGAGCGCTGCTATGCCTGCCACGGTGCTTTGAAGCAGAAAGCCGGTCTTCGACTCGACACCGTCGCGCTGATGAAAACCGGCGGAGACAACGGCGATGCCACCAAGCATCTGCTCGACCGCCTCACCACCACCTACAAGTCCGACCGCATGCCGCCCGAGGGCGAAGGCGCGCTGTTCAATGCCGAGCAAGTGGCCAAAGTCCGCGAATGGATCGCCGCCGGTGCTCCTGGTCTCACCGATGAACAGCCCGAGGCCGATCCGCGAGCCCACTGGGCCTATCAGGTGCCGCAAAACACCCACAAAAGCATCGACATCCTTCACGCCGCGCACCTCGCTGCGAAGCAGCTCAAGCCCCAGCCTGCCGCTGCGCATGAGGTGTGGCTTCGGCGTGTCAATTTCGATCTCACCGGCCTTCCACCGTCGGACTCGTCTGACATGTCCGACCTGTCGGACGCTCAGCTCATTGATCGTCTGCTCGCCTCGCCGCAGTTTGGAGAACGCTGGGCCCGCCACTTCATGGACATCTGGCGCTACTGCGATTGGTATGGCCTTGGTGCGCAGCTCCGCCATTCCCAAAAACACCTCTGGCACTGGCGTGACTGGATCATCGAAAGCCTCAACGCGGACAAAGGCTACGACCGCATGATCATCGAGCAGCTCGCCGCGGATGAGCTCGCGCCGGAGGATCGCTCGATGCTGCGAGCCACCGGCTTCCTCGCCCGCAGCTACTACCTCTTCAACCGCACCACCTGGCTCGATGAAACCATCGAGCATACCAGCCGTGCCTTCCTCGGCCTCACCATGCAGTGCGTGAAGTGCCACGATCACAAATACGATCCCGTCGATCAGGCTGATTACTACCGCCTCCGCGCCGTCTTCGAGCCGCTGCATGTGCGCCTCGATCCGCTGCCCGGCGTCACCGATCTCGAAAAGAACGGCCTGCCACGCGTCTTCGATCTCCACCTCGACCGCGCCACCTTCCGCCACATCCGCGGCGATGAGAAGAACGAGGACAAATCCAAGCCCATGACGCCCGGCATCCCCGGCGTGCTCGAATTTGCCTCCTTCACACCAAAAAGCATCACACTGCCGAAAACCATCTATCAGCCCTTTTTGCAGCCCTTCGTGCTCCAAGACCATCTCGCCGCCGCCGACGCCGAAATCGCGGCCTTGGAAAAACAACTCCCAAGCAAGCCAAAAGCCTCTGCCGCTATCACCAAGCCGCAAACCATTCTCCGCGATGACTTCTCCAAAGCTCGTCCCGAAGCATGGAAAGCCGTCTCCGGCACCTGGAAGTACGAAAACGGCTCGCTGCGTCAGTCCGAGACCGGCATGACGCGTCGCCTCATGCAGCTCATCACGCCACCACCGGCCGATTTCGATGCCAAAGTGAGCTTCACCATCCGCGGCGGCCAAAAATGGAAGTCCGTCGGCCTCGTCTTCGACCTCGCGGAGCACAGCGATGTGCTTGTTTACCTCAGCGCCGTGCAAGGCGGCTCCAAAGTGCAGGTCGCTCCCGGCGAAAACGGCCAGGCCAGCTATCCCGCCGGGGGCAGCCACGCCTTGCCCGTGAAGGAAAACGAACGCCACACGCTCCAAGTTCGTGCACTCGGCCAGTTGGTTCAGGTCAGTGTCGATGGGAAACAGGTCATCACTTACACGCTCACCAAACCGCGCGTTCCCGGTGCCATGGCCCTCGCCGCCTTCGATGCCGAAGTCGAGTTTCACAGCTTCGAACTCACCACGCTCCCTGCCGATGCGGCGCTCGCTTCATCGAACACGCCGCTCATCGGAAAACAACTCGCCGCTGCGAAATTGAAGCCCGCGATACTTCGCGCGGTCTTCGCTGCCGAAAGCAAGAAAGGCGACAAAGCCCTCGCGATGGCCGCCGCGCTTGCTGAAGCGCAATTCAAGCTCGCCAAAGCCGAGGCCGACCTCGCCGCGCTCGATGCCAAGGCCGACGCGAAGAAGCTCAAGGCAGCCAAAGAGGCCGTCGCCGCCGCGCAAAAGAAACTCAAAGCACCCGGCGAGACCTATACGCCGCTGCTCGCCTCGCTCAAAGCTCAAGAAGGCCCCGACGATCCCGACAACGCCAAGGTCCAAACTTATCCCGCCACTAGCACCGGTCGTCGTCTCGCCTTCGCACAATGGATCGCCGACCAACGGAACCCGCTCACCGCTCGTGTGCTCGTCAATCAAGTGTGGATGCGCCTCACCGGCTCCAGCTTCGTGCCTGACGTGAGCGATTTCGGCCTGCGAGCTCCCGCTCCGTTGCAGCAGGACATCCTCGATACCCTCGCCGCCGGCTTCATGGAGAATGACTGGAGCCTGAAGTGGCTCATCAAGCAGATCGTCCTCAGCGATTTGTATCGCCGCAGCTCCAGCAATGCCGCTGCCGATGCGCACACGCTCGCCGCCGATCCAGACAACACGCTCCTCTGGCGCATGAACCCGCGCCGTCTCGAATCCCAATCCGTGCGCGATGCCCTGCTCGCCCTCGGCGGCAAACTCGACCTCACCCTCGGCGGCCCCAGCCTCGATCCCGACAAGGCCGAGAGCACCCCGCGCCGCAGCCTCTACTTCGTGCAGACGCCCGATACCGAGCACCGCTTCCTCGGTGCCTTCGACAACGCCAACGTGCTCGAATGCTACCGCCGCAATGAAAGCGTCGTCCCGCAGCAGGCTCTCGCCCTCACCAACAGCCAGCTCAGCCGCGCCACCGCCGATGCCCTGGCACAAAAGCTCGCTCAAGAAGCTCCCGCCGACTTCATTCGCCGTGCCTTCGAGTTCATCCTCAATCGCGAACCGACGAGCCAAGAGCATCAAATCAGCCTCGAAGCCCTCACCGCGATGAAAAGCAACCGCCCGCTGTTTTTGCAGGCGCTGCTGAATCACAACGACTTCGTCACGCTGCGCTAGCAGACTGCCTCACGGGAAGTTGCTCACCTGCACCGCTGGCACTTTGCCCAGCGCTGAATGGCACGCGATGCATTGCTGGCGTAGCGCGACAAAGGCGGCCGCGGAACGCTTGCCGTCTTTTTTCTCGAGGGCGCTCTTCAGGTCGGCGAGCGGGCCTTTTTCCCAAGCGGTCAAAAACGGACGCAGATCGACATCGGCACCCGAGGCTGACTTTTGCACGGGAATCGCGGCGACAGACTTCGAGACGCTCGATTGCATGCGCCCCGCCATCGCGAGCGCCTCATCCCACTGGCCGGCCTGCTGGAGCGAGTGCGTGTCGAGCATCTTCCGCTGCGCGGCCTTCATGCGGTGGCTATTCATCGTGCTGGCGCAGGAGGTGAGGGCGACGGTCAAAGCGAGGAGGAAAAAGGGCTTCATGGCGGCGAATTGAACCACACGGTCACTCCGACGTCATCAGCGGATTTTCCATGCGGCGTGATTGGGAATGCAGGGCATGCCGACGTATCCCCTGCGCCATGCGAATCAGCCTGCTTTTCCTCTCCACCACGCTCGCCGCGGCTCCGGTGGACTTTGTCCGCGATGTGCAGCCCCTATTTGAAGAGCACTGCTACTCCTGCCATGGCTCGCACAAGCAGGAGGCGGCCTTCCGCCTCGATCACAAACCTAGCGCGATGAAGGGCGGCGATTTCGGCACGGCCATCCTTCCCGGCAAAAGCGCCGATTCACCGCTCGTGCATGCCATCGAAGGCAAGAACCCCAAGATGCGCATGCCGCGTAAAGGCGATCCGCTCTCCGCGGAGCAGATCGCGGTGATTCGTCGCTGGATCGATGAAGGTGCGGTGTGGCCGGACAGCGCCAGCGTAAAGCTGGAGCAGAAAACCGATCACTGGGCCTTCAAGCCGCCGGTGAAGGTCAAACCGCCCGCAGGAGGAAATCCCATCGACGCCTTCATCAGGGCTCGTTTGGAAAAAGAAGGCCTGAAACCCTCTCCAAAGGCTCCAGCGGAGGTTTTGCGCCGCAGGCTGTATCTCGATCTCGTGGGCCTGCCACCTGATCCGTCGGATCGGACCGATCTGTCTGGTCTGACGGATGCTTTGCTGAAGTCTCCGCACTTCGGCGAACGCTGGGGCCGCCACTGGCTGGATGCGGCGCACTACGCAGACTCAAACGGCTATGAGAAGGACCCGATGCGCTTCATTTGGTTTTACCGGGACTGGGTGATCAATGCCTTCAACAAGGATATGCCTTACAACCAGTTCATCATCGAGCAGATCGCCGGTGATCAGCTTCCAAAGGCCACGCAGGACCAAATCGTGGCCACGGGTTTCCTGCGAAACTCGATGATCAACGAGGAAGGCGGCGTCGATCCCGAGCAGTTCCGCATGGAGGCGATGTTTGACCGCATGGACACCATCGGAAAGAGCATCCTCGGCCTCACCATCGGCTGCACGCAGTGCCACAACCACAAATACGATCCCATCTCGCAGGAGGAGTACTACCGGATGTTCGCCTACCTGAACAACGACAACGAGCCCTGGCGTGTCGTTTACACGCCGTCCGAGCAGATGGCACGCTCGCAGGTCATGCAACGCGTGACGGAACTCGAAAACAAACTCAAGCATGAGCACGCCGATTGGCCGCAGCGGCTCGAAGCCTGGAAAAGGGCCATCAAGCGTCCGAACTGGACCACGCTGAAATTTGAAGACGACCCCAGTGGTGGCGAAAAAGCCCTGCGCCAGCCCGATGGCAGCATTTTGGCCCAAGGCTATGCACCGACGAAGAGCGAGGTGAAGTTCAACGTGCTGCTGGACAAGCCGGTGAAGATAAGCGCCTTCCGTCTGGAACTCATGAATGATCCGAATCTGCCCGCGTATGGCCCTGGTCGTTCGCAAAAAGGCACCGCGGCGCTCACGGAGTTCAATGTGACGATGAAGATCGACGGAAAGGACACGAAGCTGAAGTTTGTGAAAGCCACCGCTGACTTCGGCGAGCCGGAAAACACGCCGCTGGCTGGTTTTGCCCGTGATCAGGATGCCGCGAAGGACAAACGCGTCACGGGCCCCATCGCTTATGCGATTGATGGCGACGACAAAACAGCCTGGGGCATCGACGCCGGCCCAGGTCGCCGCAATGTGCCGCGCAATGCCGTTTTCGTGCTGGAGAAGCCCATCGAGGTGAAGCCGGACTCCGGGCTCACCATTGGCCTGAGCATGAAACACGGCGGCTGGAACAGCGATGACCTCCAAACGATGAACCTCGGCCGCTATCGCCTCAGCGCCACCGAAGCCGCGGAAGCCGAAGCGGAGCCGCTCTACGGCAAGAAGGCCGAGTTTGCCGTCTTCCGCGCCACCGTGCCCGAATGGAAAAGCATCAACGACGAGATCGAAGCCACCTGGCGGCAGCATCCCGAAGGCGCGACCACACTCGTGCTCGATGCCCGCGAACAACCACGCATGACCGCCCTGCTCAAGCGCGGTGATTTCACCAAGCCCGGTGATCGCGTGAGCCCTGGCGTGCCCGCCGTGCTGAATCCGCTGCCGAAGAACGCGGACAGCTCACGCCTCACTTTCGCGAGGTGGCTCGCGAGCGATCAATCGCCCACCACGGCCCGTGCCTTTGTGAATCGTGTGTGGCAATCCGTGTTCGGCACCGGCCTCGTGGACACGCCGGAGGATTTTGGCACGCAAGGCAGCAAACCGACTCATCCCGAACTGCTCGACTGGCTCGCCGCCGACTTCATGGAGAACGGCTGGAGCCTCAAAAAGCTCCTGCGCCTCATCGTGTCGAGCGAGACCTATCAACAGAGCAGTCATGTGACGGCCGAATTGATCGAACGCGATCCCTTCAACCGCCTGCTCGCTCGCGGACCGCGTTTCCGCGTCGAGGGTGAAGTCGTGCGCGACATCCAGCTCGCCGTCAGCGGCCTGCTGAATCCGACTGTTGGCGGTCGAGGCGTGATGCCACCTGCTCCGGCGCATCTGTTTGAGAAGCCCGCCAGCTATGCGCCCTTCCCCTGGCATGTGGAGGAAGATGCGCAGAAGTATCGCCGCGCGGTCTATGTCTTCCGCCGTCGCAGCACGCCGTATCCGTTCCTGAGCACCTTTGACGTGCCAAATGGCGAAAGCTCCTGCATCCGCCGCTCCCGCAGCAACACGCCGATGCAGGCCCTCATGACGCTGAACGAAACGATGAGCATGGAAGCCGCCAAAGCCCTCGCTGCCCGCATGGAAAAGGAAGGCGGCATCGCCCAAGGCTTCCGCCTTTGCACGAATCGCGAGCCTACACCGAAGGAACTCCAGGCCCTCGAAGCCCTCTCTAAACGTCAAAGCACCCGCAAAGACGCCCTCCCACCGATGGTGGCCATCGCCCGCGTGCTGCTGAACCTCGACGAGACGATCACGAAGGAGTGATCGTCACGCCTGCTCGACCCGGAAGACGTGCATCGACACGCCATCGGGCTTCAGCTCGACGTAATTGTGAGCGCCGTTCCAGTCGTAGGCACCGCCGTGGAGGAGGTCGATGACTTTGAAAGGCTTTGACGCATCGAGGCCGAGCGCGGCGAGATCGAGGTGAACCATGCTGGCGGCGGTTTGCTTCGGATCGAGATTGATGAAGCAGAGGATGCGGTTGCTGAAGTCCGGCGTGGCCTTGCTGTAGCTGATGATCTGGCTGTGGTCGGCGGCGTGGAAGCGCAAGTTGTCGTAGAGATGCAGCGCGGCGTTGTCGCGGCGGATGAGGTTCAGCTTGCGGATGAAGCCGTTGATGTTGCCAGGCTTGTTGTAGTCGCGCTGCACGAGCTGGTACTTCTCGCTGTGGTTGTATTCCTCCTTGCCGGGATAGGGCTCGTTTTCGCCGAGTTCGTAGCCGGTGTACATGCCCCAGGTGCTCGACATGGTGGCGGCGAGCGCGGCACGGATGCGGAACATCTGCGGACCGGCGTTTTGCAGGTGGCCGGGCAGGATGTCGGGCGTGTTGGGCCAGAAATTGGCGCGGTAATACCAGCGCATGTCGCCGTGGAAAAGCTCGCGTGCATACTCTTCGAGTTCCGCACGGCTTTCACGCCAGGTGAAGTAGGTGTAGCTCTGCGTGAAGCCGATTTTGCCGAGCACCTGCATCATTTTCGGCTTCGTGAAGGCCTCGGCAAGGAAGAGCACGTCGGGGTCTTTGCGCTGGATGGTGCCGATGAGCTCCTCCCAGAAGGCCACGGGCTTCGTGTGCGGATTATCGACACGGAAGATCTTCACGCCGCAATCGACCCAGAACTGCACCACGTCGATGAGTTCCTTCCACAGCGCCTTCCAGTCGTCGCAGTGGAAATTGATCGGGTAGATGTCCTGATACTTCTTCGGCGGATTCTCGGCGTAGCGGATGCTGCCATCCGGACGCTGATAAAACCACTCGGGATGCTCTTTGACGTAGGGATGATCGGGCGAGCAGTTGATGGCAAAGTCGAGCGCGATCTCCAGGCCACGTTTGTTGGCCTCACCGACGAGCCATTTGAAGTCCTCGATCGTGCCGAGCGCCGGCTCCACCGCACGGTGACCGCCTGCCGGGCCGCCGATGGCCCACGGGCTGCCCACATCGCCTTCGAGGGCGGTGAGGGTGTTGTTTTTGCCTTTGCGGGCGGTGATGCCGATGGGGTGGATCGGCGGGAAGTAGATCACATCAAAGCCGAGGTGCGCCGCATGGTCGAGACGGCCGAGGCAATCGCGGAAAGTGCTGTGCTTGTCCGCACGGCCTTCAGCACCGCGGGGGAAGAACTCATACCATGCGGAGAAGCGGGCCCGATCACGTTCGACGATGACCTGCATCGTGGCGGAGACGGTGGAAAGCTCTCGATCCGGGAACTGATCCATTAGCGACTGCATCTCGTCGGATTGCAGCACTTCGAGGATGTCCTGCGCAGGCACTTTGACGAGCAAATCAGCGCATTCCTGCATCTGCGAGGCCGCCGCGCTGGCACCAGCCTTCTTCGCCCGTGCCGCGGCTTCTTTGAGCAAACGAGCGCCTTCGCGGGCTTCGATGGGCACATCGGGGTCTTTGGCTCCGACACGCACCGCGAAGGTCTTCTTCCACGAGCGGAAGGTATCACCCCAGGCCTCGACGAGGTATTCCCAGCGGCCCGCCTTCTCAAAGGCACAGCTCGCATGCCAGCGGTCGTTGCTATCGAGCTTCATCGGGGCCTCGCTCCAGCGTTTCGAGCCTGCGAGACGCCAGCGCAGCACCGCGCTCATCACATCGTGGCCGTCTTTGAAGATATCACACCACACATCGAGCGGTTCGCCGATCACCCGCTTCACCGGATGGCGACCGCCCTCGATGCAGGGATAAAAGTTTTCGATGACAACAGTGGGAGCGTGGGTGGCAGGCATGGGAAGGCATGGATAGCCGTGAATCGGATTTTGGAAGAGAAAAATCCCGCTGGAGCCTCGCGGGCTTTGCGCCAACTTCGCAGCATGCCCAGCCAAGCTCCGAAGAAGAAAATCCTGCTCGCCGAAGACGTGCGTGCGATCGCCATCCAGCTCTCGCATGCCCTGGAAAAGGCGGGCTACGAGGTGCAGGTGGCCCGCGATGGCGAGGAGTGCCTCGACAAGGTGGCTTCGTTTCAGCCGGATGTGCTCGTGCTGGACCTGATCATGCCGAAGATCACCGGTCTGGAGGCGCTGCGCACGCTGCGTGCTGCCGTGGCCACGGAGAACCTGCCGGTGATCGTCACGACGGCCAAAGACTACTCCACCGAGCTGAAGCACATCCGCCAGAGCGGGCCGCTCGATGTCCTCATCAAGCCGTTCACGCCCGATGTGCTTCTGTCGAAGCTCGAAAGCTTCTTCCACACCTCCGCGGCTTGCTCACTGGTGGCAGACCGTCCCGCACGAAATGTGTCGAAGGAGGTTTACTCTCCCGTTTTGGATACACGGCGGCCCCACGCCCGTTTTTGGGGCACGCGAGGCTCCATCCCGGTCTCCGGCGGCCGCTATGCCCAGCACGGTGGAAACACCACCTGCTTCGAATTTTGCACCGGCGATGATCGCATCATCTTCGACGCTGGCTCCGGCATTCGCGAGGCAGGTCTCTCGCTGCTGAAGGATGGTCCGCGGCACATTCATCTCTTCATCACGCACACGCACTGGGACCACATCCAGGGCTTTCCCTTCTTCACGCCGATCTACGTGCCCGGCTTTGAGATCACCGTGTATGGCGAACGCGGCTTCGGGAAGAACCTCGAATCGCTTCTCGTCGGCCAGCTCGACCGCGACTACTTCCCTGTGCAGCGCGAGGACCTCGCAGCGAAGATTAACTTCGTCTTTCTCGACGACAAGCCGGTGACCATCGGCGGCGCGAAGATCACCCGCGAATACGTCCAGCATCCCGGCGCCACCGTCGGCTTCAAAATCGAGCACGATGGATGGAAGGTGGCCTTCATTCCGGACAATGAATTCCTCCAAGGCTACACGGGCAGCCCCGTGGGCCTCACGCTCGACAGCGATGTGGTAGTGCCGCATCAGCCGGTCATTCAATTCGTCGAAGGCATCGACCTGCTCGTCCACGAGGCGCAGTATCTTCCCGCCGATTACCCGAAGAAGATCGGCTGGGGGCACTCGAACCTCGCTAGCGCCTGCGCCCTCACGAAACTGGCCGGCGTGAAAAAATGGATCGCCGTCCACCACGATCCCGATCACGACGACGCCGCTCTTCACGCGAAGCACAACCTCACCCGCCAGATCCTTGCCGATCTCGATCACCGCATCCCCTTCGTCCACGGTTACGATGGGCTTGTGGAGTATCGCTGACGCAAAAAAGGCCGCCAAGTGATCCTTGGCGGCCTTCGTCATTCCGAGAGGAACATCTCCCACTCCCGCACGCGGTGCGTGTTCTTGATGAGCAAGGTCACCGGCACCTCACGCGGCACACGCGGAGCCTTGATGAGCTTCAAACCGGCTTCTTCGGGCAGTTTGGAGCCTTTGCGGCTGTTCACGCGTTTGTCGGCGAGGACGCAGTTTTCCCAGGAGGTCGATCCGCCGCGAGAAAGTGGCACGACGTGGTCGATGTTGCCTTCGCCGGCGCGGAGCTTGCGGCCGGTGTATTGGCACACACCGCCATCGCGTTCCCAAATGCCGCGCACGCCGAACTTCGGGCGTTTTTTGGGCACCTTGTCGAATTTCGCCAACACGAGCACCGCAGGCACGCGAACCGGCCCTTTGACGGTGCCGATCACGTTGTCGCCCTCGCGCACGGGCAGCGTGAGCCACTCCGCCCAGGTCACCGGACGAATGTGGCCGCCCGTTTCGATGTCGAGCGCTGTCGCCGCGCCACCCGCGATCATGCTAAAGGCCTCCATCGGCGTTTTCACGCCAATGGCCTGCCAGTTGCGGTTGAGCACGAGGACGGTGGTTTTGGTGAGTTGGTCGTTCATGATGAAAAAGAAGGTTTGGGGTGTTCTGCAGGGAAGTTCGCGGTTCTCAGTTCCCGGTTCGCGGTTTTGCTTTCTTCGAGAGACAAACAGCGAACTGAGAACCGTGAACCGAGAACATCGGGCCGCGACTGATGGCGCTCCGCGCTTCAATCCTCCGCCTGTTCCCCAGGCGGACACATCTTCACGATGCGCGGACGAAACTCGCCGAGCACGTCCACGAGGTCGGTCTGCGCGGCCATGACGCCGTGGATGTCTTTGTAAACGCCGGGCACTTCGTCGATGCCGGCGCTGAGGAGTTCGACACCGGCGGCGGCGAGCTGCTTTTTCACGGCGCTCCAGGTGAAGCTCTGCTTCGCTGCGGAGCGGCTCATCACACGGCCGGCACCGTGCGAGGCGCTGTTCAGCGACTCGGCCTTGCCTTTGCCACGCACGACGTAGCCGGGCGTGGCCATGGAGCCGGGGATGACCCCGAGCACACCGGCACCCGCGGGCGTCGCGCCTTTGCGGTGCACGATGACCTCGCGCTCCGCACCGTTCACGACGTGCGTTTCCTTCCACGCGAAGTTGTGATGGTTCTCGATGTCGAGCACGACATGAGCGCCGACCTTCTTTGCGATGCGTTTGTGGATGAGCGCGTGGTTCGCGGCAGCGTAGCGGCCCATGAGGTTCATGGCGGCCCAGTATTCCTGGCCTGCTTCCTCCTCAAAGGTGAGCCACGCGAGGTGCTTCAGCTCCTTCGGCAAATCATAGCGACGATCCATCGCGATGCGGCTGTAGTGCTGACACACCTGCGCTCCCGTGCCGCGCGAGCCGCTGTGGCTCAGCAGCGCGAGGTAATCGCCCGGTGGCAGGTCAAAGCCGCTTTCCTTCAGCGCGGCGGACTGCTCCGCATTCACGTCAAAGGCACCGAACTCGACAAAGTGGTTCCCGGAGCCGCTCGAACCGAGCTGCGCATAGGCTTTGTCTTTGAAACGTCGCGTGATCGGCGAAACGGACCAGTCCTCGTCCATGACCTCGTGCTGTCGCTTCTCCTTGAACGCGCCGCCCATGCCAAAGCAGGTCTCGCTTTCGAGGATGTTCGCCAGGCGGTCCTTCTGACCCGCGATGGTGCTCGCTTTGCGATCATAAACCGAGAGCCGCATGCGGCACGCGATGTCCACGCCGACGGCGTAAGGGATCACGCAGCCTTCCGTGGCCAGCACGCCACCGATCGGCAGCCCGTAGCCCACATGCGCATCCGGCATGAGCGCTCCCGCGACCGCCACCGGCAGCGCACAGGCATTCGCCATCTGCTGCACCGCCTGAGCTTCGAGGCCCGAGCCCCACTGCGCCCACGGCGCGAGCACATCACGCTGTTTATACGCAGGCGCATACAGATCCCGCGCAAACACCTCGCGCAGCGGATCGCCGAGAAACGATTCCGGCTTCGCGATGATCGCGCCGAGCTCGTCCTCCAGACGCGTCGATTCCCCACCCTGCGCCATGAACTTCGCGATGAAGTCCATGCCAGACTGGATCGCCGCGCCCTGCGGCACGCCGAGTCGGATGAGGTCGTTCGGTTTCATGGTTGTGAGTGAGTGGGGAGTTGGAGGAATGGAGTGATGGAGTCGTGGAAGGTGAGAAATGGGCACGAGTGACCCGGCAGCGGTGTTCGTTCTTGGGAAAACAGATTGAGGCAGTTGGATATCTTGTGTTACGCATTCTGCGCATGACAGAATTACCTTCTATTCCTGACTTAGTGCAGCGCACGAAAGCTTTAGCGGCACTAGATCTGATCATGTCGCCGGAATGGGACACCCGATACTATTCATTCAATAGCAAATGGAGCACACGCGAACAGATGGCAAGTATGCGCAACGGTTGTGGCGATGAATGGTGGATTGTCTTCCATTCCGATGGTTGGGCAGCACTGAAAGGCCTCAGTCATGAGTCTGCCGCATGGAGCAAAGGACAGGAAAAATTGTCGGCCGCTATCCAAGCCGCTTTCCCTTCGGAACTTAGTGGTTTTGCCAGCGAGCCCGCATTTCGATGGGATGAGACGAGCTTTGGGCACTTCTTTCTTCCAGCCAATCGGGTATGGAAGTCCGCCATCGAATCAACCAAGTTTGCGAAGCACAAATCTGGAGATGAAGAGTTGTTCTGCCACGTTGTTGGACATCCCGAGGATTATATCAAGTTTGCCGAATCGTATTATGAGCGTTCGCTTCCCATTAAAGAAGTGCGCCACGTGTTTGATTTAAAGCCTATCACACAAAGGCTCGTTGCGTCGCTCAATGACGAAGTGAGCTTTGCTTCTATTGAGGAGGAGTTGTTCAACGAAATCGCCTATCCTAAGCGGTGACCTATCAGAGGGTGAAAACGCGTGCGGCACACCTTTCAGCATGCCGCACGCGCGAGTTGGGTGAACGCGTTGGGTCGAATCAATCGAGGAAGGCCAGGTTTTTGCGACCTTGGGCCTTGTTTTCCTCGTTCATGAGCACACGGCACCAGTCGTGAAGCACGATGGTGGCGTGGTCTGGGTGACGCACGGCTCCGCGAGCAAAGACACCGGGATTTCGGCGATCAAGGCTGCGCAGACTTGCTTTGTGTTTGGTGAACGAACTCTTCCGGACTCATCACCGGGATGACGCTGGTGACGAAATCAGTCTTGTTTCGTGTGACGATGACGTCCGCCTGACAAGCGGAGGCTGCGGCGATTTGCATGGCATCCTCAATGTCGGACAGATTCATCTTTTCGGCTGCCTGCGCAGCTGCTGTGCCGACGGTAGCCACCTCGCACCATTGAAGAAGTTCGGAGATGAAGCGTTTGGCTTCGGATAGCAGCTTCGTCTCGCGGCGCACGATGTAGAAGCCATTGGAAAGGGTGTGCCAGGCGATCCAGCCTTCATTTCCAGGCTCGACACAGGCCTGAAGCACTTGGAGGCTTTCGGGCTTGCCTGGGCGGTTCAGGAACACATCCAGAAGGATGTTAGTATCGAGGAAGATGCGCATGCAGTCACTTCAAGTGCTTGGCGCGGAGGTGCTCGTAGCGGGCATCGTCGAGTTCCTCTTCTGTGGAGGCTTTTTCAACAGCCGCTCCAAGGGCAAACTTGGCCAGTGCGGCTTGTCGGCGACTCAGGGATGCTTTTGGAGCCGCCTGAGGAACGAGTGAGGTGATTTCAAGAGTGAAGGTATCCGATGACTCGTCTCGCACGGAGATGAAATCACCTTTGTGCAGGCCTAGAGCTTGCAGCAATCCAGCAGGAACTTGTTTCGTGATGGTCATCGGTTTGTCAGTTGGTTGGAATTGTAGGGGCATCGTTTCCGACTGCAAGGCGTGAAATTTGGCCCCGAAGCGGTGGAGCCTGAAGTGACAGGCCGAGGCCCATCACTCCAAAACTCCACCGATTCCATGGCCGCACCGCTTCTCACAGTTCCACAGCCTCGATCACGCGGATCAGCGCGCCTGGGTCGGCATCGAGCAGTTTCAGGGTTTCGAGCGTTTTATCGCTGAAACCGGCCAGGCAGCAAACCTGGCGCTCTGGGAACTGCAGGGAGCCGTAACCGTTCAGATCGAAGCTGAACACTTTCGGATCGCAGCGGTGGCGCTCCTTCCAGCGGCGGAACGTGTCCACCGGCGCATGGTGCCCCATCCAGCCCTGCATGTCAGAGAGGATGATCACACGGTCATACGCGCGGTTGGCGCGCTGGAAGATGGAGTGGAAGTCGGTGCCGGCGGCCTGCGCCTGGCCTTGCAGCCACTTCGCGAGGCTGAGCGTACTGTCGCTCTGGTTCAGCGTGACGTAGTTGGCGTCATTGCTGAAGAGGAGCACGTCGGCGTCGTTGGCCTTGAGCAGCGTGGCGGCAAAGAGGGAGCCGATTTGCAGCGGACGACCCACCATGGAGCCGGAACCATCGAGCGCGATGAGCGTGCGGCCTGGGAAGGACGGCACGTTCGCGAGCGAGAGGTCCACGGCATCGCTGAGGGCCGCGAGTGCATCGGCGGCACGTGGCAGATGGCTGGCCTGCACGGCATCGAGTGCCGTCTGGAAGCGGAATGGCAGCACGAGCGATTTGCGGATGAGCTTTTCATCGCGCAGCATCGCCAGCGCGGTATCGACAGCCTCCGGAGCGGATTCGAGCACGTTGCGCAGGTTTCGCAGCAGGGCGAAGTAGCCGATCTTCCGCGTGCGGATGAGTTCCGACCAGGCTTCGCGTTTCCGCTCGGCGAGATCGTCGTCATTTTCCGCGGCGGCACCGGCCTGCGTGAGTTTGGTTTCCCACGTTTCCGCCGGAGCGAGCGTGCCTTTGACGAGCTTGCCCAGTGCTTCCGTGGCAGGCGGGTGAACGAGGTTCACGACATCGACCAGCGAGAGCTCGGCGCGGTCCTTGCGGTATTTCGCGAGCTGATACTCGTCGAAACGCGCGAGAGCGCGGCCGAGGCCCTTTTTGAGCGAGTTCGGAATCACTTTGCCATGCGCACCGCGGTAGCACGCGAGGATCTCGATGGCGTCATCGGGACGATGCACGACACGGTCGTAAAACCGCGCCGTCCACGCCTCGCCCTTCACGCTTTTTGCGAGCTCGGCGGCTGTAAGGTGGCTCACGCTGCGCATGCCGGCCTCTTTGCGGGCATACAGCGCGGCCTTGGCAGCGAAACGCTTGTCGCTCATCTGCGCGATGAGCTCTTTGATGCGGTTCGCCGTGGCATCGGCCGTGCGGTAGAAATCGTCTTTGAGCATCGACGTGAGCATGATCGAGGCGAGCTCGAGCTTCGGCGTCTCCGTGAACGCCTCGCCACCCGCGAGGTTGAGCGTGTCAGCGCGTGGTCGTTTCTTGATGAAGTTGAATTTCATGGTGTTGGTTTGGGTGGTTGAGAAAAGTAGTCATGGGCTTTAGCCCGCGATGATGTCCCAGGGTGATTTGTGATCGTTCGGGCTGGCGTTATCGGCGCGGGCTGAAGCCCTGCACCACTTTGGATTTGGGGAGAAAAGTGACCTGAGAAAGGATGCGTGAGCATCCAACTGCTCTACCACTGAGCTACCGCCCGGTAAGGTCGGGCGAGCAGGATTCGAACCTGCGACCTGTCGGTTAAGAGCCTAAGTATCTCTGATCTCACTGCCCCAAAAGTGACCGCAGGTCGATCCACAGGGACATGCACCCTGCTATGCCGGTTAAAAGCCGGCTGCTTCGCTGTCTAAGCTTTGGACCGAAAATTCGAGTGTTGCGGCTGATTGGCCGCTCGTGGCAAGATGAGGCATGAGCCGTATATCTTGTTGTACTATTTCCTTGGGAATCGTTGCTGGTGTTTTGCTGACCTCCTGCTCATCTCGTGAGCCGAGATGGACCATCGAACCAGCCAATAAGGGGACGGTGATGGTGCTGGGGCAGACTGCGACTCAAGGTGCCGTTTCGTGGAAAGCTGGGCTGACCGTCCGGCAATCTTTAGCGAATTTGGGTGGTGGCACTCCATTCGCTAACTTGAGGCAAGTGCGTCTTGTTACTCGGACTGGCCGCAGCAATTGGGAGGGGCAAGTGATGCAAGAGCGAGTGATCAACATCGAGACGGGTAAGCCGGATGTCGCAGTTCCTGATCAAAGCGTCATCATTGTCCCAGAAAAGAAGATCACATTTTGAAACTGGTGCTCACAGCGGGAGTTGCCGCTCCTGCGGCTGTGCAAAGTCTGTTCCGCGCCTCATGACGACGCGCTATCGCGCTTTGGCGCTCGCCCCTCACTGGCGACGCTCTCGACGTCGTGTCTCTGCTGATTGGACTACAAGAGCCTGAAAAATGGCACCCACGGCGGGACTCGCACCCGCTAGGACAGATTTGAAGGACCTGCTGCTCGACGCGTTTGCATTCGTGGGCTTGTGAAAATGGCGGAACGCCGAGGACATGCTCCTCATGCCGCGCGATGGCGGCACGATCTCGTTAGCACCGAGTCCCGGCTCGCTGGTCCGGTTGGCGTTCCTTTGTAGAACGAACTTTCCAGTTCGTTCAGCCACGAGTTGGAAAACTCGTGCTACGTTGAATTGGCACTCCCGGAAGGACTTTCGCCCTCAACCTCCGCGTTCGAAGAGCACCTCAGGCGCTCTATACATTGAGCTACGGGAGCAAAGAAGCGTAGAGCGAAGGGCAAAGAGCATAGAGTTAGCCTGCTTTGCCGGTCGTCTTTCGCGATGATTGGTGCCTGCGGTGGGATTCGCACCCACGCTGGGCCGATTTTGAAGCGGCTGTCTCTGCTGCTGGACTACACAGGCGAAGAAGGGTGCTCCCGGTGAGTCTCGCACTCACACTGACGCCGGGTTTAAGCCGACGGCCTCTGCTTTGGGCTACGGAAGCAGGAAATGGTGCCCAAGGCGGGAGTTGCACCCGCACTTGACCGCTTCTGAGACGGTTATCTCTGCTGTTGGACTACTTGGGCATGAAACTGGCAGCCTCGGGTGGATTCGCACCACCAACCCTCCGCTTCAAAGGCGGATGCTCTCACGGTTGAGCTACAAGGCTGAATGAGCGAAGGGCTGAGGGCGTAGAGCGAAGAGAGTTCCGAATGACCGCGTCGCGTGCTTTAGCGATGTTTTGGACTCTTCGCTCTTTGCCCTATGCTCTACGCTTCTGAATTGGTCGGTCCGGCTGGATTCGAACCAGCGCGCTTCAGGTTATGAGCCTGATGCTCTACCACTGAGCTACAGACCAATGAAATGGTCGGATACCCCGGTGCTGCCCCGGGCGCCTCTTGGTCCCAAACCAAGTGAGTTCGCTGGCTCTCTCGTATCCGATGAAAAGTGGACGTGCGCCCCAGGCTTGCACTGGGTAATGCGGTGTTGCAGACCGCTGGCTCGGCTCTTTGCCTTGCGCACGAGGATGAAATGGTTCCCACAGCCGGAGTCGCACCGGCACCGCCTCGTTCACAACGAGGAATGCTGACTGTTACAACATGCAGGGTGTTTGAAATGGAGCCTTCGGTGGGATTCGCGCCCACATGTGCCTGTTTACAAGACAGGTGCCTTTCTAAGTCGGCCACGAAGACATGAAATGGTGCTCTCACGAGGACTTGCACCTCGAGCTTCCACCTTCGCAAAGTGGCGTGCATGGCTCTTACACTTTGAGAGCTTCGAATTTGGTGCGGCATGTCGGAGTTGCACCGACATACTCTGTTTGGAAGACAGGCATATTGCTGTTACATCAATGCCGCATGAAAAAATGGCCGCTGGAGTTGGTAGCGCGCCAACCTGATCGGGGCTTCAACCCGCTGCTCATCTGTCTGAGCCATCCAGCGTAAAATGGTCCCTCGGCGTGGTGTCGCGCCACGGTCTCCCGCTTATCGGGCGGGTGCTCTGCTGTTGAGCTACAGAGGGATGAAAAGTGGTTCAGCCGTCTCGGCTGAGTTTCACGACGCAGTCCAGAGGACTGCACCACACTCATGAAATTGGCGGAGCACCAGAGAATCGCACTCTGGACGCCGTTCTAAGGCGCAGCGGTTTTCAGGACCGTTTCCTCGTCTATGCCGGACGTGCTCCGTCTTTGAAAATGGAACCCACACCAGGATTCGAACCTGGAACCTCTGCCGTTAGAAGCGGCGTGTGCAGACTCTCCGTTACACCTTGTGGGCATTTTGAAACTGGCTCCTCAGGTTGGATTCGCACCAACGCAGCCGCTTTAACAGAGCGGCATCCTACTGTTAGATCACCGAGGATTCTGAAATGGTGGACTCGGACGGTAACGCTCCGTCGCCTGCTGTGTGCAAAACAGCCGTGCTGCCTTTTATCACTACGAGCCCTTGGAAATTGGCGGTCCGTGCGGGTTATGCTCCCGCTACCTTTCGCTCGACAGGCGAGTGCTCTGGCTGATTGAGCTAACGGACCTCTTTGAAAAAGTAGCTGCGACTTCAGTCGCAATTCAGAGGCTGAATTCGGCTGAAGCCGAAACCACTTTGGAGATGGGCCATGGAGCGCATGCGGTGACACGACCTACCCGCCTAACCTGTGGCGTGGTGATCCTCTGTCGTGCCGGGCATGGCGCATGCGTTCCATGAAAGGGGTGCGGCGTCACGGTAATGCTCCGTGCTGGCTCCGAAGAGCGCCGGGGTTACAGCCCGGGTCGCCTCTTTAGCGATCTACCGCCGCGTTCTAGTTTGGAAAATGGCACGGCGGGTGGGTATCGCGCCCACATCTGCGGGTTTTGGAGGCCCGTGCATTGCTTGTCTGCCACCGCCGTGTTTGGGAACAGCCGAGACGGCTGCCCACATTGGAAAATCTACGTTCTACCATCCAAGAGCACAGAGACGGCCACACCACCACACACTCTCCCCAGAGTCAGGCCACTGACAGGCTGCTGAACAAATCCTGCGGTGCATTTTGGGGCGGGGCAGCAGTGTCTGCTTTGTTGGCCGGTTTGGCGTTATCTCTTTCGATAGCGCCTGCACCGGCCGCCGCGCATCCACTGCCGCCGCGTTCCCAAACTGCTTACACAGCCTTTGTTCAGCAGCCTGCATGCCGCCCTCTGTGCCCTTGGATGGCAGATCGGCCCCATGTTGAGGGGCGATCTGCCAATAAAGAACGAACACCGCTGCCACGCTCGGGATGGAGCTGTGTCAGTCCATCGCTGGCGTCGCACCCGCAGGTGTTTCACGGCGGATGTTTCGGTGTTTATGGCACACCTCCCAGGGAAGCCGTTTGGTTCTGTGAAATCGGGACAAAAATCCCCCTCGTTCCTCGCCTCGGCGTAAGAACTTTGCGTATTCGATGGCTGTCATGGTTGACATTCGGGTGGAGGGTGCAAACCTGCTCTCAGGTCATTGCTTGGTGTCTCAAAACGGCTCCTCCCGGAGTCTGCCTGGCGGCCTGGCCCCGGTGTCGATTGCAGTCGATGCCGGGGTTTTTTCGTGCTGTGAGGGGATGCGGCGGTCAGGCCGCGGATGGGTTCAAAAGGGTCGGGTGAAATGGGGTTGAAGTTGGATCTCGAAACTGGAGGGGAAAAAGAAGAAGCCCTGCTGCCTTGGAGTGGGCGAGCAGGGCTTCCTTCGGAAAACTGGCCTTTGAAGGCTAGGTGGGCGCAAATTCGCCCTGCTCGTGATGGGGTTGGTTTAAGGAGAGGCTCCAGTCGCAGGCCGGGTAGGCGGGCATCAGTCCTTTACCATGGTCACTGAAGTGACGACCGAGACCGGCGACCAAAATCTCTCCCTGACGCTCGAAGCGCTTGGTTGAGTTAAGTTGTGTCCGGTTGGTGTTCATGGCTTGTAGTGAAGGTAAACGAAGTCTGCCACAGTCTTATTAGACCGTCAACAGGTAAATGTATATTTTTCTTAGACCCATGCTTCGAGGCTGGCTTTTCATCCTTAGAACTCGATCAGCTCACGGAAATACCTTTTCGAGAGCCTCCACATTGGCCTTCATCACGCTCAAGAAGTCGCCCGCATCCGGCACATTGCCGCAGGGATCGACGACAAGGCTTTTCACGCCAATGGCATCAAGCTTCGCCACGCTTTCCTTGGCTGGCTCACCTTCCCAGATCATCCACTTGCCTGGATGCTTGGCGAGGATGGCTTTGAGCTCTTCCATGGCCTTGTCATCTGGCACGGTCTCTGGCTCCCAGAGCACCGCTTGAATGTTCAGCGCATATCGACGTGCAAAGTAATGATACACCGGATGCGAGGCGACGAGCGGTGCATTGGCGATACGTTTGCCGACGGCGACCATACGAGCATCGAGAGCCTCTAGGTCCCTTTTCAGCGCCGCGAAGTTCTTTTCGGCATCGGGTGCAAACTTGGCCAGCGATGTCTTCACGGCCTCTGCTTGCTGAATGGCCTGCGTGAGATCGATCCACGTCGTGAAGGCGGTGCCGCTGTGACTATGCTCGCCGCCGGGGCCGTGGCTGTGTGTGCTATCCGCTTTGATCTCGATGTATTGCGCTTTGAAGACAGCCGAAGTGTCCACGAGCTTGGATTGCGGCAGCGTGACCTTCTCCGCCCACTTCGAGTAGGTGGCACCATTCATAAGGATGACGTCAGCATTCTGAAACTGCGTGATCGCCGCGTCATCGGGCTGCCAGAAGGCAGGGTCTTCATCTCCAGGCGCTGGGAAAACAACATCGACAGCACCATCTCCAATCCGCTCCGCAAAATACTTCAGCGGGTAATTGGCAACGAGCACCTGGGGCTTGCCGTCCGTCTTCGAGAGAACGCCCGGCGAGGCTTCGCGGCCACAGGAGGCCAACAACAGCATGGATAGAAGGAAGATTTTTTTCATGGGTGGGATGACCCAACGTGCAGCAAAGCGATGTTTTGCCAAGCAGGACGACTCACCGACAATTCGCCGATTAACTCATTGAAATCCGATTCCGACAGCGGCTTGGTTTCTGCACATGGCCTTCAGACTCGACCAGGCAATCGTCAAAGGAGAGATCGACAACACCGAACGCGGACGCGTGCGCGGATTGATCTGGCTTTTGGGGAGAAAAGAGCCGCTGAAGCTAGACCTCGAAGGCGATGCCTGGCGTGATGTGGCCGGGGCGAAGATCCAGTTCGTGAATCCTGAGCCTCGACGGCAAAAGAAACAGGGGGAATTGAAACCACTACAGCAGGGCATCGTTGGCGATATCACGGCCTCACGGAAGGTGAAGCACATCACCGCCTCGGACGAGGAGTGGCAGCGCTGCATGGAGGACGAGAAGCCCATCCCTTTCGAATGGCGGAACTCGCTTTACATCGAGTGGTTCTCAGAGGCGAACGGGCGTGTGGTGATCGAGACGACGGATTTTGACACGCAGATCACCGAATTCACCTGGCAGATGGACGAGGCGGAGGAGCAGGCGCAACAGTTTGCGAACCTCAACGCCATGCGAAACTGGCTGGCCACCATCATCAAACGCCCTGAAAAGACCGAAGAGGACGATGATGACGAGGTCCCCTTCTCCGAGGATGCGTGGGAGGAGTCTCTGAAGCTCTCTGACCGTGTCTCGGAGGCTCACATGGAGGCCATGGACAAGTATGGTGAGGATGATGATGAGACCAAGGTGGCCTTTGTCATGGGCTGGGATCACATGCTCGGCATGATGGCCGATGCGCAGGAGAATCAAAACAGGACATCGCCGGCGAAAGAGCGGGAAGACTTCGACGAGGAGGTTGAATCGGATGACGAAGGTGAAGAGTGGAAGGATGCCGAAGATGATTTGACCGATGAGGATGACGACGACTTCGATGACGGCTTTGATGAAGATCCGGCCCGCGAACGGGAGCGTCATCCCTTGCTGAAACGTTCGCGAGATCTGGTGCTCCGTGTGCTGCGGGATCTGCGTGATGATGATCGCGATGACGCAACGGATACCGACGAGGCGGACGATTCGCCCTTGGGCCGATTCATCGGCAACACGCTGAACATTGGGGGCAAACTGGCTGGGGCGCTCGGCTCCCGCCGTTTCGCGCAAGGCGAAGAGGCCGGCTACACCCTCGCCATCCTGAAACGCTGCCTGAACTGGGCGAACGAGGCTCTCGCGGGACTGAACAGCCTCATGGCAGACAGCCGCTGGGAGGACCGCCACCCCTTGTTCAGCGAGTTCAAACGCGAACTGCATGCCATCCGCGACGGGATCACCGATCTGCGGCAGGAGATCCGGCGTGCAAACCCCGGCGTGTGAGCTGAAAACAGCGCTCAGGAGCCCATGACAGCGCTTGACCGCTAAAGGCCGATGCGGAGGATGCGCGTCGCATTATGAAAACGACCCTGCTGCTGTGCCTTGCGACTCTCTGTGGTGCCTTGATGGCATTCGCCGCCGAACCGTCGAAACCCGAAACGGCCAAACAGTCCGCCAAATCCGGTGATATGCCCGCCGAGTCCGCGAAGGAGATCGTTCTCTTCGATGGCAAGTCACTCGATGACTGGGAGATGGTCGATATCGGTGCGAGCGGTGCCGTGGAGCTCGAAGGAGGGCTCATGGTCATCAATGCTGGCGACAGCGTAAGCGGCGCTGTTTACAAAAAAGCCGCTTCACTGCCGATGACGAACTATGAGATCTCGCTGGAGGCAAAGCGGCTCGAGGGCGTGGACTTCTTCTGCGGCCTCACCTTTCCTGTCGGCGGCCCAAAGTCCTGCGCCACGCTCGTCTGCGGCGGCTGGGGTGGCGCGGTGACAGGCATCTCCAGCATTGATGGCCTCGATGCCAGCGAGAACGGCACCTCCAACTTCGTCCGCTACGAGGACAACAAATGGTACGCCGTCAAAGTGCGTGTGACACCCGCAAATCTCAGCGTGTGGATTGATGGCAAGCATCTCATCGATCAGGAGCTCGAGGGCAAAAAAGTCAGCGTGCGTCCTGGGCCCATCGAAAGCTACCTGCCGCTCTCGTTCACCACCTTCGCCACGACCGCGGCGATCCGAAATGTGAAGCTCAAGGTGCTTGAGGAGCCCAAGAAGCAGCCATGAGGCAGCGTCTCGCGGCATGCCTTGCCGTATCCGCCCTGCTCGTCTCCTGCGGAAGCCTGGGGCCAAAGCGTCTCACATCTGATGAGGAGCTGCCTCAAAGCACTCGCCGTCTCCTCGCGGCCGATCTCGACAAGATGGCCGGAGGTTGGCAAGGGATGTCTCGTGGTAAGGCTCGCAACCGTCGTGAGGCCGAGGAACGTTACGAGAGTGCGCTTGCAGGCTTTTTGAAAACGTGGACGCGTGTTCAGTCGCCGTGTCACTGGCGCACCGGGCAAGTCTTCCATCACGAAAACAAGGACGCACGGTATGTGGTGCATCTCGAGCCATCGGAGGCGTTTCCGAAGGATGTCTCCCCACTCGTTTACGATGATCTGATCCTGCCGCGCACGAGCGTTCTCGATCCGATTGCCGCCGGCGCCATCCGCACGGGCCTGGGCGTGCCGCTCGTTGGCCGGGTGGAACGGACAGACAAGGTCAAAGAGCGCTTGCCTTTCCTTCCGCCCAAAGGTGGAAACTTCACGCTGACAGCGCTGATGCACATTCATGAGCCAGACGCGTACGGCATCCGGCACTGCAAGCTGCGGCTGATCAACACGCTCGACACGGACACGGTGCAGTCACCGGACGGCGAAAGGCAGCTCGCGGCGGATTTCACCGCGCCTAAGCACGTCGCACTCTCCCGCAAGGTCTTCGGCAGCATCTCGCTGAAAGGCCTGCTGTATCCGGAAAAGGCAATCGGTGACTGCCAGCTCTACCGCATGGATGAATACGATCCCGAGCGCATCCCAGTCGTGTTTGTCCACGGGCTCATGAGCGATCCGCACATCTGGCTGAATGTGGTGAGTGCCCTCTGCGCCGATCCGGTGCTGCGAAAGCGCTACCAGCCGTGGTACTTCCTCTATCCCACCGCGATGGGCGTGCCGCAGGCCGCCGCGATGCTGCGCAAATCACTCGATGCGGCGCGTGACCACTTCGATCCGGATCACAATGATCCCGGCATGAGCCGCATGGTGCTCGTGGGCCACAGCATGGGCGGCCTGCTCAGCCGCATGCAGGTGACAGACAGCGGCAGCAAGCTGTGGGACGGCATCTTCAGCAAGCCACCACAGGACATGAACGTGAGCGATAACGTCCGCACCAGCATGACACAGGCGCTTTTCGTCAAACCCCTGCCTTATGTGGAGCGCGTCATCTTCATCGCCACGCCGCATCGCGGCAGCAAGATCGCAAGCCTCAACATTGTGCGGCGTCTCACCTCCCTCATCCGCATCCCGCTCGACTCCCTCACGATGGTAAATGAGATCCTGTATGGAAACATGGATGCCCTCTCGCCGCAGATCACGAAGTGGGGCGTGTTCTCCTTCATCAGCATCGGCATGCTCTCGGACAAGCACCCCCTGCTCAAAGGCCTCGATGAGACCACGCCGGCGGTGGAGCATCATTCCATCATCGGTGATCGAGGCCGCCGCGTGCCGCGTGAGGAGTCGAGCGATGGCGTGGTGCCCTACTGGAGCTCCCACCTCAGCACGGCAGAGAGCGAGAAAATGGTCCCACATGGCCACGGATGCGTCGAGGAGCGGGATGTTGTCCGCGAGGTGCTCGAACGGCTCCACGAGCACCTCGATGAGCGATGAAACTTTGAGGCCTTTGAGAGCGACTTGAGTTCATGAAACCTCTCGCCGCTCTTTTCGCCCTCGTTTCGATCGCTTTCGCCGAAGGCCCCTTTGCCGTCGTCCCGGCCGAGTTTGCCACGCAAAAGCCCGTGGGTGCCTCACCGCTCGTGTTTCGTGATGGCTCGACCGTGAACACGCCGCAGGACTGGAAGCGGAGGCGTCAGGAGATCCTCAGTGAATGGCATGCCATCATGGGGGCATGGCCGCCGGTGATCGAGAAACCAAAGATCGAGGTGCTCGAGACCACCACACGCGGAAACGGCATCACGCAGCGAAAGGTGCGCATCGAGATCGCACCCGGACAAACCGGTGAAGGCTACCTGCTCTTCCCAAATGCCACCGGAAAACGCCCCGCGGTCTTCGTTCCCTTTTACGAGCCCGAAACCAGCACCGGGCTGGGCGGCAAGCCGATGCGGGACTTTGCCTGGCAGCTCACGCAGCGTGGCTTTGTCACGCTTTCCATCGGCTCGCCCGGTGGTGATGCCCGCAAGCCCGTGCTCAGCGCCGGAGCGCAGTGCCAGCCGCTGTCCTACTTGGGCTACATCTGCGCGAACATGTGGCACGCGCTCGCCTCGCTGCCAGAGGTCGATGCCACGCGCATCGGCATCACCGGGCATTCGTATGGCGGGAAGTGGTCCCTTTTCGGCTCCTGTTTGTGGGAGAAGTATGCCTGTGCCGCCTGGAGTGATCCGGGCATCGTCTTTGATGAGACACGACACAGCATCAACTACCAGGAAACGTGGTATCTCGGCCTCGATCCGAAGATGACACGCAAGCCAGGCCTCGTGCGTGAGGACAGCCCGCGCACCGGCGCCTACAAGGTGCTCATCGAAAAAGGCCACGACCTGCAGGAACTGCACGCGCTGATGGCTCCGCGGCCCTTCCTCGTCTCCGGTGGTGCTGAGGACCCACCCAAACGCTGGCTCTCGCTGAAACATGCTATCGCCGTGAACCAGCTCCTCGGTCACAACGACCGCGTGGCGATGACCAATCGCGAGCTCCACGATCCGAACGAAGCCTCAAACGAGGCCATCTGCCGCTTCTTTGAGTATTGGCTGAAGCCCTGATCAAAACGCGATCACCGGCGCTTCATGCTCGCGAGTGCTTTTGAAGGTTCGCAGGACCAAATCAGGCTTGGGCAGCCCATCTTCCTTTGCGAGAGACCAGCTCAAACCGGAGCAAAAACGCGATTTCCATGCTCCGCGATGCAGCAGCGTGTCGGCAGCCCCGTGCCGCAGCCACGAGAAGATCTTCTTGTGCGTCAAAGCCAGCCGCAAGGCATCCAGATCTTCCGCCACACTCACGATGTGCATTGGTCTCACCGACTGCTTTTGAGCGACACCTTCATAGACCAAAATGGCCGACAAAGCCGCGGCGCCAGCTCCAAGACCTTCATCCAAGACGATGACCGGCTTCTCGTCTTTGGCCTTCAGCAGCTTCACCAACTCCGGAAGCTCCTCGCGCACTTCCGTGGGCACCACAGCACCCGTTTCGAGATGCCGGATGGATGAGCCATGAAGCTCAAACTGGCCGATTTCGCTCGCGGTGGAGCTTTGACCGCGTTTCGGCGGCTTCACCGGATGATCGAGATCCTCCTCGGCGAGGATGGCCCGCTTCTCGTGGTAGAGCGGCAGGAAACGATCCTCGAGAATGCTCGCACGGATCTCGCGCATGAGCTGGTGGTAGAAGTGGATGTTGTGCTGGCCGATGAGTGTCCAGCCGAGCGTCTCCTGCGTCTTGGTGAGATGATGCAAATACGCCCGCGAGTGCGTGGCGCACACCGGGCAGGTGCAGGCGGCATCCAGCGGCACGTCGGCGAATTTGTACACGCTGCGCCGCAGCTCGACGATGCCGCGTGAGGTGAAGGCGGTGCCGCGTTTCGCCACCTGCGTGGGGATGATGCAGTCAAACATGTCCATCCCGCGATGCACAGCCTCCAGCAGATCGATTGGCATGCCCACGCCCATCAGATAACGCGGACGATCCTCCGGCAGCAACGCGGCGGTGAGTTCACAGACGTCCTCGCGCTGATGTTTTTCCTCACCCACGGCCAGTCCACCAATGGCGAAGCCATCAAACGGCATCGTGACGAGTCCAGCAGCGCTTTCCTTCCGCAAATGCGGATACAACGCGCCCTGCACGATGGCGAAAAGCGACTGCGGCGAGTCTTCGCGAGCCGCGAGACTGCGTGCAGCCCAGCGTTGCGTGACCTGCAGGGCCTTCCGCGCCGTCTTTTCATCTGCCGTGCTCGGGATGCACTGGTCGAGCACCATCATGATGTCGCTGCCGATGCTGCGCTGAGTCTGGATGCTCAGCTCGGGGCTGAGCAGGATGCGGCGGTTATCGACATAGCTTTGAAACACCGCGCCTTTCTCCGTCATCGACCGCGAATGCGGCAGCGAGAAGATTTGATAGCCGCCCGAGTCCGTGAGCACCGAGCCGGGCCATTTCATGAAGCGATGAATGCCGCCCATCTTCTCAAACACCTCCGGCCCCGGCCGGAGCAGCAGGTGATAGGTGTTCGCCAGCAAAATCTGCGAGCCCGACGCCGCCAGCGACTCCGGCGTCTGCGCCTTCACCGTCGCCTGCGTGCCCACCGGCATGAACAGCGGCGTCTGAATGACGCCATGAAGCGTCCGAAACGTCGCTGCACGCGCCCGCGAGCCGCTGGCATGTGCTTGCACTTGAAAATCGAGACGGGAGGGAGGCATGGCGGATCAGCCGCGGCGAATCTCCGAGCCTTTAAACTGCACGGCGATGCGGAAGACTTTTTTCTTCCGGCATTCGATCTTGCCGGTTTGGAGGTCAAAGCGGTCGGGGATTTCGATGACGTGGAGATCCGTTTTGGCGTGGAAGCCGCGCTCGGAGAAGATGTCGATGAGGATGGCGAGGGCTTCGGGGTCGTGGAAGAGCTTGTCCTCGGTGTTGATGTCGGCGCGGCCGGAGATGGCGTGGCGGACGATGATGGGCATCATCTTGGTCTCGATGAAGGTGACGACGGCCTGCATGAGCTCGGGTTTCTCGACTTTGTAGGCATCGAGGCGGCGCACGAGGTCCTGTCGCGCGTGGCGGATGATCTCGCTGGCGAGCGGGAGCTTGCGCAGGAGGTCGAACGTGCGCGGATCGAGCTCGAGGGAGCTTTGATATTCGAGCTCCTTGATGATGTTTTCCTGCACCACCTCCAGCGGCACCTGCGCATTGATGAAGTGATAGTGGAAGATCTCCTTCAGCGAGACGAGCGCGTCGTAGGTCTTCTCTTTGAAGACTTTGTAGCGATTCCGAGCGAGCGCGGGATCAAAGTCGGTGGCGCGTTCTTCCCACAGCTCGCCGAGGCCCGAACTGCGCACCTCGGCGTTGTGAGCGAGCACTTCCTGGCCGCGTTTGAGCTGTCGCGCAATGCTTTCGGCTTCATCGACAAAGAGCACCATGATGTGGAAGATGGGCTGCTTGAAGTGCGCGGCGTCCGGTGTGTCGAGGAAGTCACGGCGCAGGCGCACCATCTTGTCGAAGAGCATCTTGAGGCACTCGACCTGCACCTTCGTGCGTGGGAAGCCGTCGAGGATGGCGCCGTTCTGCTGCTCGGGCTCCAGCAGCTTGCGCATGAGGATGCCCACGACCTCGCGATCTCCCACCATGCCGCCGCGTGCTTTGATTTCGCGGGCCTCCGGTGTGTCGAGCAAGGCGCTGACGACGATGGGCTGCGCATCGATGCCGCGCACTTTCCGGATGAAGTCGGTGTTCGTGCCCTTGCCCGCGCCCGGCGCACCACCGAGCAGGATCAGCTCCTTCGGGAAGCGCAGTTTTTCGCGACCGTAGTCGGCTTCGAGTTGCTTCCAGACATGGTTGAAGATGAGCTGGGCGTCTTTGATCTCCAAATCGGCCGGGACGACGGGTTTGGTAGAGGTTTCGGGGGCGGTTGATGACATGGGTGGGCTTATCGCAGGGAGCGATGAGGTTCAACCCTTCAGCGTCATCAGATACGCGAGCAAATCGGCCACCTGTTTGTCCTGGAGCGAATCTAACAGGCCTTCGGGCATGAGGGAGCGGCGGATGAATTTGGTGCTGCGGATGTCGGCTTTGGGGAGACGGCGGTCGGGGAGGCCGGCTTGGCGGATGACGACGGCGTCTTTGTCTTCGCTGACGAAGAAGGCGTCGATGAGGTCGCCGTTTTTCATTTCGACGCGGTAGATGCGGTAGCCGGGCTCCATGGCGGCGTTCGGCGTGAGGATGTTGCGCAAGACGGCCTCCAGGCCCATCGCGCCCGCGCCGGAGAGGTTCGGGCCGATTTGACCGCCGGCGTTGCCGATTTGATGACAGGCCATGCAGAGGGCGCTGAGGGCTTTTCCGGCCTGCGGATCGCCTCTCGGGGCCAAGGCGGTGAATTTGGCAAATTTGGCGTCGAGGGCCTTCGCGGCTTCTTCGGTGAGCAGCGGCGGGGTGTCGATGGTTTTGGCGATTCGCGCGCCTTTGCCGAGTTTTTTGAAATCGGTCTGATCGGACGAATCGGACCGATCAAAGCCTGCACGCACTTCAGCGGCGGTTTTGGCGCGTTTGAGCACGCGGAACTCGGTGATGACGCCTTCGGTGCCTTTGGCGGGGCCGCTCCAGCCGATCTGGCAGTTTTCCCACTTGGCGGGGGCGGGTCGGGTGCCTGCGGCGTCGAGTTCGCCGTTTTGGTAGATACGAATGATGCCCTTGTCATCGCGGGTGACGGCGAGGTGGGTCCAAAGATCGGGCGTCATGGGTTTGTTGGCCACGCAGACGTCGTGCAGCTCGGGTCCGGCATAGACGCGGAATTTGCCGCCGAAGAAATTCATCTGCACGCCTTTGGCAGTGCCGAGGAGGCTGTCTTCATTGCCGATGCCGGGCGCGAGCCGCACCCAGGCCTCGACGGTGAAGGGCCCTTCGAGCGTGATCTTCGAATCGACCCACGCGGTGTCCTGGCCGTCGAGCAGCAAGACCTCGCGGAAGATGCCGTCGAGTTGCTGCTGGAGTTTTTCGATTGCGGGATCATCGCCGAGCACGGTGGCGAGGCGTTCGACGGTGGGGCCGTCGAGGTCGGTCTGCGGGAGTTTCTTGTCGAGCAAGGCGGTGACGATGGTCTTAGCGCCAGCTTTGCCGCTGGAGAGGGCGTTGAGGGCGCTGCGGCGCTGGTTTGGGGTTAAGTCAGCGTAGAGACTCACAATGGCTTTAGGAGCCTCTGCACTTCGTGATTTCGCCAAAGCCGTGACGGCTGCATCTCTGACAGCAGGAGAGTTCGCATCTCGGAAGAGCATGAAGAAGTGAGCCGACTCTTTCGATCCTATTTCACTGAGTGCATTCAACGCTAAAACAGCGTCTTCTTGCCTTGCGTTGGCTGCTCTGGTCACAAGCACAAGGTCTTCATCGAGTGCCTGAAGCAGGAAGCCACTTGCGATCTCAAAGGCTAGCTTACGAACGGGGGCGTCCGCACTCTTGAGCATGATGCGTGCGGTTTCCACCAGCAGCGGCGCGATCTGCTTCGCATCGAGCTTCGTGCGTTGCGCGACGAGCTTCTCGGCGACGGCGGCGCGGGATTTTTCGTTGGTGAGGAGCGCTTGGAGGGCTTCGCCGACGCCGGGCTCGGCGGGGAACTGGGCCAGGCGGAGGAGTTCTTCGTCATTCGGGGCGCGGTCGAGCTGCGGGAGCAGTTTGGCGACGCGGGAGGCGCTGGCCTTCGGCTCCAACGCGAGCGAGGCGAGCACGCGGGCCTCCACGGGCAGTTTCGCGGCAGCTTCGGAGTCGAGGAACTTCGCGACGAAGTCCGGTTGCCGTTCCATGAACATGCGGGCGATGAAGCGCTCGAACTCGATGTCATAGGCCTCGCGAACTGGGATTTGTTTTGCGGTGCGCGAGGAGGCGGTGGTGGGGCCAGGGAGACTTGGTTTGATGTGGGAGAGGAGTTCGCTCAAAAGTTCACTTGTTGGATGGGCTGCGAACTGTCGAAAGTATCGCGTAGCCGTGGTCGGAAGGCTTAGTCCGAAAGTAGCCCAATGGTGTCGAAAGCCTTCTCCACGATCCAACAAGGTTTGCCATGCCAAATGCAATCTGCCGACAGGCCCGTGTCCAGTCATGTAACGAAGGCGGTCATTTTCAATTTGGGTGAAGTCTGGAATCGCTTGGTAAGCGGCCTCAGGGACCTCGTTAGAGGCAAGTTTACGAGTTCCAACGAACCGAAACTTGGCTTTGGCTTCCCTCCCTTCTTCTGGACTCGATTGTGGCTGCGATACATCCGCTCTTGCGGTGAGGTTCCCTC
>JAEUHK010000029.1 GCA_016795465.1 Verrucomicrobiaceae bacterium | reverse complement strand
GGGTCGTCGAAGGTGCTGGGATCGGTGATTTTGGCAGGGTCGAGCAGCACGATGTCGGCGATGAAGCCGGTTTTGAGCTGGCCGCGGCCTTCGAGCTGGAAAGTGGTCGCGGGCAGGCTGGTCATGCGGCGGATGGCTTCTTCGAGAGAGAGCAGTTTCAGGTCGCGGACGTAGCGGCCGAGCACGCGGGCGTTGTTGCCATAGCTGCGGGGATGCGGCACGTCCTGGCCGAGCACACGCGGGCCGCCATCGCTGGCGATCATGGTCAGCGGGTGCTTCAAAAAGGCCTGCAAATCGTCCTCGTTCATGCCGTGCAAGATGGCGCTGGCACCGCCGCGGGCTTCGAGATCGAGGATGGTCTCGATCTGGTCTTCGAGCGTGTCTTTGCCCCGAAGCAGCTTCGCGGCCTCGGGGATGTTTTTGGCATTCAAAGTGGGATCGGCGGCACATTTGGCGATCACGGCATAGGCGTAGTCTTTGCGCCCCTGGCGTTCACGCATCTGCGCCATGCCGTCGATGATCTTCGCCTTCTCCGCGGGATCGGCGAGACGCTTCACGAAGTCCTCCCGCGTGCCTTCCAGCGCCGCATCGGGAATGGTCTGGCGCAGGCCGGTGCTGCTGGCGGTGTAGGCGTATTGATCGTGCGTGATCTTCAAACCATCCGCCCGCGCCTTGTCGAGCACGGCGAGGACCTCGGCGGCCTTTCCCCACGCCGTGGGGCCGCTGAGCTTGATGTGCGAGACCTCGGCGCGGCAGCCGCTTTCCTTCGCGATGCGGATGAGTTCGTCGAGCGCCTCAAAGATCTTCACCGTCTCGTAGCGCATGTGACTGACGTAGATGCCATCGTGGCGCGACACGACCTTGGCGAGCGCGATGATCTCGTCCGTCTTGGCAAAGCTGCCCGGCACATAGATGAGGCCGGTGCTCAGCCCAACTGCGCCGTCCTGCATCGCCTGATCGACGATCTGGCTCATCTTCGCGAGTTGCTCGGCATTCGGAGCCCGAATGAAGCTGCCGCCCATACCTTCTTTGCGCACGCTGCCGTGGCCGATGAGCGTGCCCACGTTCAGCGCGGGCTTCGCCGCCTCGATTTCACGGAAGAAAGTGCCCACATCGGTGCGCGAGTTGCCGCAATTGCCCGTGATGATGGTCGTCACGCCCATGCGGAGGAAGTTTTCCGCCACGGGATTGCCGCAGATGTCCTCCGAGTGCGTGTGGACATCGATGAAGCCCGGCGCAGCCACGAGCCCGCTGGCATCCAAGGTGTCTGTTGCCGTGCCGGTGAAGTCACCGATGGCAGCGATGCGCCCGTCTTTGATGGCGATGCGGCCCTTTGTCAGCGGCGAGCCGGTGCCGTCGGCGATTTCGGCCTTTTCGATGATGAGATCGAAGTCTGCCGCGTGGGCGGAGAGGGCAAAAAGCAGGAGAAAAAGCCGGAGCATGGCCGCGATGGTGCTCTGGAAGGAAAGGCTTGCCAAGCGAGAACCGGCTTGGCATGGCTAGCCACCTCATGATCGACCTCAAAGACAAAAAAATCGCCGTCCTGAAGGGCGGTCCCGGCTCGGAACGCGCGGTGTCACTCAAAACCGCGGAAAGCGTGGTGGAGGCCCTCGGCACGCTTGGGGTGCAGGTGGTGGAGGTGGATGTCACGGGGCCGGATTTCGAGGTTCCGGGCGATGTCTTCATCGCGATGAATTTGATCCACGGCACCTTCGGCGAGGACGGGCAGATCCAGGCCATCCTCGAAGCCAAAGGTGTCCGCTACACAGGTGCGGGTGTGGAGAGCAGCCGTATCGCTTTCGACAAGAAACTCAGCAAGGAGCGCTTCATCGCGGCTGGTGTGCCCACGCCGCGTTCGCAGGTGTATCCGCTGGATGGCAGCGCGAAGCTGGAGATCGGCTTTCCGCTCGTCGTGAAGCCGCCGCGTGAAGGTTCCAGCGTCGGCGTGCACATCTGCCATCATCAAAGCGAGTTCGACGCGGCCATCGAGGACGCAAAGAAGTTCGGCAGCGACACGCTCATCGAGGATTACGTCGCCGGGAAAGAGCTCACCGTCGGCGTGCTGGGCGATCAAGTGCTGCCCGTGATCCACATCGAGCCGGTGGATGGCTTTTACGACATCAACAACAAATACCCCTGGATGACCGGCAAGGGCAAAACGCTCTACCATTGCCCCGCGCCCTTCAGCGAGGCCGTGACAAAGCAAATCCAAGATGCTGCGCTGGCTGCTTTCCGCAGTTGCGGCACCGAGGTGTATGGCCGCGTGGATGTCATGCTGCGTGACAGCGATCAGGCGCCCTTCGTGCTGGAGATCAACACCATCCCCGGCATGACCAGCAGCTCGCTGCTGCCGAAGGCCGCGAAAGCGCTCGGCATCGAGTTCCCCCAGCTTTGCGCCCGCATCATTGAGCTTTCCCTGGCCGCAAGGCCGTGAGATCGTTCCCGACGCGACGTTTTTTCAGCATCCCACATGGCAGACAACACTCCCCACGCTCATCCCCTTCCCTTCGACGTTCCGACGGTCGAGGAGATGAACGCGTTGCTGCCGCAGTATGAGTTTCACAAGCTCGCGGCCTTTGGCGGCATGGGGGCGGTTTATCGGGCGCAGCAGGCCAGCCTGGATCGTCCGGTGGCCGTGAAGATCCTCCCGCCCGCCTTTGGCAAAGAGGCGGAGTTTGCTGAGCGCTTCAAAACGGAAGCGCGAGCGATGGCGAAGCTCAACCACACGAACATCGTGACGGTGTATGACTTCGGCATCACGCGTGAGGGCCATTTTTACCTCGTGATGGAATGGGTGGAAGGCCACACGCTGCATGAGCTGGTGCAGAAAGGTTCCCTACCGCTGCGCAAAGTGGCGAATTACGTCATGCAGCTCTGCGATGCGCTGCACTTCGCTCACAATCACAAGATCCTCCACCGCGATGTGAAACCCGGCAACATCATGGTGAACGACGAGGACCGCGTGAAGGTGGCGGACTTCGGCCTCGCCCGGCCGATGACCGGCGAAGCAGAAGAGAATCCATTCGGCACGCCGGACTACGCCGCGCCCGAGATCATGGACAAGCGCGGTGTCGATCAGCGTGCGGACATCTTTGCGGCTGGCGTCGTGCTTTATGAACTGCTCACCGGCCGTGTGCCTGCCACGCCGCGTCGCTCCGTCACGGAATATGCTCCGGTGAACAAGCGCTGGGATGAGATCATCGCCAAGGCCACGGATCACGATCCCGACAAGCGCTATCCCGATGCGCTGGAGTTCCGCGCCCACATCGCCGCCGCACTCACCATCGGCACGAATGCCTCCGCCGTCGTCACCGAGACCAAACCGGTCACGAAAGAGCCTGAAGCACCCGCAGCGAAGCCTGCTTCCAAGCCTTTTCCGCTGCCGAAGATCGCCATCGCGGCCGCCGCGGTCGTGATAGTGCTCCTCGTCGTTTTGCTCAAACCTTCCGGCGAACCCGAAAAGACCGTCGAAGTGGAAAAACCGGCCCCGAAGGTCGAAACGCCCGAGAAGAAGCCCAAAAAAGTCGTCGAGGCACCGCCGGTCGAGAAACCCAAAAAAGTCGAAAAACCCGCGGAAGCCCCCAAGAAGGTCGAAAAGCCTAAAGAAGTCGTCGTGGAGCCCGTGAAGCCAGCCCCCGCCATGGCCGCGACGAAGCCCGAGCCTGCTCCGCCACCTCCTCCGCCTGCGCCGACCTCCGCGGAGTTGCTCGCCAAACTCGAAAGTAGCGATCCCGAGCTCACGCAGATCCTTGTTGGCATCACCGCCGCGTGGGACGCCAATCCCGAGGCCAATCCCGGCCCCGCTAAAAAGGAGCTCGCCTCCAAATACATCCCGTATCTGCAAAAGACCCTCGCCACCACGCCACCCGCGCAGCGTGACCCGATCCTCAGCGAGATCTCAAACGTGGCGAACAATCAGCCGCTGCCCCCTGTTGACGATGCCTGGCCGGCCGCGTTGAAGCAGCTTCGCCAGACCTACGACACGCAGATCACCGCTATCACCAGCAAGGCGGATGCGGCGGGCAGAACCCTCCTGCAAACCCAGCAGGCCTCCCTCCTCCAGCTCGCCAAAGACCGCGCCGCCAAAGGCGACAAGGATGGTGCCCGCCGCGCCGAACTCATCGCCACCGCCCTCCTTCAAATCGCCGGCCGCCCCACCATTGAGGCGCTCAAAGGGGCTGGCGGGAAGCTGTGAGGTGACTCTTTTCGATCCATTGAATTGAAAAAGACTCGGTTTCTGGCATGCGCCTTGCTTAATTGAATCGTTCGCCGTTTCGCGGCCCAACCATCTGCGAAGCAGCTTCAACCAACCTAACCAGCCGCCCAACCAACCATGACCCACCCTGCGCTTATGCGTCGCGGGCGTGGCACCACGCTGTTTTCCGCAGCGTGCGCCGCGCTTTGCTGTGCCTCCACGTCGTTGCACGCCGCCGAAACGTCCACCATCCAGAGCGGAGACACCGCCTGGCTCCTCACCTCCACCGCCCTCGTGCTCTTCATGATGATCCCGGGCCTCGCGCTCTTCTACGCGGGTCTCGTGCGCTCGAAGAACGTGCTCTCGATCTTCATGCAGTGCTTTGCCCTGACGGCCGTGCTGAGCCTCGTGTGGCTCATCTGCGGCTACTCGCTCAGTTTCACGGGCGACAGCGGCTTCATCGGCACCTTTGACAAGATCTTCCTGAAGGGTGTGACGCCAGACAGCACCTATGCGGCCTATCCGAACATCCCGGAGCACCTCTGGTTCGCCTACCAAATGATGTTCTTCCTCATCACGCCGGGGCTTTTCATCGGCGCATTTGCCGAGCGCATGAAATTCAGCGCCATCATGGTCTTCAGCATCCTGTGGAGCCTGCTGGTGTATGCGCCCACCTGCTGGGGCGTTTGGCACAAGATGGAGTTCTTTGGCCTCAAAAACGTGATCGACCTCGCCGGCGGCATCGTGGTGCACATCACCGCCGGTGTGGCCGCCTTGATCGCCTGTATCATGGTGGGGCCGCGCAGAGGTTTCCCGCAGCAGCAGATGATGCCGCACAACCTTCCTTTCACGGTGGCTGGCGCCGGCATGCTGTGGGTGGGCTGGTTTGGCTTCAACGGCGGCAGCCAGGTGGCCGCGAACGGCAGCGCCGCGATGACGGTGGTGGTCACGCACCTTTCCGCCAGCGCCGCGTGCGTTGTGTGGTCACTGATTGAGAAGATCAAAGTGGGCAAGCCGAGCGCCCTCGGCATCGCCACTGGCTCCATCGCCGGTCTCGCGGCCATCACGCCCGCTTCAGGGAAAGTCGGCCCGGTGGGTGCGATCTGCATCGGCAGCATCAGCGCCCTCGTGTGCTGGTTCTTCTGCGCGAAGGTGAAGCAGAAGTTCAAGTATGACGACTCGCTTGATGTCTTCGGCGTGCATGGCGTGGGCGGCTTCATCGGCACGGTGCTGGTGGCCATCTTTGCCTCGCCAACCTTTGGCGGGCTCGGCTACGCCGAGGGCATGACGATGGGCAGCCAGCTCACCACCCAGCTTCTCGCCTCGCTCTACACGATCGTCCTTTCCGGCGTGGTGAGCGTGGTGCTCTTGAAGGTCATCGGTGCCACCATCGGCCTCCGCGTGGATGCCGAGGAGGAAAACCAGGGCCTCGACCTCGCCGAGCACGGCGAGAGCGGCTACAACGCGTAATCGTTCCCTGAAAAAGAAAGCGGCCGGACCACTTCACGTGGCCCGGCCGCTTTTTCATGGATCAAACTTCAACTGAACGTGGTGCCATGCTCATCATGGCTGTCCACATCGAGCTCGCGCACACGTTTGCGGTCCCGCTCGTTCTGCACAGCGGTGCGGAGCTCCTCGCGCACGTTTTCCACATCGGGAATCGCCTTCATGGCCACCTGAGGGTTCGTGGCGTCGGAAGTGATCAGCGTGAGGTTACCAAGGCCGACCATGCGCAGGAGCAGCGGCTGCTCCATGGCGTAGTCTTTGACGCGGTAGAGCTCCAGCTCATCCACACGGCGATTCAGCACGCCGCTGCGGATGCGCAGGCGCTGGCTGGTGAGTTCATAGGTGGTGCACTTCGTGACCCACCAGCGCACCATCCAGAGAATGACAGGAATGATGAGCGCAAGGTAGGTGAGCCCGCCGGTAGGCAGGGCGAGCACTGTGGCTCCCACGGCGATGGCCCCGGCGAGGATGATGCAGAGCAGGTAGAACCAAAAGTGAACCCACTGGGAGGTGTGGCCGCTCCAGAGGAGCGTTTCCGCAGTGGCCGGTGTGGAGGGGGAGTCGTCGATGGGCATGGCGGAGGCAGAAAAGCACCTCCCGAGTTGTTTGCCATCGCGTTTTGCTACTCGATCCAGCCCCGCCAGCGATACACCCACTGGCCGACGACCTCGTGCATCCAGGCCTCGGCATACCCGTAACCAGTCACATCAGGCGTTTTGAACCAATAAGGCCGCTCCTGCCGCATCTGCTGGCTCACGTAGTTGCAAGGCACGGGCACCACCTGAAGGCCCGCTTTCTCAAACGTGGCCTTGGAACGCGTCATGTGATACGCGGAGGTCACGAGGGCGATGCGCTTCCAGCCATGCTTGGCGGCCAAAGCGGCCGTTTTCAGCGCTTCATCATGCGTGTCGCTGCAAATGCCGAGGCTGTGAAGCGGCACGTCGGTGAGTTTCCATGCCGCCACCCAATCGACCGCAGCCTGTGCCTCCGAACCATGCTCGTTATGAAAACGAAAGCCCCCGCCGCCGAGCACCAACGCCTTCGCCTTGCCACGACGCGTCATCTCGAGAGCGCAGAATAATCGGTCCGCGCCGCCTTTGGTCCGCAGCCCAGTTGGTTCCAATCGCGAAGGCTCCAAACCTCCACCGAGACTCACAACGGCATCACAAACCTCCAGCGAATCGAGTTTCACCGGCTCCCAAGGTCGTTCGAGCGTGGAGATGAGCCAGCTCGCAAACGGCGTGCAGATCACCAGCCCCGTGATGAGCCACAAAACAGCCGCGAAGGCCGCGAGCAGCCTCTGACGCTGCCTCGCAAACATCACCGTCATCACGAGCAGGCCCACAAAGACGAGCCCCTGAGGCTCCAGAAAGTCGAAAGCGGCTTTCACGCTCAGCGGAAGTAACCGGTGACCTTGAGCTGGCGGGCGAAGATCTTGTCACCCGCGGCGACGAAGAGCGTGGAATGGTCTCTACCGGCAAACTCGACGCTCACGACCTTCGACTGCGGCGTGGGCTTCGCGATGATGCCCGAGAGCCTGCCTGCCGGATCGAATATCTGCACGCCCAATTCGGTGGTCACGAAAAAGCGGCCTTTCGACTCCGTCGTGGCTCCGTCGCCGCTCGCCGTTTCCTTGCCCACCGGCAGCCACATCGTCATGTAGGGCGCACCAGCGGTCAGCGTGCCGTCGTCCTCGATGCGCCAGGTCCACACATGCTTGCCGCCATGCTCGGAGACCACCAGCGTGCGTTCATCCGGCGAGATCGTGATGCCGTTCGGCTTCTGCACATGCCCTTCATCGGCCACGATGTGTTTCTTGTCCTTCGTGATGAGATGCACGCTGAGTGTCGGCGTCTCGGTGAAGTAAAGATGGCCCGCCTTGCTCACGACGAGGTCATTGCACTTCACACCGGTGAGCAGCACCTCAATCTCACCCTTCATCGAGATGGCGATGATGCGCTGCTCCTTGTTGTGACAGGCATAAAAGCGCCCATCCGGCCCGATTTGCAACCCGCTGATACCGGGAAGGTTGTCGAGGAAGAGCTCTGTCTTGCCCGTGGCCGTGTCCAGCTTGTAGATCCCCTTCCCGGCCTTCACATCGGTGAAAAACAGATTCCCCGCCGCGTCGCAGCAAAGGCCGTCCGTGAATGCAAAACCACTTGCGACCTCCTTCCACGGCTGGTCGTCACTGAGGTATTCGTGCAACGAGGTATCCTGTGCGGCGAGAGAGCTGATGAAGCTCAAGAGAGCAAAAAGAGTGTGTTTCATAAAATAATGCAGGGTCAGACTGGTCAGACTGGTCAGACTGGTCAGACTGGTCGGACCTGTCAGACCAGTCTGACGAGGCCGCATGATGGCAATTATTTCTTCCACAGCCACCGCAGCGTGTCCGGCAGCAAGGCACCGCCATGCTTGCCATTGTGCGTGCCCTCTCCGAGCACGAACTGGTAGTCGTAGCCGGCAAACTTCAGCGACGCGGCCATGTCCTGGTTTGCCAGCGGCCAGTTGCCAAACTGGTTGTCGAGGTCGTTCCGGCCATCCTGGAGAAACACTTTGAGAGGCTTCTTCTCCGCTTTGCGGATCAAGGCGGGATACACATGGCCGCCGCGGATGTTTGTGAAGCTGCCGATGTGGCTCACGACCTTCCGGAAGGCATCCGGGCGCTCCCAAGCCACCGTGAAGGCGCAAATGCCGCCGCTGCTGTTGCCGCAGATGGCACGCCCCTCGGGATCGTCAGTGAGTTTGTAGCTCTTGGCCACCTCGGGCAGGATCTCCTCGATCAGGAAGCGGGCATGCAGATCGCCGAGCGAGTCATACTCGAAGCTGCGGTTGCTGCGGGGCTTGTCTTTAGGGTTCGAGGTCGGAAACACACCGGGATTGAGGAAGATGCCGATCGTCACCGGCATCTCGCCTTTAGCGATCAAGTTGTCGAACACCACCGGCACGCGGAACTGGCCGTCCGACTTCACAAAGCCTCCGCCATCGCAGAAGACCATCACGTTCGCGGGCTTATCGGCTTTGTATTGCGCCGGAACATAGATCCACCAGTCACGCGTGGTGCCGGGATACACCTTCGAATTCGTCCATACGGGCATCTGAGTGACCTTGCCCTGCGGTACTCCCTTCTGGACCTGTGAATCCGGGCCGAGGACATACTGGTCATCCTGTGGAGCGGCGAAGGACGAAACGACTGACAGAACGAGGGAGGCAAAGAGAAGGCGGTGCATGAGGGCGAAACGAACGGCATCAAGCTTCCACGCCTTGCAGGGACTCGCTCAAAACCGCGCTCACACCACCGTTGTGGCCGCCTCGATGAGTGCGCCCACTTCTGGGATGCGCTGGAGCACACTGCGCACGGGTGGTCGCATCGCGGGGACACGAAGGCCTTCCAAGGCGGCCGTTTTGAGCAACTGCTCCAAAGCATGGCCGAAGGCATTTACCGCAGCGGTTTCCTCGGCGGGATCGTGCTCCAATCCGTTCAGCAGCGCCACATGCTCATAGCGTGCCAGCCACTCGGTGGCGCGGATGTGGTAGCGGGCCACGATGAGGCGCAGCATCTCCTCGGCACTGCGTGGCTCGCTGTCACGAAGCACCTGCCACGCGAGGCAACGCGCCACATCCGCCGCCGCGGTGACGAGGCCCGGCTCGCGCATGCCAGCCTTGCCCGGGTTCAGGCTGCGATGGCGATGCTCGAAGTGGAAACCGAGGTCCACCTGGCACACCTCGCTCACCGGCATCTTGTGATGGGTCTCGCACATCGTGGCGATCTCCAATCCCCAGCCGCCTGGCAGCGAAAAGCTGTTGATGGCAGACATGTCGGCAGCGAATTCACCGCTCAGCGGGTAGCGAAAGCTCTCCAGATGCTCCAGCAGCGGCTTCCCGCCAAGCACATCACGGCAGGCCTGGATCAGCGGGAAGATCAGCAGGCGCGTCACGCGGCCATACAAACGCTCCGCCACGCGGCTGTAGTAGCCTTTGGCAAAGCGATAGCCCATTCGCGGATGCATCAGCGGGTAGCAAAGACGCCAGATCATGTCCCGGCTGTAGTTCAGGATGTCCGTATCATGGCTGGCGACGACGCCATGGAAGCCGCGCGAGTGCAGCGCGAGCACGCCCATCCAGATGTTCGTGCCTTTTCCAGCGAGATAACCCGGCAGATCCGCCTGCTCCATCAGGTCAAAGGCACGCCCCATCTCTGGACTGTCGTTCCAAATGATGCGGGCAGGCTTTCCGCGCAGCGTTCGACGGCACAGTTCCAACGCCAGCTCGTGCTGCGAGGCATCCATGCTGTTCATGCTGAGCACGATCTCGCTCACATAGGGCAGATCGGCGGCACGCTCGAGGATCAGCGGTAGTGCAGGTCGCTCGCACTCGGCGTAAAGGGCGGGCAGCAGCAGCGCCACGGGCTTTTGCTCGCTCCAGCCACGCAGTTCCTCCTCACGAAGCGCCGCGTCCGCGTGCGCCAGGTGATGCAGCGTTGGAACGCGGGCATGCTGGTAAAAATCTGCCATGTGCCGCTTCGTTTAACGCAAGCGACGATTCTGTGAAGTGAATTTCATCAGAATCACACGCCGCGACGGTTCGCGTCGATCAAACGCGCCGCATCCATCTCATCCTCGCTGCCGGAAAGCGCGACATTTTCGTCGATATTGTCCGTGTCCGGCAGTTCTGGCTCGATTTCGATCTCACGGCGCCACTTGCGGCTCACCCATGGGCGGGCCAATCCGTAGAGCAGGTAACTCACGAACATCACCGAGGGCATCCACTGCCAGTTCATCACCGTGAAGGCGATCACGAAAATGCTCACGAGCACCCAATGAAACGAGCGCTTCGTGCGCCAGTTCACCGCTTTGAAGCTCGGATACTCCAGGCTGCTCACCATCAGGTAGCTCAGCAGCACCATCAGGCCTGCCAGCGCATACTTCCAGTTGCCAATCTCACGCTCGTTGCTGTCGAACCACAGCAGCAGCAGCGTAAGGGATGAGATCACGCCCGCCGCCGCCGGGATCGGGCAGCCGCGGAAGCTCTTGCTGCTGCATTTCACATCCGCCGCGGCCAGGCAGTTGAAGCGGGCCAGACGCATGGCCCCGCACACGAGGTAGACGCAGGAGATGAGCAGGCCTAAGCCCTTGGGCGTGTCCAACTCCTTCAAAACGATGTCATGCACCAGCAAGGCAGGAGCCGCGCCGAAGCTCACGATGTCCGCCAACGAATCCAGCTCACGACCAAACGGGCTCTCGCTGCCGCTCATGCGTGCCACGCGACCGTCAAGTGCATCGAAAACGCACGCCGCGAGGATCAGCAAGATGGCGTAATGGTAGTGCAGATTCTCATCCAAGTGCCGACCGTCAAAGATCTGCAGGATCGCAATGAAGCCGCACAGGATGTTGCCTGCCGTCATGAGCGTGGGCAGGACAGGGATGCGGGGTTCGTGGTCGTTCGCCATGGCCGGAAAGATGAATGACGAATGGCGAATGTCGAATGCCGAATCAGACCATGAGGTCGGCAAACGGCACCCGCAGCTCAATCTGGGCCTCAGGAGCCTCGCCGAAAATTTGGGCCGTGATGGCTTGGGCGGTCCAGTCGATGTTCAAAAGCCCCACATTCGGCAGATGGTAGGTTTTCGGCACAATGCGGTGCTTGTTGGGCGTTGACGTGCCGCGGGGATGCTTTTGGGTCATCGAACTGGAGGTAAAGTCGAACACACCGTTCTTCGAAAACTCGCACCAATGCCGGTCACCGCTCAAAACGAGGGCCCGATGACCTTTGAGGAGCTCCAAAAGCCTCTTCTGCTCATGCGGGAAATTCGCCCAGCATTCGCCACCGTGGGCTTCGGGGGCGAATTGGATGCTGGAGACGACGATTCGCAGTTCCGCGGGTTCATTCAGCACGTTTTCGAGCCAACTCCACTGAGCCGCTCCAAGGATCGTGGTCGTTTCATCATCCGTGGGCACCGAAGTCCCACCGAGCATCGCTTGCTCCTTCGGCACTTTCTTGAGCGGACTGCGGAAGTAACGTGTGTCGAGCAAGATGACCTGCACGCGTTTGCCAGACGGCCCGAAGCTCTGCGAATGATAAACACCTTGCTGCTTCCGACGCGGTGAATCAGCCGGTTCATCGAGCCAGTTCCAAAACTCGGCCTGCGCCTCCTTTTTCTGCGGATACTCGCTGCCGCCGTCATTGAGGCCGAAGTCGTGATCGTCCCACGTCGCAAGAATCGGCTTATTCTTCAAGCCACGGAAGAATCGGCTGTTTTTCAGCCGCGCATACTTCTCCTGCATCATCGGAATGCCGCCTTTGTCCGCATACACGTTGTCGCCCATGAAAAGGAACAGATCACGCGGCAGCTTGAGCGCGCGGTCAAGCATCGGATGCTCATGGGTATCGAGACAGGAGCCAAACAGGATGTTTTCGAGCGGCATGGAGTCATCCGCGCGTGCGGATAACAATCCGAGCGCCGGAAGTCCGGCAAGAAGGCGGCGGCGGGTGGTGGTCATGGTCGGGAGCGTTTGCTGTCGATGGCGTTTTGTGCGCTGTCACGCTCCAAGCTGGGGCCGCAAAAGGCGAGGATTTGCTGTGCTTCATCGAGTGAATTGCCCGACTCGACCCATTCTTCGGCAGCCCTGGAGGCGAAGGCATCGCGGATGGCACCCGCGGGTAGTTGCTGCGCCATTTCGCGGATTTCGGCGCTGGTTTTCACGTTTTCTCCAAACTGCCCGCCGAGCATGGCTGCGGCGCGTTGCAGTTCCGGACGATCCGCGTGGTCTCGCAGCCAGTGAAAGGCCTCCTGCGGCTTTGCCATGGCATAACCGTGGATCCAATCACCACTGAATTCAGCACGCTGCGCTCGTGAAGGCAGTTGCGAGACGATTTCCAGCCCGGCGACGTGATCAATGCCATCCGCGTAGCACAAACGATTCAGCAAGTAGTCACGCAAGCACTGTGGCTCGACGGTGGTGAGGGCGGCGAATGCTCCCTTCGGGTCCTCATTCACCCAACTGCTACCGATGCTGATGAGAGCCTTCTCGCGGAGGAATGCGTCCTCGATTTGAGCGGCGTAGGCGGCACTGCCGAGCGGGTCTTTCTTGGCGGTGAAGTGAAGCATGTCCGCGATACCATTTTCCTGCAGCACGCTGTCATCATCGAGGTCGCCGAGCCATTTCCAGGCGGCCGCGGGATCCGTTTTGCTCCAGAGTTCGAGGACTGGCCGGAGTGCGCGTTGCTTGAGCTGAGGTGAGGAAATACCACGCAAGGCCGTGAGTGCTCCAGGGAGGTCGAGCGTGCCCCATCGCTCGAAAAGGTAGCGCATCAGCCTCGTGCGCACGTCGGGAAATGGATTGCGCAAAACGCCACGCAGCATCGCAGGAAGCTCGCTGAGGCTCATTCGCGAGATCGGGTCGATGACGATGGGCCAATTCTGCGGCGTGAGCTGGGCTGCGCCGACCTCTGAGCTTGGAGCGGGTTTGGTGATGATGGTCGATGCGCTCGATGGGGCCGTTTTGGTCTTCTTGATCGTCACATCGGCTGTAGAGGGCGCTGGATGCTTCCGAGGCGTGGCGATCCAAAAACCTGCGAAGGCGCAGAAGGCGTGAAGCAGCACCAGGAGTGTGATTTTCATGGTGTGGCCTCCAATTGATACGTGCGCAGCAATTCCACGCGTGCCGTGCGATCCATGAGTTGCCTCGCGGCCTCGCTTTGCAGCCAGGCGAGCGCGGCGGCACGGTCGATGGAGAGCCAGAATTCGACTCGTTCGCGGACATTGCCCGCCGAGTCCGTGGTTTGCGCTTCCAAGGCGATGCTGCGCTCGGGATCGATGCTTTCGAGAGTTTGCGCATAACCGCTCAGTAATTTGTCACGCCTCACCGGATCGGTTTCAGCCGCGATTTGGCTCTCGATGGCCTGCGGGTCGATTTCGCCAAGATTGCGACCGAGAAACCATTCGGCGGAGATGGCGGCCTTGTCAGGCTGAACGTTCAGTTTGGCCAAAATAGCCGAAGTGTTGCGCCAGGAGCCAACTTGGTCCGCAAAGCCAACGAGGCCCTCCACGAGGTAGGCACGGCCCTTGTCGTTCAAAGTGGCTGCGAAGGCCAAAAGACGCTCCACAGGCAGGTCTGCGAGACCGAAAGCCGAATTGACGAGAATTCCCGCCGTGTTCAGCCGGTCTGCGGGCAACACTTCGATGAAGCGCAGTGCATCCTCCGCATCATAGCTGCACCAGTCACTCACCAAGCGCCAAAGCAGCCGATCCGACTCATCGCCGCGCGGCAAACTCATCACGATGCGTGCAAGCACCCGCGGGTCCATGCGGCGACCGTTTTGCACCAACTCCCTCGCCAATGACAGGCGCTGCTCGTCGGTGAGTCCGGCGTCTTTGCGAAAGAAGCGCTCAGCTGCCGTGGTGTCGCCTTTTTCCATCTGCAGCCACACCCACTCCATGGAGGCTGTGCTGCTGGTGAAGGGCGGCGGCTTGGCTTGGAATGATGCCGCGGCCTGTGTTGGTGAGATGACGGGCTTTGTGGATGCTGCAACCACGGTCTCCATGACCACAGGCCGCGTTTGACGCCCGGCGATGGCACCGAGAACGGCACAAAGCGTGGTAGTCAGCAAAAGGCGGGTGAAAGGCATGCGCGGAATGAAACGATCCAGCACGACGATCCTTGGATCACCTCTTCAAGGTCAGCGTCACGCGGCGCACCTCGGCCACCGTTTTGCCGGTGATGTCGAGGGCCTTCAGCGTGAGCAAACCCCGACCGGCGGGCAACTTCATCGTGCCGAGACTCAGCGTTTTGAAGTCGCGCATGTAGCTCTCGCCACCGCGGGAGGCGCGGTCTTGGTCGTCGAGCAAGCGCGGATACCAGCCGGGCGTGACTTTGCCGCTTGTTTTGGCATCACCGAGGCTCAGTTCGATGGTGGAGCCAGCATCAGCCTCGGGGCAGACGTAGTCGACCGTCACGTCGTAATCGCCCGCGGTATGCACGTCGATGTCCCAGGTCATGGAATCGTCCTTCGTGGTCCAATTCACGAAGTAAGAGCAGTTCGGCGCACTGGAACTGCGCTTCACGCCTCCATGCGGCAGGCCATCGCGAGCTGGCAACATGGTGATGGGAAACTCGGTGTAGCCGACGGGATAAGGACGATCATCCGCCGGCTTCATGCCGCCTTTGCCCTTCTTCTTGCCATCGGCGGCGGCAGTATAAGGGCGACCAAAGACCTCCTGATGCCATTTCGAGCCTGCGGCGGCGAGCCTCGCGGCCTCCTCCGGCTTTTCGGCGGCGATGTCCTTCGTCTGATTCGGATCTGCCACCATGTCAAACAGGCCACCAGCAGCATCGAGACGATATTGCTGGCTGCGCACGCTGAGGCGACCATTGAAAAAGTTCATGAGTTCACGAGCCTGCGCCTCCCATTTGGCCCCCAGAAGCAATGAATCGAAACTGATGCCGTCCAGCGGCTTTGTGCTCACCGATTTCACGCCCGCCAACGCAGTGAGTGTCGGCATCAAATCGATCGCTCCGGCGATGTGCGGCACGGTGAGGCCTGCCTTCACCTTCCCCGGCCAGCGCAGGTAGCACACGCTGCGCACGCCACCCTCGTCGGTGACACCCTTCTTGCCCTTCATGCCGCCGTTCCAGCGCGTCGTGTTGGGACCGTTGTCGCTGAAATAGACCACGATGGTGTTTTCGGCGATTTGGAGCTCGTCGAGCTTCGTGAGCACGCGGCCCACGTTTTCGTCGATGTTGTCCATCATCGCCAACACCGTGCGGGTCACATTGATGTCCTCCTTGTCGCCCTCCGGGCCGCGCATCGTCACCGGCGCGTCTTTGAACTTGTTCCAATGCCTGTCCGGCACGCTGAAGGGCGAGTGCGGCGTGGTCAGCGGGATGTAGCAGAAGAAGGGCCTTTCGCGGTTCTTCTCGATGAAATCCACCGCACGCCCCACCAGCACATCGACGATGAAGCCCTTCGCGCGGAACATCTTGCCGTTCTCTTCCAGCGGCGGGTCAAAATACTCGCCCCAATGCCCGCTGGTGTAGCCGACATACTCCTCGAAGCCGCGGGCATTCGGATGGTAGGGCCACTGGCTGCCGTTGTGCCATTTGCCAAAGGCACCGGTCTTGTAACCTGCGGCTTTGAAACTGTCCGCGATGGTCTTTTCGTCCGTGTTCAGCCGTTCCAGACCTTCCGACACGCTGATCACGCCGCCACGAGAATGGTAGCGTCCCGTGAGGAACTCCGCTCGCGTCGGCGCACACACCGGACACACGAAAAAGCGATCAAAGCTCGCCCCAGCCTTCGCCAGCTTGTCGATGTTCGGCGTCTGGAGGTTTGTGTTGCCATTGATCGAGTAATCTCCCCAGCCCGAGTCATCGGCGAGAAAGACCACCACATTCGGCGGAGCCGCATGCAGCAGCGTGGCGAGGCAAAGAAAGAGGGCGATTCGGATCATGGCCGTGCTCTAACGAAGGCCACGGGGCTTGTTTTCATCCCTCGTCACCCGCGCAGCACGAGCCGCTGGCGATGTAGCAGTCATCGCAGATCATCTCATCGCAGACCTGCGATGCTCCCAGCCCCCCGCAGCGGTCGCAGGCAGCTTCGGGTTGCTCCACGACGGGAGCGGAGGCATGGGCAGACGTCTCGTCCATGCGTCATCTTTTCATCGCCCTCCTCTTCGCGCAAACACTGCTCGCGCAAAACACCGATCCCTTTCCCACACCGCCGAATGTGAAAGGCCTGCAGGTGCAGATGGTGGATGACGCGCTGAAGCTCGGCATTCATCACGCGGGCATCAATATCAACCTCACCGCGCTCTACACCGCGAAATCCAAGCCGGAGAAGGGCGACTTCGTTTGGAACGATGCCTACCTCGCGTCCCTCGACCGCCAGATCAAGCCGCTCTCCGACAAGGGCATCCTCGTCTATCTCATCGTCATCGCCTACCCGTCGAAGAATCCCGCCATCGACGCGGTGACATTGCATCCCGGCCATCGCAAAGACTACAAATTCACCGTCGCCGCGCCGAACACCACGAACGCCTTCTTTCCCGCCGTGATGAATCTCCTCGCCGAGCGATGGAGCGGTGCGCATCCCGCCTGCGGCCGCATCTGGGGCTGGATCATTGGCAACGAGGTGAACTCCCACTGGCTCTGGAACAACATGGGCCTCGCCCCGCTCGAAACGGCCGCCTCCGAATACGAGAAGGCCGTGCGCCTCGCCCACACGGCCATCCGCCAACATTCGCAAAACGCCCGCGTGTATCTCTCCTTCGATCATCATTGGTCCATCGCCATGCACGGCATCAGCCCGCAGGAGGCCGTGCCCGGCCGCGACTTCATCGACACGTTTGCGCGACTCGTCCGTGAACGCGGTGACTTCGACTGGCACATCGCCTGGCATCCCTATCCCGAGGACCTTGGCAATCCGCGTGCCTGGGCGGACAAAAACGTCACGCATGCCGATGACACCATCAAAGTGACCTTCAAGAACCTCGACGTGCTCCCGAAGCATCTCGAAAAGCCCGAGCTGCTTTTCGCTGGCAAGCCCCGCCGCATCATTTTGAGCGAGCAAGGCTTTCAAACCCTCCTCACGCCCGATGGCGAGCAGTTGCAGGCCGCGGCCTATGCTTACGCCTGGGAAAAAATCGCCACGCTGCCCACCGTCGATGCCTTCATCTACCATCGCCATGTCGATCACGCCCACGAAGGCGGCGTTCGCTTTGGCCTCTGGCGGAATGCCCCGCACTCCGTGGCCGATCCGCACTCGAAGAAGCTGCTTTACGAGCTCTTCAAAAAAGCCGGCACACCCGAATGGCGAGAGGCAGCGGACAAGCTGCTGCCGGTGACAGGTTTGAAATCGTGGACGCAGGAGTGAACGACCTCACTCCCCGAGCGTCAGCTTCACGCCCACATCCTTGTAGGCCGTTTTGATCTGCTCGGCGAGCTGCGCATAGCTGCGGCCTTCCATGAGGATCTCGAGATGCTTGAAGGGTGCGCTCTCGGGCTTGATGTCCGGTGGCGGGAAATCGCTCGGGTAGCTGAAGCGACCGTCGGGGTAGCGTTTCACCCGCGGATCGGCAAAGAAGTCCTGCAGCGCCTTTACGTCGCCATACACGGCGTCCATGAATTTGATGAAGCGCGTGCCTTTCTTGTCGGTGTCGAGGTGGTTGAAGAAATACACGAGCAGGTAGGAGCGGAAGTAGAGCTCGCCCATGCCCTTGTTCGAGCGGTCAGCGATCGCATCCCAGGCGGCGCGGTTCATCGTCATGTGCTCTTTGAGGCTCGGGATCGCCGGGAACATGCCGCGGCGGCCCGCCTCGCTGATGGCGTCCTTCATCCCGCCTTTGTGCGCATCCACGCGGAAGGTGCCGCTTTTGTAGGGCAGGTTCTCGGTGTATTCCGCCGTGCCTTCGATCACCCACTTCGGCAGAAAGGGCAGATAGCTGTCCATCACCTGATGCGTGATCTCATGCACCAGCGTGTCGCTGCGGTAGTTCTCATCCTTGAACCACGTCTTGCCGCGCATCTCCAGGCCGAGGCTGGGGAAAGGAATCATGAAGACCTTCGGCCCGCTCATGTAAACGCCGCCGGAGTTCTCCGGGCCGCCCGCGGCCTTGTAATCCTCACGCGTCTCATACAGCGCCGCCTTGTAGCGTTCGAGGCCCTCCGGTGGACGGCACACCACGCCCCAGGGCAGCGCGGCGACGAGTGACCTCGTGGCTTCAAAGGTCCTCGCCACCTCCTTCATCATGCTGCCGGCCAGTTTTGCCTGCGAGGTGAAGACGAACGCTTCCGACTGATACACGAACTCGCGTGCCGGAGCATTTTCGACCGTGGGCGTGATCTCGATGGATCGCGCCGGCACCTCCACCTGGGCCGGCCAGGTGCGTTTCTCGATGGGCAGCCGTGCTGGATCGGCCGCGACAGGAGCGGAGGCCGTCGGGGCAGCAGCAGGAGCCGAAGCCTGACTCTTCACAAAGGCCTGATCATCCGCACTCAGGCGGGAAAGCGGCAGCGTGTGCTGCTTGCCATCCGCCATGCGGATCGTCACGCTGTCAGCGGTGCTCGACACATACGCCGCCTGGATCACCCTGCCCTGCGTGTCCTTCCACGGTCGCTCCACTTGCTGGGCGAGCATCGCGGCGGCAGGCAGCAAAAACAGGAGGCTGGAGCGGAAAATCATGGTCAGAGGGCCGCTTTATACGCTGACGGCCTCTGAAAACGCAATCCCATTTCCCGTGGAGGAGAATGGATAGTCCAAAGTGCGTGGCGGAGTCATTTGAGAGGTTGCCATCCGGCGGCCTTTCCGTTCCAATCGCCATCTTTTCCCGCTTATGTCCACCATCGCAGTCCTCGGCACCCTCGACACCAAAGGCCACGAACACGCCTACGTGGCGGAAATCATCCGCTCCCGCGGCCACCAGCCCTTGCTCATCGACACCGGCAGCGGCGAGGCCCCGCAGGTGAAGCCCGATGTCACCCGCGAAGAAGTCGCCGCCGCGAACGGCGTGGACCTCGCGGGCATCATGGCCCGGAAAGACCGTGGTGAAGCCGTCACCGCCATGGCAGGCGCGGCCGCGGTGTATCTGGCCAAACTCGTCAGCGACGGCCGCGTGCAGGGCGTCATCTCCCTCGGTGGCGGCGGCGGCACCGCCATCGGCAGCGCCGCCATGCGTGCCCTGCCCGTCGGCTTTCCAAAGGTGATGGTCTCCACGCTCGCCGCGGGCAATGTGGCCCCGTATGTCGGCACGAAGGACATCGTCATGTTCCCCAGCATCGTCGATGTCAGCGGCATCAATCGCATCTCCCGCGTGCTGCTGGCCCGCGCCGCCGGAGCCATCTGCGGCATGGTCGAGACGAATGTGCCTGCCGGTGAAGACAAGCCGCTCATCGCCGCGTCCATGTTTGGCAACACCACCGACTGCGTGAACATGGCCAAGAAGATCCTCGAAGACGCCGGCTACGAGGTGCTCGTCTTCCACGCCACCGGCACCGGCGGCCGCATCATGGAATCCCTCATCGAGAGCGGCATGTTCGCGGGCGTTTTGGACATCACCACCACCGAATGGGCGGACGAATACGTCGGCGGCATCCTCGGTGCTGGGCCCACGCGACTCGATGCCGCGGCCAAGGCAGGCATTCCCTCCATCATCACCCCCGGCTGCCTCGACATGGTCAATTTCGGCGAACGCGCCACCGTGCCGACCAAGTTCGAAGGCCGCACCTTCTACATCCACAATCCGCAGGTAACGCTCATGCGGACGAATGCCGCCGAATGCGCCGAACTCGGCCGCATCCTCGCCGAGAAGGCCAATGCCTGCCGCGGCCCCGTCACCGTGCTGCTGCCGAAAAAGGCCATCAGCATCATCAGCGCCACCGGAAAGCCCTTCCACAGCCCCGAGGCCGATGCCGCGCTCTTCGAAGGCATCAAACAACACCTCAAACCCGGTGTCCCCCTCCTCGAACTGGACTGCGAGATCAACGCCCCCGAATTCGCCGAAGCCTGCGCGAAGACCTTGCTGGCCAGTTTGCCTGCCCGGAAGGCTGCTTGAGCTTCGCGGATGATTTGACTGCTGGTGCCTTGACCCGCGCAGGCTTGACGGCATAGCGAGAAGGCATGTCCGTTTTCCAGCTCAACCCCGAATTTCACCCGCGCGGCGACCAGACGCAGGCCATCGCGAAGCTGGTGAAGTCCGTGCGGGCAGGAAACCGGCATCAGACGCTGCTCGGCGTGACGGGCAGCGGCAAGACCTTCACGATGGCGAATGTGATCGCGGAGATCGGCAAGCCGGCGCTGGTGTTCTCGCACAACAAAACCCTCGCCGCGCAGCTCTACTCGGAGTTCAAGAATTTCTTCCCGGAGAACTCGGTGGAGTATTTCGTGAGCTACTTCGACTACTACCAGCCAGAGGCCTACATCCCGCGCACGGACACCTACATCGAGAAGGACTCGAACGTGAACGACGAGATCGAGCGGCTGCGCCTCTCCAGCATGGGGGCGCTGCTCACACGCAAAGACACCATCGTCGTGGCCAGTGTGAGCTGCATCTATGGCTTGGGCTCGCCGGAGGACTACGAAGGCATGATGGTGCCGCTTCACACGGGGAAGCAGATGACGCGTGAGGAACTGCTCACGAAGCTCGTGGACATGCTCTACGAACGGAATGACTACCAGCTCCAGCGCGGCAAATTCCGCGCTCGTGGCGATGTGATCGAGGTCGTGCCCGCTTACCTCGAAAACGAGGCCATTCGCATCGAGTTCTTCGGCGATGAGATCGACCGTATCAGCGCCGTGGACGTGCTCACGGGCACGGTGACGCTGAAACTGCCCAGCTACACGATTTTTCCCGCGAAACAGTTCGTCACACCCGGCGACAAGCTGCGCAAGGCCATCGTCAAAATCCGCGAGGAACTCGATGAACGCGTGGCGTGGTTTGAGAAGGAAGGAAAGCTGCTCGAAGCCCAACGCATCAAAATGCGCACGCAGTATGACATCGAGATGATGCAGGAGATGGGCTTCTGCCAAGGCATCGAGAACTACAGCCGCCATCTCACGGGTCGTGCACCGGGCGCGACGCCGGGCACGCTGCTCGATTTCTTCCCGGAGCCGCCGATCGTCTTCGTCGATGAAAGCCACGCCACCATCCCACAGATCGGTGGCATGTATGAGGGCGACAAATCGCGCAAAACCGTGCTCGTGGAGCATGGCTTCCGCCTGCCGAGTGCGCTCGACAACCGCCCGCTGCGTTTCGAGGAGTTCATGGGCAAGGTGGGGCAGCTTGTTTATGTGAGCGCCACTCCGGCCCGCTTTGAGATGGAAAACAGCATCGTGGGCAACACGGGCTATATTCCGAACAAAAAGCCTGATGACGGTATTCCCGCCGCGCAGCCCGGCAAGGCCATCCGCGTGAGCGGAAGCAGCGAATCGGTCGAAAAGTTCGATGTGACCACGCCCAAGCGTCCGCTCGTCGTCGAGCAGATCATCCGGCCCACGGGCCTGCTCGACCCGATCATCACCATCAAGCCGCTGAAGGGCCAGATCGACGAAACCATCGAACTTTGCCGTCAGCGCATCGAGAAGGGTGAGCGCGTGTTGGTCACCACACTCACCAAACGCACCGCCGAGGACCTGACGGACTATTTGCGCAATCTGAACCTCAAGGTTCGCTACCTGCACAGCGATATCGACGCCATCGAGCGTGTCGAAATCCTCCGCAGCCTACGCAAAGGCGACTGTGATGTGCTGGTGGGTATCAATCTGCTCCGCGAGGGCCTCGATTTGCCGGAAGTGAGTCTCGTGTGCATCCTCGACGCGGACAAAGAAGGCTTTTTGCGCAGCGAGACGTCGCTCATCCAGACTGCGGGACGTGCCGCGCGACATGTGGCGGGCGAGGTGGTGCTCTTCGCGGACATTCAGACGCAAAGCATCCGCGGACTCCTCAACATCAGCAGCTACCGCCGTCAGGTGCAGATCGAGCACAACGAGAAGCACGGCATCACGCCGCAGACCGTGCGCCGAGCCGTGCAGGAGAGCCTGCACATCCTCGGCAAGGCAAAGGAGGTCGAGGAAAGCGTCGTCCGCGAAGGCGGTGGCGATTTTGCTGTCACGGAGACCATTCGCGAACTCGAACAAGAAATGGCCGAAGCCGCCATGAAACTCGAATACGAGCGAGCCGCCCTTTTGCGCGATCAGATTCGCGAGCTCAAAAAACGCGTCGAAGGCTCGACCGGCGACCTGCCGCCCCGCCAGGAGGTGAAATACGGCAAACCGAAACGCGGGAAGAAGAAGTGAGCGGCACGGCGCTTGCATCGTGCGGCTTCTGCGATGATTCGTGGGCCATTCCCCCATGCTCACGCCGCTCGATTTGAAGCTCTTCCGCGACCTTGGTCGCATGAAAGGGCAGATCGTGGCAGTGAGCCTCGTGATGGCCTGCGGACTGGCGATGATGATCATGACGCGGAGCATCATCCTGACGCTCGAACGCACGCGTGATGCCTATTATCAGCGTCACCGGCTTGCCGATGTGTTTGGCAGCCTCAAACGGGCTCCGAAAGCCCTCGCGGACCGCATGGCAGCGATCCCCGGCGTGGCGGCGGTGCAGACGCGAGTGGTCGTGAATGCAACGCTGGACCTCGAAGGCATCGACGAGCCTGCCACAGCGCATTTGGTGTCCCTGCCCGAAGATGGCCCGCAGGTGCTCAACCAGCTCTTTTTGCGCCGCGGAAGCCTTCCACGCAGCGATGCGAGAAACGAGGCGGTGGTGAGTGAGGCCTTTGCAGATGCCAACAAGCTTCGCCTCGGCGATGAACTGGTGGCGATCATCAATGGCCGTCGCGATGAGATCCGCATCTGCGGCATCGGTTTGTCTCCCGAGTTCGTTTTTGAGGCACGACCGGGCGAGACACTGCCGGACAAGAAGCGCTACGGCGTCTTCTGGATGAACGAGCGGTCCATCGCGGTGCCTTACAACATGGACGGTGCGTTCAATGACTTCTGCATCGACCTCGCTCCCGGTGTGGTGGCCGCGCCGGTGATGGCGGAGCTGGACCGCCTGCTCGCCGACTATGGTGCGCAAGGTGCCTACACGCGTGCCGATCATGCGAGCGCCAAGCGACTCGATGATGAGCTGAAGGTCATCCGCGCCTTGTCGTATGCCTATCCCGTCGTCTTCCTGAGCGTGGCGGCTTTCATGGTCAATGCGGTGCTCGCGAGGCTCGTGCGGCTGCAACGCGAGCAGATCGCGCAGCTCAAGGCGCTGGGTTATTCTTCGTGGCAAGTGGGGCGGCATTACCTCAGCTATGCGCTCGTGATCGTCGTGCTCGGCACGGTGACGGGCGGGCTGGTGGGGCGCTGGTTTGGCGGAAAGCTGCTCGCGATTTATGATCTCTTCTTCCGCTTCCCGGCGCTGAATTTCATGATGGACTACAGCGCCTGGGGCATCGCCCTCGTCGTGAGTGCGGCGGCCAGTGTGGTGGGCGTGGTGAGCGTGGTGTGGATGGCGGTGAAGCTGCCGCCCGCCGAGGCGATGCGGCCGGAGCCTCCCGCGGACTTCAAGCCCTCGCTGCTGGAGCGTGCGGGACTCACCAAGCTCTTCGGCGTGGGGCTGCGCATGGCTTTGCGAAACATCGAGCGGCGGCCGTTGCAGGCGGTGTTCACGATGGCAGGCCTCTCGCTGGCCACGGGGCTGATGGTGCTGCCCGGCTCGATGGCGGACAGCATCGATTACCTGCTCACTTATCAATGGAATGACGTGCAGCGGCAGGACGCGGTGGTCTTTCTCGCGGAGCCAGGCAGCGGCAGTGCTTTGCATGATCTGGAGCATCTGCCCGGCGTGCAGCGTGCGGAGCCGATCCGCGCCGTGCAGGCCCGCGTGCGGCATGGCCATCACTCGCGAAAGCTCGCGATCACCGGCATGCCGCGTGGTGCGGACCTGAATCGCATGATGGATGACAAGGGCCGCCTCATCGCCATGCCGGAGGAGGGCATCATCATGTCCAAGCAGCTCGGCGAAATCCTCGGTGCCCGCATTGGCGATGTGATCCAGGTGCAGGCCCTCGAAGGCCAGCGAGCAACACGTGAGGTGCCGGTGCGTGGCTTTTTGGAGGACTTCGCCGGTGTGGCGGCCTACATGGATATCGACGCGTTGCGCCGCCTGATGCACGAAGGCGAGACGGTGAGCGGTGCCTACCTTGCCGTGGACAAGAAGCACTGGAGCGAGTTCATGCGCGAGGTGAAGGACACGCCGCGCATCGCCATCACGCTGGTGAAGCAGGACCAGTTGGAGGCTTTTCGCAGCACCACGGGGCAGAGCATTGGCATCATTCGCAAACTTTACCTCACGCTCGCCATCATCGTGGCCTTTGGCGTGGTTTATAACAGTGCCCGCATCGCCCTCAGCGAGCGTGGTCGAGATCTCGCGACGCTCCGCGTGGTCGGCTTCACGCAGCGGGAAGTCGCCGGCGTGCTGCTCGGCGAGCTCACGCTGCTTGTGCTGGCCGCGCTGCCGATGGGTCTGCTGTTTGGCCGCGGGCTGGCCACCTTCATCATCACGCAGTTACGCACCGAAACCGTGCGCCTGCCGCTGAAGATCAGCCTGTTCACTTATTCGCTCGCCGTGATGGTGGTGCTCGGAGCGGCTCTGGCCTCGTTTGCCGTCGTCAGCCGCATGCTGAGTAAGCTCGACATGATCGCTGTGCTCAAGGCGCGAGATTGAAGCCCTCAGCCCCCGGCGGTGATCTGCACCACTTCAATCACATCGCCGTCCGCCACGGTGGCGGTGTCGAGCTCGCGAGGCAGCAACGCGGCCTGGTTTTGCTCCACGACGACCGGTTTGCCCGCGAGGCCGACAGCGGCCAGGAGGTCACGGATGGTCAAAGGGGCGTCGAAAGCGCGTTTTTCGCCGTTGAGGGTGATTTGCATGCGTGGGCCGATTTTGGAGCATCTGCCCTGCCCTGCAACCCCGGGTCGCCGGGACTGCATGCGGGCTTGACGGGAGGGGATTCGCCTCTACCATCCGCGCCCCACGCTCCGGCGAAAGAACACCTTTTCGACCTCGCCGGCCTTCCGTGGACCTCCAAACATCCCATGAAAGCTGAAATCCATCCCAAGACCTTCGAGACGACGATCACCTGCACCTGCGGTGCCGTCTATGACACGATCTCGACGATTCAAAACCTCCGCATCGGCATCTGCGCCGCCTGCCACCCCTTCTTCACCGGTGAGCAGCGCTTCATCGACACCGCCGGCCGCGTGGACAAGTTCGCCCAGCGCTACGGCAGCACCCGCGCCCGCCGCACGGCTCCGAAGCCCACCGCCGAAGCCAGCGCCTAGTCTTCCATCTCCTCCTTTTAACCAAACGGTGTCCGTGCCTCGTGCCGGGCACCGTTTTGTTTTGTCCGCCACGCATCCGCCTTTCCACTTTTCATGAATTACGCGCCCATCATCGAGGCCAAACGCACCCGCTTCGCCGATCTCGAGGACGTCATCGGCCGCCCAAACTTCTTCGACGACGCGAAGAAGGCCGGTGAGCTGCTGCGCGAGCATCGCGGGCTGCAAAAGCTGCTCGAATACTGGGACCAGTTTCAAAAAGCGCAGACCGAGCTGGTCGAGAACCGCGAGATGGCGAAGTCGCTCGACGACAAAGAACTGGCCGAGATGGCCGCGGCCGAAATTCCCGTGCTGGAGCAGCGCCTCGTCGATCTCGAAAAGGCCATTCAAGAGTCCATTTTGCCGCCTGATCCGCTCGAAGGGCGTGATGTGATCATGGAGTTCCGAGCCGGCACCGGTGGTGACGAGGCCGCGATCTTCGCGGGCGACCTTTTGCGCATGTACACCCGCTTTGCCGAAAACCGCGGCTGGAAGGTCGAGGCACTCGAAAGCAGCCCTTCGGACATGGGCGGCGTCAAAGAAGCCAGCATCAAGGTCAGCGGCGAGGATGTGTATCGCGTGCTGAAGTATGAAAGCGGTGTCCATCGCGTGCAGCGAGTGCCCGCCACCGAGGCGCAGGGCCGCATCCACACCTCCGCCGCCACCGTGGCCGTGCTGCCGGAGGCCGAGGAGGTGGACATCGACCTCAAGCCCGATGAGGTGCGCATCGAAGTGTGCCGCTCCTCCGGTGCCGGAGGCCAGGGCGTGAACACCACCGACTCCGCCGTGCAGGTCCTGCACATCCCCACCGGCACCATCGTGCGCTGCCAGGACGGCCGCAGCCAGATCAAGAACAAGGAAAAGGCTCTCAGCATCCTGCGCAGCCGTTTGCTGGAGAAAAAGCAGCAGGAAGAAGCCGCGAAGTACTCCGCCAACCGCCGCAATCTCATCGGCAGCGGTGGTCGCGAGGAAAAGATCCGCACTTACAACTACCCGCAGAACCGCGTCACCGATCACCGCATCGAAATGACGCTCTACAACCTCGACCAGTTCGTGCAGGGCAAGATCGAGCCGATGCAGCAGGCCTTGCTCGCCGCCGATTTGCAGGAGCGCCTTGCCGAGGCCGGGTTGAGATAAACGAACTACTCCTGAGCCGCGGTGCCGCCCTGCTCGGGATTGAAAGGCTTCACCGGCCCCTTGTATTCACCGGCCACTTTGACCGCCGCACCATCCTGCAGGCCCACGAGACCATCGGCGACGAGGATCTGGCCTTCTTCCAGACCGGAGCGGATCTCCACCACGCCCGGCTTGCGCAGGCCGGTCTTCACTTCGAGGCGTTTGGCCTTTCCATCGACGATGGTGAACACAAACGACTTCGCGCCGATGGGCACGAGCGAACGTTCTGGCACCGCGAGCGAGAGGTGCGGCTCCACTTTCAGCGTCACCATCACGAGCATGCCAGGCTTCAGCGCGAGATCGGCATTCGGCACCTCGGCACGAGCGGCCACAGATCGCGTCACCGGATCGAGGCGCGAGTCGAGATGCGCCAGTTTGCCTTCAAAGCGACGCGCATTGAGCGTCTCGGCACTGGCGGTGATCGCCGTGCCGGCCTTCACGCTGCCGAGGTAGGTCTCCGGCACGAAAAAGTCGATCTTCACCACGTCGATCTTGTCGAGCGAGGCAATCACCGTGCCCGGTGAGACCAAAGCTCCCACGCTAATGCGGCGCAGGCCCAGCCAGCCATCAAACGGTGCGGTGATCTGCCGGTCCGCCAGCCTCGCTTCACTCTCGCGAATCTTTGACCGGGCGATGTCTGCGAGCGTAAGCCGTTCCTGCAAGCGTGCCTCCGGAGCCGCGCCTTCTTTGACGAGGTTTTGCAGGCGGGCGATCTCACGCTCTTCCTCCGCCAGCGTGGCCTTGGCCGAGGTGAGCATCGCCTGCTCTTCCGAATCACTCAGCTTGGCCAGCAGCGTGCCCTTTTTGACGAAGTCGCCATCCTTGAAGGTGATCTCGGTAACACGCTCGGTGACGTTGGAAGAAATGTCCGCTGATTCAAAAGCCTGCACGGTGCCAATGGCATCGAGATCGAGGGCAAAATTGTCCTTCACGACCTTCGCGGTGGTCACGAGAGCCGCGCCTTTGGCCGCACTTTTGGCAGGCGCTGCTGCAACGGCGCTTTTCTTCTTCCAGTAAACCCAGCCCCCTCCGGCCACGGCGACGGTAACGACGAGGAAGACGACAAAACGAAGGATCGCGGAGGGACGTTCGGCAGACATGCAGGAGGCGGTAAAAGCTCCTTCTACTTGGCCAGGCCCGCACGCTCAAGCTGCGCACGCGCTTTATCGGCATTCAAACCACCCACGGGCAGGTCAAAGCCGAGCGTGTCGCCATTCGGCGTGAAGCCGTGGCCATCGGCATCGACGTAGATGGGGTTGTTGTAGGCGCAGGGACGCATCTTGGCGTAGTCGCTGGTGCCAAAACCGATCTTTTCATCGCCGTCCTCATCGAGCACGACCACGATGAGATGCGCATCATGCTGCAGCGGCACATGAATCTTCTCGGCGAACTTCACCACACCCTCCTTGAACATCTGCGGATGGCTCTGGCGGGTGAAATTGAGTTTCGGATCGGGACGGGAGTTCACCAGCACCTGCACGCGGTCGATGTCCATCCAGTCGGTGCATTGCACGCGAACGTTCAAATCGATGCCGCCGGTGCAGCGATCATCATCGCCGGCGATTTTGCCATTCTGCGTGGTCACTTCGAGGAAGGGGCCGGTGCTCACCACGATGTGGCCGGCCTTCGCATGCGGTGAGAGCTCCGCCCAGTCGATCTTCGCCGGCTCGTCGGTAGTCGAAGGCAGGTAGCAGCGCCAGCAGCCGACACCGTTGCCATACACACTGTGCGCATCCGCCACGCCGACGGCGGTGACACGCAGGCCTTGGTTCAAAAGCTGACGCCAGATGAACTCGCGATTCTGGCTGACTTTCGCCGCGAGCGATCCTGCGGCGCGGGAGACGTTGAAGGGAGCCTCGGCGAGGATGTTGGTGCCGGGGCCGTTCTGGCTTTCCGATCCGTCGATCATGTCGCCAACACCGACAAAGCCGCCGTCACGCACGCCATCACTGTCACGGTCCACAAACATGTTCGCGAGATCGGGATGATTGAACTGAATCCAGCGATCTGCCCGCTCGCCCTGCCAGCGGCGCAGCGTGAGCGCCGTGATGCGAGGATCATCATTCCAAACGGGAGCACCACCGTCCTGTTTGAGCGGCTCCGGCTCGAAGGGGAAGGCATTGAAGTGCTGGCGGCTGCCGGTGAGCTCCATGCCTTTGACGGTCTTGATGTGGTTTTCGAGGCCGAGAGCCTTGATCGTGGGCTCCCAATCATAAAGGCGGTTGTGCTCGGTGGTGGGCGTGAACTCCAAATGCTCCGCCGCGATGTTGATGAGACGTCCGTCGGTGTCGCAGACGTTGTCACCGCTGGGCGTGCTGTGATTATGGAAGTCGGCACTGATCCAGCCTTTCGAGTCCACGAGGCGCCTCAGCGTGCCTTTGAACTCGACGATCTTGCCCGCATCAATGGTGATGTCCTTGGCGATATGGCTGTATTCAGGCCCGCGAACCACCACGACATGGTATTTGCCCGGCGGGAGCTGCTGCGTGAAGTGGCCGTTCTCGCTGTGATACTGGTCCACGCAGCCATGCGCACGCCACTTCGGCCCGAGATCGAGCTTCGGGGCCTTTTCATCGAGCGGCGCGAAGTGCGCTTTGCATGGCAGCGGCTTGCCATCCTCGCCCGTGATGGCAAAGCGGATGCCGGCGGCGTCTTTCAAGACTGCTTTCGGTGCCGCGGTGCTGATTTTGGCATCCGGACGGCCCAAATCGGTGATTTGAAGCTCGGTGATGTTCGCAGGAAGTTTCAGGCTGAATTTGCCCTCGGCATCCGGGTAGCCAGGAATCGTGTTTTTTCCCTCGGGAACGAGGATCGAGGCTGTGGCGACTCCTTTGCCATCTTCGCCGGTGACCTGTCCGCTCACGAGAGTGACCTTGTCACCCTTCACCGCACGCACTTCACCCACCGCCTGGGCGGGCGAGGTGCCGACGGCAAAGAAGCGTGAGATGACGACCTCCTGCTTCGGCTGCAATTCGAGCGTGTCGGCCACTTTGTCGATGCCGCTGACACTCAGCGTGGCAAAGGCATAGCCGCACCTGTGCGCCGGATTGATCGCATCCGCCCAGCGAATGCCGTCCGAGGTGGTGCCAGTGCTGTCGAAACGGGTGAAGTCGTCTTTGGTGAAGGTCTTCTGCGGCTTGTCGGTCTCATTGCGCAGCACCGTCGTGATGAAGATGCCCTGCACGCCATCTTTGACGCGGTATTCGTGGCGTTTGAAGACGCCGCCGTTCTTTGCCGCCGTCGTCACGGACTCCACCGCGGCGCTGCCTTCCTCCTTCACGTTCGCGATCTTCACATAGCTGACATGGCCATGACCGCAGGGACTGTAGATCACGAGTTGATCGTTGTTTGCTCCCCGAAGCGTGAGGTCATACATCGCACCGGGGGTGACGCCATCCTCGCCGTAGAAGGTGCTCATGTTGGCGCGACGGTTCGGAGCGTTTTGCGAAATGAGCGCCTCCACCTTGTCACTGCGCAAAACGAAGTCGCCGAGGATGCCATCGGCCTCCTTGCCTTTCGGCAGCTCGGTCTCGCGACCAAGCGCGGCTTCAAAAACCTCGGCAGCCGAAAGCGGCGCGGCGAGCAGGAACGGGAGCAGGAGAGCAGATTTCATCATGGCGGGCGGTAGAATCGTCCCGCTGCGCCTCATTCTTCTGCGTGAAACGCTCTTTTTTGCCCCTCACGGCGGGTTGCTCACCTGCCGACGCACCGTTTGGCCGCCATTCATGAAATCATCACGCTCCAGTCCCGTCAGCGTGGAGATGCCACGCATCATCCAGAAGAGCAGCGCCATCGTCGCGGCCACCAGCGGGATACCGATGACGATGAAGCTCACCCAGTTCAGCCGACCGATGGCCTTCGTGTAATCCTCGCTGCCGGGCAGCTTGCCGTTCAGCAGATACCACGCGAGCGCAAAATTCGCCACCGCGCTGCCCAGCATGGTCAGCGCCATACCCCACGAAGCACGACTCATGAGTGCCTGGAAGCCGAGCATCTTCTCCGGCGTGTCGAGAGACTTGTTGATGAGAGGGACATTGATGACCTGCGGATTAAGCAGCAGTTCCGACACCAGCGGTCGCCCCCACCGAAAACTGAGCGGGAAGGCCAGCCCGAGAAACATCGGAAACGCCGCTTCTTTCGCCGCGAACCAAACCGGGTCGAGCTTCAGCAGACCCAGCCCGCCTGTCACGATGACCGCGATGAGGCCGAAGATCGAAAAGAAGTTCAGCCCACGCTTCTGCATGAAGCACCACACGCCGAAGCCCAGCGGCATCAGCAACGCCACGACGAGCGCCCAGGCGGGGCCCAGTCGTTCCGGCTTGCTGAGATACTCAAGCACGAGCGAGGGCAGCACGACAGTGAGGAGCAGATCGCCGAGCGGATGGGGTTGTTTAGGGGCTTCTGGCATGGAATCGCCAATCATAAAAAGGCCCGCGAGTCCGGGCAAGGCTTTCACCGCTTCCCGTGAGACGTTTTTGTCACTCACCGATCCACACCTGTGTGCCCACCGGCACGAGGTCGAAGAGCTCGATCACATCGCGGTTCTTCAGGCGCACACAGCCATGGCTGCCGGGCCTGCCGATGCCTTTTTCGTCGTTCGTGCCGTGAATGTAGATGTAGCGCTGGAAGGTGTTCGCATTCCGCGGCTCCAGGCCATGCAGCCAGAGGATGCGGGTGAGCACAAAGTCACTCGTGATGTCCATGCCCGGCTGCCACAAGCCGACCGCCTTCCGGCTTTTAAAGATGGTGCCGCTCTCCGCGCCCCCGCCGTGCTTCTCTTTGACGACGAAGCTGCCCAGCGGCGTCTTGTTGCTACCCTCGGTGAAGCCGATGCCGAACCTCGACGTGCTGCACGGCCATTCTCGCACGACCGTGCTGCCATCGAACAAGCGCAGGCACTGGTTGCCAATGGTGACCTCGATGCGGGGCTGGTGGAGACTCATGGCACCATCTCTGACCTGAATCCGTCAGCTTGCCAGCCGAGATTCATGCGGCTCACCAGACACCTTCGAGGGTCTGCGCCATCGGGAACGGGCCCTTCGAGTGCGGGCCAAAGAAGAAGCGGAAGGCCACCGAGCCCGTCCAGCAGTCCCGGTTGTCGAGACGGGAGTACTCCACCCCGCTCATCAATTTGATGCGATGCTTGGCGATGTAGTAGTTCAGCCCCAGGTAGCCGGCCTGATAGGTCGTGCCGTTGTTCAGGCCCACATTCCGCTCGTAGCGGCGCTGGGCGCGGATGCCGCCGGTATCCTGAGCCACGGCGTATTGGTAACGCCCCACGAGTTGCAGTTTGTCCGTCAAGAACACGCCGGGCTGGAGATTGATCCCGTGCACACTGCCGCGAGCCCCCCCGAGGCCTGAGGTGGCCTCGGTCACGAGTGACAAGGGGCCGTCGGTGACCATGAACGCCGCCGAGAGGCCGTTCACAAAGCGGTTCATGTTCGTAGCCTGCGCATCGAGGTCAGAATAGAGGTAGCAGAGGTTGAGGGCTGAGGCGTCGGTGCCCAGCTTCTTGCCAAAATCCCATGTGGCGGAAGCGATGTAGCTCCAACCGGAGTTGAACTTCGTGAACGCATTCCCCATGCTGGGGCCCGTGGCGTTCGAAAACACGCCGGTGTAGTAGTTAAACGCCCCGATCTTGCCGCTGATCGTCACCGCAGGGGTGTAGTCGAGGGCAAACATGTTCGTCAGCATCGAGCGCTCGAGGTAATTGATGTAGCGGCTGGAAACGTTTCGGTCTGGGTAAAACGATGTTTCTGCTGCCCCACGGTGAAGTTGAGCGCATCACTGAACGACCACTGCGCCCACAGCTCGGTGAAGCCGTTGTAAAAGGGCTCCAAGTCCGTGCCGCTGACCATCTGGGCATGCAGCGTGAGCTTATTGAAGAACCTACCCTGAAAGCCCATGCGCAGACGGCGGTTTTCAAAGCTTTCCTCATACTGACCGTTGCTGCCATCCGTCCAGTGCTGCTGGCCATGGTAGCGGCCCAGCAGCCAGAACTCCTGCACGATCGGGTTGTTTTTGTCGGAGTAGATGCGGCCCAGGTTCTCCAGCATCTCCCCCAGATTTTGCGGTGCCGGTGCAGCCACTGCGACCGAGAGGTCCGGAGACTTGGCCTGTGATTCGACTCCCAGGAACGAGAGCAAGCAGGAAGCGGTCAATGCGAGACAGCGGAGTTGGCGCGATAAAGCGAGTGGAGTCATGGGATGCGAGACTCTCTCTGTTACAAGTCTGTAACCCAAGCAAAACGCGTTCTGTGACGCTTTCGTCACATTGGCGTCTTTACAGCCCCAATCTCAGCCTCGTTGAAGGTCGAATTTCGACCAACCGCGCTGCAACCGCCGAGGCCCCCTACGCGATGACTTCCGTGAGGATACGACCGCCGTTCACGATGTCCACAGGGCGCACGTTTTCGACGACGATGCGCTTTTCACCGTTGATGCCGAGAAGGCGGTACATCGTCTTGGCGAGGTCTTCGGGGCCCACCGGGTTCTCATCGGGCTCGCCGCCGAGGGCGTCGGACTTGCCGTAGATGAAGCCTTTCTTCACGCCGCCACCAGCCATGGCCACCGAGAAGACGCGGGGATAGTGGTCACGGCCGTTGGTGCTGTTGATCTTCGGCGTGCGGCCGAACTCCGAACTGACGAGCACCAGCGTGCTGTCGAGCATGCCCCGCTCTTCGAGGTCGCGGATGAGACGGGCGAAGGCCTGGTCAAACTGCGTCGCCTGCCCTTCGAAAGCGCCTTTGATGTTCGAGTGATGGTCCCAACTGCCGAAATTGACCGACACCATGCGTGTGCCGGCTTCGACAAGGCGACGTGCGAGCAGGAAACGCTGCCCCGCGGCATTGCGACCGTATTCATCGCGGAGCTTCGCGGGCTCGGCTGCCAGGTTGAAGGCCTCGCGAGCTTGCTGCGAGCTGATGAGCTTGTAGGCGGCGCTGTAGAAATCATCCATCGCACTCAGCGCATCGGATTTCTCGGAGGCACGGAAGTGCTCGTCCACCGCGGCAAGGAGGCCGCGACGACGCTCAAAGCGGCGCGTGTCGATGTCCTTCGGCACGGCGAGATCACGCACGGTGAAATTCGCATCCGCCGGGTCGCTGCCGAGGGCAAACGGGCCGTAGGCGCTGCTCATGTATCCACTGCCCTGCTCCGGCGCGAAGACGGACGGGATGGCGACGTAAGGCGGGAGGTTGTTCCGGCTGCCCTGTTCATGCGAGACGATGGAGCCGAAGCTGGGGAACTTGATCGCCGGGCTCGGGCGGTAGCCGGTGAACATGTTGTGCGTGCCGCGTTCATGCGCCGCCTCGCCATGCGTGACGGAGCGGATGAGCGTCATCTTGTCGAGGATCTTGGCGATGTTGGTGAACTTCTCGCCCACATACTCGCCCGTCACACCACGGATGGGGCTGAAAGGCCCGCGATACTCCGGCGCGGCGAAGGGCTTCGGGTCCCACGATTCATGCTGGGCCATGCCGCCCGGCAGGTAGATGTGAATCACGGATTGCGCGACGGCCTTGAACGTGGCCACATCCGCCACGGTGTGACCTGCCTGAGCCTTGAACAGCTCCGGCAAGGTGAGGCCGAGACCGGCCATGGCACCGACTTGAAGGAAATCACGTCGGCCCTGCGAGGTCGCGAAGAGGTTCGTGTGATTGCCGGAGCAAAGAGGATGCATTTTCATATCGTCGTGGGGTGTGGTTTAAGGGATTCACACGCCCTACGCGCGTCTTATGGGCCGGTTTTGCCCCGAGACCGCAGGATGCCAATCCCGGTGCAATGCTTCGCAAGGGATGCGCTCTCGGCCTCGGCCATCGACCTTCTGCTGAGGCTTTTGCCCCCTCCGGTTGACAAGACTCCGCCGTGCTTTATCGCCGCGGTGTCATGCGCATCCGCACATTTAAAGGTCTCGTCCCCGCCCCGAAACACGCCGCCGAAGTCGCCGCCGTCCCCTACGACGTGGTGAACCGTGAAGAAGCCGCCGCCCTTGCCCAGGGCAAGCCCCACAGCCTTTTGCATGTGGACCGCGCCGAGATCGATCTTGATCCGGAAGTCGATCCCTACTCCGCCGAGGTCTATGCGAAGGCCAAGGAGAACTTCCTCAAGCTCCAGTCCGCTGGCGTGCTCGTCCGCGAGGCCAAGCCCTGCATGTACCTTTACCGCCAGACCATCGCCGGGCACAGCCAGACCGGTCTCGTGACCGTCTGCCACACCGAAGACTACGAGAAAAACGTCATCAAGAAGCACGAGAAGACCCGTCAGGATAAGGAAGACGACCGCACGCGTCTCGTGGACACCCTGAATGCGAACACGGGCCCCATTTTCCTCACCTACCGCCAGCGTCCGGCCATCGCCGCGCTGATCCAAGGCGTGCTCGACAACGAAAAGCCGATCTACGACATCAATGCGCCCGATGGCGTGCGTCATCAGGTCTGGCGTGTGGGGCTTGGTGCCTGTGTCTCCCTGACCGCCCTGTTTGAAAGCCAGGTGCCCTGCGCCTATGTGGCTGACGGTCACCACCGCGCCGCCAGCGCCTTTCGCGTGAGCAAGATGCGCCGCGAGGCGAACAAGGCGCACAACGGCCAGGAGAACTACAACTGGTTCCTCAGCGTGCTCTTCCCCGGCAACGAACTGAAAATCCTGCCCTACAACCGCGCCGTCAAAGACCTCAACTGCCTCGACCGCGAAGCCTTCATCAAAAAAGTGGGCGATATCTTCACGATGAAGCCCACGACGGTGAAGTCTCCCACCAAGCCAGGCGAGTGCTGCATGTACCTCCAAGACCAATGGTACATGCTCGGATGGAAGCCCGCGCTCAACGCCAGCCCCATTGACCAGCTCGACGTGAGCATCCTGCAGGATCGTCTGCTCAAGCCCGTGCTCGGCATCGACGACCCGCGCACGAGCAAGCGCATTGATTTCATCGGCGGCATCCGCGGCACCGCGGAGCTGGAAAAGCTCGTGAACGGCAAAGAGCACGCCGTGGCCTTCTCGATGTATCCGACGACCGTCGATCAGCTCATGGCCATCAGCGATGTGGATGCCATCATGCCACCGAAGAGCACTTGGTTTGAGCCCAAGCTCCGCTCCGGTCTCTTCATCCACACGCTGGAAGGCTGATCCGCATCATACAACGCTCACGTCGATTCTTTCGCCGCTGCGCATCACGCGATGCGGCTGCTGAAGCCTCTCGCAAGCGGTCGCGAATTCGTCCGGCGTCTCCGTGTTGAACTCAAACATGTCGTAGTGGCATGGAATGACGAGCCGCGCGCCGATGGCCTTTGCCAGCGCCGCGGCTTCGGTGCCGTTCAAATTGCCCGCCACGCGGCGCTCGGGCTTGTTGCCGTTGATGGGCAGAAAAGCGATGTCGATGGGGCCAAAGGCACGGCATTTAGAAACGATGTCATCATGCCAAAGCGTGTCGCCGCTGTGAAAAAGGCGGAAAGGGCCGCATTTCACGAGAAAGCCGATGTAAGCGCTGTTTCCGTGCTCATCACACACCACCTCGTTGTGCTTCGCCACGGTCGCCTCGATGCGCCAGTCGTCTTCGATGTAGATGTCGTGCTCGCCGAGGGTGCAGCACTGCACCGGAGCACCTTGCAGGCGCTTCAGCACCTCACCGCGGATCGGATGCGGATGGTAGAGACGATAGCCAGGACTCGCCGCGGCGAGCGGGACGAGCGTGTCGCCATCCAGATGATCGGTGTGCACATGACTGGCGGTGACACGGCTGATGCCGGTGAGACGTGCGGGGTCGATGCAGCGCTCCGTCATCCGCACATGCGGCTTGTCGGTGGCGGCGTATTTGATCGTCAGCGAGTCGGACAAATAGGGATCAAAGAGCAGGCGCTGGCCATTCCACTGCACCAGAAAGCCGCTCTGGCCCAGCCACCACGCGTGCAGCACCTCCGGTCCGCCCTTCGCAGAGGCGAGGTCGGCAAGCAGGGCATCGTCTTTTTGCAGCGCGGCGATCATGCACGGCCAGTGCGCCGGACCGCGGAGGGATTCAAGCCGATGTTTGTCCTGAACCGCCGCATCTCATCCATCCGCTGATTGCACTCGTAACCGCCTCAGCCTATCAGCGCCGCCCCATGCCTCCTGTCACTTCTGCCATCGTCCCCGCCCAGCCGCCGGATGTCCTCACCGGCATCGAGCTCGATGACCCCAAAGCAGCCGCCGCGGGCGTGCCCGCCGTGGCGAACTCGCTGAAGCATGTCTATGGCAACAGCGGCCTCATGCGCGGCACCGCGGCGATGCTGAATCTGAACCAGTGGGAGGGTTTTGACTGTCCGAGCTGCGCCTGGCCTGATCCGGAGGATCATCGCAGCGCCTTCGAGTTCTGCGAAAACGGCGCGAAGGCCATCGCGTCGGAAACGACGAAGAAAAAGGTCACCCCGGCCTTCTTTGCGCAATTCAGCCTGCACGAGATCGCGAAGATGAGCGATTACGAGATGGATCAGGCCGGGCGCATCACGCAGCCGATGGTACTGCGACCTGGCGCGACGCATTACGAGGCCATCGCGTGGGATGATGCGTTTGAATTGATCGCGAAGGAGCTCAATGCGCTCGCCTCGCCGGACGAGGCGGTGTTTTACACCAGCGGTCGTGCCACCAACGAAGCGGCGTTTCTTTACCAGCTTTTCGTTCGTCGATATGGCACGAACAACCTTCCAGACTGCTCCAACATGTGCCACGAGAGCAGTGGCGCGGCGCTGGGCATGAGCGTCGGCATCGGCAAAGGCACGGTGACGCTGAAGGACCTCGAAACCGCCGAGACGATCCTCATCATCGGGCAGAATCCGGGCACGAATCACCCGCGCATGCTCAGCTCGCTGCAACGTGCCGTGGAGGCCGGCGCGGAGATCATCGCGATCAATCCGATGAAGGAAGCGGGCCTGACCGGCTTCATGCATCCGCAGCAGGTCAAAGGCGTGCTCGGCATGGCCACGCCGCTGGCGAAGCAGTTCATGCAGGTGCGTGCGAATGGCGATCAGGCGCTGCTCAAAGGCATCGCGAAGACTTTGGTCGAGGATGGCAGCATTGATCGTGACTTCATTTCGACTCACACGCTCGGTTTTGCCGACTACGAGGCGCATCTGCGTGGTCTCGACTGGGCAGAACTGGAACGCGTGAGCGGCATTTCGCGCAGCGAGATTGAAAAAGCCGCGCGTCAATGCGCCCGCGGCTCACGCAAACTGATCACCTGCTGGGCCATGGGCCTGACGCAGCACAAAAATGCCGTCGCCACCATCCAGGAGGTCGTGAACATCCACTTGCTGCTCGGTGCCATTGGTCGCGAAAGCGCCGGTCTGTGCCCGGTGCGCGGCCACAGCAACGTGCAGGGAGATCGCACGATGGGCGTCTTTGAAAAGATGCCCGCGTGGTTTCATGACAACCTCGACCGCGAGTTCGGCTTCCAATCGCCGCGTCATCATGGCTACGACACCGTCGCGGCCATCAAGGCCATGCACGAAGGCCGCGCGAAGGTGTTTTATGCCCTCGGCGGCAATTTCCTCCAGGCCACGCCGGACACCGAATACACCGCCGAGGCCCTGCGGAAGTGCTCCCTCACCGTGCACATCTGCACGAAGCTCAATCGCAGCCATGTCATCACCGGTCGCACCGGCCTCATCCTGCCCTGCCTCGGCCGCAGCGAGCGCGATGTGCGTGACGACGGCGTGTTGCAGTTCCTCACCGTCGAAAACAGCATGAGCGTGGTCCACGCCTCGCACGGCAAGCTCGACCCCGCCTCGCCACATCTGCTTTCCGAGCCGCAAATCATCGCCCGCACCGCCGCGGCCACGTTGAAGGGCCGATCTAATGTTCCTTGGCTCGAAATGGGCCGCGATTACGATCTCATCCGCGACCGCATCGAGCGTGTCGTGCCCGGCTTCGAGGACTTCAACAACCGCGTACGCAAACCCGGCGGCTTTTACCTTCCGAACAACGCCCGCGACCTGAAATGGGACACCGCCACCGGGAAGGCGAATTTTGCCACGCACCCGATCTCCTGCGTGCAACCTGCGGCCGATCAACTCGTGCTCCAGACCTTCCGCAGCCACGATCAATTCAACACGACCGTGTATGGCCTCAACGACCGCTACCGCGGCATCGGCAATGAACGCCGCGTGGTCTTCCTCAATCCGCAGGACATGAAGAAACGCGGCATCGGCCCGCTGCAGCCCGTCGATCTCACCAGCGAGCACGCCGGGCAGACCCGCGTCGCGCGGCGTTTTCTCGCCGTGCCCTACGACATGCCTTCCGGCAGCGCCGCCGCCTATTTTCCCGAGGCCAATGTGCTCGTGCCCATCGACAGCTTTGCCGATGTGAGCCTCACACCGACCTCCAAAAGCGTGCTGATCCGTGTGACGGCCTCCGAAGGCTGAAGAGAGGGGTTGGAATGGCGTCACTCCTTGCTCGCGGCGTGCCGCGTGCTAGAGGCAGCTTTCCACTTTCTCCAACCTCATGACACTCACCGGCTCCCACCTCATCGCAGGACGCGAATCCGCCCCTCACGGACACTTTTATCACGGCGTGAATCCCGCCACCTCCGCCAAGCTGGAGCCTGCCTATGCCGATGCGACGAAAGACGAGGCCGATGAGGCTCTTTGCGCTGCCGAAGGTGCCTTTGATGCGCTGCGTCTCGCTCCGGTGGAAACGCGTGCCGCGCTGCTCGATGCCATCGCTGATGAAATCATGGCGCTGGGTGATGCGCTGCTGGAGCGTGCGCATGCCGAGACCGGCCTGCCGATGGCTCGTGTGACTGGTGAACGCGGTCGCGCCGTGGGCCAGTGCAAACTCTTCGCCAGCTTGATCCGCGAAGGCTCGTGGGCTGATGCCCGCATCGACCACGCCATCCCGGATCGTCAGCCGCTTCCGAAACCGGATGTGCGTCGCGTGATGATGCCAATCGGACCCGTGGTAGTCTTTGGTGCCTCGAATTTCCCCTTCGCCATCGGCGTGGTCGGCACGGACACGGTTTGTGCGCTCGCTGCCGGTTGCCCGGTCGTTGTCAAAGGTCATCCGGCTCATCCTGGCACCTGCGAGATGCTCGGTCGCGCCGTGGTGAATGCGCTGCACAAGGTCGGTCTGCCCGCGGGATGCTTCTCGCTGCTGCACGGTCGCGGCACTGAGATCGGCATGGCACTCGTGAAGCATCCCCACACCCAAGCCGTCGGCTTCACCGGCTCGCTGCGTGGTGGTCGTGCCCTGATGGATGCGGCGGCGGAGCGTTCGCATCCGATCCCGGTTTATGCCGAGATGGGCTCGATCAATCCTGTTTTCGTGCTGCCTGGTGCGCTGAAGGAACGTGCCTCCAAGATCGCTGAAGGCTACATCGGTTCGGTCACGATGGGCGTTGGCCAGTTCTGCACAAACCCGGCCATCGTGCTCGGACTCAAGGGCACCGAATTGAAGCAATTCGTCAGCAACGCCGCTGCGCACGCCACCAAGGTCGCTCCGCAAAGCATGCTGCATCGCGGCATTTGCGAGGCCTACGATGCCGGCACCGCCGTGTGGCGCACGATTGATGGACTCGAACTCGCCGGTGAATCCGAAGCCGAGGTCAACCACGACGCCACGCAGGCCGCCTGCCGCATTTTCACCACCACGCTGGAGGTGCTGGAAGCCAACGAGGAACTGCGCCGCGAGGTTTTCGGTCCCTGCTCCATCATCACCGAGTGCCCCACGCTGGATGACATGCTTCGTTTTGCCAACAGCCTCGAAGGCCAGCTCTCCGCCATGATCCACGGCACCGAGCAGGACCTCATCGACTTCGCGCCGCTCCTCCGCGTGCTCGAAAAGAAGGTCGGCCGACTCATCTTCAATGCTTTCGCCACCGGCATCGAGGTCTGCCCGTCCATGCATCACGGCGGTCCGTATCCTGCGGCGAGCCACAGCCATTTCACCAGCATCGGCACCGCCAGCATCTACCGCTGGGTGCGCCCCGTCTGCTACCAGGGCTTCCCCGATGCCGCGCTGCCCGAGCCGCTGAAGGCCAAAAACACCCGCGGAGCCATGCGCATCGTGGATGGTGCTCTGACTCGCGACGACGCTTAATTGATTCGCCATCATGAGCACCAAAGTTCGCAAAGCCGTCATCCCTGCCGCTGGCTATGGCACGCGTTTCCTGCCCATCGCCAAGGCGGTGCCCAAGGAGATGCTGCCGCTGGTGGACAAGCCGGTGATTCAATACGTCGTCGAAGAAGCGGCCGCGTCCGGCATCACCGATGTGCTCATCGTCATCTCGCGATCCAAGCGAGCCATCGAGGAGCACTTTCATCCGGCGCATGAACTGGAGAGTGAACTGGCCGCCAAAGGCCGCACGAGTGATCTCAATGACCTCCGCAAGCTCCAAAACCTCGCCCGCATCCACTACGTCTGGCAGCCGAAGATGGGCGGGTTGGGCGATGCCATCCTCTACGCCCGTGATCACGTCGGCGATGAACCTTTCGCCGTGCTGCTTGGCGACACCGTGGTCGCCAGCCACACGGAAAAACCGGTCACGCGACAACTCGCCGATGTCGTTGAGACTCACGGCGGCAGCGCGGTGGCTCTGCAACGCGTCTCGCCGGACAAAGTGAGCCGTTACGGCATCCTCGGTGGCCCCGAAGTAGCTCCCGGCCTGATCAAAGCCGATGTCTTCGTCGAAAAACCGAAGGTCGAGGAAGCTCCGTCAAATCTCGCGGTCAGTGCCCGCTATGTCCTGAGCCCCCGCATCTTCCACCACCTGCAAAACACGCCTCCTGGCAAAGGCGGTGAACTCCAGCTCACCGACGCCATGGCCTCGCTCATGCGCGAAGAAGCCCTGCACGGCCTCGTCTATGACGGCCAGCGTCACGACATCGGCAACAAGCTCGACTTCCTCAAAGCGAACCTCCACTTCGCTCTTCAACGCGATGACATCGCCCCGGCGCTGCGGGAGTATTTGAAGACGCTCGTTTGATGTTTGAGCGATTCAATCGTCGTGAAGCATCTGCTGCACTTCCGCTCCTGAAAGTTCCCGCCACTGGCCGGGATCGAGTTTGAGATCGGTCAAAGCGAGACCACCGATGCGCACGCGAATGAGGCGCAGCGTGGGAAAGCCGACCGCGGCGGTCATGCGGCGGACTTGCCGGTTTTTCCCTTCGGTGAGCGTGAGCTCGATCCATGAGGTGGGCACGGATTTGCGAAAACGCACTGGCGGATGCCGCGGTGGATGGGCGGGCTCGATTTCGAGTCGCGTGGCACCGCATGGCAAGGTGCGGAAGTCCTTCAAATCCACGCCGCCGCGTGACAGCCGACGCAGCGCCTCGTCCGTGACCTCGCCTTCGACCTGCGCTTGGTAGCTCCGCGGATGCCCGCGACGCGGATTGAGCAGGCGATCCGTCCAGCGAGCCTCATCGCTGAGCAGCAGAAGCCCCTCCGAATCGCGATCCAGCCTGCCAATCGGATACACACGCGGCGGAAAGCCAAACTCCGCCAGCGTGCGGTGGGAAGGATGCTCCTGAGTGAACTGCGAGAGCACGTCGTAGGGCTTGTAAAAGGCGATGAGCATTGACTAAGCTAGCGGCGTGCTTGCTGGAGCTTCGCGAGCAGTTCCGCACGCCGCGCTTGATGAGCAGACTCCGCCCTCTCGAGTTCCACGCCTTTGTTCATGTTTATGACGGCAGCCACGATCGCGAAGACACCCATCCCGGCTGGAACTAGCCCCATCGCGCTGAATCCACCGTGAAAACTCCCGGCAATGTTGGACATTGCGACCGCCATGCCAAAGCACACGCAGGCGAAGAAGATGCCGAAGGCCAGTCCGAACAATGAACTACTCGGCCGGTGGGGTCCGTTTTTGCCATGCGAGATGTAGCCGGCCTCCTTTTGCGCCCACTCCCGATCCAGCCGCTCGATCTCGTTTTGCAGTTCGATCACTCCGAGGCTCTCGGCCATGCGGCCGGTGTTCTCGGCGATCTTGGCGACCTCCTCGGTGAAGACGGAGCTGTCCGTGCGCTTCACCTCCAGGTTGCTCTGGCAGAACTGGCAGGTCACAAAACGTGTGCCATTGCCGATTTGAAGCGGGGCACCACAGTGGTTGCAGCGGACGGAGAGGGTTTCCATGACGGTGCGAGGCTAGAGGATCGCTCTCCGCCTGTCGAGCACGGATCATTCATGGACTCAATGGCATCATCAAAACGATGGATTGGCCGGTTGGTGGCACGCGGGGCATTCCTCGGCTGCCATGACACTCACTCCTTCTTCCCCTTTGATCCCCCGCTGGTTGAAAATCGCCTACACGGCCTTCATGGCCGTGCTGATCCCCGTTTATTGGTGGCACTACGGCCTCTCGAACTTCCTTTTCTTCTGCGATGTGGCGCTGCTGCTCGTGCTCGCCGGTGTGTGGACGGAGAAGCCGCTGCTCATCTCGCTGGCCGCGGTGGGCATTTTGCTGCCGCAGGCGCTTTGGTGCGTGGATTTCATCGCGGGCACCTTTGGCTATCAGCTCACCGGCATGACGGATTACATGTTTGAAGACGAGCGCTCGATGTTCCTGCGCGGTCTTTCCCTCTTCCATGGTTGGTTTCCCTTCCTCGTGCTGTGGCTGGTGACACGGCTGGGCTATGACCGCCGGGCGTTGCATGGCTGGTCTGCCACGGCGGTGGTGCTGTGCGTGGTATCGTTTCTCTTCCTTCCAGCTCCGGGCTCCGCCGAAGTGATCGCGAACCCGCAGATCGCCTACAACGTGAACTACGTCTTCGGCATGAGTGCCACGGAGCCGCAGAAGTGGATGAGCCCTGAGATGTATCTGCTGGCCTGGCTTGGTGGGCTTTTCGCCCTCGTTTACCTGCCCACGCACAAGCTCCTCCGCCGCATCTGCCCGGAGGCGCGGTAAGCGAAACACGCGGGTGCATCTGGACGCTTGCCACCGCTGCCGCAAAGTGCTCTTTGCGCTCTGCTTTTCTCCACTCCCCAATGCCTTTCCACCCTCCATCCACCATCGGCATGCTCGGCGGCGGCCAGCTCGGCCGCATGTTCGCCCTTGAGGCACGCCGTGCGGGCTATCGCGTGGTCATTTTCACGGATGAGCCCAAGGGCTGCCCGGCCGGCCAGCTTGCCGATGATGAGATCAATGCCCCTTACGACGACAAAGAGTCCCTGAAACGCTTTTTGAGCCAGGTGGATGTGGTGACGGCCGAGTTTGAAAACCTGCCCGCCAGCCTGCTGGAGGCCGTCGAGGCCGAAAAACCGCTTCACCCATCCTCGAAGGCCATCGTCACCACGCAACATCGCGAGCGGGAGAAGCTCTTCCTGCGCGATCAAGGCATCGCCTGCGCCGAATTCCGCGTGGTGGATGATTTGAAGAGCCTCGAAGCCGCCGTCAGCGAGCTCGGCAGGCCTTGTGTGATCAAAACAGCCGCCTTTGGCTATGATGGCAAAGGCCAGTGCAAGGTGAACGCGGACACAAACCTCGCCGAAGCATGGAAAGCCTTCGAAGGGCACCGCGCGGTGGTCGAGCAGTGGGTGCCTTTTGTGTGCGAAGTGAGCGTCGTGGGTGCCCGCGGCGTGGATGGCAAGATGGCGGTGCATGGCTGTGTGGAAAACCAGCACACGCATCACATCCTTGATGTCACGATTTCTCCGGCCCGCGTGGACGCGTCGATCACCGAGCAAGCCATCGAGCTCTGGGAGGCCGTGGCGGAAGGTTTGGATTATGTCGGCACGATGGCGGTGGAGATGTTTGTGACCGCCGAGGGCCGCGTGCTCGTCAATGAGATCGCCCCGCGCCCGCACAACAGCGGTCACTACACCATCGACGCCTGCATCACGAACCAGTTCCAGCAGCAGCAGCGTGTCATCTGCGGCCTGCCGCCCGGTGATCCCACGCAGCACACG
>JAEUHK010000020.1 GCA_016795465.1 Verrucomicrobiaceae bacterium | reverse complement strand
CGGTGCGACCAGAAGACTCGGGACTGCGATGCCAAAGGCCAGACGCAGGTTGAACTTGAACCACTCGCGCAGGCTGCCGCCCGGCGAGATCCAGTATTCGAACCGGTGTAGATTGTAGCGCAGAACCTCGGCGGAACGCTCAATGGCGTTAAGCCGGGGCAGGTCGTTGTCCACTTCTGGCAGTGTGAGTGCCTCAGGCTGCCATCGTTTGATGACGATCTGACGCGCCTGTTTCGCCCATGTGGTGGCGGGTGCCGTTGACACCGGCTGTGTGGGCTCGTCCCACTCGTCTCGTGACTGAATCATAGTTTTGGCGTGTTTTGGCCCCGAGGGCCGTTCCGATGACAAACAACAGCACAGCGGTGACTGCGAGACCGCCTGTGGCGATCTTCCAGCGGTCGTTTGCCGCATGCTGTTCCGACATTTGCTCTTCGAGCTCGCTGATCCGTGCCCGGTATTCCGGACCGTGGTCGGGTGGTGGCGGAGGATCGTCGAAGAACCATCCTGCATGGCCGGTGCTGATGCAGCCGGAAAGCAGGCAAAGGAGGATGATGAGATGTTTCATGATGGTGTTAGTGAGGTTGAGGGTTTAGCGCCAGCGGCGGCATTCACCGAAGAACTCGCAGCCCATGCAGGCGAAGCTGGGCGAGGGATAAAACTCGGCTCGACCCAGTTCCTCGTAGTAGGTGTCCATGAGATGAAACAGGCGGTGTTCCTGTTGTTCGGTCATGGGAGGGAGGTCGGTGACGCAGAGTTTGGGGTTCTTCAGTTTGACCAGGTGATGCAACTCGATGCCGGTTTCCTTTTTGCCCGTGTTGTGACGGTAGAGGACGGCGTAACTGCTTACCTGGAGCTCGTGCAGGTGCTCGACAGACGAGGGGTTGGGTGTGGAGGAACTCGTCTTGAAGTCGATGATGGTGCCTTCTTGAACGAGATCGAGGATGCCGATGAGGCGGGGAAGACCGTGCTGGGACAGGTCGGCTTCCACGGACACTTCCACGGCGTCGGGTTTGATGGTTGCCATCGAACCACATTGCCGGATGTAGGTGTCACAGAGACGCCAGCCCGTGGTCTTTTCTTCGTCTTCCTCGCCGGTCTCCCAAGGAACGGTTCCTTCGGAGATGTCCGCCCATGCTTTGGTGTATGCATCGTGCAAATCACGAAGCGAGAGCGGTTTGCCAAGCCATCGCGCCTTGCTCCATGCCTTCAACGCGGCGTGAACCGAATTGCCGACATGCAGGGAGGCGGTCTTGGGCTTCTTGAGACGGAGGACGTAGCGATAATAAAACTTCAGCCGGCACTGCAAAAAGAGGCTCAGCCGCGAAGCTGAAACCTCCTCCTGCAAAGACCGGATGATGTCCTTCTCGCTGCGCTCCTGTGGTGGGGGAGCTTCAGCGGTGGGGTTCATGCTGCGTGTTGGGTGGTGTGGGGTTGACGTTGCTGCCAGCGGTGTTGCTTTGGTGACTTGCCCGCTTTGGAGAGCAGTTCCTCGATGACCTGGCTGGCCTGCATCTTGTCGAGTTCCTTTACGCCGATGCCATAGAGCTGCTGGGAGAGTTCCTCAGCGTCCTGCATCTGCATTTGGTTCTCGTTCACGATGCGCTGGATGAATCCCTTTTGGCCGGGGGTGCAGTTCCAGACTTCGCCTTGCGGTTTGGTCTGGGGGCGATGGCCGTTGTTCCCATTGGTGTAGGAGTGACGGTCGCCACTGATCGGATAGGAGCGGCCGTTCTGGGGCTGGTGACGACCGTTGGAGCCATTCGATCCATTGCCTTCCGGGATATAGCCGGGGTTCTGGATCTCCTGGTCAACGGAGTGCTGCAGGAGTTGGTAGAGCTTTTGGATCTCTGCCTCGGCCTGGGTGATGTCGGTGAGTTCGACTTCGACGGAGGCGCTGAAACTGTGGCTGCTGTATTGGGGCAGGCCGAGTTTCTTGCTGTAGTTGGCGCTGAGTTTGATTGCCATGATGATGTCCTTTTTGGAGTGTGTGTGGATGGTGGATTGGGTTGTGAAGAAACCGCCACGACGCCCGCCAACAAAACACCCGGCCCCTCGTGAGAGAGACCGGGTGGTGTGCGACGGGAACAGGGTGGCAGCGTGGTGTGGCTAGGCTGGGGAGCCAGCCTGATGGGGGCGGCCCTGCGCCGGGACGCTCAACTGCTTGGCGGCGATGTCCCAGCCCTCCGTGCCAATCAGGCAGGTGGTAAGGAGCTCGTTGACCAGTCGGGTCATGGGCCGACGCAATCGCCGGCCTTCATGATACAACGCACAGATGATGACCCGGTCGATGCAGGGCGAATAGTGGGTTCGCCGAGGCATGGTGGGTGGGTAAGGCAGCCGAGGATAAGCCCTGGGTGCTCAATGCTTTATAACGCGATTGATGGGGTATTTGCAGGTCCGGTCAGCGGATTGCCAAAAGTGATGGCTGAGCACTTATTTCTGTCGCTGGGGATAGCCCACCCCTGTGGCGTGAGCAGGACCGAATAAGTGGCTACAAACTGGCTACACTCAAAAAAGAGGCCTCACCAGTTTGGTCAGGCTCTTCTCCGGAAACTCTTCATAATGAAGGTGGTGGGCAGGGCTGGATTCGAACCAGCGTAGACGAAAGTCAGCAGATTTACAGTCTGCCCCCGTTGGCCGCTTGGGTACCTACCCGTTCCCGGTGAAGGCGGCGATTATGGAGGCTCCCGCGTCGAATGCAACCGGCGATTTGTGCGAAGTTTTTTGCCTGCGCCGACCCGCCGTCCCGATCGCCGAGGAGGCGCAGCCTTGACCTTTCCGCGCATCCCCCTACCATCCGCGCCACCATGACCCCGCCCGCCACGGCTCAGCTCCTTCTCTCCCTGCGACTTACGCTAGGGTAGGCGGCCCGCGTTTCCTCGTCATGCACCCCTCGCCGTCACGTCACGGCCTTCGTTTGATCCCAGGCACCTCTCCGGTCCTAAAACCTTAGTTTCTTCTGTTTCGTTATGTTGAAAAGTCCGTCCTCCAAATACCAGCGCTTTGATCCCGTCTCGTTGCCGAACCGCCGCTGGCCCTCTCAAACCATCACGAAGGCACCGATCTGGTGCTCCGTGGACCTCCGCGATGGCAACCAGGCCCTCGCCGTGCCGATGAATGTCTCCCAGAAACTCGACATGTTCGATGCGCTGGTCAAATGCGGCTTCAAGGAGATCGAAGTTGGCTTTCCCTCGGCTTCGAACACCGAATTCAGCTTCAATCGCCGCCTGATCGAGGAAAACCGCATCCCCGAGGATGTGACCATCCAGTGCCTCGTGCAGGCGCGCGAGGATTTGATCGAAAAGACCGTCCAGAGCCTCATCGGGGCCAAAAAGGTCATCATTCACATGTACAACTCCACTTCGCCTGCGCAGCGCAAATACGTGTTTGGCAAGTCGAAGGAGGAAATCATCGCCGTGGCCGTCAAAGGGGCGCAAATGATCAAAGACCGCCTGCATCGCCTCACCGAGGGCGGCACGCATGTGACGCTGCAATACTCGCCGGAGAGCTTCAGCGCCACGGAGGTCGAATTCGCCAAAGACATCAGCGAAGCCGTCATGGACGTTTGGCAGCCCACGCCGCAGCACAAGATGATCCTCAACCTGCCTGACACCGTCGAGGTCTGCATGCCGAACGTGTATGCTGACCAGATCGAGTGGATCTGCACCAACATCAAAAACCGCGAGAGCCTCATCGTCAGCCTGCACACGCACAACGACCGCGGCACCGGCACCGCCGCCACGGAACTCGGTTTGCTCGCGGGAGCGGACCGCGTCGAAGGCACGCTATTTGGCAATGGAGAGCGCACCGGCAATCTCGACATCGTGCAGGTCGCGATGAATCTCTACATGCACGGCTTGGACCCGAAGCTCGACTTCAGCGACATGAACGGCCTCATCCAGATGTATGAGCGCACCACCGGCATGACCGTGCCGCCACGCCAGCCTTACGCGGGCGAGCTGGTTTTCACCGCCTTCAGCGGCAGCCATCAAGACGCCATCAAGAAAGGCCTCACCGGCTATGAGCAGCACAAGACCATCTGGGACGTGCCTTACCTCACCATCGACCCGCGTGACATCGGTCGCGAATACCACGAGGTCATCCGCGTGAACAGCCAAAGCGGCAAAGGCGGCGTCGCGTATCTTCTCGAAAGCGAATTCGGCATCGAGCTGCCAAAAGACATGCAGCGCGAGTTTGGCCCCATCGCGAATGACATCGTCGATTCACTCGGTCGCGAGGTCAGCGGTGCGGAGTTGAAGCAGATGTTTTGGAAAGAATACATCGAGCGCGAGACGCCCTTCCAGCTCTACCACTTCCATGCCGATGGTGTGGACGGCGTCTTCACCTGCCGCTGTAGTTTGGTCATCAACGGCAAGGAACGCGGCATCACCGGCAAAGGCAACGGCCCCATCGCCGCCTTCGCCGATGCGCTCGTGCAGGACGCAGGTGCTGCGCCCTTCGAAGTCGCCACCTACCGCGAGCAAAGCCTCTCCAGCGGCACCGGCGCGAGTGCTTTGGCCTACATCCAGATCAAAACCGCCACCGGCAAACTCGTCTGGGGCGCGGGAACGGACACGAACATCGAACTCGCCTCGATCAAAGCCGTGCTTAGCGCGGTGAACCGGGCGGTGTGACCTGAATTGGATTCACCGCAGAGTTCGCAGAGAGCGCAGAGTTTTTGATTCTGTGTCTCTGCGGACCTCTGCGTCCTTCGCGGTGAGCTTGTGGAGGGGATTGCCAACCAGATTCAGTCACTTCTCATGACCCGGCGACGGCGAAAAAACAGAACGAGTGATGTGAAGACAGTCACTAGTGTTGAGGGTTCCGGCACAGGCCTCAGCAAAAATGGTTCAAATTGACCCGTGAGTGAATTGTATCCGGAGCCAGCGATCTCCCCTTTTTCATTGATTGCGGAGGCTCTCATCAAATGCATGCCTCCCAGTCCTGATGTGATCGAATTCAAATCATATGCTTCTCCATTCTGTAGCATCCATGCATTGCTCGAATTAACAAAGTTGGAGTCGTAAGTCACGTCTCCGCCACCAACAATCTGTGACAGGTTGTTAACAGCAAAAGCATATCCTGTTCCGATCCCCGGGAGAAGACTGTCCGGCAGATACTCAAGGTTTCCATTTTGGTAAATAAAAGACCTTATTCCCGAATAGTTCAGGCCTGGTCCATAGCCAACTATCATTCCGCTGTCGTTGATGCCAGTGACCGTCGAAAGCAAGATGTTGGACTGAAGTCCAGTCAAACCAACTAGCACCGAAATAGTTCCATCTGCCCGTTGTGTAAAAAGACTCATTCTACATGAGCCAATCACACCAGAATTACATGACTCCACAATGCCAGCAATGGTTCCCGAGTTGTTCACTGCTCCAGCAATAGTTTGGGTAAAGTCTGGCCCTGCGAGTTGCCCGAGAGGTATTTCGATTCTCGTTGCGGCGTTACTTCCGATCAGATACCGAAAGGACGATCCATAATAGCCACCAGCCACAATTCCTTGTTCATTAATGGCGGTGATATAAGTCGGTTGGGTGGTGGGGAATAAAGTGACTCCGTTTTGATTATAGTGATATCCTTGTGAGAAGCCAAAGCCAGGATAGTACCATCCAACAACGTCTCCTTGGTTGTTAACGTCAGTAGCGCCAGAGTGTGACGGGAAAGCCGAAGATGTTATTGTGTGATATTGTCCGTTCTGCCAGATAAAAGACCTTAAATCGGAATTCTGATACCGATAGGAACCAACCACCTGCCCTACGTCATTCATTCCCAAGGCAGACACTTGAGAAGCGCCTGCGGGTAAAGGTCCCATATTGACCAGTTCATACATGGGCGCGGACGCCGCTGTTGAACATGTTAGGCAGAGTGCTGCGCAGCAAATGTAAAGGCTTTTCATCCCTGGAACGGTAGGCTGGATATGAAAAACTGTAAAGCTGCGGCTATTCTCATACGTCGCCTACAGCTTGGTCTGCCGCAGCTCCTTGTGCGATGCACGTTGGCTCCTGACGCCACAGCAGCCTGAGTGTCGGCACTATCGGATTCGCTTCTGGCATGGCAAACCCTTTGGCGAAAGGTCGCCCCGGCCAAGATCGTGGTCGGTGGTTAGCGAGGGGATGATGCAGCCTACGCGATGATGTCCCTTAGCACATTCCCATGCACATCGGTGAGCCTCAGGTCGCGGCCGCCGAAGCGGTAGGTGAGTTGTTCGTGGTCGAGGCCCATGAGGTGGAGGACGGTGGCCCAGAGGTCATAGACGGTGCAGACGTTTTCGGTGGCGTTGTAGCCGAACTCATCGGTGGCGCCGTAGATGTGGCCGCCTTTGACGCCGCCTCCGGCCATCCAGACGGTGAAGCCGTAGGGATTGTGATCGCGTCCGTTGGTGCCTTGGGCGAAGGGTGTGCGACCGAATTCGCCGGCCCAGACGATGAGCGTGGTGTCGAGCAGGCCGCGGGCTTTGAGGTCCTTGATGAGGGCGGCGATGGGTTGGTCGATCTGGTTCGCCATTTTGCCATGGCCTTCTTTGATCGCGCCGTGATGGTCCCAAGGGTTGGCCGCATTGCCGCCGCCGAGGTTGTAGGCCAGTGTGCTGAGCTCGATGAAGCGCACGCCGCGTTCGACGAGTCGCCGGGCGAGGAGACATTGGCGGGCGTAGGCGGCTTTTTTCGGCTCAGGATCGTCGAGGCCGTAGAGTTTCTTGGTTGCTTCGGTTTCGCCGGAGATGTCGCAGAGGTCGGGCACGGCGGCCTGCATGCGCCAGGCCATCTCGTAGTTCGAAATGGCGGCCTCGATGTGGGTGTCGTGCTGTGTCGTGTTGGCAAAGCGCTGGTCCATCGCGCCGATGAAGTCGAGCTGGCGGCGCTGGAGGTCGTGCGGCTGCCGCGGGCGGATGTTGGCGACCGCCTCGGCTTCGTCGGCCTTCACGATGCTGGCCTGGTGCTGCGCGGGCAGGAAGCCATTGCTGAAAAGCCCCACGCCGCCATGCGGTGTGGTCGCGCCGCCGCTTTGCAGCACGACGTAGCCCGGTAGATCGCGTGATTCGCTGCCGAGTCCGTAGCTGGTCCAGGCTCCGGCGCTGGGGAAGCCGAGGAAGGGAAAGCCGGAGTGCATGAAGAAGTTCCCCTGCGCATGCTCGCTGAATTTTGCCGTCATGCTGCGGAGCTGGCAGATGTCGTCGATCACGCCGCCGATCTGCGGGAAGAGATCGCTTACCTCGATGCCGGACTGGCCGTAGCGTTTGAAGTCCCAGTGCGAGGGCTGGACGGTGCCATTGTTGTTGAACTGGGTCTTCTTTACCGCCACCGGCATCGTCTTGCCCTCGAATTTCTTGAGCATCGGCTTGTGATCAAAGGAATCGACGTGGGACACGCCGCCGCTCATGTAGAGGAAGATGACGCTGCGTGCCTTCGGCGCGAAACGCTTGGCGCGGTGCACCAGGGAGGCTTGGGCTTCTTCCTGCATGAGGCCTGCGAGAGCAGCCATGCCGAAGCCGGTGGAGGCGCGGGAGAGGAGGGCGCGGCGGGAAATCGTTGTATTCATGAGCGGTGAGCTTGGGCGCGTGAGCGTTTTGGACTGCTCCAGCCCTCTGGAGCTTTGCGGAGGCTTGGAGACGTTCGAAAGCGGCGGAGGGCCGCCGCACTCCAGGACGCTCGCGCGATGTTTGGGAGTGCTTTCATCGGAGATAAATGAATTCCTTCAAGTTGATGAGGCTCTGCGCGAGGCTTGTCCATGCTCGGACTTGCGAGGAGTCAGTGCTCATCGCTGGGCGAGCGGCTTCGAGGGCTTGATTCATGGCGTCGCGTTGAGATTGCAGAGCATGGAGTTGCTGGCGATGAGGCTCCGTGAGGGCGGCGAGGATGTCGGATTCGCGGAGGGTGTTGGCTTCGATGGTGGCGGTTTGCGCGATCTCGTCAGGCGTGAGGGCGCGGTCGTAGAGGCGGGCGCGGTAGAGGCGGCCGCGGAGGCCGTGGTTGCCGCTGGGTTTGGCGTGGCGGCAGCCGAGGAGGATCTGGCTTTGGTCGGGCTCGAAGGTGGCACCGGGGGCTTTGCGGTAGGTGCGACCGTAGGGTTGGCCATCGCGGTAGCCGCGGATGGTGCCGTCGGCTTGATAGACGACGGCGATATGCACGGGGCGTGTGGCGGCTTCGGTCTCGGCGGGGCCTTCGAAGAGTTCGCTGCGTTCGAAGAAGTTGCTGCCGGCGACCCAGTGCGCGGGTGTTTTTTCGGCAAAGACGAGTGAATCGAACAATCCACCATCCTTGTGCTGCACGGTGATGACGCCGCCGCCTTGCTGCTTGAGGTCATCGAGCTGCACCCAGGCTTCGAGGGTCTTGGCGGTGAGGGTTTTGGGCAGTGAGCCGCTTTCGGCCATGGACTGGCCATCGACGACGAGGGCTCCGTTTTCGAGGCGGGCATTGCCGGTGAGCTTGAGCGGGAGTTTGCCACGGGTGTCGTTGAGGTCATCGAAGGTCCATTCGGCGAGGGGAGCAGGCGCGGAGGGCGAAGGGCGAAGGGCGGAGGGTTTGAGCAGTTTTTGGCGGGCGGGCTCGAGGATGGCGCTGATTTGGCGATTGAGCGCGGCGAGCTGGTTTTCTTGTTGGGTGAGCTTTTGGGCTTGTTCGGTGCTTTCGGCTTGGAGGGAGGTCAGGTAGGCCTGGCTTTGTTTGATCTCGTCGTCGGTGGCTTTGCGGGAAAAGGCCTCGCGGAACATCTGGCGGATGCGGAGGTCGTCGGGGCGATCTTTATCGTCGTTGATCGTGCGCAGGGCCCAACTGCGTGCCCAGTCGATGACGTTGGGATCGTTGAGCAAGGTGAGCGATTGCGCGGGGACGTTGGTGGAGTCGCGCTTGCCACGGGTGGCGAAGGGCACGGGGGCATCGAAGGTGGTGAGGAAGGGCGGAAGCGAGTTGCGGATGACTTTGACGTAGATGCTGCGTCGCTCATCGCCGCTGCCGGCGGATTCGCCGTAGAGGGTGGGATCGAGTCGGCCGGAGAGGGTGACGATGGAGTCGCGGATTGCCTCGGCTTCGAGGCGGCGGGTGCTCCAGTGGCTGAGGAGTTTGTTTTCGGGATCGCTCGCGTTGTTGCCTGAGGCTCGCTGGAAGGTCTTCGACATCAACATGTCGCGCAGCAGGCTTTTGATGCTGCCGCCGGAGTCGATGAAGCGCTGAGCGAGGAAGTCGAGCAACTCGGGATGCGTGGGGAGATCGCCGAGTTTGCCGAAATTATCGACGCTGGCGACGATGCCGCGGCCGAAGACGTGATGCCAGAGGCGGTTCACGATGACGCGGGCGGTGAGCGGGTTGGTTTTCATGTCCGCCATGCGCTCGGCGAGTTCGAGTCGGCCGCTTTGTTTGGTGGCGAAGGGCTTGGGATCGAGGGCTTCGAGGAAACGACGCGAAACGAGTTCGGCGGGCTGTTTGTGGTCGCCGCGGACGAAGACCGGTGCGTCTTTGGCATCGGCCTCGATGACGCCGGGCACGCGGGTGGGCAGGGGGAGCTTGGCTTCGAGGTCGTGGTAGCGCTGGAGGAGTGGCGTGATGGAGTCGAGGGAGAGTTGTTTGGATTGGATGAGGGCGTCGAGGGCTTCGGCGTCGGCATCGGTGAGGGTGTTGGATTGCCAGGCGGAGATGAGCTGAGCTGGGGATGCGGACGAGGGCGTCCGCGCTCCCGGCGGCTTCGTGTCTTGGGTGATGATGGCGTCGGTTAGGATGAACCACGACGGTGAGTCCGCTTTGTATTCGGCGGGCATGTCGGCGGCGGTGGTGAGCTGGAGGAAGATTTCGTCTCCTTTCCAGAATTCGAGGTCGAGGCTGCGCCAGCCGAGTTTTTCGTCTTTGGCGTCTTTGAGCTCGATGGCCTTGTGGATGGTGCCGGTGCGCGGGTAGTTCTGGACGACGTATTTGGCTTTCACACCGCCGTTTCCAGCGATGCGGAACCAGAGTGTGCCGCCGGGATTTTCGAAGCGGTCGGTGAAGAGGACGGCGCGGTCTTTTTGCGTGAGGGTGTTCGAGAGGTAGCCGCTGGGGTGGATGCGGAGGGTGTTGTCGTGGAGGGTGAATTCGCCGGGTTTGGAGTGGGGGAGGCCGTGGAAGGTGAAGGCCGGCTTTGAGGGGGACTCTATTGACCTTGTTGACGGTGTTGACGGGAGTTTGGAGAGCCAGTTGGTGATGAGGGTGGCTTTGATTTCGGTTTTGAGTTTTTGGAGTTCGGCGCGGATGGCATCGCCGGTGCCGGGGGCGTTGGCGTCGATGACGGCGGGGTGGGTGCTGGTGAAGATGCCGTAGAGGGCGTAGAAGTCGGTCTGGCTGATGGCGTCGAACTTGTGGTTGTGGCAGCGGGCGCAGCTCACGGTGAGGGCCTGGAAGGCTTTGGTTACCGTGTCGATCTGGTTGTCGGTGAAGGTGACCATCTCATCGAGGGAATCGACCGGTGAGAAGCCATGCAGCACCATGCGAAGCTGCGCGATGCCGATGGCGCTTTCGTTGAGGCCGTTTTTGAGGCGTGGTTTTGGAAGGAGGTCTCCGGCGATGGCTTCTTTGATGAGCTGCGGATAGGGGACGTCGTCGTTGAAGGCGCGGATGAGGTAGTCGCGGTAACGGTAGGCGTAGGGGATGGCGGGGTCTCCTTCAGAGCCGTAGCTTTCGGCGTAGCGCACCCAGTCCATGAAGTGGCGGGCCCATTTTTCACCGTAGGCGGGGGAGTTTAAGAGTGCGTTGATCTGGTCTGACGGATCGGACTTGTCGGACAAGTCCGACGGCGGAAGGCCGGTGAGGATGTAGCTGATGCGGCGGCGAAGTGTGGCGGCATCGGCGGGAGCTGCGGGGGGGATATTTTGTTTCTTCAGCACGGCGTCGATGAAGTCATCGATGGTTTTCAGTTTTGAGTTTTGATCTTTGAGTTTTTGAAACGCCCACCACTCATTCTTCCGGCGTGCGAGCGTGGCAGACCAGGCTGTTTCCTTTTCGACCTGCTCCTTGCTCGGCGGGGCATCGCGGGGATCGGGAGCGCCTTCGCGGATCCATTGCTCGAAGTCGGCGAGGGCTTTGGCGTCGAGCTTGGCGCCGTTTTTGGGCATCTTGAGGTCTTCGTGCTCGTGTTTGAGCGTTTGGAGGAGGAGGGAGTTTTGTGGATCGCCGGGCTTGATGGTGTCGCCGGAGTCGCCGCCGGCTTGCCAGCCGGGGCGGGAGTCGAGGACGAGGCCGCCTTTTTGCTTGGTGGCGGTGCTGTGGCATTCGTAGCACTCCTGCGCGAGGATGGGGCGGATGCGGGACTCGAAGAAGTCGAGTTGTTGAGGTGTTGGTGCAGCGAGGAGCTGGCCGAAAGAAACAAAAAAAGCCGAAAAAAAGCTGAGTTTCATGCCAGGAGCCTCCGGGTGATGGTTTCGGCGGCTTGGATGCAGAGGTGGCCAAGTTTTTCGAATTGATCGCGTTTCAGGCGGAAGCTCGGGGCCATGACGGTGACGGCGGCGACGGGGTAGCGGTATTCATCCAGCACCGCGGCGGCGGCGCAGTGGATGCCTTCGAGGCCTTCGGCGAGGTCGGTGGAGAAGCCGCGTTTGCGGGTTTTGGTGAGGTCGGCTTCGAGAGCGCTGCGCGTCGCGAGCGTCGTCGGCGTGTATTGCTTAAGCTTCACGCTGGCGAAGAAGGTGTCGAGTTCGGCGGCGGGCAGGTGAGCGAGCACGGCTTTGCCTGGGGCGCAGGAATACATTGGCACTTGAAGGCCGACGGTGCTGCTGACTTTGATTGGCTGGCTGGAGATGCACTGCTCGAGCACGGTCATTTTGTGGTTCACGCTGGTGAGGAGCTGCGTGGTCTCGCCGGAGGCATCGCGAAGCCATTTGAGGGATTCGAGAGCGCAGACGACGAGGCTTTTTTCGCGAACTTGGGGGCGGGAGAGGTCGAAGAGCTTGTTCGTGAGCACGAAGCGCTTGTCGTCCTCGCGACGCTGGAGGTAGCCGCGGCTGTGCAGGGTGCCGGTGATGCGGAAGACCGAGTTCACGGGCAAATCGAGTTCGCGGGCGATCTCGGTGAGGCTCAGTCCGGCGCGATGCCGGCCGAGGAGTTCGAGGATGGCCAGCGTGCGCTCCGTGCCGGGCGCGAGGGTGTCTTCGGTGAGGGGAATGGCGGCTTCTTTGATCATTTCCAAATCCAGAAACGATTCTGGATTTGGAAATCTATCGGGCGGCATGCCAGGCGGCGGACCACTGCTTGGCGAAGTAGGTGAGGATCATGTCGGCCCCGGCGCGGCGGATGCCGATGAGGGATTCGTGGACGATTTTTGCTTCGTCGAGCCATCCGGCGGCGACGGCGGATTTGATCATGAGATACTCGCCGCTGACCTGGTAAGCGGCGATGGGCAAGGGTGTGGCGTCGCGGAGGCGGGTGATGATGTCGAGGTAGGGGCCGGCGGGCTTCACCATGAGGATGTCGGCACCTTCGGCTTCGTCGAGAGCGGCTTCGCGGAGCGCCTCGCGGGCATTCGCGGGGTCCATCTGGTAGGTTTTTTTGTCGCCAGCACGCGGAGCGGAATCGAGAGCGCCGCGGAAGGGGCCGTAGTAGGCGCTGGCATACTTCGCGGTGTAGCTCATGATGGAAACGGCTTCGAAACCGGCCTCATCGAGAGCGCTGCGAATGGCGGCGACACGGCCGTCCATCATGTCGCTCGGCGCGACGATGTCGGCTCCGGCACGCGCATGGCAAAGGGCCTGCTGCTGGAGCACGGCGACGGTTTCATCATTCAAGATGCGGCCGTCATCGGAGACGAGGCCGTCGTGGCCGTCGCTGTTGTAGGGATCGAGGGCGACATCGGTGATGACGGCGAGGCTTGGGTGAGCCTTTTTCAACGCACGGATGGCACGAGGCACGAGGCCGTCATCGGCGGCGCAGGCGGCGGCATCGCGAGTTTTGAGCTCGTCGGGGATGCGTGGGAAAAGAACCACGGCAGGCACGCCGAGGGCATGGGCTTCACCCGCTTCCTTCACGAGACCGTCGAGGCTCCAGCGGGTGCAGCCGGGCATGGAGGCGATGGGCGTGTTCTCGGTGCCTTCTTGGAAAAAGAGCGGGTAGATGAGGTGACCGGGATTGAGATCGGTCTCGCGCACGAGGTCACGGATGGCAGGCGACTGGCGGTTGCGGCGCGGGCGGACGGGGAGGTGCATCGAAGGTTCTTGGTTCTTTGTTCCTGGTTGCTTGGTTTTAGCACGCTTCGGGAGACATGAAAGTTGCGTGTGGCAGAGGGAAGGGGAGCATGGTAGGGGCGGGTGATGCTTTTTCGATGCTTTTTGATCCTGGGTGCGACGGCGTGCCTGAATGCTTGTTCGCTGGTGACGACGCCGCTGGGCGTGGCTGGAGGTTTGGCGGGTGCCACGGTGAAGGCAACGGGTGGTGTGGCTGCCGCGGGCGTGCGTGCGATGGGGCGCGATGGCAAACCGGTGCCGCAGCAACCTCCTCAACAGCAAGCACCGGCCTATCCACCACCGCAGCAGGGGTACTATTATCAGCAGCCGTATCCTCAGCAGGCAGCGTATCCGCCGCCGGGCTATGCGCAGCCTTATCCGCAGCAGCAGGCGTATCCATATCCACCTCAGCAGCAGCAACAGCAACCACAGGGCTACTGGTATCAGGGACGCTGGTATCCGTATGCGCCGCAGCGCTAGCGGCTAAAACGAGGCAGGAAGCCGGAACATGAGGTTCACAGGCTTCCTGCCGGGGTTTGTCTTCGAGGACGTGGCTGAGAATGGAGGAATGAATCAGGCTTCGACCTTCGCGCGGCTCTTGCGGGCAGGTTTGGCGGGCTTGGGCATGATCGTCGGGCGGAAGGCGTCGCCAAAAAGGTAGCTGCGGGCGCTGTCCACCTGACCCATGACGCGGCGGTGCCACTTCGTGTATTCCTTGCCCAGGCGTTCCTCGGCATCGGCACATTGTAGAGCATCGTCGAGGGACATGCGCTCCATGCTCAACTCGAGGTGGAAGGTGATTTCCGGGATGTGAAGCTCGACAGCCTCAAACATGTCCATCACGCGGGCCGCGTAGCTGGTGTCCCAGATCTTGTCGTCCTCATCGTAGCTGCTCGTCACGAGGTGGGCGATGAGGTACTCCGCATTGTCGGAGTAGATTTCCGCCGCCTGCGTCACGGAGTCGAAGCTCTCGCGGTCAGCAGTCACGGGCAGCACGACGGTCACGGCCACGCCGGTCTCATGCAGGATGTTTTCGAACTCGTGCTGCTGATAAAAGGAATTGAAGAACTCTCCCAAACCGGTGCCGACTTCGAGAATCGTGATCGGCGAGGCATCCACATGCGCCATAAAGGCACGCGGCGTGAGCGAATCCGGGTCGAGAAGGACGCTGCCCGGCGTGGCCGAGGCACCTTCTTCGACGAGGGAAAGCAGGCGGTGGTCCACACCATACTGCTCGAGGTGACGGGTAAGGCAGAGGGAGAGCGTGCTCTTACCGGTGCCGGGGTAGTCGTTCTGGATGAGGATGAGCTTCTTCATGCGATTTATTGCTTAATTGCACGATCATTATGCAAATTATGGAATTCATTGCAACAATAAATATTTAAAAAGTCCAAAATTTTTAGAAGAGTAGGCTTTCAAGCCCTCGTCTCGCCCTCCCCGTAGCTCCATGAAATCGCGGTGAAGCCCAAGATCGGGATTTCCGACCTGTGGATCGCTCTGATAGCCTCCGCGTCGCCATGAAGACTCGTTCTCTTCTTGTCCTGCTCCTCGTGTTCGTGTCCATAACCGTGCCATGCCGGGCGCAGTTCCCGAAATTGCTCGATGACTGGCAAAGCTGGGTGCTGTGGGACGAAACGAAGCATGGCGGCAAGCCCACCGCCTTCGATGACAAGACCAAGCTGATGCCGCAATGGTATTCGACCGTGGAAATCAAAGCGGACGCGGCGGGTGGAGGCTTTCGCTTTGCCGTGGACTCGTGTTCGCATGAGTGGCTGCCGCTGCCGGGCGATTCATCATGCTGGCCGCAGGAGGTGAAGATAGACGGCGAGAAAGTGCCGGTGCTGAACCGCGAAGGCGTGCCCTGCGTGGAGCTGAACACCGATTCCAAGGGCATGATCGAGGGCACCTTCCGCTGGAGCACCATGCCGCAATCCGTGCGCATCCCGCCGCAGATCGGCGTGCTCAGCTTGCAGCTCAACGGCCAGCCTGTGGAACTGCCCGTGTGGGATGCGGAAGGTCGCCTTTGGCTGCAACGCACCGGCACGGAGCCCGCGGACAAGGATTTCCTCGCCGTGAAGGTTTATCGACTCATCAGCGATGGCTCGCCGCAGTGGTTGCACACGCAGGTGGAGCTCAGCGTGGCGGGCAAAAGCCGCGAGGAAGCGCTCGGCCACCTCCTGCCGGATGGCTGGCGGCTTTCCTCGGTCGAGACACCGGTGCCCTGCGCCGTCGATGACGCGGGCAAGCTCAAAGCACAGGTCCGTGCCGGCAAATGGACGCTCAAGTTCGCCGCCTACCGCACCAGTCCTGCGACGACGATTGTCTATGCGAAAGACGCCAAACCGCTCGCCGAGGAGGAACTCGTCGGCTTGCAGCACGATCCCGCTTTCCGTCTCGTCGAGATCAGCGGCATCCCGGCGGTCGATGTGGCGCAGACGACCTATCCCGACGCCTGGCGACAGCACCCCGTGCATCAATGGAACCCTACGCAGGCCTTTCAGATCGAGGAAAAGATGCGCGGCATGGGCGCGAGGAAGCCGCAGGGCATCACCATCCGCCGCAGTTTCTGGCTCGATGAGGACGGGAAAAACATGACCTATCAAGACGACCTCAGTGGCAGCGGTCAGCAGACCTGGCGGCTCGATGCCGCCGAAGGACACAAGCTCGGTGCCGTGAAAATTGGCGGCGCAGGCCAGCTCATCACCAAGAACCCCGCGAACGGATCCGAAGGCGTCGAGGTGCGGGATCGCCAGCTCAACCTGCAAGCCGTCGGCCGGTTGGAACGCGGTGCCCGCCTCGCCGCCACCGGCTGGCAGCATGACGCGGAGTCGCTGGAGTCACGCATGAACCTCCCGCCCGGCTGGCGTTTGCTCGCCGTGTTTGGCGCCGATTGGAGCCGTGGCGACTGGCTCACGTCGTGGTCGCTCTTTGATGTGTTTTTGCTGCTCATCGTCACGCTCGCCGTTTGGAAGGCCTGGGGCTGGAAAACCGCGCTCATCGGCCTTCTCGGTCTTTTGCTCGCCTACCACGAAACCGGTGCCCCGCGTTTCACCTGGATCATTCTCGTCGCTGTCTTTGCCGCGGCCAAGTGGGTGCCGGAGAATGCCCCGTCGCTCGTTCAGCGACTCGTGAACGGCTTGAAGATCGCGACGCTCGTTTTGTTTGCGCTGAATGCCGTTCCCTTTGTCACGCAGCAAATCCAGCAGGCCATTTATCCGCAGTTGGAGCCGTATCGCACGACGTGGCAGCAAGAGATTCGTGGCAATATGCAATGGGCGGAAGCTCCAGCCTCCCCAGCACCCGTTACGCAAGAAGCCGATGGCATTCGTGAACGCGTCGCCGGAGCCATGAACAGCCTGGATCTCTCCAGCAGCCGCCTGGAACAGAAGCCCTCGAAATTCGACCTCAAATCGAACCTGCTCTACGACAACAAGGCCAAGATCCAAACCGGCCCCGCGGTGCCACAGTGGAAGTGGCGTGAGATCAGTTTTGGCTGGCGCGGACCGGTTTCGGCGGATGAAAAAATCTCGCTTCTGCTCATTCCGTGCGGCTTGGAGCGTGTGATCACCTTGCTGCGCATCGCGTCGATGCTCGGGCTCGTCTGGCTGCTGCTCGGCAAAGGCAAGGAACTGCCGAAATGGCCCGGAGGCAAAGGTCGGGATGGCAGCTCCCCTCGCGACAGCGTCCTGGAGTGCGCCGGCCCTCCGGCGCTTTCGAGCGTCGCTCGGCCTGCGGAAAGCTCCAGAGGGCTGGAGCACTCCAAAACGCTGCCGCGTCCTTTGGATGCTCCATCTGCATCGTTACTGCTCGCGACTGCTCTGATCTTCTTCGTCCTCGCCAACACCGGCAGCGCCCAAATTCCCTCGCCAGAGATGCTGAACGAACTCCGCGAACGCGTGCTCTCGCTGCGACCGCAGGACCCGCAGCGTTCTGAAATCCCTCACGTGCGCCTCAAGCTGCAAGGCCATCGTTTGGAGATGGAAGTCGAGATTCATGCCAGCGAGATCGTCGCCGTGCCGCTGCCGGGAAAACTGCCGTCGTGGAGCCCGCTCACGGTCGGCGATGCGGTCACGCTGCGGCATGAAGGCTATCTTTGGGTGCTCGCCGCCCCGGGCGTGCAGACCGTGAAGCTCACTGGCCTCATTCCACCTGGCGCAGAGTGGCAATGGAGCTTTCTTCTGAAGCCGCGACAGGTCCAAATCGATGCCGCAGGCTGGACCGTCACCGGCATGAAGCCCAACGGCGTGCCGGAGGACCAAGTTTTTTTCGTCGAGCAAAACCGCAGCGCCAGCGCCGAGGCCGCTTACGACCAAAAAGACTTCTTCCCCGTCGTGCGCATCGAGCGTGAACTGGAACTCGGCCTCACCTGGCAGGTGCGCACGAAGGTGAAACGCCTCTCGCCCACCGGCAAAGCCATCTCGCTCAGCGTGCCCTTGCTCGCCGCCGAGCGGGTGATGAGCGCCAACATGAACGCCAGCAACGGCCGCATCGAGGTGCGCTTCGGCGCTGGCGATGAGGAAGTCACTTGGGAGAGCGAACTCGCCCCCGTGCCTGATCTCACGTTGAAAGCCGAGGCCAGCGAGAACTGGGTGGAGCGCTGGATGCTCACCGCCTCGCCGGTTTGGAATGTGCATCACGAAGGTCTCGCGCCTGTCTATGAAACCTCGCAGGCGCAACTCGTGCCCGTTTGGACCCCATGGCCCGGCGAGAGCGTGAAACTCACCGTTTCACGTCCTGAAGCCGTTCAAGGTGCAACGACCACCATTCATCAAGCACGACAAATCACCCGCCTCGGCGATCGGCAGCACAGCACACAGCTAACGATGCAAGTGCAGGCCAGCCTGGGTGAAGATTTCCGACTCGAACTGCCCGCGGAAGCTTCCATCAGCGCCCTCCGCGTGCGTGGCCAGGAACTTCCGGTGCGTCGCGAAGGCAATTCCGTGATCCTTCCCGTGCGCCCCGGCGATCAGGAAGTCTTTATCGACTGGAAAACGCCCGGTGCGCTCGCTTTCAAGATGCCCACCGATGCGGTCACACTGCCAGTGATGGCCTCGAACATCACCACCACCGTCCACATGCCTGCCTCACGCTGGCTGCTATGGGCCAGCGGCCCCATGCGAGGCCCGGCGGTGCGCTTTTGGGGCCTCTCGCTAGCCGCCATGCTGCTCGGCTTCATTCTCGCGAAGATCCAACTCTCGCCGCTCAAAGGTTACGAGTGGGCGCTGCTGATGCTCGGCTTCATGCAACTCCCGCTCTTCATCGGCGCGGCCGTCGTGCTGTGGTTCTTTGTCATCGCGTGGCGTGGCTCCGCACCCTCTGCCATCAAGCCAGCCGGTTTTTTCAACGTGATGCAAATCATCCTCGCCGGAGCCTCGCTCATCGCCCTGCTCTGCATGCTCGCCGTCGTTCATCAGGGCCTGCTCGGCAGGCCGGAGATGTTTGTCACCGGCTACGGCTCCACCACCGACATGCTGCAATGGTTCCAAGACCGCACCGCTGATGGTTCCCTGCCCCGCCCCGTCGTCATCTCCGTCTCGATCTGGGTCTATCGTGCCCTGATGCTCGCCTGGGCTCTCTGGCTGGCCTCCCGCGTTCTGCGCTGGCTGCCGTGGGCCGCGAAACAGCTCAGCGCCGGTCAAATCTGGAAGCGTGGCGAAACGAAGCGCCGGGCTGCAACACCGCCGCCGCTGCCATGAATCTTGCCGCAAGACAAAAAGCCCGTGCCATCGTTCAAGCGGACGGCACGGGCTTTCGGATTGTTTTGGAGGAGGTGACGCCTCCGTGAGGCTTACAGCTTCGTGTAGCCGACGCTCTCGCAGGGCATGTCCCAGAGCTTCTTCAGCTCGGCGTCGAGCTTCGTGATGCTGAAGCTCACGCCGGCCATCTCCTGGCAGGTGACGATGTTGTCCACGATGGTCTGGTGGATCTTGATGCCGCGCTTTTCGAGGATGGGCTTGGCGCCACGCAGGAGGATGAGCAGCTCCATCATGTGAGTGGAGCCGAGGCTGTTCACGAAGAAGACGATTTCGTCTCCAGCATTGAGCACGAGGTCATCGGCGAAGATGAGGTCGAGGATCTTCGCGGCGAGCTCGTCGGCGGTGCACATCGGGATGAGGCCCACGCCTTTTTCACCGTGAATGCCCATGCCGAGGCCGATCACATCGTCCGCGAGTTCGAAGGTGGGCTTGCCCGTGGCGGGAATGCTGCCCGGCTTGGTGGAGACGCCCACGGTGCGGGTGTTGTCGCAGGCTTTTTGGGCGATGCGGGCGAGTTCATCGAGGGAATCAACGGTGGCCGCAGCAGCACCGGCGAGCTTCGTGATCGGCACGAGGCCTGCCACACCGCGGCGCTTGTGTTTTTCGGTTGGAGGCGCGGAGCACACGTCATCGGCGATGATGACGGTCTTCACGGTGATGCCTTCCTCGGCGGCAAGCTCGGCGCCGATGTCGAAATTCATCACATCTCCGGCGTAGTTCCCATAGAGGAAAAGGACGCCCTTGCCACGGTTCACGGCCTGCGTGGCCTCCAGCACGATGTCAGGTGGAGGCGCGGCGAAGATTTCCCCCACGGCGGCGCCATCTGCCATGCCTTTGCCGATGAGGCCGTGGTAGATCGGCTCGTGACCGGCACCGCCGCCGACGAGCAGGGCAGGGGCATCCGGGCGGAGGTCATTCATCACGATGGAGCGGGTGCCCACGCGGCGGGCCTTGCCATCATAGGCCAGGACGAGGCCTTCAAAGAGTTCGTCGGCGCACTAGAGAGGGTCGTTGAGTATCTTTTTGGCGGGATTGGCGGTGCTCATGGGATGTCGTGGGTTGGGGAAAAGGAGCGCCAGCTTTAGCGGGGCGGCTGGCGTCTGTAAAGAGGCATAAGACCGGCGTGAAAGGCCGATGCTGAGATGTGTGACTC
>JAEUHK010000116.1 GCA_016795465.1 Verrucomicrobiaceae bacterium | reverse complement strand
CGAGTCTGCGGGCGGTTGAGCATCGTGCCGTGAAACCAGCTTCCCTGCTCTTTGAACTCCTCGCCATGATCGCCGGTGATGATGATGATCGCATCGTCGTAGCGGCCCTGCTGCTTCAGAAAGCTGATGAAGTCAGCGAGCTGCGCATCCACCCACGCCACGGAATTCCAAAAGCGATGCACGATGCGCTTCACCTGCTGTTCCGAGGGTCGCATTGGGAAAATGGGATTCGCCTCAAAGTCGGCAAACGGCGGTGTGAACGCATTGCCCCACTTGTAGTTGTAATGCGTGGAGTCCATCCCAGTGATGGCAAACAATCCACCTGCCCCGCGACCTTCCACCGTTGCCTTGAGACGCTTCAGCATGCGCACCTCACGTTCGGGGACTTTGAAGAAGTTCTCTGAACTGTCCCGCGGCACATGCTCCATCACATCCGCAGCCGTTGGCAGGCCGAAATTCACGGACACCATGTCCATGTAATCGAAATCGTTCACCATGCGTGCCTCGAAACGATACCCGGAAGCCTTCAGCACGGCGGGCAGTGCCAGCATCTGCTTCTTCGCACGCCCTTCGACAAAGAACAACGGCAGCCTTCCGCTCAGCACGGAGAACCACGATTGATGCGTGACATTCGATGCGGCCCACGTCTCGCCCAGCGGCTGGCATTCCTCATCTCGAAAACGGGTCAAAAAGGGTGCGATCTGCGGCGTCAGCGTGTCGGCACGCAGCGACTCGACCATGAATAGAAACACGTCCGGCTTTGCGGCGAGTGTTTGAGACTTCACCGGCACCTTCGGATTGTGAAACGTAGCCTGATAATGCTCCAAGCCCGGCGGCGGCTCGATCCACGTCATGCGGCGGTGGTAGGTCTTCCGCTCCCACCAGCGCCAGCCGCGGTCTTTGAGCGAGGCACCTGCCAGTTGATCCGCCTGCAACGCCATCCAAGCAAGACATGCCACCACGCCGAGTTTCACCGCGCTCATCCGCCACCGCATGCGAAGCGACATCCAGCGGCAAAGCATGAAAACCGTCGGCGCGACTATCAAGGCTCCCGCTCCAATGCTGATGGTCTGCGCGTTCAATTCGACGCCGCCGGCCGCCCAGGCCCGCTCGACTTCAAAGCGCCCGCCTACCTCCAGCTCGCCAAACATCTCGATCATCCCTTTGCCCCACCACAGTTGCAGCCAGGTGTTCACAACGATGACCAGCGGCGTAAACATGACGATGCTCCAGGCGATCCAGCGCCCCAAAGTCGGAGCGAGCCGGTCATGCACCGCCATGAGCAGCCACACACCGCTGGCGATGACCGTGTGCGTAAGCAAACGAGCCGCGAGGCAATCCACCGCCTCGATCCACCCCGGCGGCGCATCGCGCAGCAGCGCGGCATCGCAGGCGGTGTTCACGATCACCCACAGCACGCAAAAGGCTGCGTTCCACCCACGGGCGGCTTTCAGCGCTTTGAAGGCTTTTGGCATCCACTCGGGTATGCGCGTGACCATCGCCAACAGGCCCCAGGCGAACCAAAAGGTCGTTCCGATCCAAAACACGCGTTCATCGATCCACCTCATCACAGCCGCCACACTCCAAACGGCGATGCCAAAGCTGCCGGTCAGCCTGCCCCAGCACACACAGGCCCACCACGCTCCACCGACGAGGCTGCCGATCAAGGCGGCCCGGATGGCCTCCTGGGCCTCGATCAGCAGATGCCCCGGCCGTGTGCGCAGGTCCATGCCCAGCAGCGGCAGTGTCCAGTCATGGGCAAAAGCTGCCAGCATCGCCGCGACAGCTCCGGACCAGCCCACAAGCTGCCAGAACGAGGTGGAGAGAGACTTTTTCGGACACGGCATCATTCACACAATCGGCCCGCGATCTGCGCGGCACCACGGCGGCATGATGGCGTGCTTTTGCAGGCTGTCTCCACGGACTTTCACCGCCTTGCGCTGCATGAAACTCTGGACATTCGGCCCGTGTGTCTCATTTTCGCGCCGCTTCCGCCATCTGATAAACCCGACGCCACCTCATGATATTCAAGGTCCTCCGACTGCTCCTCCCCGCCACGGCCCTCATCCTGGCCTCCTGCACCTCAGGCGGCTCCCGCGGCCAGACGCAGTATCTCGAAGCCTTCAATCCCCAAAGCGTCCCCCATTCCGCGCTCTACGACGCGGACCAGGTCTCCTACTGGGATGGTGACGGCATGTCCGGCACACCAAGCGTGACGATCGACCTCAGCGACCAGAAGGCCTACTTCTACAAAGGCGGCCAGCTCGCGGGTGTGAGCGCCCTTTCCACCGGCGATGAGAAGCACCCGACGAAGACCGGTAACTTCAAAGTCATCCAAAAGGACCAGTGGCATAAATCCAACCTCTATGGCGACTTCGTGGACGGCGCGGGCAATGTCGTCATGGCCAATATCGACGTGACGAAAGACAAGGCACCTCCCGGCACCCGCTTCGAAGGATCCAAGATGCATCACTTCATGCGTTTCACCGGCGGCATCGGCATGCACGAGGGCTTCCTCCCCGGCTATCCAGCCTCGCACGGCTGCGTGCGTATGCCCGGCCACATGGCCGCGATCTTCTACAATAACGTCTCGGTGGGCACACCGGTCACCGTCCGTCCCTGAACCCGTCATCAGCCATGGAACTCCCGCTCGAAATCGGCCCCACAGATGTGAGCTACCTGCTCGGCCGGCCAGGAGAGCGTCCCGTGCGCATCATCGACTGCCGCGAGCAGGACGAGTGGCACATCTGCCGCATCCCCGGTGCCGTGCTCGTGCCCATGTCCCGCATTGATGAGCTGGCCCCGCAATGCTTCACCGACCAGCAGGAGCATCTCATCGTTTACTGCCACCATGGCATGCGCAGCCTGCGAGTGGCCCAGTGGCTCCGTCACAATGGCTTCGTGAATACCCAGAGCATGCGCGGCGGCATCGATGCCTGGGCGGATCTCGTGGAGCCGGACATGCCGCGGTATTGAGCCGCCACGAAGGCTCTCGGACATCTTCAAGCAGCGCTTTGAACGAAGCGAACGCGGCCGCGTCAGAGTTGCCAACAACATCTGGCACTCGTTATGCTAACCTTGGATGTCAGCTCACGCCTTCTCACCATGACGCGTTTTCCCCGCCCCGGCTGCTGGTTCCGCTTCACCCCTGCGGATTGGTATTTCATTCGTGACACCCTCGCCACCAACGAGCGAGATCGAGAGGGCTTCAATGCCATCCTCGATGACCCGCAGGCCATCCCGCTCATCTTGGACAACGACAAGCTCTTCGAGGCCGTGGTCATCTCCCGCCAAGGGCTCATGGTCTCACCCGAGCTCTTCTTTTTCCTCGTCATCCGCCACACCTTGAAGGAACGCGGCATCAGCCAGATGCAGGTTGCAGACTACATGACCGTCGTCTTTGCCGATTTCGGCTGCGGTGCCCGCAAAGGGCCGGACGACATCAACCGGAACGTGGACAGCCTTTACAGCGTGGACTACCTCGAGGCCATCCAGCAGGCCGGCGGGCATCACAAATTTTTCCTGCATGTGCAGTGCGCGAACCAGTTCCTCGTGCTCACCTGCCTTTACCCGGACTTCATCCACCGCCGGGCCGAGCGTCGTGGCGCACCGGATGTCGATTATTACGAGCACGTCGTCGTCAGCCATCTCGAAGCCGCCAGCCGTCATGCACTCGCCGATGAGTTTGAGTTGGAAGAGACGCTCGGCCTTGTCGCCGATGCCTTCCCTGCCGCTCGCCGAGCCATGAACCACACCGTGCGCGAATACCTGAGCCTCGGACAAAGCGGCACGTTTTGATCAAAAGACGTTTGGGAGCGCATTGCAGCCGCGTACATAGCGGCAGCATGTCTCCCGTCCTCAGCACCCTGGCCGATCTCGTCCGCATCAACAGCATCAACAGCTCCTACGAGGGCGGTCCCGGCGAGGCAGGACTCGCAGCCTATGTGCGGCACTTCTTTGAGCAGCGCGGCATCGAAACCTGGGAACAAGAGGTCTTTCCGGGCCGCAACAACGTCATCGCCCGCGTGCCGGGTCGCGATCCCTCACGCCGCGTGGTCTTTGAAGCCCACATGGACACCGTTTCGATTAAAGGCATGACGATTGATCCCTTCGATCCCGTCTTGAAGGACGGCAAAATGCACGGTCGAGGCTCCGTCGATGACAAAGCAGGTCTCGCGGCCATGATGCACGCCATCGCGGACATTCACGCCAGCGACGCAAAGCCGCCGTGTGAGCTCTGGATGGCCGCGGTGGTCGATGAGGAATACTCTTTCCGCGGAGTCGTGAAGCTTTGCGAGGACCTGCATGCCCACGCCGCCATCGTCGCCGAGCCCACGGAGATGCGCTGCGTCATCGCGAGCAAGGGCTGCGTGCGCTGGCGCATCCGTACGAAGGGTAAAGCCGCTCACAGCGCGAAACCGCACCTCGGCATCAATGCCATCACCGCCATGGCACGGGTCGTTCTCGCCATGCAGGAAGACCACGCACGTCTGGCCGCGTCACCGCATCCGCTGCTCGGCCCCGGCACCTGCAATGTCGGCGTGATTAAAGGCGGTGTGCAGGTCAATTTCGTGCCCGATGAAGCCGTCATCGAAATCGACCGCCGACTCCTCCCCGGCGAAGAAGTCGAAACCGTGCTCGCCGGTTATCAAGCCATGCTTGATGGACTCAAGCGACAGCACCCCGATGTCATCGCCGAGATGGAAAAGCCGATGCTCCAAGACTGGCCCTTCCAAACCGAGGCCACCAGCCCGCTCGTCACCCTTTCGGGCGACATTCTCCGGTCCATGCAGCGCGATGGCACCGTCTGCGGCGTGCCGTTTTGCAGCGATGCCAGCAAGTTCGGGCGCCTCGGCATCCCCACCATCCTCTTCGGCCCCGGCAGCATCGACCAAGCCCACGCCGCCGTCGAATACGTTGAATGCTCGCAGGTGGAGGAAGCGCTGCGCTTCTACACCGAGGTGGCGCGTCGGTTTGTTTGAGTTGAAGGGCTAATCCGGGCGGATTCGAGTGTTTATCACGCCCTTCGACGCCGCATCAAAAGTCAGCTCAAGCCAGTCATCATCAATGCGGAACAAGGAGCCTCGCTCAGGCCCCAGGTTGTAAAGCAAGAAGCTGGTAGCGCTCACGCTCGGATCGCCAAGTTCGCTCAACACTTCAGCTCGCGATTTCCCAGTCAACATGTGCTTATCAACCAGGTAGCGGGCCATGTAATACCTGTCTTCTGGTCTGGCAGACTTCCAAGCTTCCGGTTCAAAACGGTAGAAGCGCCAACGTTCGATCAATGTGTCCGTGTAGAGCCAGTGAGCAGCGCCCAGGAGCAGCAGGAACATCAGACAATAGGCCAGCTTTCTTTTGAAGGACATAATGATGTGGCAGAAGCAACAATGACGCTCCGAGAAATGCAAACGGCTTTGATGAAACAGCCGCCCGCCTGTGAAGAACCTACTTCGCATCCTTCACGATCGCCGCAATGGTGCTGAGCGCATTGCCTTCGAGGCGGTTGTTCACGAAAAGGAAGGATTTACGCCTCTTGCCTCGCTCGGGCTTCTCTTTGGCTTTTTCGACCAGTTTGCGAGCAGCGGCGCGAACTTCGGGATTGGGGTCTTTGACCTCTTTGTAGGGCGAGAAGGCCTCCACTGCTTGTTCATAAGCCCGGCCGGGTCTTAGCAGCAGCCGTGCAGCCACAAAGTCCGTCGTGAAGCTGCCCGGCATCGCGATTTGCTCCGCGAGTGATGGCATCCGTGTCCACGAGTTGAACACATGCGCCACGCGATGGCTCGACAGCATGGCAAAGTAATCCGGCTGGAGCAGGTTGCGGTTCCGCACCTCGACGGCGTAGGCATACGAATCCGGCAGCTTTGACAAAAAGGCATCCAGCGCGTCCACAAACTCGCGACCGCGTCCAAAGTCCTTCGGGTAGAAGTGCGAGAACTCGAAGATCAAAAGCCCGATCTGGTGCTGCCGACGTTCGCATGAGGCAAGAAAGGCCGACTTGAAGAGCTCCGCGTTCAAGAAGTGCTCGTTCGCCTTTCCACCCTTCTCGCCGAAACGCGGGAGCTGCGGGTAGTTTTTGATCGTGATGGTATCCGTGACTTTGAACGCGAATTGAAACGACTCCGGCACCTGTCGGCAAAGCCCCTCGATGTAGGCTGGCGAGGGAAAATTGTAGTAGCCTGCATCCACACAAACCGTCGGAAACACTTCCGAAAACTCTTCGAGGCACTCCTTCTCAAATCGGCTCTCGGAGAACCTGCCACGCGTCACATAGCGCGACTCGTCATAAAGCTGCCCGCACCATCCCGGATACTTCCACGACGAGGTGCCGATCAGCACATCCTCTGACGCAAGCGCCTGCAAAGGCTCGCGCAGCCACGTCATCGTTCTCTCATCAAACAAGCTCACCAGCAGCCCTCTTTGAGATCCCGAATGGCATCCCCGAGATGCGCCGCGACATCACTCGCGCACAAGCCATCACGTCCCGCGATCTCTGCCGCACGGCCACAAAGCCATGCGCCAAGCCCCGCCGCGTGATGCAAACCAATGCGTCTTGCCGCGAAAGCCGCGCACAAGCCCGTGAGCACATCCCCCATGCCACCGCTGGCCATGCCGGGATGCCCGGTGGAGTTGAACAACGTCACCTCACCTGCGGTGGCGATCACCGTGCGGGTGCCTTTGAGCAGCAGCGTGCGCTTCGGATGCGTTTTCACCAGCATCTCCGTGACGGTGCGGCGATCCATGCCATGCCAGCCGGGGAAGTTGTCGAGCAGCCGCTGAAGCTCTCCCGGATGCGGTGTGAGCAAACGCGGCAGGCCATCCATCTCATCGAGCACCTCCGGATTCTTCGCGAGCATCGTGATGGCATCCGCATCCATCACCGCAGGCGTTTTCGACTGCCGCAGCACATCGAGCACCTCGTCCTCCGACTCAAATCCGAGCCCAGGGCCAACGGCGAGAGCATCGACCTTCATCTCCAGCGCATCGCGGTAATCGCTCACACACTTCACCATGACCTCCGGCGGCACACGAGCCGCCAGCAATTCATACGCATCCTTCTTCACGAGCAGGGTGGTAAGCCCTGCGCCCGCTCGCAAAGCACCGCGGCATGCCAGTTCGGCCGCCCCGAGAAAGCCGCGTGAACCCGCGATGATCACCACGCGACCCGTGTCGCCCTTGTGCATGTCATTCGGCCGATGCGGCAACCAGCCGCGAATGCGACGCGAGGTCATCACCATCGCATCAGCATCACCTTGGATGTCTGTCAGCTCCTTCAACGGCACCAGAGCGATACGGCCGACATTTCGATCCGCACCATCTTCCACAAGCACGTCTTTAATCTGCGCCACGCAGGCCGTCACATCCGCCTCGACCGCCTTTCGATCCCCCAGACCACTCGGCAGATCCATCGCCACGATCTGCGCATGATGATGCTGGCGGAGGTCATTCATCTCGTCGGCCAGCACGGCGAGGTCCGCCTTCATTTCGCCGCTGAAACCGATGCCGAGCAGGCCATCGAGCAAAACGACGGGACCTGGCGCAAAGTCATGTTTCCTCGCATCATCGATCACTTGCACCCAATCGCCAAAATGCCCGCGAGGCAGCTCTTTCATCTCGGCAGGTGGCACGCAAAGCCTTCCAAAGACCTTCCAGCCCTCCTTTCGCAGTTCACGAGCCGCCACGAGTGCATCGCCCGCGTTGTTGCCCTTGCCAAGATAGAGCACCAACGAACCTGCCCGCGGATAAAACTGCCTTACAACAGCAGCGATCCCCTGCCCTGCCTCCTCCATCAATGCCGCGGCGGACACTCCCCGCGCAAACGCGGCTTCTTCACCCTTCTGCATCTGTTGGCATGTGACGATCATGGCGCGTGACGTTAGCCCGCCGGACTGCCACGTCAAAAACTAGCCCACCGCCGGCAGGCCGACATCAGGCACCAGAGCATCCCTCGAAGCCAGATCGCGCTGTTTGTCCGCCCGGAAGATGAGCGCCACAATCGAAAGCGTGGCCACCGAGCTCAGCGGCATCAGGATGGCTGCGAGCAGCGGGCTCAAATGCCCGAAGAGGCCCATCGTGGCGGTGACGAGGTTGTAAGTGACCGAGAAGCCAAACACCGCATGCACCGCGCGGCGATGCGTGGCGGCGATGTCGAGCAGGCTGCTCATGAAACGCATGCTGTGACCGAGAAAGTAGAAGTCCGCCTTGTGCTCCAAGAAACTGCGACCTGTGACCGGACTGCCCGCGCAGGACGCGGCATCGAAGGCGAGGCTGTCATTGGCACCATCGCCGATGTAAAGGGTGCCCAGCGGATCATGCGCAGCGATCCACGCAGCTTTTTCATCCGGCGTGAGGCTGTGATGCCATTGATCGCGTTGAAGGCCGAGCTGCACGGCGATGTCGGCTACTTTAGGCTCCCGATCGCCGCTGAGGATGCTGATGCGCAAACCGCGCTTCGTGAGCAGACGAACCTCATCACTGGATTCACCACGCAAGGCATCATGAAAGCGGAAAGCGGCCGTTTCGATACCGTTGCGGGTGAAGATGGCATCGGCGGATTGATCCTTCGGCCTCGTGATGGCCCAAACGATGCCGTTCTGCTCAAAGTGAAGCCCCTGGCCGGGCGTCTCGATCACCTCGGCATCGAGAACTTGGTCCGGCGTGCCGCCCAGTGCATCAAAGAGGCTGCGGCTGACAGGATGCAGGTTGCCGCTGGTGAGATGTCGCAAGGCCTGGCGGGCTGTTTCATCGAGAACCGCGAGCGATTCGGGATTCACGAGCACGGGGTTTTCCAAGGTAAGCGTGCCCGTCTTGTCGAAAACGATCTGACGCAGCCGGGTGAGTTTTTTCCAGAGGCCGAGCGTGCGAACAAACACACCGTGACCTTCCGCACGGCTCGCGGCGATGTCATCGGCCAGCGGCGCAGCCACGCCGAGGGCGCAGGGGCATGACACAACGAACACGGAGATCATGACTTGCATGGCCTTGGTCCATTCACCGGTATGCTGCCACCACCAGATGCCGCCGATAACGCCTGCGAGCACGACGACGATCAAATAGCCACGCAGGAGCTGTTCGAGCCGCAGATCACGATTGTCACTGCCGCGGCGTGCTTCGAGCAGTTTATGCAGTGTGGAGTCCTTCCAAGCCTCGAGAGCCACAGCGGTCAGCGAGCGCGTGCCAGCATTCAAAGCTCCGGAAGGCAGAAGCTGGCCGCTGGTGCGGGCGCAGGCATCGCTTTCACCATTGATCCATTCGAGGCTGATGCTGGCGTGAGCGTCTTCGAGCTTCGCAGCGACGGGAATGGCTTGGCCGGGCTTCACGGTGAAGCTTTCACCCGCCTTCAAAGCCTCCAAGGCATCCGCTTCGGGTATGGAAGGATCACGCACGAGACGACGGCGATTCCTCGCAACGGCCATTTGCTGAACGAGACGCCCGCCAAGCATCAAAAAGATGAACATGGCGACGAAGTCGAAGTATTTGAGCCCCTTCTCCCCGCTCATCCAGCCGATGATCGAGCCCGCATACGCCGCGAGGATGCCGAGCGAGATGGGCGTGTCGATGTGCAGCACGCCCGCCTTGAGCGCCTGCCAGGCTCGTTGGGCAAAGTAACTGCCACCGACAAACAACGCGAGCGTGGCCGAGGCGGCTGCGACGAGGTCAAACCATCGCGCGAAGGCAAAATCGTCCGGCATGCCAAAGTAGGCCGGCAGCGAGAAAGCCATCGCATTCATCGCAAAGGCACCGCAGAGGCCAGTGCGGCGTTCGAGACCGTTGTCCGTGCCGCTGCCGGCATCCGCACGCGGCACGCCGAGCAGGTAACCAAAGCGCTGCAACTCTCGAGCGAACTCCACAGGATCAAACTGCCCCGGATGCCAGGCCATGCGCAGCTCACCGCGGGCGATGTCGATGTTCACCTGCGTGCCGCCCATTTTGGCAAAGATCCGTTCGATGAGCCAGATGCACGCCATGCAGGAGAGCCCTTGAATGCTCACGCTCAGTTCTGCCGCGGTGTTTTCATCGGTCCGCTGGGCCGTTGCCGCAATGGTGGAGGCCTCCAGCCAGCCGTAGTCCTGCTGCCGCATCGCTTGCGGAGAGACGGGCGGAAGGTTCTGCGCCCCTTTGAGATCGTAAAACTGCCCCAATCCCTCCTGCTGGAGCATATCGTGGACGTAGTGGCATCCGGCGCAGCAAAAGCCGTCGCTCCGGGATGAGGGCACAGGAGTGCCGCAGTGTTGGCATGTCGCGCGTGAAGACATGCCGGAAGATGGCTCGGAGCACAGAATCTGCTGCCTGCTGCTTGGCATAGACCGCGCCGCAATTGCCCGGCCGATGCAACAAAAAAAGGCCGGAAGATCATTCCGGCCCTTGGCGAAGGTTGTGAAAACTGTCCGAGCGCTCAGGCCCCTCTCAACCGGCCTGAGGACTCTTCTTCAAGGAAACACTGGTAGGCATGTGCGATGCCCTCGCTCAGCTCAATGCGCGGTTTCCAGCCGAGCTGGGTGATGCGGGAGCTGTCGAGAAACTTGCGGCGTGTCCCATCAGGCATGCTGGAGTCCCACAGGATCTTGCCTTGGTAGCCGACGATGGAGGCCACCAGCTCCGTGAGGTCACGAATGCTCACATCACGTCCGTAGCCGACGTTCACAAGGTTTGGCGGGGCCTCCAAGGCCATCAAAAAGGCGCACGCGTCAGCGAGATCATCCACATGCAGGAACTCGCGCAGCGGCTTGCCAGTGCCCCACGCCGTCACCTCCGGCAGACCAGCCACTTTGGCCTCGTGAAATCGACGAATGAGCGCTGGCATCACATGCGAGTTCTCCGGGTGGTAGTTGTCACCGGGACCGTAGAGGTTGGTGGGCATCACCGAGTGATACACCACTCCATATTGCTTGCGGTAGTACTCGGCCATCTTGAGCCCGGCGATCTTGGCTATAGCATAGGCTTCATTCGTGGGCTCGAGCGCCGAGCTGAGCAGGCAGTCTTCCGAGATCGGCTGTGGTGCCAGTTTGGGATAGATGCACGAGCTGCCGAGAAAGAGCAGACGCTTCACCCCGGCTTTCCACGCGCTGTGGATGCAGTTCGTGGCGATGGCGAGGTTTTCGTGGATGAACTCGGCAGGATAGGTGTTGTTGGCATGAATGCCTCCCACCTTCCCTGCGGCGATGATGGCCGCATCGGGCTTCTCCGCTTGGAAAAAAGACTCCACCGCCGTCTGATCCGCGAGATCGAGTTCACGCCGCGTGCGCAACAGGAGCTCCACCCCGTTTTCCCGCTGGTAGCGGCGGACGAGGGCACCTCCTGCCATCCCGGCATGGCCTGCGATGAAGAGCTTCATCTCTTAGCTGGCGAGAGCGGCTTTGACGCGGGCTTCGTTCTGGGCGAGCACGAGATCGGCATCGACCATGATTTTGACGAGGTCCTTGAAGCGGACCTTCGGTTCCCAGCCGAGCTGGCGACGAGCTTTCTCAGGATTGCCGATCAGCAGATCGACCTCGGCGGGGCGCTCATAGCGGGAGTCATGCACGACGTATTTTTCCCAATCCAGGCCGAGCAGGCCAAAGGCCTCCTGGCAGAACTCGCGAACGCTGTGTGTCTCGTTCGTGGCCACGACATAGTCATCGGGTTGATCCTGCTGGAGCATGAGCCACATCATTTCGACGTATTCGCCAGCGAAGCCCCAGTCGCGCTTCGCGTCGAGGTTGCCGAGGTAAAGCTTCTCTTGGAGGCCCATCTTGATGCGGGTGGCAGCACGGGTAATCTTGCGGGTGACGAAGGTCTCGCCGCGGCGGGGGCTCTCATGATTGAAGAGGATGCCGTTGGAGGCATGCAGGCCGTAGCTTTCGCGGTAGTTCACGGTGAGCCAGTAGGCATAGACCTTCGCGCAGCCGTAGGGCGAGCGAGGCCAGAAGGGGGTCGTCTCCGTCTGCGGGACTTCCTGCACCTTGCCAAACATCTCGGAGGAGGAGGCCTGGTAGAAACGGGTCTTGTCCACCAGTCCCACCTCGCGGATGGCCTCCAAAATGCGCACCGCGCCGAGGCCGTCCACGTCACCCGTGTATTCCGGGATATCGAAGGAGACCTTCACATGGGACTGGGCGCCGAGGTTGTAGATCTCATCGGGCTTCAAATCGTAGAGCAACTTCACCATGTTCACCGCGTCGGCGAGGTCACCGTAGTGCAGGATGAGCTTCCCGTTTTCCTGCGGGGCATGATAGATGTGATCAATGCGCCCGGTGTTGAAACTGGAGGAGCGGCGGATGATGCCGTGGACCTCATATCCTTTTTTGAGGAGCAGTTCCGCGAGATAGGAGCCGTCCTGGCCGGTGATGCCTGTGATGAGCGCTTTTTTCATGTAGGTTGGAAGCGGGCTGACTAGCGTCTTTTCCCGTTGGTTTCGAGCAGATTTTATGGTTAACGCGAATCGTTCGCCGCCTCGACAATCAAGTCCACCCAGCGGGGGCAGAGCACCGAGTGCGAAAACTCCGCGGCGAGGGCCTGGGCGGCCGGGTTCGGTGGCTGGGGACCCGTCCGGGCCGCGGCGCGGATCTCCTCCACCACGCGATCCACGTCTCGGTGAGCCGCCAGTCTGGCGTAGCCGGGATCGCCTAGGCGTCGCGCGAGATCCCCGCCATGGCTTTGCTCCGGACCGACAAAGAGCAGCGGGATGCCGAGGGAGAGGATATTGTAGATTTTGCAGGGGTGAACGATGCCCACGAAGGGCTCGCCCATCACGACGAGGTGCAGATCGCCACTCGAAAGCGACCCGGAGAGCTCCTCCATCGGCTGGTAGGGCAACGTCGTGATGTTCGATAGCGCCTTGTCCTTCTGAAAAGCCTGCACCTTCTTGAACTCGCTGCCACCGCCCACGAAGAGAAAATGAACCGTCGGGTCCTGCTTCAAGACCTCGGCCGCCGCCAGCACGGTATCGAGCGGATGGCAGGGGCTGTGATTGCCGGAATACATCACGATGAACTTGCCGGTGAGCCCGTGCTTGGCACGAAAGGCATCGCGGGCAGGCACGTCAAAGCGCACCGATTGATCATGGCTCCACGGCGCATAGGTCCTGACCACCGCCGGAGTCACACCCTTGGCGATGATTCGTTGCGCCATGAAGCGATCCAACGCCACGATGCGGGAGGCCTGCCGGAAGCTCCAGTTTTGAATCAGCGTCAGCGTGCGCTCGACGAAACCGCCCTCTTTGAGCCAGCCAGCGGCAACGGCCTCGTCAGGGTTCAAGTCCATCACCCAGGGAATGACGGCTCCGCCTTTCAGTTTCGCCGCCACCGTGCCGAGAGTGGAGATCAATGGTGGCGAAGTGAGGCAGATGGTCACGTCATGCTTTGGCATGAAAAGAAGGATGCGGGCCGCATTCAGCCAGAACGTGGCGAAGTCCACGAGGCGACGCCATTTGGCCTTCTTGCCAAGTCCCGGCGTCCAGATGCGCTGAATGTCGATCCCCTTCCAAGTCTCCCGCACAGGAAAACGACGCGTCGGATCATCATAGCCGCGACTTGAGGCCACCGCGGTCACCTGATGCCCGGCATCGACCAGTCCCAAGGCCAGATCCGAGAGATGCTGGGCCGTGGCCACATGATCGGGGTAGAAGCACTGATTGATCAGAAGGACGCGCAACCCGCTTTGGCACCCGTCAGAGCCAGAATGATGTGACATGTTCAGCTTCCTTGGGTCAAAGTTTCGTAAAGCTCCCTGAGTCTGTATCCAGTGGCCGCCATGCCGTGATGAGACCAAGCGTATGCGCGACCTGCCTGACCGAGCTTCGCCGCCTCCTCCTGATTCGAGAGTATTTTCAAAACAGCCGGGGCGATGGCCTCCATCCTGCAGGGGATCAGGCTCACGGCTTTTTCACGAGCCGCGGAAACCGCCAGCGCGACCTGATCGGTAGCAACACAGGGAACCCCGGCCGCCATGGCCTCTAGGAGAGCCATGCCGAAATTCTCCGAATGGGAAGGAAGACAGAACACCTGGGCGGATGCCAACGCGGCAAGCTTCAGCTCACCACGAAGAAATCCTGCCCATACCACCGCCTGAGAAACGCCTTCTTCCGTTGATAGCTGGCGCAGTTCCCCGAGCAATTCCGGGGGGCCATCCCCAACAATTATCAGTCTGGCATCCGCCACGGTTTTTCGAATCTCTCTAAAAGCTGGAATCAGCATCTCAATCCCTTTTTTTCGGTCCACTCTGGAAACAAATACGACGCGCGGACCGCCTTCCGCATCGGGGAAGCGTTTCAAAAAAAGTGACGGGCAGGGCAGGCGCTCGAATTCCGCCAGATCAATCCCAAGGGGAATGATCGCTGTCTTTGCATTTATCTCCAGGCGGGCCACGTCGTCAGCCTCCTCCACGCTGGTGTAATGCATCGTTTCAGCGTGATCGAAGAGCGGCTTTTCGAGGAGTCTGAAAAAGCACTTCTTGAGCCATGGACGGCGTCTCTCCATGCCCCAACGATTCAAAATGCCGAGAGGACGCACAATAAACGGCACCCGTGCTTTGGCGGCAGCCCGGCAGGCTGCCCAGCTAGAGTAAGTGAACGCCCCATGCACATGGACCAGGTCATAGTTCATCATGTGGCACCCCAGCCATTTGCCGAGAGAGAAGGAAATACGATAAGGGTGGCAGGTGAGAGGGAAAGAAAAGCGTTGAAAGCCATTCTCATCACTCAGGACAGGCGGGCTGCTTTTAGGCAGAGCTTCATCAATCGTAGCCACATGCACCTCGACTCCAGCCTGCGCCAGTCCCCTTGCCATCACAGGCATGGCTGACGCCGGCCCACCGTAGGACGCATCCAGACTTGGAATGACATGCAAGACCCGCATCGCGATGATCAGATGCCTTTGAGCCACTGCTGGAGCATAAAAACCGTCCAAACCTGATACCAAGGCGGGCTCGCACCGGGCAGCACGGCCGCCGCATCCTTGAACTCATTTCCCCAGCGATCCGACAACCATTTCTCAAAGGGAAACATAAAACCCCGCTTGGGCTGGTTTTTGACCCACTCTGGAACTTCCGGCACCGCATCCAGCAACAACTGCTTTCCTGCACGAATTCGGAACTGGGAGGGAATTCTCGAGATCGTTTCAAATAGCACCTTGTCCACAAGTGGCACGCGTAGTTCCAAGCCATGCCGCATGCTCATCACATCACTATCACGAAGAAGCTGGTTACGCATGTAATAGCTAACCTCGCAGGTGCTGATAGCGTCCGCTTGATCCGTGACCTCGAAGGCCTCATAAGGCGGAGGAGGTTCGATCCCCTCGTTGCTTCCAGTAATAGCCTGGACGAGGCCCGTGGCCTCACGCTGGGAGAATATCCCGCGAAAAGCACGATACGCCTCGGAGACGGATGGGCGGCCGTCAAGAAACGCTCCCAACCTACGGATGCGTGATGGCAGCACCGGATTTTGAAGCAAAATGGACGACAAGGATGCCAGACCAGGCACGGAATGAACCGCTTTCCCCATGGAGATAAGACGGGGGATTTTCTGAAAGCTGGGATAACCGCCAAAAAACTCATCCCCGCCCAAGCCAGAGAGCACAACCTTCATGCCTTGGCTCTTGGCAAAAGCCGCCACCGTGTATGTGTTCAGCCCATCTACGCTTGGCTGGTCCATCGACTCCATGTAACCGGCAAAACTCTGCTCCGCCAACCGGCTGTTCATCGCCAGTTCATGGTGCGTGGAACCGAAGAATGCAGCTGTGCGGGCAGCCACTCCGCTTTCGTCGAGAGCATGATCATCCACGCCGACTGAGAAAGTGGACACACCACGATACCCTAATCTGGTGGCCATAGCGAGAAGCGCAGTCGAATCAATCCCGCCGCTCAAAAAGATCCCTACAGGCACATCGCTGACAAAATGAGCTGTGACGGAGTCAAGCAGCGCTTCTCGGCAAAGATGAACCGCTTCACCCGCTTCGATCGAGGCGGCTTCAAAGTGCATGTGCCAATATCTCGTCTTTTTCACCTCACCCCGCTGCCAGACGAGCGTATGACCAGCCTCCAGGCTGCGGACATCTCGGAGGAGAGTGGCGGGCTCGGCCACCGAGCCTGACTTCAGATAACGTAGCATCGCGCTGCGGTCGATCTCACGGCTGACCAGGCTGCTACGGGCCAGCACGCGCAGCTCAGAGGCAAAAACCAGCCTCCCATCAGCACCAGCATGGTAGTAGAGTGGTTTGATACCAAACGGGTCACGCGCCAGGAAGGCGGATTGGGATTCTTCGTTCCAAATGGCAAACGCAAACATGCCGCGCAGCATGGACACCATTTTCTCGCCATGGGCCTGATACAGGCGGAGAAGAACTTCTGTGTCCGTCCTGGTGTGGAAAACAACGCCCCCCGCCTCTAAAGCAGCGCGTAGTTCTCTGAAATTGTAGATCTCACCATTGAAAGTGATGGTCAGTGGAACATCCGGCAGGGACATGGGCTGGTGCCCTGCGTCCGACAGATCGAGAATGGAAAGCCGTGTGTGCACGAATCCGGCCTGCTTATGCATGGAAAGCCAGACGCCTTGGTCGTCAGGCCCACGATGACGGAGCGTTTTCTGCATACCCTTGAGCTCATTTTCGAGATGAGTTGGCAAGGTTTGAGAGGTAAGGATTCCGGCAATGCCGCACATTAGCGCTTAAAAGGTATTTTTTAGTTGTTTAGCAGAAACCATACCACAGGCAATCATTGCTTTATTGTAGCACTCTCCGCCACAATAAAGCCGCCCGTTGACTTGCTTCGATGAAACGAGCCGCCCCACACTCCAGGGAATGATCTGTGACCGAAACCCGTGCCGCCTCCCTCATGACAGCCAGTTCTGCCTGATCCAGTGAAACCGCCTTTTTCATGGCGGCAAGCAATGCCTCCTCTTTACCAGGGGGGACGAGCCAGCCATTTGAACCTTCCTTGACAAACTCCAAGGCCGCCCCTGTCTCGTCAGTCGAAATAACAGGCAGGCCGGAGGCTAGTGCTTCGACTGCAGCAAGCCCCCAACCGTCGTATCGGGAAGGAAAGCAGAAAACATCCGCCTCCGCATAAAACCCCGGCAATTTCTCCCAAGGTTGGAACCCTGCCCACTCCACCTGAGAGGCGCAGCCAGACAGGATGGCCTTCAACTTGGGAACAAGTGGACCGTCCCCGACGAACACGATGCGCACATCCGGACTGTTGGCCGCCAGACGCTTAAAGGCACGAGCCAGTTCCTCCACGCCTTTGCGTGGAATCATGGCTCCACAAAACAGAAACTTCCTCGCAGTGGACCGCTCATTTCGCGGGCATTCAAAACGGCTGATGTCTGAGAAATAGGGGATGTCCACATACTCATGGTCGGGACCGAACTCGCTCTGATAGCCTGCCACGCCGAATTTTCCGACACCCCAAATGGGAGCTCGACAGGCATGCAGCGGGCCAAGCAGAAGTTTCCTCTGGAGCCGGCCTATCAGCCCGAGATGCATGAATCCCGGCCTCTCCCCCCAGAACGCCCACGGCAGCCCCGTCGCGGCGCGTTTACGAATGGCCTTCAAGGCGAAGGCATGGGTATAGAAATTGAAGATGGTGACGTCCGCCGTTGCCAGCACACTCATGGCACTTTGAGCGCATTCCGGAGTCTCATCGACAATCATGTGCGCATGCGAGAGCGCAGGCTTGGCCCACTGCCGCGACCGGTCAGTGCTGGTAAGATAGACGACATCGAGGCTGCACAGGCCGGATGCGTTTATCGCATTGAAAAACTCCACCTGATAAGGCGACGTAAGATGTGTCAGGACGGCAATTCGCAGTCCCCGTCTTTGAATTGGGGCCTCATTTGGCGGCGATGGGAGGGCGGCAGAATCAGTGGAGCTTGCAGTTGTGTCATCCTCCGTCAGAGGTCGCACAAACTCGGCAAATAGCCTGCTGACACGGGCATAGCCAAACTGTTCACGGACCGCTTCCCTAAGCGCTTCAGGCTGGAACATCAGCGGATTCGGATAGCTGCGCTCGAGAATCTGGCATGCGGTCGCGCCGATCTCCATAGGGCAGTTTGGATCCACCAGAGCACCTAGGCGCCCATGGTCCACAGCGTCCACGGAACCATCGATGTTGCCAGCGATCACCGGTTTGCCCGTCGCCATTGCTTCCAAGAACACAATCCCAAATCCCTCCTTCGAGCTTGGCATCACGAACAGATCGCACATCCGATAAAGAGCGGGCAGTTCTGCGACGGCGACATGCCCGATGAACTTCACATGGTCCTCCAGACCCATGACCTGCGCCTCGTCTTTAAGCCGAACGAGATCATCTCCCTGCCCAGCCACCACATAAACCGCGTCTGGATGGCTTTCCAAGATGCGCCTCATAGCCACAAAAACCTGCCGGTGCCCCTTGTAGCGTTCGGAAAGGGCCAAGCGGCTCACGGTCAGCAACACCGGCTGCCCGGGTTTGATGCCATACCGCTCCAAGAGGTCTGGCGGCTTGGCACCGATTGCAAAACGTTCCACGTCAAACGTGCAAGGCACAAGCCGGCAGCGACCTGGTTCCACATGGTGATGCTTCACCACATGATCCCTCGTGAACCAGCTGATCGCCACCAGACCGTCCGCCGCGCACATGGCGCGGATGCGGTGTTTTGAAGTCACGTTCCAAGCTTCAATCCCATACAAAAAACCGGCATACTTGGTCCCGATGATGCCCCGTAGCGCCTGGATGGCCGGCAGGAAGTGGAGGTGAGCGCCGAGTACGCAAACCGGCCGCTCAACCAGCCCCATGGCGATGCCTCTCGCGGCAAAAGCCGCGGTTCGCAAAACGGCGGGCACCGCGGCTACAGAGGTGAAACGCACTCCCAGCGCCCTCAAGGGATCTGCGTCATCCACATCGTCGTTCTTCAACAGCACATGAAGGTCATGCTCGGGAAAGCTCTGCTTGACCGCCATCACCAGTGTCCGGCAAAAAGCTTGGATTCCCCCGGTTCCCTCCCGGATGCCTGGTGCCCAGACATGGATCGTTTTCAATGATTTCTGCATCTTGCTCAAATACGTGACAGGTCAGCGTCCACCATGGTCGTGATCATTTCATTAAAGCGCGTCTTCTGCCGCCAACTAGTGACGCGGTGGATTTTGGTGCTGTCTCCCTGTAGCGGAATGGGCTCCTCAGCGCGGTGGAACATGGGATTGACCACGACATGCTTGCTCCAATCGAGTCCTGCCCGGGCGAAAGCGATCTCGCAGATCTCGCGCACACTGTGCAGTTCGCCAGTCGCCACCACATAGTCATCGGGCGAGGTATGATTAAGCATGGCATGCATGGCCTCCACGTAGTCGGGTGCCCAGCCCCAGTCGCGCCTGGCGTCCAGGTTGCCCAGTTCCAGCTTGTCCTGACGTCCACGAGCGATTCGCGCGGCGGCCAGCGTGATCTTCCGGGTCACAAACTCAGGTCTGCGCCGCGGGCTCTCATGGTTGTAGAGAATTCCCGAGCAGCAGAACATTCCTTGGCTCTCACGATAGTTCCGCACAAGGTGAAAAGCCGCGAGCTTGCTGATGCCGTAGGCGCTTCGCGGCATGAACGGCGTGTCCTCCCGCTGAGGTGCTGCACGAGGGCGGCCAAACATTTCGCTGGTTCCAGCAAAGTAGAACCGGCAAGACTTCTGAAATTCACACAAGGCGGCTAGCAGGTAATGGGTCCCGGCGATATTGGTTTGGATGGTTTGATAGCCGTCCGCCAGCGTCTCGCCCACGAACGAGGCGGCCGCCAGGTGGTAACACTCATCAAACTGCCAGCGTGACACCAGCCGGTAAAGGCCGGGAAAGTTATCCAAGCTGATGGGATGCAGGACACAGCGCTCGTAGAGGTCCTCCGGCGCGCCAAACTGGGTGCTGCCCTTGATCTGCTCGAGACCGGTCTGCCGCATCAACCCGTGAACTTCATAACCCAGGCCGAGCAGATACTCGGTCAGATAGGAGCCGTCCTGGCCGGTAATGCCGGTGATGAGCGCACGTTTCATGGTTGGGATCGAGAGCGGGTTGGTTGGAACTGGGACCGGATGCAGCCACGGGCTACCGCGAACGGGGAACGCACCAAGCCTGGTATTCACCGGGCGGGCGCACCACACCGAGGGGCTGGCCGTCGAACATCGAAATCGAGTAGTCGAACCTTTCCACGAGGGAGGTCACCGCGCGTTTCTCGCGGTCATGCTTGTCTGAGAGATGCAGTTCCACCAGCAAGTTCGGGCGGGCGCTGCCCAGCACTTCTGAGGCCCCGGCCAGCACCTCATCCGCCGCGCCCTCGACGTCGATCTTGATGCAGTCGGGCATGCGTCCCTGCCCCGCGGCCAGTTCGTCCAGCGTGAGGGTGTCCACCGTCAGGCAGCCGGACGAGGCATCGTCCAGCTTCACCGCGGAACCGGCAAAGGTCCCCATCGTGGACCTCGCGGTGTCGAACAAAAAGGGCCGCGATCCTCCAGATGCGCTGATCGCCGCACCCACCATCTTCACTTGCGGATAATGGCCGAGCGCCAGGTTCGCCGCGAAGGCCCGCTGGTTTTCCGGCAGGGGCTCCACGGCCACCACCAGCCCGGCGCTGCCCACCACCTGGGCGAGTCCGATCGAGAACTGGCCTTGATTCGCGCCGATATCATAGAATACCCCGCCTAGCGGCAGGTGATCGGCCAGCAGGGCCAAGGCACGACGATGATCCGCTCCCAGCGCGTACATCAGGCCCATGCCTGGAGCCACATGAAAAGGTGTGCCAGCCGCCGGCCCCAGCAGCACCCGTCTCACCGCCCCGTAGGGATACACCAGCCGGGCCAGCAACGTACGCCACCGCTTCGAAGGAAGCGATTCAGGCAATCGGAAGGCAGTGGCAGCGGAATTCATCACGACAAGTCAGTCTTCAAGCCAAGCGCCTGCGGGTGACGCCGCAGCTTCAGCCAGCCAAGCACCCCCGTCAAAGCCAGGGGCGTTCTCCATCGCAAAATGTCAGCCGCCTCCATCGGCCCGCGGCGAAGGGCTTCCAGCACGCCCGCGTGGCCGCCGTTGAGCAGGGTTCGGAGGGTGTAGCGCAGGGCCGACAGCCAGGCCCAGGGCAACAGCAGCAGCGGATAGCGGACCAGCGGGAACCAGAAGGCATTCAGCAGGGCGCCCGCCACGATCTCCGGTTCTACCACTTCTGGCATCGGATGATCATGGATCACCCGCAGACAGGGATCGTAAATCACCCGCCCGCCGAGACAGTACAGTTGCAGGCTCACATCCACCTCCTCGAAGCCGTAGGCCACCACCCGGGGAACAAAACCTTTCGTTCGCAGATACCAGGCCCGGTTAAACACGCTGCCACAGCCGGAAAAGACCGCGATGTGATGAAATCCCTCCGCCGCTTGGTCTTCCGAAAGGGTGTCCCAACTCAGCACCGCGGCCTCAGGAAACCTCTCGGCATCCGCCATCACACGGGCGAAAAAATCGGGACGTTCGGGAAAGGAGTCATCATCCAGGGTCACCACCCACTCGTGCTTGGCCAGCCGAATCATGCGGTCTCGAGCACCGCCCGGCCCGAGCAGGGTCTGACTGCTCAGCAGCTTCACCTGCGGAAACGAACCTTCCACCGCCTCCAGCACCTCCGGGCTGCCTCCATCGACATGTACCATCACCTCGTCAGGCAGCGGCAAGCAGCCAAAGACGACCTCCAGCGTGTGCAGCAGTTTATGGACCCGCCGGTGCGCTGGAATGATGAGGGTGAGCGGGACCGCAGTCACATGGAATGAACCTTGCCTGAGGATGAGGTGCCTGGCCGATCAAGTCGAGGCACGCGGCTGCGGGGCGGCGATCCGCCGCGACACCGCCTGCCCCCCCGTACGCCCGAGCCGCACGAGATTGGGGATCATGCACAGGCCCCAGGCGGCAAAGACTAGAAGGTTGGCAAAGTGGTTCAACACTACCCCTGAACTGAGATGCACACCCTGGAAACAAAAACAGGCCAGATACAAGGCTTTCAAGACCGAAGGTTCCGCCCGTTTGTAGGCCAACCAAGTGGACCAAACGATCCAGAACCTCAGCGCATACCACATCAAAAAACCTGCCCAGCCCAACTCCGCAAGCACCTGCCCCATCTCGGAGTCATAGACTGGGCACTTCTTCTTGGAACGCGCCAGCTTAAGCCGGTTTCGCATGGCTTCCACCGCCGGATGGGACATCCCGATGCCATAGCCTGCTAGGCCGACGTCTTTGGAAGCTTGCTGGATCGACCACAGCGGAGTGTAAAGACGTGAAACCGTCGTGTCATTCGCCGTTCGCCGTCTCCCTTCAAACTCGTTGAGCGCATCTTTGAAGAAAAAGTTCGCCACCACGGCCACGACCGCGATACCAGCGAGAAGATAACCCAGCGCCCCGCTGGCCCCTTTCTCGGTTTTCCCCACCCGCGTGATCGTCGTCATCGCCACAAAGATAAGGGTGAATAAGACCACCGTGTAAACCGCTCCGCGTGAACCGGACATCAGGGCATTGGCCGCCAGCAGCGGCAGGTTGACCAGCAGCAGGATCCACTTCCTTTTGTCCGTGATACCCGTGAGCAGGGCCATGGTCAGGCCGAAGAAGAGGATCACGAAGGTGGTATGACCAGTAATGAAGGAAAAGGTGCCGGTGATGCGAGCTCGCTCGGAACCGGCCCCAAAAGTCGCGATCTGCGAACTGTCCATCATTGCCGTTTGCACATAGCAGTTCAGCGGGGAGGTCGGCCCTGCAAAGAACTGGGCCGCGCCGAGCAGGCAGATCGGGATGGAGATCATGCAATACCAGAACAGCACCCGGGTCAGCTCCTGCTCTGACCGGAAGAGATACGGCATCATGAAAGCCAGGGGCACATACCAGAGGTAAATTTTCACCCCGTACACAGCCAGCACCATGGAGCCGATGTTCGGGTTCAGCGCCCCGACCAGAATCAGCATCAGGCAGGCTGAGGACACCAGCATCGCCGGTGTCTTCAAATAGTAACCCTTCAGATCAAAATCCGGGTTGAAGTAGAATTTGAGATAGGCCCCGAAGAGGATGATGTCCTTGCCGAAATAGACGAGTTCAGAGGCCCCAGGCAGCAGCCATTTGCGGATCGCCCCTTCCAGCAAGGCCATGATGAAGGCCAGATGGACCGCACGCCGCCAACTAAAGGCGGCCAGCATGTAGCTGAGTACGACGCTGCAGCCCGCAGCGAGGATCATTGTTTCGATACTAAGTTTGCCCATGATATGAAAGGTTTTGGATGATCTTGGAGAGCATGGGAGTTGAGTCAGAGAAACAGGGTGGAAGCGAGGCTGCCGAGCTTTTTGCGATACAGACCCCAGTTATTTTCAAAGGCACTTACCAAGGCGCTCTGCCGCAATGAGGCTAACATGTCCCGGTGCTCGTGCAAAACCCCAATTTGGGCGGCCAGGGCGCCGGCATCCCCTTCGGGCACGATGAATCCACCGCGCTGGTTGCCGAGCAACGGTTCCGCTCCGGCTTGGGGGGTGGTGATGACGGGCAGACCACAGGAAAGGGCCTCCCCGACGACAAGCGCCATTCCCTCGTAATGCGTGGGCAGCAGCAGCAGGTCGTGCAGGCGCATTTCAGCCATCACCTGCTCTCGCGAAAGCCCGGAGAGCCAGCGATGACGACCCAGCATGGCTTGGAGGGCCTCACAATCGGCCCCGTCCTGCGGGCTGCCGATCAGGGTGAGTTCGACCGGAAAGCTGAGCAAGCGCAGGCAGGCATCGAGATCCGCCAGCCCCTTCCCCTGCCCCAGGGTTCCCACATAAAGAAGCTTGAGCGGTTTGGACGGGTCATGGTGAGGCGGAGCGACTCGATCCGGCGCCGGCTCCGGGCAACCGTAAGGAATGACGCGAATCTCACGGGGTGGCTCGGGGGCCAGCGCCAGGCTGTCTCTCACAAAAGCGCTTGGCACGATCACCACATCGGCCAGAGCCAGTTCGGCATCGCGTGAACGCATTTTAGGCGAGTCTGCATGCATTTCAGGCAGGGTGGCCGCCCAGTCCGGGTGACGCTGCTTTTCGCGTGCAATGATCTCGCGGGTCACCCGCCAGTAAGGTGTGGGGAGTTCGTAGATCGTCTTCACTCCCCTTGTCCGAGCTGCTTCAAAGGTGTGACGGGCAGCGTCCATGTAAGCGTAAACCGCGGAGACACCTTCACGACTTTGCAAATCCGCCGCCACAGATTGGTCGAAACGCTCGGCCACTTGGTCCATGCCCAGCCAGCTTCCCTTGCCTAGCGTCCGGCACATCAATCGGAGCACCTCCCAAAAAGGATGGCTGCGCACATGGCCGGTGACGGCTGAAGGCAGCCGCCTTTTGCCCAGCGTTTCACGCAGGCTCCTTGGCAGCCGTTTTTCCAGCGCGGGTGGAGGTTCCCAGGCCAGCGTGGTATGAAAGGCCTCCAGCCAGCCGTGCTCTGCCAGACTCCAGGCAGCCTGCCTGCTGTTGACGTTGCCGGTGACATGGGAAAGGAGGATGCGGGGCATCGCGGGGAGGAACAATCAGGGCTTCACCGCCGTGGCATCCACCGTGAGGGTGAGATTCACATGCCGGGAGCCGCGCAGCAGCCATCCCAGCCCATTCAGCAAAAGGAAGAGCGGCTTGGTGATCTTGTAGCCGAGCACATCCGCGATGTACAGATTGGTGATCGTCACCCAAGAGACGAAATCACACTCCACCATCGATGCTTTCGCCGCGGTGAAGCCCGCTAGTTCGAGATCTTTTTCGAGCCCCTGAGTCGTCCAGCGACGGAAATCACCCGGCACCGGGTGGAAGTGATACACAAAAGGCACGGTGCAGAAGAGGCGCCCCCCCGGCTTCAACACCCGGAAGCACTCCGCCAGGAACACGCGTGGGTTCGGCACATGCTCGAGCGTCTGGAAATGCATCACGGCATCATAAGTGGCATCGGGCACTTCGATCCGGCCGGTGTCCGCGTCGATCACCGCGTCCAGTTTCACATCGGCCCAGGGAATGTCTGCACCGTGATATTCCACCGGACCGGCGGCTTCAAAAAGATCGCGATAAGGCATGTAGCCACAACCAGCATCCAGCAGACGGGGCGTGCCTCCTGCGATCTGTCGCGCCTCGGCGATGATCTTCGGGGCATTTTTCGCCACATGCTCACGCAGCAGCGTTCGATGCAGGAAGAGCGGAGTCCAGATGCGGCAGCGGTGGCGTGAGTCGAGTCCCATGAGAGTGTATTAGCAGGTTTGGTAATCGTTGAAGACGCCGCCGAGGAGCCTCAGGCGGCAGGAGAGCTTGTCGGGGGCATTCGGACGGCGCAGCAGCACCGCGATGAGCAGCACCGCCGTCTCCACCGCATGCCTGGCGAGCAGCAGCACCCGGGACAGAGGCATCGCAGGCATCAGCCCGTGCTTTCTCAGCAGCCTCAAGCGGTTGCGGTGCAGGCGAATGACTCGCGTGGCGGTGGATTGCGGGCTGCCGCTGCCGGGGTGAAAGCAGACGACCTCCCGCGTGAAGCTCGTTTTCCAACCCGCCCGGTTCAGGCACACGCTGAAGTCCATGTCCGCATCGAGAAAATCAAAGCCTTCATCAAAGCCGCCCACCTGGGCGTAGGCCACACGACGAAAAGCAAAACAGCAGGAATGCAGGCAGAGGTAATCCGCCGGAGGCGAGAGCGAATCCCGCAGTCTCTTGGGCAGATGATGCCAGAAGGACGGCCCGATGAGGAAATCCAGCGCGGCAGGTCCAGGCTCGCAGGCCGGGCGCAGTTGCTGGCTGTCATCGGTCTGGGTGAAGGCGAGAGCCCCGAGCTTTTCATCGGCGGCGAAGGCGGCCAGCACCGTCTCGACAAAGGGCGTCAACGGACGGGCATCGCAGTCCAGCATCACAATGATGTCCTCCGTCATCATCGCCATGCCGGCGTTCACGCTGCGCACATAGCCGAGGTTCACCGCGTTCCGGTGGATGCTCACGCGGGCATCGCCCGTCCATGCCTCAGGCGCGTCCGAGCAGTCATCCACGATGAGCACACGGCGGACGGCCTCTCCACCATGCTGGAGAGCCGCGAGCACGGTTTGCTCCGTGACCGGCCAGGCTTTGTAGTTGGTGACGAGGATTCCGATGCTGGGAGACATAGGGTTTGAAGGGTCAATCGACGACGTGACGCAGCACCTCAAGATACGAGGCTGCAATCGCTTTCCGGTCATGGCGGGCCAGATGATCGGCTGCGACGGAGCGCAAGCGACCGACCAGCTCCGGCTGCGTCAGCACTTCTTCCAGCCGGGCGGCGAGAGCGGAAGCATCCAGATTGGGAAAGGAAACGCCGCAGAGGCCCGCGGCTTCCGGCAGTCCGCCGCCAGAAGAGGCCACGATCACGCATCCGCAAGCGATGCCTTCGAGAGCCACAACACCAAAAGGTTCGTTCCAACGTGAAGGAATCACCATGATGCGATGGGCATTGAGCGCACGGGCCAGTTCCTCGCCACGCCGGGGGCCGGCAAAGTGGATCTGATCTTCCACGCCGAGGCTGGAAGCCTGTTTTTGCAGGTTTTCGAGCTCGGGTCCGCCGCCGATCATCGTCAGGCCGGGACGGAGGCCTTTTTGCTTCAGCAAGGCCAGCGCCTCGACGAGGACGTCCGCACCTTTGTCCGACACCAACCTGCCGAGAAACACCAGATCTCGATCACGCGGCACATCAGGCATCAGGCGGAAGGTTTCGTGATCAAAGGGATTGGGAATGACAATGCCGGGATGGCCGAGAAAGCGGTTAACCGCCTCGCTGACGGACACATTCGCGTTGGCCAGACCCGCAAGCGCCACCTTGAGTCGGTCCATCCACTTCACCGGCATGCCGGTGTCGAAATACCAGCCATGATGCGTGGCCACCCAAGGCCGAGGGCAGAGGCAGAGCGTCAAAAACCACCACAGGCTGATGTTTCCAAAGATCACCACATCCGCGTCGCGATGCGCTTTCAAGAGCCGGCTCAGCGAAGGCTGGCGGAGCACCTCAAAAGGAAACGTGTCTGGCTGGTCGTTGGGAGAGGCCGTGACGACCGTCACCTCGTGTCCGGCTTTGGAAAACTCCTCCGCCAGCATCTGCATCACGGCCTCAAGGCCGCCGATGCTCGGATAAAAGGGACGGGTGCGGATGAGGATGCGCATGACAATTCAGGCTGGCTCAGGCAGCCAGCAGTTCCGCGTAGATCTCCCGCACTTTCCGGCGGTATTCGGTGGGCGGAAATTGCGCCGCGAAGGCACGCGCCGTCCGGCTGTCCTCATCCACACGCAGGGGATCAGCAGCATACCAGAGCAGGCGGTCCGCCAAGGCCTGGGCATCATGCGCAGGCACGCGCCAGGAGAGATGTGGCACCGGGGCACCGCAGTGGTTGGTCAGGATCACTGGCAGGCCGCAGGCCATCGCCTCCAGGGCCACAAAGCCAAAGGAATCCCCCAGCGAAGGCAGCACCAGCAGATGCTGCGAAGCATAAAAGTCCCGCAGTTCCTCGCGGGATTTGTAGGGCAGCACGGTGACCCGTTTCTGCACCGGCTCCACCAGATGGCGAATCTCCCCTGCCAGCGGCCCCACGATGGTGAGATGGACCGCGTCCCCCGTCTGCTCCAGTGCCTTCAAAAGATACGGAATGCCCTTCGCCAGCGTGGCGGTGCCGGCAAACATCAACCGCAAAGGCAGCACGGCCGGAGGACGCGGTTGCCGCTCATACCAGAAGCTGGTGTCCAGCCACAGCGGCACCGGCCGCATGCGGGAAACATCCTCGCCGATGCTGGCATAAGCCTGCTTCTGCATCTCGGAGCAGAGCAGGATCACATCCGCCATCTGACGCTCCTGCTGCTTGTGCCAGGTCATCGCCGGGCTGTCGCAAGGCGGCGGCACGGGAAGCCCGAAATCTTCCGCTCCGCGCCGTTTCGCCGCATCCAGGAAAGGGGCGGGAATGCCGTGGGCATCGAGCACGCACTTCATGCCACGTTGTTTCGCTGCCTCGAACCAGCCACGGGAACAGGTCTCCGCCCCCACCACGATGCCGGCGTCCGAATGCGCCAAGCGGCGCGCTGCCTGGCACTCAAAAAGCGAATGGAAATGCGTCGGGTCCACCTTCGTGCCACGAGCCCAGCGGCTGAGGCGCATGACGGCCAGCGGCAGCGGCAGCTCAATGGTCTTCTCAGGCGGCAAGGTCTCACAGCCAAGCGGGCGCGCCGCGGGGAGACGCATGAAGCGCGAGGCCAGCCGGCCCAGTTTACCCTCCCCATCAATGACGGAGCATTGCAGCCCGCGCAGTTCGCCCATCTCCTGTGCCGCGATGGCGAGCTGAAACACCTCATGCACGCCGATGTAGGCCAGTTCGATGCCGGAACGTTGGGGGCCCGAATGCCACGAGGACGCCAGAGCCCCGCCCCGACGCTTTTCGACCTTTTGCATCGCCTCACACAGGCCTTCGACGGTCAGCTTCGTGTTCCAGCCGTTTACCCGCCGCAGGCTCGCCTGCCCTGCTCGCGTCGCAAATGCCGGATCACCTGTCACACGACGGATGGCATCAGCCAGCGAGCGTGGGCTCATCGTTTCAAACACCATGCCGTTTTCGCCATGACGCAGCAGATCATCGCCGGAGCCCACGCGGTCGCTCAAAATCAGGGGAAGCCCCGCGTTCATCGCCTCGTTCACCACCATGCCCCAAGGCTCGATCCGGGACGGCAGCACCAGGGCATCGCTCACATCAAACAAGGCTGGGAGCCGGGATTGGGGAACAAAGCCCAGGAAGCGGATGTCGTCCCCTGCCCTCTCCGCCGCCTCAGCTCGGATTTCCTTCGAGAGAGGCCCCTCGCCACCGATGAGCAAGATGGGGCGGGATTCCAACGGCAGTTCCTGCTGGAGAAGCCGCACCGCCTCGATCAAGGTCGTCAGATTCTTCTCCCAGCTCAGGCGCCCGATGAACAAGAGCACTGGACGCCCCTTTTGAAGGCCGAGTGACTGGCGGAATGTCTCGCGCCCTGCCTCCGCAGCCTGGCAAGCCTCCTGAAAGTGGCGGTTGTCCGTCACATACGGCACCAGCGAGATGCGATCCTCCGCCACGCCATAGCTCCGGTAGAACTCGCAATTCGCCGAACCGATCGCCAGAAACTGGTCCACCTGCGTGAACACACGCGAGAGCACCGCATGATGCATCCAGCGCCACGGAAGCCAGGGCTTCAGACAGCGCAGATGCGTCTCGCCCCGCAGAAAGATCGGCACGCCGCAGGCATGCGCCGCCATCAGCGCCCCCAAGGCGAAGGCCGTCCCCCATCCATGCACCCACACCGCATCCGGTTTCCCCCGCCTCAGCCATTCCTCCGCCACACGTTTCCATGCCCAAGGCCAGTGATCCCAAGCTGGTGCCTGCAGGACCTCATACGGATAGCCTTCCAGCAGAGGCTGCTCCCAGGAAACCACCTGCTGGTAATCGCGGTCAAAGTAGGCCCCTGCCGTGGAGACATTCCCATAGACTGTGATCACATCCAACCCCGCCGCCGCGAACTCCCGCAGCATCGGCGTCTGATACTGGATCGGGTGAGACAGGAAATACGCCACCTTCATCACGAGCACGCCTTTCCTTCCAGGTGACGCTGGATCAGGCGCGGCCCCTCCATCCGGGCCAGCAACGCCGCGGGGAGCGCGGAAAGCCAGCGGCACAGATGGAAAGGAATCATCCAGGGCTTGCACAGATTGCGCTTGTTCACCCCGGCAGAACGGATGTCCACGGCCAGCAGGTGCGGCAGCGAACGCCAGGTGGCATGATTGATCAGGAAATACCACGAGCCGAAATAGTGATGCCAGCCCGTCCAAAAGGTCTTCCGCGTCCAGTGACGCGCCCCGCCATCCGCCACGCCGGCACCACCGAGGTGGTAGAGCTTCAAATCTGGCCGGTAATGCACCACGCGGCCGCTCTTGCGCCAGCGCATCGCAAAATCGGCCTCCTCGCGGAAAGCACCCTTCATGAAGTGCTCGTCCATGCCGCCCACGGCCATGAAATCCCCGCGCCGCACCCCCATGTTGCCCGCCATCACGAAGCAGCCGGTGAAAGGCTTGTCATAGTTCCTTTTGCAGAACATCCAGCCGTAGTCGGCATCGTCGGCGCGTGGATCACGCATGCTGACGGTCTCGCGCTCACCTTCCAGCACCAGCCCGGAAGTCGCTCGAACCTCGGGATCAGCAAACGCCGCCTGATACGACGCCACAAAATCCCGCTCCACCTCGATGTCATCATCCAGAAACACGATCACCTCTCCAGATGATTCCAAAGCGCCGCGATTCCGCGCCATGGACGCGTTAGGCTCCTCCTGCCGCACCCATTTGATCTGCCCGCCGTCATGCCATGCCTTCAGCTTCGCCCCCACCTCGACAGGAATCTCCGTGGACTGGTCCACCACCACGATGTCATGCGCTGGAGACGATTGATCCAGCAGCATCTCGATCGTGCGCACCAGTATCTGCCGCCGGTTGAAGGTGGGAATGATGCAGGAGATGGAAGGCACGGAACTCATTCAGCTTTCGTGGCACGCTGGCCAATCCGCTTCGCCGGAACCCCCGCCCAGATCTCCCCTTCAGGAATGCTGCGCGTGACCACCCCGCCGGCACCAACCACCGCGCCATCACCGATGCGAACGCCGCGCAGAACGACGACGTTTACCCCCAGCCATACATCCTGACCAATGTGAATCTCGCCCTCCTCGCCTTTTTGCGGGCCGATGGGCCCTGGCTGGGTAAAACCGTGATCGTGGTCCACAAAGCGGCAACCCGAGGCGATCAAAGCCCGGTCACCAATGCGGATGTGCTTGCTGATGTTCATCTCGCAGCCCGTGCCGATGAAAACACGCTCACCGATGTCCACGCGACATTCCCGCGACCACTTGGACGCCAGTTTGAAAACCACACCCGGCTCGATGACGCAATCCGAGCCGATGTGAACCGCATGCGGCCAAGTGGCGTGAAACCCGGTGCAAAGGCAGGTGCCTCCGCCGATCTTCATCCCCATCAACCGGTTGTGCATCACACGTAACCGCGACCCCAGCGTCTGATGACGCAGGCGGAAGCAAAGCTTCTGGAGCAGTTCAGTAATTTTCCTCACGATGATAGTCCTCACCAAATCCTAAGCGCTAACACCATCCCAAAAACGGTGCTTTAGCATGACGGCATCGAAGTCTCTGCGAACTGCAATTTGAGCATTCTCGCTGATTCGATTAAGCGCAGATGCATGACCAAGGGCTTTGTCGAGCGTTGTGACAATCGCCTCAGGTTCATTTGAGTTCAGTTGAATGGCCGCATCGCTTCGGAGCAGATACTGACCCGCCGCGGATGAGGCAGGTCCATGGTATATGATTGGCACGCCTGCGCCTAGATAGCTGACCATCTTGGTCGAAAGGCTGAACTTGCAGAGACTTTGCCATTCCTCTTCAAATGGAAGCGGCAAATACAAAAAGTCCTGCGAACGCATTTCCCTCTCCACAACATCCGATGAAGCGAAGGGCAGGCATTCGACGATTCCCTTTCCAGGAAACACTTCTGGATTGAATCCATGAGTTCGAATGGTGAATCGCACAGGCTTCGCTTGCTGGCTTTTTGACATGCGAGACTCCAACGCTGTCAAGACGGCTCGGAAGTTAGGAACATACGATTGATTGAACATGCCCATGAAGTACAACCTGAGTTCATCGGTTGGAGGTTTATACTCCAGCCTTGAGCGATCCGTAAATCCATCTGAATGAACGAGAAACGGACAAACTCCATAACGACGGCAGTACTCAACCCCCATCTCCTGCGAGATCACGAAACGTGTTTTGGCATCTCGCCAGACCTCGCCAAGCACCTGCTCCAATTTCTTTAGCATTGGATGCCCCCGAGCCGTGTAACCAAAGTCATCATGAATGCTTACATGCACTCGAAGACGCAGACGTTTGGCAACCCTGAAAGCTCCGGCAAAATCACTCCAGCTATGCGGTAACAAATGCACATCCGTGGCTCCCAGAGCTTGAAGCTGCTGTTCGAGTTTTCGTTCAAATTGCCACGCCCACAGCGGCTCGACATATCCACCAAGCCGGGCAAACCGTGTTCGATCCAATCGCCCAAGCGCGGGACGGAACGGCACAAACACCTCACGCCCTTCCCAGAGCGACTCCCCCCTTCCGAAGCCAGTGCAAACACTGGCGACAGATACAGGGGCCACATCAGCAACTGAACGAAGAATCTTGGCTCCTCCGCCAACATCGCCCAGACTAAAACACTGGATGAATACAAACACGACTATGACACTTCAACACTCGGCTTTTTGACAGTGAATACGACATGATCCTTACAGCATCCGTAGTTCGGCGCATTGTTCCATCTCGCTGCTTTGCGAAATCCAGGGAGCCACGATAAGACCATGCGCACAGGCTCTGGAGAGTATTGGACGATCCAATAGGCGGCATGGGCGACATGAAGCCGCATCCGGGCGTGCCAGGGAACATCGTAATGAGAGAGCGTGACCCAACTCTTGCCTGCTCCAGCCAACTCCTTCTCAAGGTAGACCGCGTATTTGTGAGTAAGCATGCAGAGGTGTTCCAAATTGCGGAAGTACCAAAACTGCGCCGGATCAAGCCGGCAAGCCCAATGATCCCCATTGCCGGTGCCGACCACCAGGCAGCCTCCTGGCGAAATCAATGACCACAGCCGCCTCAAGAGTTCGGCAGGGTGGCGAAGGTGTTCAAAGACATCCACCAAGATCACCATGTGAAACTGATTTTCATGTTCTGACCAAAGCGTTTCTTCAGTCAGCATGACCAAGCCTCTTTCAGCGGCTTTCTCTGCTGCGGCACCATTGATCTCAAATCCGAAGCACCGATGCTGGTTGACCCAAGGCTTCAAAAGGCGGCCTGAGCTGCAGCCAAAATCTAGAATATTGGACCCCTGTGGCAACGAGGCTATCAGCGCTGAAATTTGCCTTTCCGGCGGATTAAGGGTCGGATACTCCCAATGGCCTGACTCCAGAGAGCTGTAGTAAGCTGAGAGTTCTTCGTCGGACAACGTGGGAGACCGACACAGCAGGCCGCAACTCGTGCATTCAAGAATGTGATAATCAGGCTGAAAGAATCCCTTGTCCGTAGGGGGCTGACAAAAACCCTCTGCGCCTGACAATGTCAGACCACCGCCACTCGCCCCACATCCAGGGCATCGGACGGCTCCGGTTGAAAACATATCTTGAGTAGGCAGATGGAAACAAGGTTGATTGCTGGCCAATAGGTGGCGCTACTTCTCACCGGTTCGCCTCAGCAAATTAGATGCGGCGAAAAACGAGATCGTAATAGACGCCGACGCCTTCACGCGACGCGAAAGGAACCTTGCGCTCAAGCTTGAAAGAATGCTGCGCCATGTAAGTAATCAAGTCGCTCACATTGCATGCCCCGGCGTAAGCCTCAAAATCCGAGGCCTCACATTGAACATATTTGAAACCAGAGAGATAGTCTCCAGCCCCCTTGAGCACGAGAAGCTCCGCACCCTGGACGTCTAGAATGGCGGCATCAAAATGGTTCAACGGTATCGAGCGTTCCTGAAAGAGGGTGGCGAGCCTCCTGCTTTTTAGGCTGACTTTGTTCACGAACGAAATGTCAGGCCATATTTTGGCGTGCTCCTTGAAATCAAAAATGGACGAGGACGCCCCCTCGTTGCTGGCAACATTAAATTCATAAACCTGGTCATCCACATCTGTCAGCAGTGCCTGGGCGGCGCTCTGCTTCGGATAGCCCTCGAGATTTTTGAGGAGACGGGCATGTGCGTCTGGCAATGCCTCGATCCAGAGGACCTCCAGTTTCAACTTGTGATAGTGTTCCCGTTCCTGCCCGTTGTTGGCTCCGATGTGAACCAAACGGCGGCATTGTTTCAGATAACCAAGGCTATCCCCCCGGATCTTTCTCAGGATCAGTCGGAAAGCGCGTTTTGGCAGGCTAAGCAGATTCATATATTGCAACGTCTGGGTTAACGTTCTCCGGCGGCCGAGTGTATTTCCTCAAAAACGGAGCGAAGTGATTTCGTGATGCTCCAGCCAGGATAGTGCGCTTTGATCTTGGAGAGGTCGCTGATGTAACAGATGTGATCTCCCTCACGATTCTTATCCACATACTCCCAGCTCATGGGTTTGCCTGACAGCGCGGAAATGTGGTCAAAAGCCTCCAAAATCGAGACGCTGTTCTCCCGCCCGCCGCCAATGTTATAGACCTCACCGCAGCGAGGCGCCTTGTAGAACTCATGCATGAAACGCACCACGTCGTAGCTGTGAATGTTGTCGCGGACCTGCTTTCCTTTGTAGCCAAACACCTTGTAATGACGCCCTGCCAGATTGCATTTGATGAGATAACTGAGAAACCCGTGCAGCTCGACCCCGCTGTGATTCGGGCCCGTCAGGCAGCCGCCACGAAGGGCGCAGCATTTCATCCCAAAGTAGCGCCCGTATTCCTGGACCAAAATATCGGAAGCGACCTTAGAGGCACCAAACAGGCTGTGCTTGCTCTGATCGATGGAAAACTCCTCGGTGATGCCATTTTGATAGGCCGGATCATCGTAATCCCATCTCGTCTCCAATTCCTTGAGACGGATCGTATTGGGGCGGTCCCCATACACCTTGTTCGTGCTCATGTGGACAAAGACCGCCTCAGGCACATGAAGCCTGGTTGCCTCCAGCATGTTGAGGGTGCCGACCGCATTCGTATCGAAATCATCGAATGGCCGCGAAGCTGCCAGATCATGACTGGGCTGGGCTGCCGTGTGAACCACCATGTCGGGCTTGAGTTCCTGCAAGCAACTCAACACCGCTTTGCGGTCACGGATGTCGAGCTCATGATGCTGAAAGGATTTAAACTTCTCCTGAAGCCTCGCTTGATTCCAGCGCGTGTCGCCTTGCGGCCCGAAAAAGTCCGCCCGCATGTTGTTGTCCACTCCATGAACCTGCCAGCCAAGGGCACTGAAATACGAGACAACTTCCGAACCGATAAGACCTGATGAACCAGTCACCAATAACTTCATATGAATATGTTGAGTAGATTGTTTTGATTACACCTGCGGCCGCTTTAACAAGTAGATAAGGCCCGTTAGCATGGCATGACAACACTGCACCACCGCGCTGACAATCACAAACTTCGCCAGACCGGCGACCGAACTGAGGTCAAACAGCATCGCCGAAACGGCCTGCGCCCCAAGGGTGAGCGGAATATTCAGCCAGGCCAGCCAGATCCAGCCACGGGACACATTGAGAGACCAGACGAGGTTGGAGGTATTCGCGATGCACATGCCCACAAGCATCAGGACCAGTTCGTGACGCAGATGGCTGTATTTGGAGCCTAGCAGCCAGAGAAACCAGTCTCCTTTCAACCAGGCCGCGAACACCATGAGTGCACAGAAAAGCGTGGAACCAATCACAAGCCCGGCAGCGATGCCCCAGAGACGCTTTTTGTCCGACGCCCGTGCAAAGGCGGGTGCCACAAACTGCGTCACCGGCCCGCTGATGACCGCAAAGAGAATGGCAATGCGGCTGAGCGCCCCGAGGTCGGCCACCTCGCTGCTGGTGGCAAACAAACTGATCAACCACGTGGAGAGCTGGCCCTGAACGCAGAGAAAGATGCAGTTCGGGATCAACTGGCGCATGAAGCTGTGGATATGCCGCTTGTGAGCGCTCAACTGCTCTTCCGCCACCGGTGCCTCGCCCAGCAATGGCAGCACCTGCCGCCGGATGATCGTCAACTGGAAGACATGCCCGGCCAGAACGGCCAGCAACGCCGTCACGGGCGTCAGCCAGCCTGCGCCGAGCAGGGCGAAGGTGAGCAGCACGCGCAGCAGCGCGGGATAAGCGTCTGCGACCTGCAGCTCCCGGGTGCGGGAATGCAGGCGGTTCACCACGCTGAGTACCGCGGAGGTGGAAAGGCACCAGACGGGCGAGAGCACCAGCAGCGTAAGCATCACGCTCGCTCCCCACTCCGCGCCATTCCGACGCAGCAGCCACAACGAGATGCCGGCCACGAGAACCGACGCCAGGGCCGCCATCTGCATCCGCAGCCGCATCGCGGCCATGACCAGCGCTTTGAGCGAGGCATGGTCCTTCCATACCGTGCCGCCGATGGAGGTCACGGCGCTGCCGATGCCGGAATCCGAGAGGATCGAAAGCACCGCGCTCATGCCGCTGGCGATGGTGAACCAGGCGTAATCCGGCTTGGGCAGCGTGCGCACGAGCAGGAAGCCAGCCACGGCATTGACCACCTGCACGAGCAGTTGCGTCAGGGCGAGACCTCCAAAGATCCTCCCCCATCGGAACACGCGGTGGCGATTCTGTGAGAGCCAGTGCCATGAAATCATTCTTGGATGCTTTGGGATTGCCGGTCAGGCGTCTTCGCGGTTGCACGGATGCGTCTTCGCGGGGAACACTGGCCGCTCATGGCGCGTCCACCTGTCATCCTCACCCCGGAAAACTTCCGCCTTCATGTGGTGCATTACACACCCTTCACGGAACGTCGGGCGCACATGGAAAAACTGATCCGCGAGAACGGCCTCGACCGCTTCCCGGTGAGCTGGATGCTCGATCACGATCGCGAGGCCTTGCTGGAGGCTTTTCACCAAGGTGCCTGGGGAGATCCGTCTCACATCGCCGCGTCGTCCGTGTCCTTGATCCTGAAGCACCTCGCTGTCTATCAACGCATCGCCGACGAACCGGAGCGCTGGCACCTCGTGATCGAGGACGACCTCCTGACCCGGCCGCATTTCATCCACAACATGCAGCGCTGCCTGGCCGAGCTGCCGGAGGACTGGGAACTGCTCTTCATTGGCGAGGGCTGCGGGCTGCATGTGCCTTGGTGGCGTCGCCGACCTGGCAAACGCGTTTACTTTCGCGGCTGGAAACCGTGGTGGAAAGCTGGTGGCGGCACTTCTCGATGCACCGAAGCCTATCTGGTGGCACCGTCCTTTGCCCAAAGAATGCTGGGAACACGTTTTGCGCACCCGCCGTTTGATTGCCCCATCGACTGGCACCTCGCCAAGGCAGGTTACGAGATGCACATTCGATCCTACTGGGCGGAGCCTCCCCTGGCGGGACAGGGCGCGTTCGAATCGTGGACGAAGAATCCGCATCTCAATGAACTGCTGAAGTAGCCGGCTCAAGCTCCCGGAACCACGGAAAATACCCGCAGCCTGTTGAAGACAGTTTTACGCATAAGCGAGTTGGTTATCAGTGACCTTTCCCCCTCCAAGAGACCAGCGACTGGGCATCACTGAGTCTCACCACCATCCCGGCAGGCAAAGCCTCGCCAGATGATAGGATAGCCGCGTCCAGTTTAAGCTGCGTTTTGAGCTTCGCGACGGAAACGTCCTCCGGCAACGGAAGGCCCAGCGGGACAAGACCGAGGCGGCGGAGGTCGTAGTAGTGGCAAAAGTGGGGATCTAAGACGCGATCGCCGGGTTTGAGGTGCTTCGAGAGCTCCTCGGCGGAGGCGGTGGGCGTGGCGTCGGCTTTCAGAGTGCGCTGAAGGGCGGTGACTGAGTAGCCTAACGCCAGTGTCAGGACAAAAACGGCCAAACAGGCGGTGCGGAGGCGTGGGCGAAGGTTTTGCCAGAAGAACCACACAGCCGTGACCATCAGCGGGAAGGCGAAAAGGCGGTTGAAGTGATGCAGATGCGTCGCCGTGACTACGAGTCCGGCGAGCGTGACGAGCCCGATGCCGAGCCACCAGGCCAGCGGAATACGCAAACGGGCGGATTTGGAAGTCAGCAGCCACACGCCGAGCACCAGCGGCGTGAGCCAGCGGAGGTTCAGGTAAGGCGGCAGCACGCTGGCGAGCGAACGGAAGGCCAGAATGGCCCGCTGGACGAGACCCATGTCGCCAAGAGGTTGATGGGCAAACAAGGCGGTATCCGCCAGACCAGCCAGCGACGGCCCGACGAGCAGCAAGGCTCCAATCGCCATGCCCATGACGAGCGTGAGCAGTGCGGGAGCTTTGCGTTCCTTGTCCGCAAAGGCGAGCAGCACGACCGGCCAGGTGATAACGGCACGAATCCACACAAAGAACGAGGCCGAGAGCAGCACCCCGGCCAGCAGCAGCCGCCAAGCCCCTGCCCTGCCCTGCGCCAGAAGCAGCGAGGCCATCACGAAAGCCACTGCCAGACCATCGACACGAGCGCCGCGGTAGCTGTCGAGGAAGGTGGACTCCAGAAACCAGGTGCCGCAGAGCGTGAGCGCCGCCCAAACCTCCATCGAAGAGGTGGCGTGACCACACAGCCACACGCCCAGCATCACCACACCGGCCAGACTGCCGAGCGTGGCCACCCAGCGAGGTCCCATCGGCGATCCCGTGGCACGCCACGCGAGCTCTTGAATGACACAGCCTAGCCACGGCACCGGTTTCACGGGTCGATTTGCCTCCACGTTGTAGGTCACGGCGATGTCACGCGGCTCCGCATCGAGCATCACGCGGCCGTAATCCACGATCATGACCTCGTCGATCCACACCGGCTGTGAGTGGCGCATGGAGGGCATGTAGGTTCCGAGCACGACGAGAATGAAAACAAGGCCGGCGAGCAGATGCGTGCGGGTGACGGCGGTGCTCATGCGAAGGCCTTCACCGCGGCGATGACCTCGCTTTGCTGCGCATCGGTCATCGAATTGAAAAACGGCAGGCGCAGCAGGCGGTCGCTGAGGTCTTCTGTGACGGGGCAGTCGCCGGGCTGGCCGCCGAAGCGGGAGCCGAACTCGGAGAGGTGCAGCGGCAAGTAGTGGAAGACGGCGTAGATGTTCCGAGCCTTGAGATGAGCGATCAAAGCCTGGCGCTTTTCGAGGCTGGGCAGCAGCAGGTAATACATGTGGTAGGCCTGCTCGCAGTCGGCAGGCACCACGGGCTGGCGGATGCCGTTTTTGCTGCACCAATCGGCGAGTTCGGCATGATAACGCTCCCAGATCTGCTGGCGGCGCTTTTGGATGACCTGCCAGACATCGAGCTGGGCATAGAGGAAGGCGGCGAGCACATCGCTCATCACATAGCTGCTGCCGACATCGACCCAGGAATACTTGTCCACCTGGCCGCGGAAGAAGCGGGCGCGGTTCGTGCCCTTCTCGCGGATGATTTCGGCCCGCTCGGCATACTTCGCGTCGTTGATCAAAAGGGCACCGCCTTCGCCGCAGGTGATGTTTTTGGTCTCGTGAAAGCTCTGCGTGGCCATGCAGCCGAGCGTGCCGAGCCAGCGGCCCTTGTATTTGCCGAAAAGACCATGCGCGTTGTCCTCCACGACGGGCACGCCATGCTTCGCGGCGATGGCCAGAATGGCATCCATCTCGCAGGCGACTCCGGCGTAATGCACCGGCACGATGGCTTTCGTGTGTGGCGTGATCAGTGCTTCGAGCTTGGACTCATCGAGGTTCAGCGTGTCGGCACGCACATCGCAGAAGACCGGCTTCGCACCACGCATGACAAAGGCGTTTGGCGTGGAGACAAAGGTGAAGGACGGCACGATGACCTCATCGCCCGGCTGGATGCCGAGGAGGATGGCGGCCATTTCGAGGGCGTGCGTGCAGGAAGTCGTCACGAGGGCCTTTTTCACGCCCAGCGTCGATTCGAGGAGCTGGTGGCACTTGCGTGAGAAGGTCTGATCACCGGCGATCTGGCCGATGGTGATCGTTTGGAAGATGTACTCCAGCTCACGCCCCTGCAGCGAGGAGCGGTTGAAGGGGATGAAATCGGCAGGAGGGAGGTTCATGCGGCCGAAAGGCGGGCGCGGAGGAGTTTTTGGAGCTGCGGGGCCTCTTCCCGCATGTGGGCCTCGTTGCGATGCTGCACGAAGACGATGCCAAATTTGTGCGTGAGCGGATCGGTGACCTTGTCGCCTTCTTTGGCCCAGATGAGGCGGTTCATGATGCGGGAAGCGACGGCTTCATCGAAGTCGAAACCTTCGAACGTGCCAGTTTGATCGGCCATGAGGCAATGACGCGACACACACTTCGCGGATGGCATGTGGAAGACATCGCTCAAGTCCAGCCCCGCGGAGGCGCGAACGATCCACTCGGCATACGGAGCGCCCGTGGCATAGCGCACGAGTTCGATGTAGAGATCACCCGGTGCCCGGCGGCAGATCTCGATGATGACGGGATTTCCATCCTCATGCTGGATGAACTGCACATGGAAGATGCCGTCCACGAGATCGAGCAGGCCCGCGATGCGCTCGCTGTGCTCGATGAGCGTCTCGATGGAGGATGGCGGGCACGAGGTCGGCGTGCAGGCGGCGGAGACGAGATACTGGCTGAGGTGGTACATCTCATCATCGGCAAAGTGGAAGGCCACGCGACCATCCCGCAGGATGCAGGTGAAGCCATGCCGCGTGCCGGTGATGAACTCCTCCACCACGATGCGCTTGGCCTTCGAGATGGCAAAAGCAGCTTCCGCTGCCTTCAACGTGTCTTCAGCGGTATCCGCACGCTGGATGCCTTTGCCACCCGTGAGGTCCACCGGCTTCACGATGAGAGGCAGGCGCAGCTTCGGGATCGCGGCTTGGACTTCCTCCATGCTTGAGCAGCCGATGGCCTGCGGGCTGGGGATGCCATGCTCGTGCGCAAAGGCCCGCCACTGGTCCTTGTGATGAATGATCTCGGCCGTCTTCAGGTCATCGTGACCGGGAAGGCCGAGTTCTTTCGCAGCGAAGGCGCAGGAGAGCGCGGAGAAGTCATTGCAGCAGGCGCAAAGAGCTTCTGCGCCGATCTTTTTCGCCAAAGAGAGCACCGCCTGCGGATCAGAGTAGTCGCAGGGCTCGAAGGCATCGGAGAAACGATGCCCGAGATCCTGCGGGCGGTTGCCGCTGGAGGTGACGTGATAGCCAAGCTGCCGCGCCGCCTGGATGAGCGGGATGTCGGCATGACTGCCACCGGCGATGAGGAGCTTCTTCATTTCTTTGGCATGAAGAACATCACGGTCTCTGTGACGCCCTCGGTGTAGTGACGGAGGTAGATCGTGAAGTCATCACGAATGGCAAAAACCTCACGCGGGATGCGCCAGAGATCGCTGGCCTGATGATACACACAGATAGCTAGACGTGGATGGCAGCGGCGGATCGTCTCGCGTGCCCCGGCCAAAGCGCCGAGCTCCGCGCCCTCGATGTCCATCTTCAAGAAGGTGATGCCGTCGATGCCAAAGCTGTCGAGCGTCTCGATCTGGATCTCGAGATCGCCATCGTCGGTGATCGCCGAGGTCGAGCCGGAGCTGGAAAAGCGCACGGTGGTCTTGGCATCGCCGAGCCCCACGGGATGACAGTGAACCTTCCCCTGCCCTGCGAACTTCGCCCGGATGACGGCGAGGTTGTTGGGATCAGGTTCAAAGATATGCACCGCGTTGAACTGCGGGCATCGCTCGATGAAATCAGCGCTCGTGCGGCCATCGAAGCAGCCGATGTCTGCAAAGGATTCGCCCGCAGGCTGCAAGTCGAGGAAGGGCTCGAAGTATTGATTCGCCTGATTTTCGCGGAACGAGGCGATGCAGGCCGGATTCGCACTGAGACGAAGGTTCACGAGGCTGTCGAAGACCTCGCGAGAGGTATCATCGGCCAGACGCTCGCGAACCCATTGCAGGTCGGCAGCATGCTCGCGGGCATCTTCGCCAAAACCGGTCCAAAAACGGGCTTCAGGTAATGCGAGGCCGCTGTGGCGATGGAAGGTGAAGTAATCGCACTGCTCCAAACCGGCGTTCAGCAGATGCTGACGTGCCGTGTGCGGGCGACCCAGCGTCGTCGTGACTACCAAGGCATCTTTGGGAGCATCCACCGTGCGAATGACCGGCACGCCATGGAAGTCCGTCGCTTTGGAAAAATCATCAATCACGCCCTGCACCGGAATCGTGGCGATGATCCCCGCCGCATACGGCGTGGCACCGAGCAGGTAGCGCCGCGAGGGATTCGCCATGAACTCGCCAAGCACGGCGAGGGTTTGTGGATCAGGCTGCATGATGGACGGTTGTGTCATCGAATCTCTGATCTGCCGCAGAACGAGAACGGAAAAGGTCTCACGCAAAGGCGCAAAGGCGCAAAGGTTCCCAGAGGCTCTCTGGACTTTGCGCCTTTGCGCCTTTGCGTGAGATAAAGAATAGCTTTCACCTTGCTTGAGGGTGCCAAATTACGCCGCGTTCAACGTGCAATCGCCCAACTGGCGGGCGGCGTGGTCTTGGCGCATGGCTTTGACGATGCCGCGGAGGCCGAGGGTGGCGGGGCCGAGGTCGGCTTCGAGGAGCTTGCGCAGGCGCGGGAGATGATAACAAGGCACGCCGGGATACATGTGATGCTCGACGTGGTAGTTCATGTTCCAGTAGAAAAACGCGATGACAGGATTGAGAAGCACCGTGCGGCTGTTTTCGCGGTAATCGAGCGTGTCGATCTTCATCCCGCAGTGCTGCGCGGAAGCGAGAAGGTTCGGCAGGCCGTTTCCGATGAAGGCGGCGAGGTCCACAAGCAAAATGAGCTGCCAGAGGCCCGTGAGCGCAAAGATCGTCGCGAGGGCCAGATGGCCGAAAAGGATCGTTCGAGCCGCATTCGCCACCTGCTGGCGTGCGGCGGCATTTTCCGGCGGAAGCACAATCGTGCCCGCACGGCCCGGAATGATGCCGCGGGCATTCAACCACTGCATGCGGATGGTGCGGAACATCCGGCGCACATCGAAGGTGGAGGTCACGAGCACGTTGAAGAAAGCGATGCACTTGGTCGTGGGCACTTCGGTATCAATTTCAGGATCGAGCGTGCTGCGGTGGTGGATGGTGTGCGTGCGGAAGAAGTAGGCGTGATTCCCCCAAATGAGAAAGGAGAAGAGGCGGAGGAAGAAGATGTTCGGCCCCTTCTTCTTGAAGACGGTGTGATGCGAGAACTCATGGCTGGCACCCGCATAGCCGAGGAAGGAAAAGATCGTGCCATGCAGCAGCAACACGAACGGCGCGGCGATCCACCAGCCATTCTGCGTGCAGAGAAAGAACAGCCAGCCGGTCCCGACGAGCGAACCCAGATGCCCAAGCACTCGCAGCACCGCCGCGAGGTCGCTGCGCTGATGCAAACGACGGAGCTGCTCGGTGTCGAGCTTGCTGCGGTAGTATTTTTCGCCGGAGGTCATGGCAAACGTGATGCGTGAGGCGTGATGCGTGAATCTGTTAAGGCTGCCAATCGTGGCTCACGCATCACGAATCACGCATCAATCAACGACGCAAACTTCCCCTGGAAGCACACGCACAGCATCGTGCTGCCGATGCCGATGAGCTTTTTCTCGACGGCGAGATCGCGCAGATAGACTTCGACCTCGGTGTGGATCTTGGAGAGGTAGTCGTGCCAGATGATGACGCTGTCAGGCTTCGCCATCTGGAAGGCTTTGAGGGTATCGTTCTTGATCGTTTCGTAGTCGTGGCCGCCATCGACGAAGATGACATCCTGCGTGCCGACAAGCTCACGAGCCACTGGATCGAAGGTGAGGCTGTTTTCGTTCAACAGGCGCACTTTGGAGCGGATGGCGGGCGAGGCGCGGTTCACATAGAAGGCTCCCTGCGTTTTGAAGATCTGGCGGAGGAACTGGTCGTTTTGGTTCGCATCGGCGAGATCGAGCTTCGAGGCGTCGTGCATCTCGATGTCCTCCGGCGGCAGGTCGAGCGTGGTGACGACAGCATCCGGCGCCGTGTTGTTGGCAATCAAAAGGGCCGTGTTGCCATTGTAGGTGCCGATTTCGAAAATATTCCTGGCCTCGGTGATCTTGAGCAAAGCAACGAGCAGCGAGCTTTCGAGCGTGAGCAGGCTGCCGATGGCGCTCGGCGGCATGGTGAGCGTGATCTCGACGTTCTGATCGGGGAACTTGTCCTCGACGAGCTTGAAGATCTGACGCGGACGGATGGACGGAATCGGGGCGGACATGGAGAGAGAGGGGGCGGCGGAGTGATGGAGTATTGGAGTGGTGGAGTGATGGGCTTCAGAACTCCAACACTCCATGACTCCATCACTCCTGGCTTGGAACCGGTTGCCACGAACGGCTGCGGGCGGAGCGGGCGATGGCTTCCATCATACGGAGGCCTTCTTCGGCGATCTCGACGCCAGCGACCATCGGATGCGGTGCTGGCTCACCTTTGCGATGAGCGATGAGCCAGTCGGCGAGGTCGGCGTAGTAGTTGGCAAAGGCTTCCATGAAGCCGGCGGGATGCCCGGCTTTGAAACGGGTGTAACGCTCTTGATTGCAGATGTGCAGACCATTCGCGGCACGCGAGATGAGGTAGGTGTGGCCGCGGTTGTCGTGCAGCGTGAGGTATTCGGGATTCATCTGCACCCACTCGGCGGAGGCGGTGGTGCCAAAAACGCGGATGCGCAGGCCGTTGGCATGGCCGAGAGCGGTTTTGCCATACCAAAGCTGCACCGGAAGATCGCCGGTGTAGCGGGCGAGGCATTGGACGTTGTCGATGATGCCATCAAAGTGCCCCTGCTGCTGCTCCATCGCGCAAACCTCGATCGGCGAGGCCTGCGTGAGGAAGTGAATGAGGTGATGCACATGTACGCCGAGATCGAGCGAGACGGTGGGGATGAAGTCATCCTTCAAGCGCCAGGCCTGCGGCTGCGGTTTGGTGTCCTGAGCACCGACGAGGCGCAGAAAGCCCTCCTGCGGCATCTCCGCGGCCACATGCATGATCTGGCCGAGCTTGCCGCTTTCGATCATGTGGCGCAGTTCGCGGATGATCGGGTAGCCGGTGTAGTTGTAGGTCACGGCGACGAAGCCGTTGTGTTGATCGCGAGCGGCTCGAATGGCCGCGGCTTCCGCGGAAGATACCGACAGCGCTTTTTCGGAGATGACGGGAAAACCGGCCGCAAGAGCCTCGGCGGCCATTTCGGCATGCATCGGCGTGGGCGTAAGCAGCAGGACGGCATCCAGTTTGCCCTGCTCCGATTTCAAGAAGGTGCGCCAGTCGCTGTAAAGGCGGTCGGCAGGCACATCGAGCAGCGCAGCAGTATCCTCGTTCACCTTTGGAATGAGGCTGAAGCATCCGGCGACGATGCGGAAGCGCCCGTCCATCTGCGAGGCGATGTGATGCGAGCGGCCGATGGCGGAATCGAGAGCACCGCCGATGATGCCGAGCTTGAGCGTGTTTTCAGGCATGGAGTCGAGCGGAGGTGGTGGCCGCGATCATCGGCGGCGAGGCGTCCGCCGGATCGTTGAGGCTGGTTTGCACAAAGTAGAGCGGGCGGAGCTTCACCTCGTCGAAGACCTTGCCCAAATAGAGACCGACGATGCCGAGATTCGCGAAGCCGAGGCCGCCGAGGAAGCTGATGAGCACGGCGAGCGTCGTCCACCCTTCCACCGCCACATCGAGCATGAAGTAGCGGGCGATGACGACCATGCCGTAGAGCACGGACAGGATGGCGAGGAAGAAGCCAAAGCGGATCGAGAGGCGCAGCGGTTTGTTCGAGCGGGCCACGACGCACTGCACGGCGAAGTCGAGCAGCTTGACGAGGTTGTAGCTGCTTTTGCCGGCGAAGCGGGCCGCGTGCTCGACATCCACCGTGGTGCGGCGGAAGCCCACTTCGAGGATGAAGACGGGAAAGCTGCGGTTCCGCTCGCGGAAGCTGCACACGCTCTCGATGACGCGGCGGGAGCAGATGGAGAAATTCGCGATGCTGTTGTCGAAGTCGATATCGCCGAGCCAGTTGTAGATAAGGCGAAAGCCGTTCGAGACGAGCTTGCGGTAGAGCGAGTCGTTTCGCTCGGTGCGGCGGGCAAAGACCACATCGTGACCCTCCTGCGCCTTCGCGTAGAGCTTGGCGATCTCCTCGGGCCTGTCTTGAAGATCGCAGTCCATGACCACGATCCATTCGCCCCGCGCATGATCGAGTCCGGCGGTGATGGCAAAGTGCTGGCCGTAGTTCCGGCTGAGCTGCACGCCGCGGACGCGTGAGTCTTTGGCGCAGAGGCTGGAGATGATCTCCCAGTCATTTTGCGGGCTGCGGTCATCTACAAAGATGATCTCATAGTCCGGCGTGATCGCCGAAAGCACCTGCGTGAGCCGACGATGCATCTCCTCGATGCAGTCGGCGCATTTGTAGGCCGGTGTGACGATCGAAATGTGAACCGATGAGCTCATCCGCGTGAAACAAGGACGACACCAGAAACGACCAACGCGAGCCCGAGCATGCCAGAAACGGTCACCTTCTCCGAAAACACCAAGATCGAGGCGAGCGTGGAAAACAAAAACACCAGCGACAACTGCAACGGATACGCCACCGACATGCGCTGCGTAGCCAGGATGAACAACCACAGCACATTCGCGCCCACAAACGCCGCTGCACCTAGCCAGACGAGCGGATAGCGCAGCAGGCCAAACGCATCCCCGAAGAGCGTGAGCACACTGCCCTTCCACGCGATGCGGCCATGCAGAGCTTGCTTGAGCAAGGCATTGGCAATCACCGCGAGAGCGGCGCAGCCAAGGTTGATGAAGATGCCTTTAAACATGCTTTCGAGCACAAAAGATCAGGCTGGAACCCGTCGTGGGTGAGCGGCGACGGCGGAGACGGTCGAGTTCCCAAGCGTGAACGAGATTCACCATGCCGCCGAGCAGGTCAGGAAGGGTGTGATCTCTCTTCGCGGAATCGAGCGAGGGCTTCGGCGGCGTGCCGTGGAGGCGAAAAGGCAGCGAACGAAGCAGGAAGACCGGCAAAACGAGCCAGGAGAAAAAATAGGCCACGAACTCGACCTCGAAGCCCGCGGCGCGAAGTCGCGTGCTGATGCCATTTTGGTCATGGCGACGAAAATGCCCCGCGTGAACATCTTCCTCTGACCAGAGTGCCTGCAAAGCCGGGACCGTGCCGTAGAAGCGGCCGCCAGGCTTGAGGAAGCGATGAATCGTTCGCAGGAAAGCGACATCGTCATCAATGTGCTCGACGACATCAAAGGCACCCGCAGCAGGCAAACTGCCCTCAGCGAAGCCGGTATCCTCCAACGCCGCATGGATGACGCGAGAAACACCGCGTCGCGAGGCATTGCGTGCGCCATTCCCGGGCTCGACGAGCACCGAGTCGATGCTCGCGTTTTGCAGCGCGAGGCTGACAAAACCATTCCCACCGCCGATGTCATACACCTCGCCACCCGGCGGGAACTGCGAGAGCAGCGTGAGGATGCATTCATTGCGATGCGCGAACCAGTAGCTCCCTTTTTCGATCTGAAAGCAGGCATCATTTCCGTCTTCAGGGTAGCTGACATTCGAGATCTGCGCCGGACGCCAAATGCCATCCTGCTGCTGCAGCGTCCCGGAAGGTGGCGTCCAGGAGGTCATTTCGATGCGGAGACGGCTTTCACCCAGTCTTGATGCTCCAGATACCACTTCACGGTCTCGCGAATGCCGGTCTCGAAGGTGTGGGCAGGACGCCAGCCGAGCTCGCGGTCGATTTTGGAGGCGTCGATGGCGTAGCGACGGTCGTGGCCGGGGCGGTCGGTGACGAAGGTGATGAGGCTGCGGGAGTTTCCACCGAGTTCAGGTTGGAACTCATCAATGAGATCGCACATGAGCTGCACGAGGTGCAGGTTCGCTTTCTCGTTGTGGCCGCCGATGTTGTAGGTCTCGCCGAGTTTGCCCGTGGTGAGAACAGTCCAGAGGGCCTCGCAATGGTCACCGACGTAGAGCCAGTCGCGGACGTTCATGCCATCGCCGTAAACGGGGATCGGCTTGCGGGAGAGGATGCTCTGGATGACCACGGGGATGAGCTTTTCGGGAAATTGATATGGGCCGTAGTTGTTCGAGCAGTTCGTGATGACCGTCGGCAAGCCGTAGGTGTGGTGGTAGGCTCGGACAAGGAGGTCGCTGGAAGCCTTGGACGCGGAATAAGGCGAATTGGGGGCGTAAGGCGTTGTTTCGGTGAAGAAGCCGGTTTCGCCGAGGGAACCGAAAACCTCGTCGGTGCTCACATGGAGGAATTTTTGGCCTTTCGTGTCTCGAAAGGCTTCGAGGAGGTTGAAGGTGCCGTTGATGTTCGTCGTGATGAAGTCACCGGGACCGGAGATGCTGCGATCCACATGGCTTTCGGCCGCGAGGTGCATGATGTGGGTGATTTCATGCTGGCGGATGACGCGAAGAACGCTGTCCTTGTCACGCAGATCGACCTTCTCAAAGGCATAGCGTGGATGAACGCCGTGGATGCCATCGAGGTTTTCGAGATGTCCGGCATAGGTGAGGCAGTCGAGATTGACCAACTTGGCGACTTCCGGCTTGTCGATGACATGCCGGATGAGGTTCGAGCCGATAAAACCGGCACCGCCTGTGATGAGAAGGTTCACGCTTTGACGGCGGTGTACTCGCTGAACCAGCCGAGGACGGGCTTGCGGGCCGCGTTTTCGAAGCCTGCGGCTTTCAGGGCGGCGAGGACGGACTCGGGGCGCACGCAGGAGTCCATGGTTTCCCAGAAATAGACCATCATCTCCTCGGCGATGTCGCTCTGGGTGAAGAGGCGGACAAAGAAGGGATAGATGCGGCCGAAGTAGAGCTTGAAGAGCCAAGAGCCAAACTTGCCGGCGGGACGCGTGGCTTCGAGAAGCAGCACCTTGCCGCCCGGTTTGAGCACGCGATGGAATTCGCGAAAGGTCGCCTCCAGGTCGGCGAAGTGGCGCAGGGCATAGCCGACGGTGAGGAAATCGAAGGCAGCCTCCGGCAGCGGCATGCTTTCCGCGCCGCTTTGAATGAAGGTGGCGTTGAGCTTGGTCCGCGCGACAGCGAGCATGCCATCGCTGGGCTCCACGCAGGTGATGGTCTCATCGCCGCCGAGGACTTCCTTCGCGGCGACGGCCATCAAACCGGTGCCGCAGGCCACGTCGAGGAGCTGCATGCCCGTCTTGAGCCCGTGGCGACGCTGCGCGTCCTTGCGGTAGAGGTTTCCCGTGCCCCAGAAGCCCCAACCCACGACGGGATCGTAATGCTTGGCTCCTTCATCGAAGAGATTTTTGACATAGCCAGGACGCTCCTCCGGAGCGGCATAGCGGTTGGACAAAACGGGATGAGGAACCATGTAATCAATCAAGCAGCGCCGATGCCAAGGCGGCGCACTTCACCTGCCACGCCGCTCAGATACTCGCGATATTCACACTTTGGCATGGCGGCGACCACGCTTTCAAATTCATCAATCGAAAGGAAGCCGCGATGCAGCGCGGCCTCCTCAGGACAGCCGAGCTTGATGCCCTGACGTTTTTCAATCGTCTGCACATAGGCCGAGGCATCGTGCAGGCTGGTGCTCGTGCCCGCATCGAGCCACGCAGTGCCGCGGCTGAGTCGCTGAACCTGCAAGGTGCCACGGCGGAGATACTCGCGATTGATGTCGGTGATCTCCAGTTCTCCACGCGGCGAGGGTTTCAGCGAGCGGGCGATGGCGAGCACGTCGTTGTCGTAGAGATACACGCCGGGGACGGCGTAGTTGCTGCGCGGATGCTCGGGCTTTTCCTCGATGGAGAGTGCCTTGCCATCGAGTCCGAACTCGACCACGCCATAACGTTCGGGATCGTTGACATGGTAAGCAAAGATCGTCGCGCCCATTTTGAAGTCGGCAAAGGCACGCGGAAAGGCGTCGCCGCCGAAGAAGATGTTGTCGCCGAGGATCAAAGTGACGGGATCGCTGCCGATGAAGCTATCCGCGATCAAAAACGCCTGCGCGATGCCTTCGGGCTTCGCCTGCTCGCGATACTCAATCGAGATGCCCCAGCGTTTTCCATCGCCGAGGAGCTGCTGGAATCGCGGGATGTCCTGCGGCGTCGAGATGAGGCAGAACTCACGAATGCCCGAGGCGATGAGCACCGTGAGCGGGTAGTACACCATCGGCTTGTCATACACCGGCTGAAGCTGCTTTGAGGCAACCTGCGTCAGCGGATAAAGGCGGGAACCTGCGCCGCCGGCTAGTATGATGCCTTTCATCAGCGGGTCACAATCCAGTCATTGAGCACCAGCACGTCCATTTTGGTACGAAGGAAGCAGTCGAGGGCTTCTTGAGGTTTGCAGACGACGGGCTCGTTTTCGTTGAAGCTCGTATTGAGCACGATGGGCACGCCGGTGATCTCGCGGTAGGCGCTGATGAGGCGGTGGTAGCGAGGATTGGTCTCTTTGTGGACGGTTTGAAGGCGACCGCTGCCATCGACGTGCGTGGTGGCGGGCACTTGAGCACGCTTTTCGGGTCGGACTTGGAAGACCTCCATCATGAAGGGCACGTCGTCGTCTTGCTCGAACCATTCGGTCACGCATTCACGCAAGATGGAGGGTGCGAAGGGACGGAAGGATTCGCGGCGCTTGATCTTGAGGTTGAGGATGTCCTTCATGTCAGCGCGACGCGGATCGCCGAGGATGGAACGGTTGCCGAGAGCTCGCGGGCCCCATTCCATGCGACCTTGGAACCAGCCGATGACCTTGCCTTCGGTGATGGCGATGGCGGTCGTTTTGCAAAGCTCGCCTTCGTCGTCGTAGCGACACACGGTGCAGTTTTCAGCGGCGATGTCGGCGGCGCGGGAGTCGAGCAGAGCTTTGATCTCGTCCTCGGAAGCACGCGGCCCGACGTAGGCGTGGTCCATGACATGCTTCGTGGGATTGATCTGGCGTGAAACGACGAACGCGGCTCCGATGGCCCCGCCGGCATCTCCAGCGGAAGCGGGGAGATACATGCGCTTGAAGGGCGAATTGAGGTACACCTTGCCGTTGGCGACGGAATTCATCGCGCAGCCGCCGGAGAAGGCGAGGTCATCGCATTTGTACTTCGCGTGGAGGCTTTGCAGCATGGCGAAGAAGGCCTCTTCATACATCACCTGGGCGCTGCGAGCGATGTCCCGGTGCTTTTGCTCCAAGGTGTCGCCTTTTTCACGCTGCGGACCGAAGAGAGACACCATCGGCTCCTTCTTGTAGAGCGTGCCCACTTCGGGAGAGCAATTGTCCCAAGTGTAATGAACGTCCTCGTCGTGGTGGCGGTAGTATTTGAGGTTGAGCTTGAAGGTGCCGTCCGGCTGGATGTGGACGAGTTCACGCATCTCCTTCATGTATTTGGGCTCGCCGTAGGGAGCGAGGCCCATGACCTTGTATTCATCGCCGAAGTAAGGGAAGCCGATGAACTGGGTGATGACGCTATAAAAGATGCCCAGCGAGTGCGGGAAGTAGATGCGACCGTCGATTTGGATGTCATTCCCCTTCCCCATGCCCCAGGTGGAGCTGGCGAAGTCGCCAAAGCCATCAATCGACAAGCACACGGCCTCATCGAAATCGGAAACGAGGAAGGCCGAAGCCAAATGCGCGAGGTGATGCTCGACGCGATGCACCTGCGCCCGGAGCGTCTCGCCGGGAAAAGCGGCCTGTACGCTATCTTCAAAGGAGGCGGCGCGTTGGATGTTCGCGAGGCGCTTGAAGATCAGGCTCAGGCTCGGGCGGCGGCGCAGGACGTAGAGCGCCCGACGGAGGTTGTTGACCTTCGGGTTCCGGTTGATGGCGATGTGGTCCACATCGCTGAGTTTGAGCCCGGCATCGGCGAGGCACCATTTCATGGCCTCGGTGGGCAGACCGGACCAGTGCTTGATGCGCCGGAAACGCTCCTCCTCGGCCGCACAGACCAGCTTTCCATCTTTAACGAGCGCGGCGGAGGAATCCCCGTGAAACGCATTGAGACCAAGGACAATCATGAATCAAATCGGAGTACGCTGCCGCCCTTGGTCAATGCCCAAAAGGGCAGACCAAAGGGCTGCGAGTGCCGGGGTTGGAGACGGCGAATTTCCAGAAAAAGAGTCGGGACTGTACCATGCTGAGTTTCAACGAAAAGAACAAACTTCGTGACTATCCTGTGGGTTGCCGAACGATGGTTCCAGTGTTCAGAAATTCTTGCTGACCATCGTGATTTCCTCTTGTAAAACCACTCCAATGCCATTTCGCCTCCGCCCTTCTCTGTTCGCAGCCGTTGCACTGCTTTTGACCGGCCCGGCCGCCCTTGTCAGCGGCCAGGAGACAGCCTCAAACTCGGCTCAGAGCGGCCGAAAAAGCACTCTTGGGATGCGATTTGTATCCGTTCCCGGCACGACGGTGCTGTTTTCCGTTTATGAGACCCGCGTGGGCGAGTGGAACCAGTTTCTGCGTGCCAGAAAGTACCCTTGGACCTTCGAACCACACTTCAAGCAGGGTGAAAACCACCCAGTGGTGGGGGTGAACCTCCAGGACGCCATCGCCTTCTGCAACTGGCTGACCGAAAAGGAACGTGAGGAGAACCTCCTCAACAATGCGCAGTCCTACCGCCTGCCCACGCCTGAGGAATGGGATGCCGCCGCAGGACTGGCGGCCGCCCGCAAAGGGGTGGCGTTCACCGCCGAGGACAAACTGGCAGACAGCCAGACCTTTCTCTGGGGCATGCTTTGGCCTCCACCCGCCAAAGCGGGCAATTATGCTGACCACGAGATCGAGGGCTATTCCGATGGCTACGAGCACACCGCGCCCGTGGGGCAGTTTACGCCGACGACGGAAGGTCTCTACGATCTGGCAGGCAATGTGTGGGAGTGGACCGACAAGCCAGATGTGAAATCGTTGGCGAACGGCGTGCTGCGCGGCGGTTCGTGGGCCTATTTCCGCCGGGAGTGCCTAGTGAGTTCTTACCGCTACACGGTGCCGGCCGACCTGCGGATGCCCACCATCGGCTTTCGCTGCGTTTTTGAAGACAAGCACCGCACGGCGATGCTGCTGGCCGAGCGTGAGGCAGCCAACAAGCAGACCGTCGAGGACCAGATCCGCAAGATGCGCACCACCGATGATGCTGACAAGGCTGCGGTCGAGGCCCTGAAGCAGCGCATGGCCGGAGGCGGGGATGGCGCGGTCCTGCCAGACACCAGCAAGCTGACGCCCGCAGTGGCTGGAACCTCGTATCTCAACACACTCGGCCTTCGCTTCACGCCCTTGGAATCCGGCAGCGGTGTGCTGATCTGCAAAACAGAAACCCGCGTGAGGGATTTCGAAGCCTGGCTGAAGGCCACGAATGGCACTTGGATCAAAAAACCGCCCTTTCTCCTCGGCGATACCCATCCGGCAGCCGGCGTGACATGGGACGATGCAAAAAACTTCTGCCAGTGGCTCACGGAAAACGAGCGGAAGGCCAGCCTGATCCCAACGAATGCCACCTACCGCCTGCCCACCGACCTCGAGTGGAGCATCGCAGCCGGATTGAAAGGCGAAACGGGGAAGGACCCAGCCGAACGCCACAGGGCAGACAAAGAGCATTTCCCATGGCCCATCAAGAGCCAGGCCGAATGGCGGCCTCCAGTCATGAGTGTGAACCTCGACGCCACACGCATCCCGGGCTTTAGCGACAGTTTTTCCTACACCGCACCGGTGGACAAATCGACCCCGAACACGCTCGGGCTTTATGAGGTCGGCGGCAACGTCTCCGAATGGACCGAGGATGCCTGGCCGTCAGCACCAGAGGAGCGCGTCATCCGTGGCGGCAGCTGGCTGATGTTTGAGCACGACCGCCTGCTGACCTCCTCCCGTGAGCATGCCTCCAAAGCAAGCGCTCGTGCGGATCTGGGCTTCCGCCTAGTTCTCGAATTGAAGTAATCTGGATGCCAAGGAACGCTTCTTCTCCTCCTCTTACCTCATGAATCCCGAGTCATCCCGACCAGAAGACCTGGCAGCAGAAGACGAACCGCAGAACAGGACGCTACTGTGGGCATTCTTGGGACTCGTGGCCTTCGCTGTGGCATGGTGGCTGTTTTTTGATGACCTTGCCACCGGGGTCAAAAGCTGGTGGGGACGCCGCCACATTCCTGAAGTGGTCCGCTACGTCGAAGCGGAGGACTGGATGAATGCCGCCCGTCATCTCAATGATGCCACGCGATGGGCACCAGAGGACCCCGAAGTGATCCGCACGGCGGTGATGTTCGTCGAAAAGACCGGCGAAGAGCCTCGCTCCATGATTCGCTTCCTGGGCAAACTCGATGAAAAAGGCATTCTGACTCCGGAAGAGCTTTCGAAGCTGGGCAAAGCCTATGTGGGCCTGCCGGACCTGAAGCTGGCTCATGACACCTTCGACCGCTTCAAGGGCGATCAGGCTCAGAAGCGCCCTGCCTTGGAGCTTTTGTCCGCGATCCAAAAAGCGGAAGGCCTTGCTGCACGTTCGTTTTTGACCCAACGCCAGGCCTTGATGGCAGATTCAGACAATCCACAAAGCGTGCTCGACCTGGCCTTGCTCGATGCACGCAGCGGTGACCCGTCTCTCAGCGGACCTGCCCGGGAGCGTCTCTGGCCGATTGCCCGTGGAGGCACGGAACAATCCATCCCGGCCATCGAATTCCTCGCACAGCATCGCCTGCTCACAGCTCAGGAGGCAGAGGATCTCCTCACGCTGGTTCAAGGCATCAAACAGGACAGCAAGGCTGAAACCGCTCGGTTTGCCGTCTTGTCGGCCATCATCCGCCTTCACCCTCATGAACGGGATCAGATGGTGAATCAGGAAATCCGCCGCTGGGACGGCAAACCAGCCGCGAATCTCCCCCCGCTCATGGCGTGGCTCGTCAAAGAACAGCAGTATGAACGCGTCCTGCGCATGATCTCGGACAAGACGGCCGCCTCCTATACCACGTTGCTGCCGCACTATGTGGGTGCCCTCCGCGGCCTCGGCCAATGGGGCCCGCTCAAGGCACTGCTCACTGGTCGTGTCGATGCCGCTTTCCCCAGCGTGCAACTCCGCATCTGGCAGGCGGAGGCCGAAAGCCACCTCAGTGACGATCCCACCACGCCGCGCCATCTGCTCAACACCGTTTTTGACCAGACCGGCCGTGGTGAACATGCCGAGGCAGCCATGCGGGCCGCCGAGATGGCCGAACATCTGGGCTATTGGGATCTGTCGCGTCGCTTTTATGAAGGCGTGGCCGCCCGCCACATCGGCGCCTCATTGAGCATGCAACTCAAAGTCTATGAGATGGCCCAAAAGGAGACCAATGGCGAGGCGATGCTCCGCTCGAGCCAGCAGCTCATGAAGCTGAAACCCACCGATGTCGTCTATCTCGACCGGGCGAACTACCTGCGCCTCGTTCTCGGCACGGACATCGAGCTCGCGGTCAAAACCATCGACGAGGCCGCAGCAGTGCCCGCCCATCACATCACGCCAGATCGCCTGGTCGCGCTGTCCTTCCTTCGTGCACTCGCCGCCTATCGCCAGGGCCGCGTGAACGAAATCGCGCCCGCTCTCGCTCAGGTCAAAGATGTGGACACCTTCCCGCCTGGCGCTCGTGCGGTCTTCGCCGGTCTCCTCGCCATCAGCGGCAGCACTTCATCCGCTTATCAAGTAGCCGAAAAAGTGCCCTCGACGCTGCTCTTGCCCGAGGAACGCCGCTTCCTCGCTCGCGCTTTGTAAAACGCAGCCTCAGCGGTAACGCGAAAGGCCTTCGAGATACTGCCGAGCAAGCTCGGATCGAGGCTGTTGGAAGAATTCAGTGGCTGTCGAGCACTCGAGCGCCTTTCCCCCCGCGAGGAAGACCACGTGATCCGCCACCTTCCTGGCAAAGCTGATCTCATGCGTGGCCAGCACGATGCTTTGACCGCCTTCGGCGAGTTCGCGGATCACATCCAGCACCTCGCCCGTCATCACGGGATCCAGTGCCGAGGTAGGTTCATCGAGCAGCAGAAGCTTCGGTCGCGGGGCCAAAGCTCGTGCGATGGCCGCCCGCTGCTGCTGACCACCGGAAAGCTGCGAAGGGCGCTTGTGCTCGTGACCTTCAAGCCCCAGCCGATGCAGCAATTCGAGCGCTCGCTGCCCCGCTTGCACTGCGGACATGCCATGCACTTCCTGCAATGGCAGCGTGATGTTTTGGAAGGCCGTGAGATGAGGAAAGAGATTGTAGCCTTGGAAAACGAAGCCGTTGCCACGCCGCTCTCGCATGGCCCCGTCCTCATCACGCGGCAGATCGCGACCGTCGAGGCTCACGCGACCTTCATCAGGCACCAGCAGGCAACCGAGCACTCGCAGCAGCGTGGATTTCCCGCCTCCAGATGGGCCCAGCAGTGCAATGACTCGCGCTTCATGCTCGCCGGTCGAAAAAGCGGCTCCATCAAGGGCGGCGTGAGCGCCGTATCGCTTCACCAGGCCCGTCGCTTCAAGTTTCATACGCGAACCTCCTTTCCAAACCGCGAGCCAGCCGAGCCAGCGGCAGCGTCACGATCAAATAAGCCGCCGCCAAAGGCAGATAACCTTCCAACGGCGCATAGCTGGCCGCGTTCATGACCTTCACCTTCTGCACAAGTTCCTCGATGCCGATCACCGAGAGCAGCGAGGAGTCTTTCAGCAGCGACACGAGCTGGCCCGTCGTGCCCGGTAAGGCCCGGCGCATGGCCTGCGGCACGATGACGAAACGATAAGTCTGCGCCCGATCAAAGCCCACGGCCCTTGCCGCTTCGATTTGCGAGGCGCCGATGCTCTCCACCGCACCGCGAAAGATCTCCGCCAGATATGCCGCATGAAAGCTGCCCAACAAAACGATGCCCACCAGCATCGGAAAGCCCGCATGCAGCGCCTCCGCGATGATGTAGTAGCCTATCAAGAGCTGCACGAGCAGCGGCGAGCCACGCACCAGTTCCACCACGCCACCGCAAAACAAGCGCACGGGCATCCAGGTAGCCCGGCAACCCAGCATCATCAAAAAGCCCGCCACCACGCTCACGATCATGGCAGCCAGAGACAGCCCGAGCGTCGTCAGCCAACCCTGCATGAACTGGCCGCGATACTTCCAGACGCCCGACCAGTTCCAGCGATAGTCCACCGCCGAAAACATGGCGTAAAGCCCCGCCGAGACAGCCAGTAGCAGAACGACGGTCCAAAAGACGCGGCGTGAGATTTCGGGCGAAGAGGTAGCGATAGGGGCGGACAAGCGCCTGTTCCTAGCAGCAACCCCGCCACCATGCCACGGTCATTTCTCCGCCAGCACCGCCGCGATGGCCGGCTTAGATTGCAGGAAGAGTTTCACGCCGGAAGCGATGCCCCGGGCCAGTTTTTCCTGATGTGCCCTGTCCTTTAGCCTGCGAGCCTCGTCGATGTTCGTCAAAAAGCCGCATTCCACCAGCACCGCCGGGCATCGAGCCTCCTCAATCACCACATAATCCCGCTGTTTCGTGCCTCGATTGCCCGCTTGAGCTTCATCACAGGCGCAGCGCTGGACCAGCGTGGCCAGTTTTTCGCTCATCAGCTCGTTTTCACCCGTCACGCCCGTTTTTCGCCTCACAGCCAGCGACGGCTTTCCGGCAAAATAGGTCTCCAAACCCTCCGCTTCCGAGCCAGAGCCATCCGTGTTGATGTGCACGCTCACAAACGCCGCGGCCCCAAGCCTCTCCGTCAGTGCCGCACGCTCCTCCAAGGGCAAAAAGGCATCTTTCTCGCGTGTCATGACGACCCGCAAACCCGCCGCCAGCAGCTCATCCCGGACTCTTCGGGCAATGTCGAGCGTCAGATGCTTCTCGATGCCGCCATTGGCCACCGCGCCTCCGTCATGGCCGCCATGGCCGGCATCCACCAGCACCAGTGGGATTTTTTGCGTTTTACTATCCCAGGGGTCCACTCGAGGCCGCTCCAGCGTGGCCACTTGATGCTGGAGGAGCATCAGAGAGAGAATTCCTCCCGTCAGGGCTCCGAAGGAACCGATGACCTGCAGCATGAGCACAACTGGACGAGGAAATTTCAAAATTTTATTCAGACTTCTAAAATATTTTATTGATTTAACAACCCGAAATTCTAAAATAACCACATTATGAAGCACTTGCCGCTCTTCCCATCTCTCGGCTACACCTTCGCTCTGGTCGCCACCACGGCTCCCGCACTCTTCGGCCAGCCCGCCGGCAATCTTCCCAGCAGCTACACCTACATGCAGCCGCCGCCTCCGGGCTACGGCACGCTTTCACCTCCCCCACAGCAGCGGCAGACCACAGCACCGCAACAGCAGCGGCAGGCATCCACTCCGCCACGCACCACGACAGCTCCGCGGCGCACTCCGGCGCCTGCTGCGCCGCAATATGGCCCGCTGCCCAACGACCTTTCCCTCCAAGTGGCCAGGCTGGCAGCCAATGACCACGAGCAGGACTCGCGCATCCGGAAGCTCGAAAAAGACGTGTCCGGCATCAAGGGCAGCTCCGTTCTGGCGAACTACGACAGTTCTTCCGCCAGCCTTCGCTCTCACACCACCTACGTTGTGAAGCCAGGCGACAGCCTGTGGGCCATCGCCAGCCGCCACCGCGTCAGCCCCGGCGACATCATCCAGCTCAACCGCATGAAGAGCGACACGGTGATAATCGGTCAGCAGCTTCAAATCCCCGGCCCGCACGGTTCTTCCACCACCACGAAGGCCACCTACAAACCTTACTACCATGATGTGCGCCCCGGAGACACCTCCAGCACCATCGCCAAGAAATACAACGTCAGTCGCACAGCTCTCATGGAGGCCAATCCACGGGTCGATTTCGGCGGCGGCCTCGTTCCCGGCTCTCGTATCGTCATTCCTGGCAAGAACACCCGCGTGGACTCCGCCCCCGTGCAAACGCAAACGAGCAGCAGCGGCACCTACACCGTGCGCCCCGGCGACAGCCTCAAAGCCATCGCCATCCGCCATGGCACCAGCACCGCCAATCTCGCCGCTCTCAACGGCATCAAGGACGCCAACAAAGTGATCGTCGGCCAGCGGCTAATCCTTCCGGGAGGCAAGTCTCCTTCACGCACGATCACCTCTTCGAAGCCCAAATCGACGCCCAAGCCCATCGCACCGGCTTCTGACGACACCGTGCCCATGCCCGGCGTGGGTCTTCCCGATGGCATGCCGCCGCCACCAAGCGTTCCCCTGCCCTCCCAGACGGCCTCGGCACCTCCCAAGCCCGCCGCCAATACCACTTCTTCATCCGACAGCCATCGCGGCGTGCTCGCCTATCGCGTCGATGCCACTGACAGCATCGACAGCATTGCCTCCCAGTTCAGCACCACACCTGCCCGTATCCGCGAGATCAACCACCTCCAGCCCACCACGAAACTCAACGCGGGCGATGAGATCATGGTGCCCGCTTTTGGGGCTGTCGCCGTCGGACGCTGATCAATCATCCTTCGGTTCCGGCATCCTCAACCCCATCCGCCGTTCATTCGGGTAATACTTCTCCCGGTGAAATCGCCGGTGCCCAACCGGATCAAGCCATCGCCACGCCTCGTCCGCATTTTCCGACAAGTTGCGGCAGGAGGTTCCAGTCACCAGCAGCAGCATGCACAGCCACAGTTTCGAGGCAGACGCCATGCGTTGAATTCGGTGCAGAAAGACCATTGCATGTTGTTCTGCTTCAATCCTCAAATCCCGTCCAGAAGTAGTTTCACAGGCCATTGCTTTTGATCCCGCGGTCGCTGCTTTTCATCAGCCAATAAAAAAGGCGCGGAGGATGCCTCCGCGCCTTTTTGTGAGTTGTTGAAGCATCAAACAAACACGCTCGTGACCGGCTGGCCTTTGTCGGCAATGGTGAAGGGGCGCTTGCTGGGGCTGTAGATGACCTGGTCGAGCGGGAGACCGAGGGCGTAGGCGATGGTGGCGTTGAAGTCCGGCACCTTGACTTTGTCCTCGACGACCTCGCGGCCTTCCTTGTCGGTCTTGCCGTGCACGTAGCCACCTTTGACGCCGCCGCCGAACATGACGGCGGAGAAGGCCTTCGGATAGTGGTCGCGGCCGACATTCTGATTGATGTCGGGCGTGCGGCCGAACTCCGTGGTGACGACGACGAGCGTGTCCTGGAGCATGCCGCGGAGATGGAGGTCGTTGAGGAGGGCGGAGAGGCCCTTGTCGAGCGTTTCACAACGCTCGGGCACGGCGACGAAGTTGGCGTTGTGCGTGTCCCAGCCGCCGAGGGAGACCTCGACGAAGCGCACGCCGCGCTCGACAAGACGACGGGCGAGCAAGCAGCCCTGGCCGAAGGCTTCCTTGCCGTAGGCGGCGCGGATGTCGCTGGCTTCCTCGGTGAGGTCGAAGGCCTTGAGGTCTTCGGACTTCATCATGGCCATGGCATCGTCATACATGTCGGCATAGGCCTTGACGTTGCGATGGGCGAAGGTGGTGCGGAAGTCCTTGTCGAGCTCGTCGGCGAGGGCCATGCGAGCCTGCAGCTTCTCAGGCTGGCTGTTCTTGATGTTCTTGAGGCCGTTTTCCGGATTGGAGACGAACAGCGGGGCCTGCGCGGCGGGGAAGAAGCCCGCGCCGGGATGGCGGCTGTCATTGCCGACGAAGACGAAGTTCGGCAGGGTGCTGTTGCCGCCGCCCTGGAACACGTTCAGCCAGGCACCCATCGCGGGGTGGCGGATGGTGCCGCGCAGCTCATAGCTGGTGTGCATGATGTAGTTCCCCTGCTCGTGAGCGCCCTGCGTGGAGGTGAGGGAGTTCACGATGGTGCCGTGATGCATGTGCTTGGCCGTGTTTGGCAGGTATTCGGAGATGCGAACGCCATCGGCGCTGGTCTTGATGGGCTTCGTGGGGCCGGCGGTTTCGACGCCTTCCTTCACGTCCCAGGTGTCCATGTGGGACTGGCCGCCGCTCATGTAGAGATAGATGACATTCTTGGCGGTGGCGGCCTGACGAAGCTTCGAAGAGCCCTCAAAAGCGGCGAAGGATTTGCTGGCGAGCGAGTTGCCGAGAAGTCCGACACCGAGGAGCGACGACGCAGTTTTCGCGGCGAAGTCACGGCGGCTGATTTCGCCGGAGCGGAGGAGTTTGGAGGCGAGCTCTTGTTTCATGGAGGCGCGTGGTGTGTTGTTGTTTGTCTGTTCTTGCTGGAGAAAACGGCAGGCAGTTATTGGATGAAGATGAACTGCTGGGTGTTGAGGAGGGAGAAGACGAGGTCCTGGATGTCCTGGAGACCGTTGTCCTGGGCTTTGAGCCAGGCGGCTTTTTCGTTCGCGGTGGGTTTGCGGGAGAGGATGGTCATGTAGGCAGCCTCGACTTTGTCGTCAGGATACTGGGCCTTGCGGACAGTAAGCATGAGCTGGCTGAACCGGTCGAGGAGCTGCGGAAGGAGGCTGCCGTTCATCATGGCGAGTGCTTGAGGCACGCTGGCTTCGTTGTTGGCGTTTTCGATGGTCTCGCGGTCGCTCTGGCCGAATTCGCGGAGGTAATGGCCGCGAGGAGCAGGGCTTTCGAGTTCGGCGGAGCGGAGCGTGTCGCGGCTCATGCGCTCGCGGGTGGCGACGTATTGCTTGCGCTCCTTGGGCTCGGTGATGCCGTAGTAGTCGGCCTCTTCTTCGTAGGCGGCGCGGAGCTTGGCGTTCACGGCCTCTTTTTCCTCTTTGGTGAGCTCTTTGCGGTCGTAGCCGGGGATGATGACCTTTTCAGTGCGGACGCCGCTGGCCATCATCATCATGGAATCGCCCGCCATCATGGCTGGAGCGGCCTCGGTGCCGCCTTTGGTGTTGAGGGCGACGGTCTGGTAGGGCTTGCCTGTGACTTTCTCGAAGAGCTTCTTCTGACCGGTGGTGATGACCTCGGCGTAGGTGACCTTGCGGCCTTCGTTTTGAATGCGGTTCACCTCACTGCGGATGGCGTCGGACTTGGCTTTGAATTCCTTGGCCTTGGCGAGGGCGGCTTCCTGCTCAGGGCCGGGTTTCATGGCCTCGGCCTTGTCCTGGGCTTCTTTCCACTGCGTGCGGGCTTCGGCGTAAAGCTTCTGCTGCACTTCGGTGCGCTCACGGTTCATGCCATAGATCTTCGCGGCCTTCTGAAGGCCTTCGAGAGCTTGCTCGGGGGTGAGAGCGTCCACGCTGTCGGCGATCTTTTTCGCCTGGAGGATGCGCTGCTCCATGGCGTCGCGATTCGCTTGGTTGATCATGTCCGGGCTGGGATTGATGAGAGTCACAAAGCTGTCCCACATCTGCTCGGCGGTCATGCGGCGAAGGAGCGGGCCGGTGAAGTGATAGGTGCTGCCAGCCGCGTACTCCTGCTTGGTGACCTGCGCCTGGTAGGCCTTGGTGTTGTAAAGCACGCGAAGGACGGCCTTCATGTCATACTTGAGGTCGATGACGAGCTTTTCGAGGTGCTTTTCCATTTCCGGCACCATCGGCACGCTCATGTCCATGAGCTCGTCGAGCGGCTCGATGAGGGCGAGGCCGAAAACGCGCTTCCACAGGCGATTCGCAATGACGGTGGTGAAGCGCGGATTCTCCGGGCTGGTCATCCAGCGGGCGTAGGCTTGCAACGGGGTCTCGCCGGGCTGGCAGACGCATTCGTGGCCCATCATGGTGCCTGCGCTGACGACCGACTTGGGCTTCGCATCGCTATACTGATAGTCGTGCGGCAGGGTCAGCTTCGCATCGCGGGTGCTCACGCTGGTGTAGCGCATGGTGTCACGCACGTCGTTCATGGCTTCCTGATAGCCTCGCTGCTCCTTGCGCAGCTTTTCCTGCACCTCGCGGCGCTTCACCTGCACGACCTTCATGTCGGCCTCATACTTTTTGTAAGCTTCCGTGTAGGCCTTTTCGGCGGCGGCACGCTCTTCTTTGGTCATCTTGCCATTGATCTGCGGGCGCTTCGGACGCTCAGGTTCCTTGATGGCGGCACGGGCGGCATCTTCCTGCTCGCGAAGCAGATCACGCACATCGCCCATGATGCCGCCATTGTAGTCTTGTGTCTGCACGCCGTAGGTGAAGGCGGCCATTTTGAAGAACTGCATCTGGCTCCATTTGTCGAAGGGATGGTTGTGGCACTGGGCGCACTCGATGCGGGTGCCGAGGAAGATGCGCGTGGTGTTTGCCATGTTGTCGAGCGGCATGCCGCGGTCACGCATGTAGTAGCCGATGGCGCCATTCTCCCAGGCCTTGCCCTGCGCTGCGATCATCTCGGCGACGAATTTGTCATACGGCTTGTTCTCGCGGAGCGACTGTTTCACGAAGTTCGCATAGGCAGCGCCGGTGATCTGACCGGTCTGGTTGCCGTTGCTGGTGAGGCGGAGCACATCGGCCCAGTAGTTGAAAAAGTGCTGCACATAGGCCTCGGAGGCGAGGAGCTTGTCGATGAGCTTCGCACGCTTGTCCGGGGCATTGTCATTGAGGAAAGCCTCAGCCTCACGGGTGGTCGGGATGCGGCCGATCGTGTCGAGGTAGATGCGGCGGACGAAGGTATTGTCGTCCGTCGCGGGGTTGCCTTGGAGTTTGTGCTTCTTCCAATCGGCGGCCAGAATGGCGTCGATCGCCTTGGCCGCGGTAGCAGGCTGAACCTGCGGGGCCGCGACAACCGCGGAAGTGAGGCAAACGAAGGCAAGAGAGGTGGCGAGGGGACGCTTCATGGCGGCATTTACGCCAAAATCGACTCAATATATCACAAGGACTGCGAAAAACCGCGCCATCAGAGCCAGGCATAAAAAAGGCGGTGGATAACTCCACCGCCTTTTGAGATAAGAAACTTCTTCTACAAACTTAACCTCAGCGCTGACGATTGCGACGACGCAGAAGCATCATCATGCCCGCAGCGCCAAGCAGCAGGGCACCGGTGGGCTCAGGGATGGGGGCGCATTGCCCGTTCACACTGATATTGTCGAGGTAGAGCGTGCTTCCTTCAGCACCCCAAGCATACAGTTCGACATGGAAAGTTTCGCCAGCACCCAGCGGGTTCGATGGGAATGCACTGGAGCCGGAGTTGAACTGCATATCCAAGTGATTCCATGAACCGATGTTCGCCAGCGATACAGCACCGGAAGTCCGATACTGGACATTGCCAGCGCTATCCTCCCAAAAGATCGACGCCTGAATCGAGTTCACCGAATTTACCGAGGGACGCTTCCAATCTAGACTCAAGCTGCTAATGAGAGCCGTGGCCTGCGGGTCCACAATCATATCAAAGGCCAGCGTATCCACCGCCTGGCTGAGATCGGGGCGAATAAAGGAGTAATCATAGTTTTTGTCCCAACCAGCAAAGCACCGGAACTTGGAGCCATCAGGGCCACCGAAGGCGTGAAGGCTCTGAGATATCCCATTTAGGGACAGATCCGTGACTGCATTGATGCATGGGGCGCAATATGTGACCGTGTTCGGACTGCTGGCACTGGGCACATTGTTGAAGTCAAAGAACGCCAGCACGTTGGCATAAGGGTCGATCACTTGAGCTGAGGCGGCGCCGGAGAGCGTCGCTGCAGCCACGAGGGCGAAGAGGATCTTTTTCATGATGAGAAGAAGTGAGAGTTAAATCTGCAAAGCCCCGCATGAATGCGGAACACAACAGCCTCGTATCCATTTTTGAAGCCCACCTCAATGTCAGAGATGCAAGAAAAATCTCAGATGCGACTCACAACTGAAAATCACCACTCAATGAAGTTCAGCCATCGTTGAACAGATCCCCATAGCCTCCATAACGCAACGCGTTGAATGGTCGCCAAAACACCTCGCTGCAGTATCGTTCATCATCTCCATCGCCGATGCACTTCCCACACTGCCACTTCCCTCTCATCACGCTCCTCAGCTTGGCATGTTCGGCACTCGTCGTCTCGTGCGAGAAGCAGGCTCCATCCTCGATGGGACAAGCCCGGCCGAATCTCGCACCGCCCACGCGCTGCGGTGATCCCCACCGAATTTTGACGGCGAACGCTCGTAACCTCCCTGCCCCGCCGCTGCGGGATGGCGTGGGCAATGCCAGCCTCACGATCACGACTCAGAACCCGCAAACACAGGCCTACTTCGACTGCGGGCTTAACTTGCTGCATGCCTTTTGGGAGTTTGAGGCTTACCGAGCTTTTCAACGAGCTGTCGAGCTCGATCCCGATTGTGCCATGGCCTACTGGGGCATCGTGATGTGCATGCCTGGACGCAATCCGGAGTTCCTCGTCGAACGCACGAACGCCATGGCACGTCTCGCCGCTCTTCGAGACCGGGTGTCACCACGCGAGCAAGCTTACATCGATGCGCTGCATGTCCTGGTCAGCCAGGGAAGCGATCGCTTTGCAGAGCGACTGGAGGCCATCTGGCGATCAGATCCCACCGATGTGGATGCAGGTGCGTTGGCGGCTTACTATTTCAAAGATGGTTATCTGACCAATGGACAACGCACGGCCAAGCAAGACCGAGGCATCCAGATCATTGAGGACGTGTTAAAGCGGTCGCCGAATCATGTCGGTGCGCTGCACTACGCCATTCATTTGTATGAACTGGGGCCTGAGATCGATCTGGCAGTCCCCTACGCAAAACGGATCAGCAAGCTGGCACCACGAGCGAGTCATGTGGTGCATATGCCTGGGCACGTGGCTTTCTTCCGCGGAGATTACGAAGAGGCGATCGGACACTTTCGCGCCGCGTATGCGGTCGATGAGGCTTATCACAAGGCTGAGCACATCGACCTCGCTGAAAACGAGAACTTCGCGCACAACACCAACTTTCTCGCACAAGCCTATTGCGAGGCAGGAAGACTGCGCGAAGCCCTGCTGTATGCCGAGGAACTGAAACGCACACGCCTTTCGACTTCGCGTTTGCGTTCCGAAGCCGCGTCCGTCGTGGTTTATGAAGGTCGTTCGCTCGCTGGCAAACTCTTGTTGAGAGCCGGACAGTATCAACAAGCGGCCGAAACCTTCGCTCGCGAGGCAGCAGACCTTTCACCATCGGTGCCGCGATACTCATTGGATGGACTCGCGGCGGCTTCTCGCGGCCTCCACTTGGCAACCACTGGCCAGAAAGACCAACTCTCGATCACGCTGGGTGATCTGGCTCGCTGGACGCAACTCCTCCATGATGCCGCGACACGCGTGACGGCCTCCGAGGAGAGCTTTTATGCCAAACGCGCCACCCAGACACTCGATCTGTTTGCGCGAGCCTTGAGAGCGATGGGAGCGTCCAGTTTGCAAACGGGCCGCATTTTCATCGAAGGCCTCATCGAGGCTGATGGCGATGCTTATCGAATGGACCCGCCGCTTTTGCCGCTCTCATCGCACGAGCTCGCCGGAGCTTTTTACCTTCAGCGAGGCGATGCAGCCGCAGCGAAGGCTTGTTATCAAAAAGCGCTCATTCAGCGTCCCCGCAGCGGCCATGTGATGGTCGGGCTGGCAAGAGCTGAAAAGCTCGCCGCAAGCGGCACGGCGACGGAAGCCACTCGCTTTGCATGGAATCGAGTGATTGAGTGCTTCCCGAAGGCAGATGAGAACCTTCCAGCACTGATCGAGGCCAAGGCTGAACTCGCGAAGTGAGTAGAATCAATCTCCACGCCACCACGAACGCCACGTTTTACGTGCCTTTTGTTCGCGTGGCAGCACCACAGGGGCTGGCTGCAGTTCAGGCTGCGGGAAAACCGGCTTTTCCACCAGCGGGGGATCCGGCATGGTCGGCGTTTTAACCTCGAAAGGCTGCTCGAGTGTGATCATGCGCTCTTCTTCACGTTCGATCGGCACCACGCCAAACTCCACCGGCGACTCAGTCACAGGCTTGGGTTCCACCTTGGTGGCAGCGAGGCCACGTGGGCGCACGACGATCTCAGCTTCCACAACAGGCGCAAGCGGTCGCAAGGGCGGCAAAGGAGCAATACCACCGGGAAGCGCCGACGGGTTCTCTTCCAAAAAGGCCAGCGGATCATCAAACGAAGCCTCACCGGGCCCGGCGATTGAGACCGGCACCTCGAGAGCTTCCACCGAGAGCGTCGGCGGCTCCGCGGAAGCCGATGGCGGCATGAACAGGCCAGCCATCGCTGATTCGACAGAGGCCGGTTCAGCCTTCGCAGCCATGGGTTCTGTCTCTTGCTCCACCGAGGAGGCAGTGACATCGGAGACCGTGATCTCATCGGGTAGTTCCGCACCTTGGAACAAGGCCGGAATAAACCCGGCCCCCTCAGCAGCCGGCATACTCGGCACATCGAGTGATTCAAAGATAGGCGCGAAATCTGGCGCTGAGGCCATGAACGCGGCTTGATCTGGCGAAGCAGGAGCCGCATTCGAAGGAACATCCGCCGTCAGCTCGTCCAGACTGGGCAGAGGTTCAATGTCGAGCAGCCACGAGGCATTCGAAGAGGTCTCAGCATGCGGTGAAGTGATCAACGGCTCGGGAGTGTGTTGGGGCTCGGGTTCCGCGGGGAGAACCACAAAACAGCCACCATCAGGCTCCGAAGGCTTTTCGGCCAGGAAACTGCCCCAACTCACCACCGGCTCATCTGCTGGCACTTCGGGCAATTCAAACAGCCCATTCACGCTCTCACGAGCGGCATCCGCTCGTTCAACTACTTCCGGCTTCGCAGCCTCCAACGCTGTGATTTGAGGCTCAGGCCCAGGAACCACATCTGCCACTGGCGAGGCCTCAACAACCTCCAAAGTGATCACGGGTGTCTGCTGTTCACGCTCGAGCTGACGAGCCAGCCAGGCCTCGACCTCAGGCGGAGCCGCCACGGCCTTCGGCCGCACAGGCTCGGGCTCGCGCTGTGGCATCAACTGCATGGGCTTGGCAGTCGCAATGACCCGTTTGCGCGACAACAGGGCCGCAGCAGCAGCTCCGGCAAGAAAAAACAGGGGCGCCTGCTTCATGCGCAGTGCCAACAGACCGCCAGCGGAAACGGCTGCAAGCACACCAAGCGCCTTGGATGCGCCTCCAGCCGGACTGGCTGTGGTTGGGGTGATGATCTGCTCGTCTGGAGCCATGGTAGGAAACGCCCGGCGATGTTCGCGACGTCACGCCGCTTTATACGCCAAGCTCGCGAACCTGCCAAAAACAAAAGAGGAGCCTGAGAGGCTCCTCTTCGTAATTCACAGAATTTCGGCTATTTGGCTTACTTCTTCTTGGCCGCCGCTTTTTTCTTAGCAGGAGCCTTTTTCTCCTTCTTCGGGGCGTCGGCAAGCTTCACATTCGAGATGGCAATGGGAGCCTCTTTCTCGACGTGACCGCCGTTTTGGTTCTGCTGGGAGGGCTTGACGGCCTTTTTGATCATGTTCACACCCTCGACGAGGACGCGGCCCTTGGCAGGCAGGACCTGGAGGACGGTGCCCTGGGATCCCTTGTTGTCTCCGGTGAGGACGATGACGGTGTCGCCTTTTTTGACGTGGGTTTTCATGTGATTAAATCAGAGCACTTCGGGAGCGAGGGAAACGATCTTCATGAAGTTCTTGTCGCGCAGTTCACGAGCGACAGGGCCGAAGATGCGGGTGCCCTTGGGGTTATTGTCCTTGTCGATGACGACGATGGCGTTCTTGTCGAAGCGGAGGATGGAGCCGTCGTTGCGGCGGATCGGATGCGCGGTGCGCACGACCACGGCGCGGATGACCTCGCCCTTCTTCACGGCGGCGGTCGGCGTCGATTCGCGGACGTGCGCGGTGATGATGTCGCCGACATAGGCGAAACGCGTGTTTTTCTTGCCGAGCACGCCGATCATCTCGGCCATGCGAGCGCCGGTGTTGTCGGCGATCGGGATTTCGGATTCCATTTGAAGCATAAGTCGGGTCCTCCAGTGGTCAGGGGTTCGTGAAAAAGGGAAAGATTAGTGCTTGAGGACCTCGGTGAGGTTCCAGCGCTTGAGCTTGGAGAGGGGGCGGGTCTCGGAGATGAGGACCTTGTCGCCTTCCTTGGCCTCGCTCTTCTCGTCGTGGGCGTAGAACTTGGAGGTCTTGCGGACGATCTTCTTGAAGCGGGGATGCGGAACGCGGCGCTCAACTTCGACGACGATGGTCTTGGCCATCTTGGCGGAAGTGACGACGCCGACGCGCGTCTTCTGCACGGGCTTCTTTTCAGTGGGGGCGGATGTGGTGGCTGCCTCGCTCATGTGTTACGGATGGAAAAAGGGGTTCGGAGAGTCGGATTACGCGGCCTTCTTGGCGGTGGCAGCGTGGGAACGCTCGGTGATGATGGTCTCGATGCGGGCGATCTCCTTGCGGATCTGGGTGAGACGGGCGGGATTTTCAAGCTGGCCGCTCTGCTGCTGGATGCGCAGGTTAAGGGCCTCCTGCTTCAGCTCGCGACGGCGGGCGGAAAGTTCTTCGACGCTGGACTCACGGAGTTCTTTGATCTTCATAATTCGGTTCTCGGTTCGCTGTTCTCGGTGCTCCAAGGCTTATTTGTGCATGCTCTCGCGGGTGACGAAGCGGCTGCGGATGCCGATCTTGTTCGCGGCGAGGCGGCAGGCTTCACGGGCAGTGGCTTCATTGACGCCCGAGATCTCGAACATCATGTGTCCGGGAAGGACGACGGCGACCCAGAATTCGGGAGCGCCTTTACCTTTACCCATTCGGACTTCCGGCGGACGCTGGGTGACCGGCTTGTGCGGGAAGATGCGGATGAAGACCTTGCCCTTACGCTTGAGGAAGCGGGTGAGGGCCACACGGCAGGCTTCGATCTGGTTGTTCTTGATCCAGCCGCGGTCGAGGAGCTGAAGGCCGAAGTCACCGAAGTCGAGCTTGTTGCCGCTGGTGGCATTGCCACCGCGATTGCCGCGCTGCTGCTTGCGGTATTTGGTTCTGCTGGGGAGAAGGGCCATTGTCGTTGAAAGGGTTTGCTGTTCTCAGTTCTCGAAAATTATTCGGCGGCAGGAGCTTCGGCAGCGGGGGCCTCGGCAGGAGCAGCCTCAGGGGCGGGGCGACGGCCACGGCCACCGCGGGGAGCGGCACCACCAGGGCCACCGTCATTGCGGTCACGGCGCGGGCGGCGCTCGTCACGCGGACGGGAATTCTCAGGAGCGTTGCCGCGGTTGAGCCACACCTTGCATCCGATGATGCCATACACGGTCTTGGCTTCGGCGAAGCCGTAGTCGATCGGGATACGGAGGGTCTGAAGCGGCACCTTGCCCTGGCGATACCACTCGGCACGGGCGATGTCAGCACCACCGAGACGACCGGCGACGCGAATACGAATGCCTTCAGCACCCATGTCCATGGCGGTCTGCACGGCACGCTTCATGGCGCGGCGGAAGGAAATACGGCGCTCAAGCTGCACCGTGACGGCCTCGGCAACAAGCTGGGCGTCAAGTTCCGGCTGCTTGATTTCAAAGATGTCGATCTTGACCTGACGGCCACCGCACATCTCGGAGATCTTCTGGCTCATCACCTCGATTTCCTGGCCTTTGCGGCCGATCACGAGACCGGGGCGGGCGGTGTGCAGGGTGACACGAACCTGGTTCCAGGCACGCTCGATCACGATCTTCGACAAGGCAGCCTGCATGAGCTTTTCCTTGAGGTAGTTGCGGATGGCGATGTCACTGTGAAGGGAATCAGCGAACTCCTTCTTCGGAGCATACCACTTGGAACGCCAGTCTTTGGAGACGGCGAGGCGGAAACCGATTGGATTGACTTTCTGGCCCATAAGGTGCGGATCGAGGTGTTAAGTGACGGAAGTGTTATTCGGCGGATTTCTTGGCGGCCTTCTTCTTGGCAGGCTTGGCAGCTTTCTCGGCCTTGGCCTCTTCTTCAGGCTTGGCGCCGATGATGACGGTGATGTGGGTCATGCGCTTCTTGATGGGAGCGCCCGAGCCACGAGCACGCGGCATGAAGCGGGAAAGAGCAGGTCCAGGAGTGGCGACGGCGCTCGTGACGATCATCTCTGAAGCGTCGAGCTCGTGATTGTTCTCGGCATTGGCGACGGCGGAGCGGAGGGCCTTGCCGACGAGGAACGCACCCTTTTTCGGGGTGAAGTCGAGGACGCTGAGGGCCTGGCTCACGGGCATGCCGGTGATGGCGCGGGTGACCTGCCGGGCCTTCTGCGGAGAGATCCGGGCATACTTGTATGTGGAGCGGACGGTGGGGGCTGACATAACGTGGAGAGGCTTCTTGAGCAGGGTGGTTTAGAAAGAGGGGGCGACTGTCTCGGCGCGGCCACGATCACCGACGCGGACGGGGTCCGTGTTATCGGCGAGTTCCTGGACGATGGCACCGCAGACGGAATTGCGGACTTCAGTGATGAGCACTTTGGCGATGGGCTTGTCCTCGCGGAAGATTTCGAAGGGCATGCCGGGCTTCACGCCATCTTTGCGGCCGAGGCTGAGGACGGCGATGCCGAGTTCAGGCTTCAAAGAAACGACGCGGGCGTTTTGCAGGTCGCCGGAGGGAGCACCTTCGACGGGAGCGGTATTGCCGATCTTGCTGAGGAGGCCGTCAGCGGCGGTGAGGGTCTTATTGAGACGGTCAGCAGCGGCCGGATCGGCATTCGGAGCACTGCGGGCGAGGTTCACACTGGCCTCGGCAACTTCCATGAGAGCCTGGGCGAGTTCGTCACGCTGCTGCTTCACGATGCGGAGATCGCTCAAAGCACTCAGAAGACGCTCCTGGGCCTGGTCTTTAGAATTTTCGAGGGCGGAGATGCCGAGACCTTCAAGGAGGCCACGAAGCTTCTCGTAGCGATCTTTGAGCTCACCAGCCTCTTGGTTTGCTGCGGCGGCAGACTGCGCCAAGGCATCGTTTTTGTCCTTCGAGGACGCTGCGTCCGCTTCGAGCTTCTGAATCTTCTGAGCTGCCACGGCGAGCGTGGTGTGAAGTTCGCGAAGCTCGAGGTTCACGTCGTTCTGACCACGCACGACGCCACACACTGCGAGGAGCAGTGCAAGGGTGGATCGTGCTGGGGCGGAGAAAGACATGAGGGAGAGCGAGTCGGGGAGTGAACTAGATTACTTGGCGGCCTTCACGGTCACAGCACCGTGAGACTTGAAGATACGGGTGAGGGCGAATTCGCCGAGGCGATGGCCGACCATGTTTTCGGTGACATAGACGGACACGAAATCCTTGCCGTTGTGAACGAGGAAGGTGTGGCCGACGAGGTCAGGCGTGATCATGGAGGAGCGGGCCCAGGTCTTGATGGGGCGCTTGCCGCCTTTGGACTCATTCATCTTGTCCACCTTGTCGAGGAGGGCTTGCTGAATGAAGGGGCCTTTTTTCAGGGAACGTGCCATAAGAGGATTCGGAGGGTCAAAAGTGGATTACTTGCCTTTACGGTGCTGGACGATGAGCTTGCCCGTGGCCTTCTTCTTGTTGCGGGTCTTCTCGCCCTTCGCATGGCCCCAAGGGCTGAGAAGGTGCTGACGACCACCACCGGACTTCGAGCGGCCCTCACCACCACCGTTCGGGTGGTCGATGGGGTTCATGCACATACCGCGGACGGTCGGGCGGACGCCCTGCCAGCGGGTGCGGCCAGCCTTGCCGGAGACCACATTCATGTGCTCGATATTGCCGACCTGACCGATCGTGGCGTAGCACACAGCGAGGATCTTGCGAATTTCACCGGAAGGCATGCGCACGAGGGCGAACTCACCTTCACGGTTGTTCAGCACGGCAGCCTGACCAGCAGCACGGGCAGCGACACCACCACGTCCGGGGACGAGCTCGATGTTGTGGATGCTCATGCCGAGAGGGATCTTGGAGAGAGGAAGCGCATTGCCCACTTCAGGAGCGGCGTTTTCACCGGCCATGACGCTAGCGCCGACCTGGAGCTGGGAGGGGGCAAGGATGTAAGCACGCTCGCCGTCCTTATACTCGACCAGCGCGATGCGGGCGGAGCGATTCGGATCGTATTCGATGCCGATGACCTTGGCGGCCTCGTTGCGACGGAGACGCTTGAAGTCGATGAGGCGGTAACGCTTGTCATGACCACCACCGATGTGACGGCAGGTGATGCGGCCGGTGTTGTTACGGCCACCGCTGCGACGGAGAGCGACGGTGAGGCTCTTCTCCGGCGAGTCCTTGGTGATTTCGTCGAACGAATTCCACTCCTTGTAGCGGTTGGAAGGGGTTTGGGGCTTGAATGTTTTCAGCGCCATGGTGGTGTGAGGGTAAAGGGTTGCCTAGAACGGGCGGAGGATCATGCGAGGTCGAGCTTCTCGCCGGCTTTGAGACGGACGATGGCCTTCTTCCAGTGGTTGGTGCGGCCATAGTCGGCGCGGCGTTCGCGCTTGGCCTTGCCGGAGACGTTCAGGGTGCGGACGCCTTCGACTTTCTTGCCGAACAGCTTCTCGACAGCCTGCTTGATGTCGATCTTCGTGGCCTGGGGATCAACCTTGAAGACGTACTCGTTGTTGTTCTCGCCAAGGAGCGTGGCTTTCTCGGTAAGACGGATGGTCTGGATCACTTTGTGAAGGTCTCTCATATCAGGCGGTCCTCTGGGCAAGGGTTTGGAGGGCGTCACCGGCCACGACGATGGCCTGGTAGCGAAGGAGGTTTTCGGCATTCACATCGCTCGCGGCGATGAGCTGCACGTTCTGCACGTTGCGGGCGGCACGGAAGGTGACTTCGTCGAACTGGTTGCCGATCACGAGCACGTTCTTGGCGTTCGAGAGCTTGCTGACCGCGGAGACGAAAGACTTGGTCTTGCCGTCGGCGATGGCGAACTGCTCAGTGGTGAGCACAGCGCCGTCGTTGATGCGGGCGGTCAAAGCAGCACGGAGGGCCAGCTTCTTGACGTTCTTCGGCGTCTTCTTGGAGTAGTCGCGAGGGCGAGGACCAAAGACGACACCACCACCGCTCCAGATGGGGGAGCGCTTGGAGCCCATACGGGCGTTGCCGGTGCCTTTCTGGTTCCAGAGCTTCTTGCCGGAACCGGACACTTCGGAACGGTTCTTGGTGCAAGCAGTGCCCTGACGGCGGTTCGCACGATAGGCGACCACAGTTTCATGCAGGGCCTGAGAGCCTTGGTGACCTTCGGTGAGGTTGATTTGAGCCGCTTTGGCGGCGTCGGCGGTAAGAACTTGGGCGGACATGATTCAGTTCCTCGGGGTGATTATTTCTTCGCTTTCTTACCGGGGCGCACCACAACGATGCTGCCTTTATTACCGGGGACGGAGCCTTTGATGAGCAGGAGGCCTTCTTCGGGGCGGCTCTGCACGACGACGAGATTTTGAGTGGTGCGGCGATCCACACCGTCATGACCAGGCATCTTCTGATTCTTCCAAACGAGACCGGGAGTCAGACGGCAACCGATGGAACCAGGGCGGCGATGCATCATGGAGCCGTGAGACTGCGGCTGGCCGGCGAAGTTCCAGCGCTTGACGACGCCTTGGAAACCTTTGCCCTTCGTGGTGCCGATCACGTCAACGATCTGGCCGTTGGCGAACATGCTGGCATCATATTTGGCGTCAGCAGCCGGAAGCTGGTCATCGCCAGTGAGGCGGAACTCCTTCACGATCTTTTTGGCACCGGAGCCATGCTTCTTGAAGTGGCCCATGAGGGGCTTCGTGACGCGGAATTCCTTCTGGTCACCGTAGCCGACCTGCACGGCGGTGTAGCCGTCCTTGCCGTCGCTGCGCTTGACCTGGATGATCTGGTTGCCGCTGACATCCACGACGGTCACGGCGACAGCTTCGCCCTTGTCCGTGTAGATTTTCGTCATGCCGAGTTTTTTGCCGATTAGTCCGAGACTCATAATGGTATCTCCTGTGGGGATGATTGGGGGTTCTCGCGGTGAAAATTAGATGCGGATCGTGATGTCCACGCCGGAGGGGAGGTTGAGCTTCTTGAGCTCGTCCACGGTGCGGGCGGTCGGATCGACGATGTCGAGAAGGCGCTTGTGAGTGCGCAGTTCGAACTGGTCCATCGACTTCTTGTCCACGTGCGGGGAGCGGTTCACGGTGAACTTCTCAATGCGTGTGGGAAGCGGGATGGGGCCTGCGACGCGGGCGCCGGTGCGCTTGGCGGTTTCGACGATGTCCGCGGTGCTCTTGTCGAGCGTGCGGTAATCATACGCGCGGAGACGGATGCGGATGCGCTGGTTACTCATGACGGGGAAGCGTGGTTAAAAGGGGTTCAGTTCGAAAAAGGGCACATTATTTGCCGCCACCGCGTTGCTCGACGATTTGATCGACGATCTGCTGCGGCACCTGCTCGAAGTGCGAGGGCTGCATGGAGTAGCTGGCACGGCCGGAGGACAGGGTGCGGATGGCGGTGGAGTAACCGAACATTTCAGCGAGAGGCACTTCAGCGCGAAGCACGGCGGTGGCACCGCGCATGTCCATGCCCTGAATCTTGCCGCGGCGGCGGTTAAGGTCACCCAAGATGTCACCTTGATAATCTTCCGGCGTGGAGGCCTCGACGGCCATGATGGGCTCCAGAAGGATGCACTTGGCTTTCTTGAGCGCGTCTTTGACGGCGAAGATACCGGCCATCTTGAAGGCGTTTTCGTTGGAATCGACTTCGTGGCTGGAGCCGTCGATCAACTCGATGTGCATATCGATCACCGGATAACCGGCGATGATGCCGTTGAGAGCGGCTTCGATACAACCTTGCTTGGCAGGATTGATGAACTCTTTCGGAATGGTGCCGCCGACGACCTTGTTTTCGACAACAATGCCAGAGCCTTTCTCACCAGGGCGGACGTTGATGACCACATGGCCATACTGACCGCGACCACCGGACTGCTTGACCAGCTTGCCTTCACCGCCCGCAGGCTGCGTGAGGGTTTCGCGGTAGGCGATCTGAGGTTTGCCGGTGTTGGTTTCCACCTTGTGCTCGCGCTTGAGGCGGTCGCAGAGAATTTCCAGGTGAAGCTCGCCCATGCCAGCGATGATGGTCTGGCCGGTTTCTTCGTCAGTCTTGACGAAGAAGGTGGGGTCTTCTTCCGAGAGACGCTGAAGGGCATTGCCCATCTTTTCCTGGTCGCCCTTGGTCTTAGGTTCGACGGCCATGGAGATAACCGGTTCCGGGAAGGTCGGAGGCTCAAGCTGAACGTCCAGATCCTCAGAGCAGAAGGTATCGCCCGTGCGGACATCCTTCACACCGACGAGGGCAGCGATGTCACCCGAGTAGCAGCAGTCGATATCCTTGTGAACGGCGGCTTGAATCTGGATGAGGCGGCCAACACGCTCCGACTTGCGGGTGCGGGGATTGTAGATGGTGTCACCCTTCTTCACGCAGCCGGAATAGACGCGGAAGAAAACGAGACGACCGAATTTGTCCGACCAGAGCTTGAAGCCAAGGGCGATGAACTTGCCGTTATCGTCGGGCTTGGCCTCGATGATGTTCTCAGGCTCGTCCACAACAGTGCCCTTTTGGGGTTCGATGTCGAGGGGACCGGGGAGATAGTCGATCACGGCGTCGATCAGATACTGCACGCCCTTGTTTTTGAAGGCTGAACCACCCGCCATCGGGATGATCTTGTTGGCGATCACAGCGCGGCGGAGACCGGCCTTCAGTTCTTTCGGGCCAATGGGCTGCTCTTCGAGGAACATCATGCCGAGTTCGTCGTCAGCGCTGCAAACGGCGTCGAGGAGCTCATCATAGGCAGCCTTGCCCTTCGCCACCTCGTCACCTTCAAGGTCACGGACGGTGTACTTGGAACCAAACTTCTCGTCATCCGAGTAAATGATGGCCTTTTGGTTCACCACGTCGATTTGGCCGATCAGATTGTCTTCGGCACCAATCGGAATCAGGATCGGGAAAGCAGGTGCACCAAGCTTCTTGCGCACATCTTCCACCACGCGCTCAAAGTTCGCGCCCGTGCGGTCCATCTTGTTCACGAAAGCGATGCGAGGAACACGATACTTTTCCGCCTGGCGATACACCGTCTCAGACTGCGGCTGCACGCCGGCCACACCGCAGAGCACGAAGATCGCACCGTCGAGCACGCGCAGGGAGCGCTCCACTTCGGCCGTGAAGTCCACGTGGCCGGGGGTGTCGATGATGTTCACGCGGATGTCTTCCAGTTCGCGGGACTTGTAGATGCCAGCCTCCTTGAGCTGCTTCCACTTCGCCGTCACAGCAGCCGAAGTGATGGTGATGCCGCGCTCCTTTTCCTGCTCCATCCAGTCCGTCGTAGCAGCACCGTCATGCACCTCACCGATCTTGTGGATCATGCCGGTGTAGAAAAGGATACGCTCGGTCAGGGTCGTCTTGCCCGCGTCAATGTGGGCGCAGATCCCGATGTTGCGGGTGCGCTCAAGTGGGAATTCGCGGTTGGGGGAATTGGGGTTCGACATGTGTCAGAGAAAGGCGTGAAGTGGACGAGAAACGAATCGGGGACTCTTTGAGACCGCTATTAGAAGCGGAAGTGGGCGAAAGCGCGGTTCGCCTGGGCCTGCTTGTGAACGTCGTCACGCTTGCGGACGGCATTCCCCTGCCCTTGCGCGGCATCCTTCAGTTCGTTGGCGAGGGCGTTGAACATCGGCTGGCCTTTGCGGCTGCGGGCGTAACCAATGATCCAGCGCATCGCGAGGGCGACCTGACGCTCAGGGGAGACTTCGAGAGGAACCTGATAGGTTGCACCACCGACGCGGCGAGCCTTCACTTCCACACGGGGCTTCGAGTTCTCGATCGCACGATTGAAAAGCTCAAGCGGATGCACGCTGTCACTCTTCTCGTTCAGGATGTCGATCGCACGATAGACAGTGCGCTCGGCGAGAGCCTTTTTACCGCTCTGCATGACGCGGGCGATGAGAGCGGAAACCAGTTCGCTGTCGTAGCGGCTGTCCTTGTGAACTTCCTTGTTATAAACGCGCTTTCTGCGGGCCATGATCGTGAGGAGGAAAAGGGTGGGACGTGAGGGAAAACTAAAATTACTTCTTCTTCGCGGCAGCGGCGGCAGCACCGGCCTTCGGACGCTTCGCACCATACTTCGAGCGACCGCGGCGACGGGCTTCCACGCCAAGGCAGTCGAGAGTACCACGGACGATGTGGTAACGGACACCCGGCAAGTCTTTCACACGACCACCACGGACGAGCACGATGGAGTGCTCCTGGAGGTTGTGACCTTCACCGCCGATGTAAGCGATGACTTCATACCCGTTTGTCAGACGCACCTTGGCGACCTTACGCAGAGCCGAGTTCGGCTTCTTGGGCGTGCGGGTCATCACCTGGAGGCACACGCCACGGCGCTGCGGGCACTTGGCAAGCGCGGGCGACTTGGACTTCACCGCCTTATCTTTGCGGCCGTGTCTGACGAGTTGATTGATGGTGGGCATGATGGTTAGAAAAGAGCTGTTTCGAGTGTGAACTTTCGTTGCTAGTTCCGCGAGACAGCACCACCACCCACTCAAGGGTCAATGGCACAGACTTTTCCGGTTCTGGCTCCGATAATCACAAGACTCACCGAGGTGAGTCATTCCCGATCTCTGGGGGAGAGGGTCGGGCTGGGGAGCGCGGATGTTGGCGAGTCCCTAAAGATGCGCAAGCGCTTATTTCAGGTTTTTGAGAGAATTTTAACCCCGAGTAGTTTTGCAGTGCCTGTGAAGCCTTTAACGAGCGCTCCTTTTCACAGCATTTGATGGCTATCCTGCCCACGTGTTTTCATGCTTGCTGGACGATACAGGGCTCGGAAGCGCCTTCTTGACGTGAAAGCAGCGAGGTCGCATCATTTGCAGTCAATTTATTGGCAGTGCCAGACCGGCAACGCCCTTCCAATGATGCCAGCCATGCTTCCTCGATCCTTCTTGCTTCCCCTTTGCGCCACAGGCGTAGTGGCTCTGAACACTCACGCCCAGGTGGTGCTGAAGGCTCAGCCCGTCGAGGAAGTCTCGTCCGAGAATCAGGCCAAGGCTGCCAAGCCCGCCCCCCCCTCCGATCTCGACGCGTCATGGAAGACGCAGCGCGAAGCACGTTCCCTGACCCTTCAGGTGCCCGCTCCCCGTGGACAAATTGTGGATCGCAACGGCGTGCCTTACGCCCAAAACCGCGTGGCGAACTACCTCGCCCTGGTGATGCCCTACATGGAAGGCGCTGCAGATGACAAGATTGTAGCCTTCGCAAAGCAAAGCGTGGAATCCGCCAACAAGCTTCTTGGCAAGTCATGGAGCATTCCCGATGACCGCGTGCTTTCCCATTACAAGCACCGCCGCTGGCTGCCGCTCGTCTTTTCCTCATCCAATGGCATCAACGAGGAGATCACCCCGGAAATGGAAAAGAAGCTGGAGCCCATCCTGGGAGCCAACTTGGTCCTGCAATCCGCCTACCTCCGCCATTATCCGCAAAACGAACGTGCCTCCCACATCATCGGCTACACAGGCAAGAGCCGTCCCCTGCCCCTTGGCCCCATTGCTGACGGCGATCCTATCTTCGAGGAGATGGAAGGCCGCGCTGACGTTGAAAAGACCTTTGACAGCGACCTCAAAGGACAGCCTGGCATCGTAAACGTGCTCTTTGCTCCCGATGGCAAACGACTCGCCGAGGATGTTCGCCGCTTCCCTGTTCCCGGCCGCAATGTGGTGCTCTCCATCGACTCCAGCTTTCAGATGTTTGCCGAGCAAGCGCTGCAGGAACACGCAAGGAATGGCGGAGCCATGGTCATCATGGACATACAGACCGGCGACATCCTCGCCATGGCCTCGTATCCATTTTTCGACCTCAACATGTTCATCCCGGGCATCACGGGCGAAAAATATGAAGCCCTCTTGAAGGACCCCAAGCTGCCGCTGATCGCCCGTGCCTTCCGTGGCGAGTATCCGCCAGCGTCCACCTTCAAAGCCGCCACTGCGCTCGGCATCCTCGACAGCGGCAAAGTGGATGCCAAGACCTACTTCCCCTGCTCCCCGGCAATGGAGATCGGCAACCGCGTCTTCCACAACTGGTCGAAGAACGACTTTGGCTCCATCAACGTCGTCAACGCATTGAAATACTCCTGCAACACCTGGTTCTACGCCGCCGCCATCGAGGCTGGAGCAGACCCCGTCACCGGCATGTGCTCCCGCCTGGGCTTTGGCGAGCGCACTGGCATCCCGATCGTGGAGGGTGAAGGTTTCCTGCCCACGAACAGCATCATGATCCAGCGCCGCGGCACGAAGATTCTTCCCGGGGACCTTGCCAACATCTCCATCGGCCAGGGCATGGTGCTCGCAACCCCGCTCCAAGTGGCCCAAGCCATGGCAGGCATCGCCAACGGCACCTACCTCCCCCAGGCGAGGCTGGTGAAGCAGATCCAGGATTATCAGGACAACATCATCTCCGCCTTTGATCCAAAGCCTCGCAAGACCATCAACCTCAACCCGCTCCATCGCGATACGATCGTGAAGGGCATGGTGGCCGTGGTCTCCGGCGATGGAGGCACCGGACATGCGGCGGATATCAAGCATGCCCAGATCGCTGGCAAGACGGGCACCGCGCAGTGGAAAATTGCCAAGGATCAAAACCTGGCGTGGTTCGCCGGCTTCCTTCCTGCGCAAAAACCCATGTTCAGCTTTGCCGTCGTTTACGAAGGCCGCCCCGGCGAGGATGTCAGCGGTGGCCGCAAGGCCGCTCCCATCGTCAGCGAGGTCTTCACCAAGATCTTCGAGAAGACTCCGAAGGACGACCCGATGCTCCTCGCCATGCAAAACGTGCCCAAAGACTCGCCCATCGGCCCCGAGGACGAGGAAGACATCCCCATGGGCAAGCCCGTGGAGGAGTCACGACCGCGCCAGCAGGAGGTGAGGCCCGCTGAGCAGCCCAAGCGCACCATTGGCGGCTTCTTCCGCAAATTGTTCGGACGCGATTGATGCCCGCGCCGCGCTGTTGTGTGGCGGCTGATGGGAATATTTAGCCCGAGACGTTCTCTCAATCTCCAACCAACTTTACCTGCCCATGCTCCGCCACGCCCTCGCCGCCTGCCTTGCTCTATCCGCCTCGCTCTCAGCGCAAGATTTCGGACTCTCCATCAGTGGCGGCAAAAAGGAGAGCGTGAGCGTCTCCATCGCCAGCGAAGTAAAGGCAGCCCAGCCTGGCACGCCCTTTCGCGTGGCGGTGAAAGTCGTTCACGAGCCGCACTTCCATACCTACGGCAAGGTCATCGCCAAAGGTGCCACTGGCAAACCCACCAAGCTCACTTGGACGCTGCCAGAAGGCTGGACCGCAGAAGAGTTGCCCTGGCCTGCAACGATCTCGTTCGAGTCCTTCGGTGTGAAAGCCGATGGCTACGAAGGCACCGTGCACTTTCCGGCCAAGATCACCCCGCCAGCGGGTGCCGCCGCGGGGAGTGCTATCAAGCTTCAGGTGAATGTCGATGGCCTCGTCTGCGATGACAAGAGCTGCCTGCCCTTCCGCAAAGACGCAGCGCTGGACCTCCCGATCGCTACAGCAGCCGCGCTCGACGACAGCGTCAAAGACGTCTTTGCATCGCTTCCCCCTCTGCCAGCCGCGACTGCTGAAACAACCGCCGGAGACACCTCCTCTCCAGCGAAAGACGAAGCGGCCACTCCACCGAGTTTCCTAATCCTCATGATCTCTGCCTTCATCGGTGGATTGATCCTCAACATCATGCCCTGCGTCTTTCCAGTGCTCGGCATCAAGGTCGTCGGCATCGTCCAGCAGGCCGGCGAGGACCGCAAACAAGTCGTCCTGCACGGCTTGACCTACACCCTCGGCATCCTCCTCTCGTTTTGGGTGCTGGGCGGCATCGTCGTGGCACTCGGCAAAGCCTGGGGCTTCCAATTGCAGTCCGCCGGCTTCAATTTTGGTCTCGCCGCCTTCTTCCTCATTTTCGGCCTGAACATGGCTGGCATCTTTGAAATGGGCGCATCTGCTGTCGGCGTCGGCCAGGACTTGCAGGCCAAGCACGGTCTTGGCGGCTCCTTCTTCTCCGGCCTCCTCGCCACCGCCGTTTCTACCCCGTGCTCCGCGCCATTTCTCGGCACCGCGCTTGGCTTTGCTGTGAAACTCCCCGCCTCACAGGCCATGCTGCTCTTCACACTGATCGGCCTTGGCCTTGCCAGCCCGTTTCTCCTTCTCTCCGCTTTTCCATCACTGGTGAAGGTGCTGCCACGACCCGGTGCATGGATGGAGAGCTTCAAGCAGGGCATGTCCTTCCTGCTCTTCGGCACTGTTTTTTACATGCTCTGGGTGCTCACGGCGATGGTCGAGGGCCCAGCCCTGCTCTGGTTGATGCTCTCGCTCGTGCTCATCGCCATGGCGTGCTGGGTTTATGGCCGCTGGTCACTGCCCCACCTGCCCGCAGCCACGCGAACCAAGGCAGTCATCATCTCGATCGTCCTTTTCGCCGGAGGCCTCGCGCTTGGCTGGCCACCACCACCCGTCAAACACAAGCCGCAGCCGGTCTTTGAATATGGCCTCATCTGGGAACCGTGGTCGGAGACCAGCGTCCAGGATCTCCTCTCTGCCGGCAAACCCGTTTACATCGACTACACCGCCAAATGGTGCCTCACATGCCAGGTGAACAAGCGTGTGTATCCCGATCCTGCGCTGCAAGAACTCTTCAAAAAGCATCAAGTCGTAACGGTTCGTGCCGATTTCACGCACGAGGACCCCGAAATCAAAAAGTCCTTCGAGTCCCTCGGCAAAGGGGCAGTCCCGGTCAATGTCCTGCACATCCCGGGAAAAAAAGAACCCGTGATCCTGCCTGAACTGCTCACGCGTGACAATGTCAGCGCGGCTCTGAAACAGATCGAGTCCCGCTAATATGCGTCTGCTCGCCTTCACCATCGCTTTAGTTCACACCATCGCCGCCCTCGGCGAGGAACCGGCACGGAAACTGGAGACACTGCTCCTGCTTCCAGAACCCAGGGCCATGCGCACCGCACTCTCCACCGCCCCGGAAGGTTCCAAGCTGACTGTCCTCACTCCAGCTCGGGAGTCAGCCTCCAATTCGTCCAAGATCGAAACCTACACCGAGGATGCCTTCAAAGCCCTCGGCCTCAGTCTCGACACTTTCATCAAGCGAGCAGCCACCTCCGCTGACAAACGGCTCGCCGCGCTCAAGCCCGAGCTCATCCGCGACGATCAAGGCCGCGTCCTCTACGCTGTCTATCGAGGCGAGTCCGAGCTCTTCGCCACGCTGCTTCTTGCCCCATCACTCCCGAAACTCTTCGAGCCGATGTTTGGCAAAGAAATCTGGGCCGCGCTGCCAGACCGCCATGCCCTTTACCTCTTCCCCGCGAAGTCCCCTTCCCTGAATGAGTTCACCGAAGATCTCGCCGAGCGCTTCCACAGCGATCCCTTTGCCGCGAGTCCCGAGATCTTTTCGCTTCAAGAAGGCCGGCAGCCTCGTGTCATCGGTGCCTTCACCGGACCTGAGGAATGAAATACATCCAAAGAAAAACCGGGCGGTGGGATCACCCAACCGCCCGGTCTTCAAATGGATTTCAGAAGTGGATCAAGCCTTGATGTGCTTGTTCACCAGCTTGGTCATCTCAAACATCGTGACGGTGCTCTTGCCATTGAACACGGCCTTGAGCTTGGCGTCCGCGTTGATGTTACGCTTGTTCTTCTGGTCCTGGAGGCCGTTCTTCTTGATGTAGTCCCAGATCTTCTTCGTGAGAGGACCGCGGGCAAGAGGAGCGGAGCCGACGACGGCGGCCAGCACATCATCGGGCTGGACCGGCTTCATCAGCGCGGGGTTCGCTTTGCGTTTGGCGGGTTTCTTGGCGGCAGCCTTGGCGGCCGGCTTCTTGGATGTGGATTTGGTGGCCATGGGTCTTCATTCACGCAAAAACCATGCAGGGTGTCAATACTTGTTCTGCGGAAATCTTTGAGAAGAACTCTTCTTTCCTCGGAAATTAGCCATTTACAGCCCTCGAAGCTCTGCTCAACCAACCGCTGAAAATCACGAAAATCATCGGTCACGCACACCATCGAAAGCAGGCCCGCCCGCGCCGACGTAGCCACCGCTGGCACCATTTGCATCAGCACTCACCCAGAATGCATACAATGAGCCTTTCGTTTGATGGAAGCGCAATTTCACCGTCTTCCCAATCAGGTCAGTAAGGTCAATACCGTCATTCCATTCCACCCTGAGCTTCGTTTGGTCACCCACCGCCGGTTTGGACGTTCGCAGCACCTTTCCAGCCTCATCGAGCACTTCCACCCGCACCTCGCCATTCACGTTCACGAAGAGGTGCTTGCCTTTGAACTTCACCGGACGCGTCGTCAGCTCGCCAGGGCCATCCATCGAGGCAAAGCCATCGCGCCGCAGCGTGGCGAGGCCGATGCTGCCGCCGGTATACATGCCGCGATGACCGCTCGGCGCGATGCCGCTGGTGCCCATGTAGGGAAATACGAGTTGGTCATCGAGCACGACAAACACGCCCGCCGCGCCGTGCAGATACGCGCGATCCCACGAGCCCTCCGAGCGTGAGCCGACGATGAAGCCGCGTCGATCCGGCCGATCCCAGTGAAAGCCATCGCGACTGAAGCCAAGCTCGAGATCGAGTAGCTTCGGAAACTTGCCCTTCTCGCAGACGCCATTGTTCGGGCCGCGATGGATGTAGTGCATGCCGACCATGAGGCTTTCATACGCCACCGCATTCAGGCTGTAGAGCTGCGCAGCCTCACCCGCGCCGGGATAGCGGCCCTGCGGCTCAGGGAGATCAAGTTTGTCCGTGCAGGTCCAAAACACGCTCTTCTTCCAGTCGGCACCCGCGAGGAAATCATCGCTCTCGTAGTAGTAGCGGCTGCGACCGCGTGAGGTGCCGATCTTGATGCTGAAGCACCACTTCTCGCGGAAGGGATTGAAGAAGAACGAGCAGTAATCATCCGCCGCGATGGTCGTCGTCACCGCATCGGAGAATGTTTTGCCATCGGAGACATGCAGCGAGTGCATGAAGCCCTGCGGGCGTTGCTCCTTCGGCACATGCAGCCAGCAGGTGATGTATTTGAGGCGCTCCGCGGGTGATTTGGCATTCAAATCGAGCCACACGCAGTTGTCCGAGCCGCCTGTGGCAAGCTTCGGTCCCGTCCAGCGCAGTCCTTCCGGCAAAAGCTGGCCGCGACGCGTCCACGTCTTCATGTCCGGGCTCGTCGCAAGCGACAGCGGCCCGCGCCAACCGGCGACGTAGAACATCTTGAAGAGCTTTTCCGACGGATCGTAAAACACGCCGCCCTGACCAGTGAAGGTGGTCGCTTCCTCGCCCTTCTCGCCTTGCGTGGCTGGGGCGAGCTCTCGCTCGGTTTCGGCTTTGAAGACCGGATTGCCCTCAAACTTCTTCGCCTGATGAAACGTGCGCTTGAGCGTGGTTTTCTCGATGAGGAAATCATCGACGAAAAGCTGCCTGCCGAGGTCGATGGGGATGACTTTCGGCTTTTTCTTCAAATACGGCACTTCCATCACCTCGTCACTTGGCTCGCGGTAGCGCGGCGGCCATTGGTCGGGCAATTCGATGCCGTTGTAGAGCTTTTCGGGCTTCGGGCCGGTGGCCTTGTTCGCGAGCATGAGCAGCTTCGCATCCTTCGACACGATTTTGCCCGCGAGCACATCCTCCTCGCGAAATTTCGCCATCAGGATCTCCGCGTCGGTGTGCCGGTTCCAATCATAGAGGATGTGGATGAGCCCATCGGGCGCTTCGAAGCCATCGGGATAGGACACCGCGTTGCGCTCATCAAGCAGCAGGCCGCCTTTCCACGTCTGGCCTTCGTCCTCGGACAGCCACGCGCTCATGTGCGTGCGCTTCTGGAGTCGCTCGGCAGGCGAGCCGTTCTTCACGAGCAAAATGCGGCCCGATTTGAGCCGTCGCAGGAAAAAGCGCGCATTTACATTCTGCACCGTCGCGGGTTGTTTCGGCTCGATCCACGTTTTGCCGCCATCGCTGGAGAAACTCTCATGCGGCTGGCCTTTCGTGCGGGCGAGCATCCACAGGCGACCATCCTTCAACTCGACCATCATGTGCTCGTCGAACTCCCAATCCGGGAACTGCAAGCTGCCGCGCTCCTTCCACGTCGCGCCTTCATCGGTCGATTCAAAGACACGGCACGTTTTCTTGTGCCAATCCGACACCGGCAGCAGCCACGTGCCGTCCTTGAGCACCGTCGGTTTGTTCAGCGTGCAACCTTCCGCAAACATCACCGGCGTGCTCCACGAAGGCTCCGCCGCATCAGGATCATCGCAGCGCATGAACCAGTTCGTGATGCGCTTCTGCGGATCGCCAAGCTGCTGATCGAAAAACAGCCACAAACGCCCCTTCGGATCGGTCCACAGATTCCCCACCAGCGCCCCGCTGACCTTTTGCGCCGCCTCCATGCGTGCGCCGACCGCCAGACGCGGCTTCGACCAGGTCGCGCCATCGTCATCGCTCGTCGCGAGCAGGAAATACCCATCCGGCTTGTCCCCCGTGCCCGTCCAGCAGCCCCAGATGCGCCCTTTCAGCGTGCGATCCATCCCGATGATCATCGCGCCACTGCGTGCGTCGTCTTGAAACTCCGCGCCGGGGTTCGTGATGACCGAAGGCGTGAACCGCGCAGGCTGCGCGACGGCCAAACTGGCGAGCGATGCAAAGAGAAGAGCAAAGGTGAGACGGAGCATGAGTCGATAAACGCCCCATACAGCCGCTCCTCGCGGACGAAGCATGCAAAGCGGGTGTTATGGTAACTTTGCCCTCATGGCTGGGAGTCGATGGAGAAATGAGAGACCACCAGCCCCGCGTCTGCTCTCGATGTGAAGGCTATCACCGAAGTCAGCACATGGCCTTCGAGTTTCGGATGACGTGGGGTGAGAGGACGGAATGCAGAGATGGGTAATGTGATCTCGCACCAGCCATCGTTGTTTGGATCCAGTTGATCGCGAGGCAGCAGCAGTTCGAAGTTGCCTCCAAAGCTGCCATCCGGCTTGTGGGTGAGCAGCATGAAGTTCACCGGCCCCGGCTGATCCTGCCGCAGGCGGTATTTGATCACGCTGTGCTCAGTGGCGAGCATGCGCAGGGGCTTCTCCAGCATCGCGGTGCGGATGGAGATGCCGTGGTGGGTGACGATGCGGCCATCGGGCATTTTTTTGGCGACGTAGGGGCTGGCGTGCATCGCGCCGTTTTTGGAAAAGCCGCGCCAGTCGCGTGGCGGCGTGCTGGTGGTGAAATCAAAGCGCCATGTCGTGAGCGGCTCCGGCGTGGAGGCCGCGTCGAGCGCCGCGCCAGTGTTCAGCGACGCCACGGCGCTGCGATTGGCAGGCACGTCGATCTCGCTGCCATCGGCGAGGCGTTTCAGCTTCACCAGGCCCTCGTTGACCTTCAGCAGCGTGTCTTCCGATCGTGTGGAGAGATCAAACGCCGTCCCCACGACCTCCGCCACCGCGCTGGGCGTGCGGATGAGCATTGGGCGACCCGCAGGTTGCGGTCGCACCTCGGCGGAAAGTGTGCCGCGGGTGAGCGAGAGCACTTTTTGATGCTCGCTCGCGAACGAAAGCTCCGCGTCGCCATGCAGCGTGATGAGCGATCCATCGTCAAAGCGCAGCAGCGCGCTGCTGGCCTCGCCCACGGTCTCCAGCGTGCCTGCGGGCAAGGTTGCGCCGCTCGCGATGACCGTGCCATCGCTCCACGCGACAGTGCCGGTGCTTTCGACGAGCGTGAGGACGGCATCGGGCTTGCTGGCAAAGAAAAGCCAGGCGCTGGCCGCGAGCACGGCGATGGATGCCGCGAGGGCGAGAGAAGTGAGCCAGACACTCTTGTCTGGTTTCTTTGATGAACAGACAGGAGTGTCTGTTTCACGCCGTGCGAGGTCACCGAAGGCAACGGCCTGCCCAGCAATGTCGCGCAGATGCTCGCGTAAGTCCGCTTCGTCACGCAGGCGCTGATTCAGCACCGCGAGGTCCTCACGCGAGAGGCTGCCATCAAGATAGCGCTGGATGAGAAGGTCCTCGTTCATGGGGTTGGGAAAGTGGTTGCGGCTTTAGCCGCATCAGATGCCGGGAATGCGGCTAAAGCCGCATCCACTTTTTGATCCACACACTGCTTGAGCTGCCGATGAAGCCGCGAGAGTCGCTGATACACCGCGTCCACGCTCGCGCCGACACGTTGCGCGACCTCATCACACGAATGCCCGTCAAAGTAACGCAGGTGCAGAAGCTGCCGCGATTTCTCCGGCACGGAGGCGAGGCACTCGCGCAGCGCCTCCATGCGCTGCCCCTCGGGCTGCGGATGGGTGGACCATTCGTCGCTGATCAAATCAAGCACCTCCGGCTCCAGGCCGAGCGTCTCGGGCTTGCGCTTCCGCAGCCAGTCGATGGCCTCACGCTTGATGGAGACCATCGCCCACGACAGCAGCGCTCCCTCGTGCTCGAAGGACACATTCTTCGTCACCGACTTCAGCGCCACGTTTTGAAACAGATCCTCCGCTGCTTGCGCATCCCGCACCATGAGCCACGCCACCCCGCTCAGCCGCTGCCGGGCCTCAAAGAGGTGTTTCAGGATGGTTTCGTGATCGAGTGGCATGTCTCTGGGCAACGGATGAGGCCAGCGCGGCCTGACAGTGAAACAGACACTCTTGTCTGTTTGGCTCCCAAAGTGCAGGCAGGAGTGCCTGCATCACTTTTGGCCAAACTGGAGTGCCTGGCTCACGTTTTGCCACGTCTCCCAGGCCACGGTTTCGAGGTAGCGGGCCGTTTCATCGTCCAATGTGGCGGTGGCGTGCATTGACATGTGTTTGAACATCCACTTCGCCATCTTCGCTTGGTAGGCATCCGGCTGGAAGGCGGCGAGTTTGGCCACATCGGCCTCATACTTGCCGTGCGGCCAGACGTGAAAGGTGCGCGGCAGTTTGCCGACGGGCGATTCACGCGTGAGCGCCGCGTAGAAACAGGCGAGATTCAAAAAGTGGCCCGCATCACCGGGGTGCGCGTTGTCCTTCGGATGCTGGAGGGCGAGATCGGGCTTCTCGGCATAGACACGTGCCCAAGCCGTGGAGCAGGGCGCGAAGAGCGTGATTTGGTTCTTCTTCGCGAGTTCGAGGATGCGCTGGCGGCCTTCGGCCTCGCGTTCGGTCTTGCCCCAGCCCATTTCATAAAACATCGGCTCGCCCCCAGCGGCGCGGATGGCCTCGCAGTAGCGGGTGATTGCGGTGGCGTGATCGGGGCTGCCGTTTTTCGGCGCGTCGTCGCCCATGATGAAACGACACACGACCATCATCGGCACGATGTCGGGCTTCTCGGTGGCGATTTTGTCGAGGAAGCTCTGCCCGGTCTTCACACCGTATTCGTAGCGATTGAAGCCGGGCTCGAGATACACGCGGATGTCGCTGCCACTGCGGCCCACAGCTTCGGGAATGACTGGTTGGCCGATGTGACCGGCGATTTTGCCATCCACGATCTTTGCGACTTCACGCGGCAGATCGTTCCAATACATGCTGCTACTGCCTGCGAAGAGCAAAGTAGTTTGGGCTTCAGCCCAAAGCGAAGCAATGGGTGACAGGAGGCAAGCGAGGAGAAGGTGGAGTTTCATAGTAGCTTGGGCTTTAGCCCAAATCGTTGGGATGAGCTTGGGCTAAAGCCCAAACCACTTTTGGCTATCGCTGCTCATAGCCCTTCTTCTTCGGCAAAGCGTCGCGGTCCGGCGCTGGTGGCGGCTCGATGCCGTTCGCGCGCATGATGTCGCTGATGGCGGTGATGGTGGGCACGCTGGGTTTGAAGTTTCCTGGACGAAAGCCTTGCGAGATGAGCAGTGGCGTCCAGCCGCGATCGTTCTTCTGATTCCACACGGCGATCTTCGCCCCTTTTGCGGCGAGGAGTTTGGCGACCTTCGGCAGGCTCTTGTAGGCTGCGCCGTGCATGGCGGTCTGATTCTTCTTGTCCACGGCGTTCACATCCGCGCCGAGGCTGATGAGGTAGTCGCAAGCGGCCACGCATTCGTCTTCCGTGCCGGCTTCTTCGTCGGGCGCGTAGCAGCCGAGACCCGCAGCGGCCATCAGCGGCGTGGAGCCATCGGCGTTTGGCTTGTGTGGATCCGCGCCGAGTTCGACGAGCAGTTTCATCATCTCCAGATCGGCGTTTCGGCAGGCGAGCAGGAAAGGCGTGGCTCCGTGGAAGTTGATCGCGCCAAAAGCCTTTGCCTTGGCTCCTTTGGCGAGCGTGGCATCGACCTTGGCACCGGTCTTCACGATCTCGCGGATGAAATCGAGGCTGCTTAGCTTGCCATGCGTGTCCGGCGGCGGTTGGCCGGACTCGTCGTCGCCATGCGGCGGGCGGCGCACCCAGGTGATCGTATGCAGCGCGGTGAAGCCGTTGCGCATGTCGTTCGGATCGGCTCCGGCGCGGATGAGATCCATCGCCAGCTCGAAGTGACCGTTCTCGACGGCCAAAAGCACCGCGCTGGTGCCCTGCGGCGCATCGCGGCCTCCGGTGGACTCTTTCGTGTCGATGGCGTCATGCACGTCCGCACCGAGTTGAAGCAGCTTCTTCACCGCCACGCTCTTTCCCTCGCGTGCGGCGAACAAAAAGGCCGTGAAGCCGGATTTGAGGCGATGATCGACCTTGGCGCCCTGCTTCACGAGCAACTCGATGACCTCCGCATGACCTTCCGCCGCGGCCCACATGAGCGCGGTTTGATCCTCACGATCCTGCGCGTCCACTTTCGCACCGTTTTCGAGCAAGGCCTGCACCACTCCGACTCGACCTGTGCGGCTGGCAATCATGAGCGCCGTCTCGCCGCCACGTCGTTTCGCCTGCGGATCGGCTCCCGCCTTCAAAAGCGCCCGCACGATGCCTTCGCTGCCATTTTCACACGCGAGCAGCAACGGCGTGATGCCATAACGATTTGCCACATCGGCCTTCGCGCCCGCAGCGAGCAGCTTTTCGACGATCTCGGCCTTGTCATGGTAAGCCGCCCAGTGCAGCAGCGTCGCTCCATCGGCCTGCGCGGCATTCAAATCGGCTTTGGAGGCGATTTGAGCGGAAACGGTGTTCCAGTCCTGCTTTTCGGCAGCGGTGGGAAGATCAGCGAAGACAGAAGCGGCGATGCCGAGGAAAAGAAAAGTAGTTTGGGCTTTAGCCCAAATCGACGGGGATCCTTGGGCTGAAGCCCAAACTACTTTGGTCAGGCTCATCACAGCACCTCAATGATTCCGCTGCTGTCACCGAACTTGTCCAGCTTCACGCCTGCCTTGTCGAGCAGCGTGAGATGCAAGTTCGCGAGCGGGATGGTTTGGTCGTTTCGCAGGTGGCGGTTGCCTTTGACGCCGGCGCTGGCTCCACCGGCGACGATGATGGGGAGGTTGGTGTGGTCGTGCACGTTCGGATTGCCCATGCCGCTGCCGTAGAGGAGCAGCGTGTGGTCGAGCAACGTGCCGTCGCCTTCCTTCACGGCGGCAAGTTTGGCGAGGTATTCGGCGAAGAGGCTGACGTGGAAGGCATTGATCTTCGACATGCGCTCGATCTTGGCCGGGTCGTTGCCGTGATGGCTGAGTGGATGATGCGGATCGCTGACGCCGATCTCGGGGTAGGTGCGGTTTGAGGTCTCGCGGGCGAGCTGGAAGGTGATGACGCGGGTGACATCGCCCTGCATGGCGAGGAGCTGGAGGTCAAACATGAGCCGCGCATGCTCCGCATAGCTCGCGGGCACACCGCTCGGCCGCGAGAGATCCGGCAGCTCGTTTTCCGCGACGGCGGCCTGTGCCTTTTCGATGCGGCGCTCGACCTCGCGGATGCTGTCGAGGTATTGATTCACGCGATCACGATCCTGCGGTCCGAGCTGCTTTGCGAGGCGCTGCATGTCGTCCTTGATGAAGTCGAGCAAGCTCGCACGTCGCTCCAATGCGGCCTGGCGGTCGGCTTTGCTACCGCCGTCGCCAAAGAGCTGCTCAAACACGAGCCGCGGATGCGCCTCGGCCGGCAGCGGCGTGGTGGGCGATGACCACGACAGATTGTTTTGATACACGCAGGCGTAGCCGTTGTCGCACTGGCCGACGACCTGCATCAAGTCCATCGCGAGTTCGAGCGACGGCAGTTGCGTCTGCTGTCCGATGGCCTTCGCGGCGATCTGGTCGGCGGTGGTGCCGTTGTAGTAATCGCTGCTCTCCGTGTGCTTCACTCGCGCGGCGCTGAGGAAGCTCGCATTCGACGTGGCATGCGTGCCGGGATAGGCGGGCTCGAGTTCGAGGTTCGAGATGACCGTGCAATGCTGCCGCACCGGCTCCAGCGACTTCAAAATCGGCGAAAGTTGCTCCAGCGTGCTCGTCGCGCCGAGATTCCAACGCGAGTGGTCTGTGCCCATCGGGATGTAGATGTAGCTCAGCCTTTTCGCCGGCTGCATCACCCGATTCGACGCCGTGGCGGCAGGGATCATCGCCTCCAGAAACGGCAGCGACAACGTCGCCCCCACACCGCGCAGCAGATGGCGGCGGGACAAAGCTTTGCGCGTGGTGAAGGTGCTCATGGCGGGTGAAACGGTGTTGAGGATGGGAAACTGACAGAAAGTAGCTTGGGCTTTAGCCCAAATGGTATCGGCTCAGATTGGGCTGAAGCCCAAACTACTTTCTTAGACTCTCCGCGATGCCGACAATGATTTCAGAAAACTTCCAGCCGTTCGCTTTCGCTCGACTCACTATCTTCCTCACGGCGGGCATGTCGTTGGCTTCGAGGCAGCGACCTAGGGCGTAGGTCATGAGTTTTTCCGTCAAAGCGGTGACGAAGAGTTCGGGGCGCTTCAAGAGAGTGTCTTCGAGACCGCTCACGCCTTCGAACTCGCTGCCGTCGGCGAAACCGCCGCGGGCATCGGCTTCCGCACGCCAGCGGCCGATGGCGTCGTAGTTTTCCAAGGCGAAGCCGACGGGGTCCATGAGGTTGTGGCAACTGGCGCACGCGGCCATTTCGCGATGCTTCGCAAGTCGCTCGCGGATGGGGAGGGTTTCGGAGATCACGCCATCGAGAGCGGGCACGTTTGGTGGCGGAGGTGGTGGCTCGGTGGCGAGCAGGTTCTTCAAGATCCAATGCCCGCGAATCACCGGCGAGGTGCGCGTGGCGTAGCTGGTGACGGTGAGGATGCTGCCCTGACGCAGCAGGCCGCCGCGTTGCGTTGGCGCATCGAGTCTTACCTCGCGGAAGCGGCTGCCGTGGATGTGCGGGATGCCGTAGTGAACGGCGAGGCGTTCATCGAGCCAAGTGCGGTCGGTGCGTAGCAGATCGAGCACGCTGCGGTCGTTTTCGATCACATCGGCGAAGAGCAGGCTCGTCTCCGTGCGCAGCGATTCGCGCAGGTTGTGATCGAAGTCGGGAAACAACCGCGCGTCCGGCGTGATGGAGTCGAGATTGCGCAAATAGAGCCATTGATCGGCGAAGTTGGTCACGAGCGCCTTCGCACGCGGATCGCGCAGCATGCGGCGGGCCTGCGTTTCGAGATCGAGCGGACGCTGCGAGAGCAGTTCGTCATCGGGAAGGCTGCTCCAGAGAAAAAAGGCCAGTTTGGAGGCCAAAGCGGCTTCATCGGCCTTTTGCTCCGTGCGGAACAAAAACTCGCGACTGACCAAAATGGCCGCGAGAGCCGATTCGATGCCTTTTTCGAGTGATGAGGCCTCGCGAACGAATGGAAGCACGCACTCAAGATCCGCCGCTGTGATGTCACGTCGCCATGCACGACGCAAAATCGGCTTCAAGATGGCCTCGGGGTCTGTCTTACTCGCTCCGAAGATCAATTGACGGCTCGGTGTGTCGCCGGTGCCTTCGGCCTTGAGCGGGCCGGTGATCGTGACCTGATACACGGCGGGATTCAGCCGCGGATGGCGATGCAGGTTGTAGCTCGACTTGTAGGGCTGGCGTAGGCGTTCCAGCACAGGCGAACCATTTGGCAAAAACGTCACGCCGAGATCATGCTGGCCACCGGCGACGTGGAAGCGGGCTTTGAGATGCGCGTCGATCTTCTCGTAGTTTTTGTCCTTGGCGGGTTGGACGGTGAACTCGCTCTGCACCTCGCGGTCGAGCAGGATTTGGAGCTGATGCTGGCCGTGCATGCCCTCGACCTGCTCGTTGCGATCCCGCTGCAGTCGCACCTGCACCTCGTAGTCGCCGCTTTGCGCAAAGACATGCTTCACCAGCACGCCGCCGCGTGTGCCGAGCGGCAGTCCGGGCACGTGATACTCCTGCGTGATGTCCGGCCGCACGCGGATGGCGGTGATCTCCGGCTGCGTGGAGGTGCCCACGGCCTGTCGCGCGATCTTTTGCGCCGCGCTGATGTAGCGATCGAGCAGCGCCGGTGGCAAGTCGCCGACGGTGATGTTGTCAAATCCGTGGCTGATCTCGTCCGTCGGAAAGGCCGCCTTCGCATCAAACTCGACCGCGAGCAGATCGCGCACGGCGTTTTGATACTCGGTGCGTGTGAGACGACGAAAAGCCGGGCCTGCGATAGCTTGGGGTGGTTGGGCATCGAGTTCCGTCGTCAACGCGGCGATGAGTTCATCGTAGCCTCGCTCATCAGGGCGTTTTTTGCCGATGGGTGGCATGTGGCGGGCGTTGAGCTGCTTCACCACCTTTTCCCAAGTTGCTGGATGCTTCGCGATGCCATCTTGGAGGATCGAATCGAGATCCACGCCACCCTTTTTTGTGTCTGCATCATGGCAGTCGATGCAGAAGCGCTCCAGCGCGGCAAAAGTAGTTTGGGCTTTAGCCCAATCTGGAAGGCAAAAGAGAATGAGAAGGAGATAGCGCATTAGCGGCCTTGTTGGTTGATCTGGTCGATGTGGGCTTTGAAGGCTTGGGCTGAAGCCCAAACTACTTTTCCCAGTCCACACGCGTATTCGCCTTCCTTCAAACCCGCCTTGATGGGGTTTTCGGCGATGTAGCGGCGGTAGTGCTGCGTTTGGGCCTCACTGCGGACGATGTGATCGTAGGGCTCAGCCTGCCACAACGTGCCAGTGCGATGGAGTGCCTTGTTGATGTCGCTGGCGCTGCCGCCTTTCCACACGCGAACCACTTCACCGAGCGTTTTGCCCGTTGGCGTGACCAAAGCATGGAGATGATTGGGCATGATGACCCAGGCATCGAGCTCGCAACTGTTCTGTTGGGTGGCGAATAGACGCTGGATGAGCAGCTCTCGAAGGTGGGCGATTCGGAGATGACACTCGCCACGGCCTTGATCGAGCCAGTCGTGCCATTTGGCCGTGAAAACGGTGTGAAACTCGTGGCGCTCGGTTTCTGAGAGTGAATCGAGTTGGGTGATGTCGGCGATGCCATGGCTTTGGAGCCAGTTTTCGCGTTGCTGATGCCACTCGCGAAGCTTCTCCTGCGGCATGGAGTCCGCGAGGCGTGAGGTGATGAAATACATCGTTCCCTCCTGACGCCAGTGCGGCAGGTGGCCGTGATGAGCGTGGATATCTTCGCGAGGGTTGAAGTATTTGGGCATCGGAGAAAGTAGCTTGGGCTTCAGCCCAATGGTTTCAGAGGATTGGGCTGAAGCCCAAACTACATTTTTAAAGGCCCCGTGCTGTCCGCAAAGCGTTCCTGCTTCACACCAGCTTGTTGCGCCATGGTGAGCCAGAGATCGGCCAGCGGGCGTTTGCCTTCGTAGTGGAAATGGCCGCGCTTCCAGCTGCCTCCGGCGATGAGGACTTGGAGGTCGGCGTAGTTGTGCTGGTCGCCATCGCTGATGCCGCTGCCCATGACGAGTGTGGTGCTGTCGAGCAGTCCGGTGGCCTTGAGGCGCTCGACGACGTGCGCGTAGAACTCGACGTGGAAGCGGTCGATCTTCGCCACGGCGGCCTTGGCTTCGTCGCCCTTCGTGTGCGTGAGGACGTGATGGTTCTGCGGCTTGTCGAAGAGGCCGTGAAACATGCGTGGCGAGTCCCAGCGCTCCGGATCAATGACGAGCGTGGCCACGCGGGTGAGATCGTTTTGAAAGGCGAGGACAAACAGCTCTGCCTGGAGCCGCAGGTAATCACCGCGCGTCTCCGGGATGCCCGCAGGCTCGGCGATGGGCGGCTGGCGCATCTGTTTGGCGATGCGCTCGGCCTTTTCGATGCGCTTCTCGGTGGCGCGGACGCTTTCGAGATACTCGCCGAGCTTTTCCTGATCATCGCGACCGAGTCGAGCGTTCATCGCCTTCGCATCGGCGAGCACGGCATCGAGCACGCTGCGTGTCGCATCACCATCGGGTCGGCCAAACAGGCGCTGGAAGACAGCGCGCGGATTTTTCTCTACATTCGCCGCGTAGCCTGGCGCATACCACGAGATGCACTCATGGTAGCGTGTCTCTTTGTTGTCGGTGTGGTCGTTGGTGCTGAGCTCCAACGAAGGCAGCAGCGTGTCGGCACCGATCTGGCGGGCGAGGATTTGATCGAGCGTCGTGTTCGTCGGGAATCCGCCATCCAGCGTCTCCTGCGGCGCGGAGGAGGTCAGCCAGCACGATCCACACTGCGCATGCACGCCCGTGCCGCCAACAAACTGCCGGTCGAGGCCGGTGACGAGCGTGATGTCGCTCTTCACCTTCGCCAGAGGCGAAAGCGTGGGTGTAAGTTCCCAGTTCGCGCCCGTCTTCTTCGGCAGGAACGCGGCTTGGTTGTAGCCATTCGGCGTGTAGATGAAGGCGAAGCGCTGTGGGGCGATTTGCGCGGCCTTGGCGAGGCTTTCGAAAAACGGCAGACCCAGCGTGACGCCTGCGGCGCGGAGGAAGTGGCGGCGGTTCATCATGGGGTGCTGCGAATGTGGGTGAATGGGTAGCTTTTGACCAGCTCAACGATGATGCGGCTGAACTTCCAGCCATCAGCCGCGGCCGCCGCCTCGATCTGCGCGACGACGGGTATGTCATAAACCTCGAGCTGTCGGCCGAGCGCGTAGCTGAGCAAATGCTCGATGAAGCCGCGGGTGAACTCATACGGATGCTTCGCGAGGAGAGCCTTGTATTCGGCTGGGCCGTCGAAGGCGGTGCCGTGCCACTCGGCACGGGCATCGACGGGCTGCGAGCCGTCTTTGTCACGCCAGGCTCCGATGGCATCAAAGCGTTCCAAGGCGAAGCCCGGTGGATCGAGGCGCACATGGCAGGAGAAGCACGCGGGCTTGTCGCGATGCTGCTCAAAGCGCTCGCGCACGGTTTGCGGCGCGGTTTGTGATGACGGTTCGTCTTTGAGCGCAAAGGCGACCTTCGGCTCCTGCGGCGGGCGATTGAAAAGCGTCTCCAGCAACCATCCGCCGCGTTTTACCGGGCTGGTGCGCACGGGCAGCGAGGTGACGGTGAGCGGACCGGCCATGGTCATGTAGCCGCCGCGTCGCGCGTCCTTCAGCGGCACGCGGAGCCATTTGGAGTTTTGTTTGGCGTCGATGAGCACGTTGCTGTTCGTCGTTTTGGCGAGGGTGGCCGCGTCGATGTCGTAAAGCTTCGCGAGGCGGCCGTTGAGCCAGGTGTAGTCGGCAGCGAGCAGATCGAGAATGCTGCGATCCTCGACGAGCACCGTTTCAAACAGCAGCAGCGCCTCCACCAGCATCGAGCCATGCAGCGTGACCTTGCCCTGCGGACCGCTGTAGAAGCCTTTGAAGAGTTTCGGGTCCGGTTTCGCCGTCATGAGCTGGTCAAGACGCAACCACTGCGTGGCAAACGACTCGCTCAACTCACGCACGCGCGCATCGCGCAGCAGACGACGCGTCTGCGCCTCCAGCACGACGGGATCGCTCAGGTTTGCGCTCATCAATTCGTCATCCGGGGGCGCGGACCACAAAAAGTAGGCGAGCCGCGATGCCAGCTCGTGATTCGCGAGCGGCTTCACGCTGCCGCGACCGACGCCCGCCTCGCTGAGATACAAAAACTCCGGCGAGGCCAAAATGGCCGCCAGCGCCGCCTTCATCGCGTCTTCAAACGGCAGATCGCGATCCAGCGCCTCGTCAAACACCTCGACATAGCGCTCGATCGTCTTGGCTTCGACCGGACGACGAAACGCCCGCGTCACAAAGCCCGCGAGTCGTTCGCGTGCAGCGGCCCGTTTCTCACGCGACGACATTCTCTTCTCCGGCTCGGCTGCTGGTGCCGTGGCAACCGCCGTCGCGCCATCGGTGAGAAAGGCGAGGTCATCGAAGAGCACATAGTTACCGCTGAACTTCGAGCCATCGAGCGTGAGACGCACGATGTGCTCATTCTTCGGCGCACGGAAGGCAAAGAAGGTGTTCCCCACGCCTTCGCCCGTGATGAGCGTATGCGACAGCGCCGAGCTGCCGCCACCGCTGAAGTGCGCGGTGAGCGTGACCTTGCCCGATTCCTTTGCGCGACTCAGCGCACACACCGCCAGCTCGGTGATGCCTTCGCCTGCGGCTCCGTTTTCGATCTCGAAGTCGAGCGTGAGCACTTTTTGCTGCTTTTCATGATTCGTGAAGAGCGACTCGCCCGAGGTCTCGCCCGCCGTCGAAAAGCCCGCGATCCACAGATCCCGTGGCGAGGTGATGCGCAGCGTTTTGGCACCAAAAAGCACGCGAATCGCCTCTCCAGCCTTCACCACGGTGCTGCGGCCCGTCGCGTCCCACACGCCGCCCGTGCCCTCCGCGACCGCGGTCTGCATCGCGAAGCGAAACTGGTAATCCAGTGTCGAAACCGCACCGTCCTTCGCCTGAAACGGCAGATTCAGATTCGGCGCGAACTCCTTTGACGCGGTCCACGTGGTCGCTTCACCTTCCTCGATCACCGGCGCGGCCTTCAGCGGTTTCGCGGGATCATGCACGAGCGAACGAAAAACGGCGCTGAGCTGCGGCAGCTTTGGACTGCTGACGATGTCACGCGCCGCGCTCAAGTACTGCTCCAGCAGCATCGGCGAGAGATTCATCGCTTCGCCGCGATTGCGGTAGCCATGCTCCGCGCGGTTTTCGCCGGGCAAACCCAGCTCCGGCAAAAGCACCGGATATTTCAGCCCATACTCACGCACCGGCACCTCGACCGAATCGCCCAGCGAGCCTTTTTGCGGCTGAAAGTAGGCCTTGCTCGAAATCGGCAGGCGCTCCGGAAACATGAACACATCCATCGGCAGCTCAAAGAGGTCGCGCACCGTGTTGTTGTATTCCAGCCGCGTCAGCCGCCGCAGCACCGGATTCCCCGGATCGCCCATGCCCAGCTCGGGATCAGGTCGCGCCGCGATGTCCATGATCCACGTCATCAATTCCTGACGCTGCGCCTCCGTCGGCTGCGACTTCTGCTTCGGCGGCGGCATTTGATGCGATTCGATCTTTTCAAATACCGAGCGCCAGATCGAGCGATCCCGCATCACCGCAGCCTCATCCGTGAACGACGACAAATCGAGATCGCCCTTCTTAATCTCGCTGTCGTGACACTCCAGGCAATGCGCCTCCAAGAAGCCACGAAAATCCGCCCCCATCGCGGAGCTGGTCAGCAGGATCATCGCAAGCGTCGGAAATCTCATCTTTGATGGCAACGTGCACCTCAATTTGATCCTGACAATCCGGAGCGAACATCACTTCTCCGCCGCGAGCGACACGCAAACGATCTCCTGGTCGTTGCGGGCGAAGACGCAGCGGTTGGCATACGCGGGATGGCACCAGACGATGGAGCGGCCGAGGGCTTTGCCGACGGGGGCGAGCAGATGGGCGCGGCTGAGTTCGACATATTTCTCGGGGGTGAGCTGCGCGATGATGAGGTCGCCGTTTTCGCCGAAGATGAAGAAGCGGTCCTCGTTCTTGGTGACGAAGGTGCCGCCTTCCACGGCGCGGCGCGGGTCGTTTTCTTTGCCGGTGACGGGCAGTGAGGTTTCCCACAGGCGTTCGCCCGTGGTGATGCGCACGGCGCGGAAGAGACCGTCGCCGTCGATGCCGTAGGCGACGCCGTTTTCGACGAAGGGCGTGCCATTCACCGGCGCGAGGCCGAGCGTGCGCGATCCCTGCCACACGCGGGTCACGGCGGGCTTTGTGGCGTCGAGTTTCAATCCGATGGATTTGTTGCTGTGGCCACCGGCGAACAAATAGTCCTCCCAGCGACGTGGCGACATGATGGACATCGCATACGCGGTGCCGAGCGGCTCAGACCAGTGGAGCTGGCCGTTGTCGGGGTTCAGGCTGTTCAAAGCGGTGCCGTGGAAGATGAGCAACTGCGTGGTGCCACCGGCATCAATGAGCGTGGGCGGGCTGTAGCCGAGTTGCGCGGTCGTGAGCGATTTCCAGACCTCTTTGCCGGTCGTTTTGTCCAAAGCGATCACCGCGCTGCCTTCGCCTCCGGCCATGCAGATAAGCAAGTTTTTGTAGATCAACGGATGCCCGGCGTAGCCCCAGATCGGCACCGAGGCGCTGTAGTCACGCGGCAGGTTCTTCGACCAGATCACGCGTCCGCTGACGGCATTGAGGCAGAGCAGATCGCCCATCGCGCCGAGGGTGTAAACCTTGTCGCCGTCCACCGTCGGCGTGCAGCGCGGCCCGGCGGGATAGCTGATGTCGTAGTTGCACGCATACTCATGCTTCCACAGCTCCTCGCCCGTGTCGGCGTGGAGGCAAAGCACGCGCTCCTTGCCTTCGAGCGTGCTGCGCTTCGTCGGGTGCGGTTTCGCATCGCCAGCCATCAGCACATAATCGGTGACAAACACGCGCCCGCTCGCCACAGCGGGTCCCGCAAAGCCTCCGTGGATCGATTTGCGCCAGCGCGGCTTCAAACCTTCCGCGGGAAAGGTTTGGACGATGCCGGTCTCGCTCCAGACATCATTGCGATTCGGTCCCATCCACTGCGGCCAGTCTGCCGCGTGGGAAAACGAGGACGTGAGGCAGAGAGCGGCTGCGATGGAAGAGAAGTGCTTCATCATGGTGGTGGAGCCAAAACGCGGGAAACCGCGAGAGCTTCCAAACGGATGAATCACCCCTTCAATCGTCGCGCGTGCCCGCAAATTCAGGCCCGCCTGCGCCGACGTAGCCATGGCTGTTGCCTTTTTCGTCGGGCGTGACCCAGAAGGCATACAGCGAGCCTTTCGTGAGGCGAAAACGGAACTTCACCGCTTGTCCGGCCATGTCAGACAAGTCCGCGCCATCCTGCCACTCGATCTTGAGCTTCGTTTGATCGCCGGAGGCCGGCTTGGAGGTGCGGATGACTTTTCCGGCTTCATCGAGCACTTCCAAGCGCATTTCGCCGTTCACATTCACGAAGAGATTTTTGCCTTTGAACTGAACCGGTCGCGTCGTCAGCTCACCGGGGCCTTCCATGCTTGCAAAGCCATCGCGACGCAGCGTGGCGAGGCCGATGCTGCCGCCGCAATACATGCCGCGATGACCATTCGGTGCGATGCCGGAGTAGGCGCAGTAGGGGAAGATGAGTTGCTCATCGAGCACCACGCACACGCCCGCGGTCGTGTGAAGATACGCGCGATCCCAATCGCCTTCGCGGCGTGTGGCGGCGATGAAGGCGCGGCGGTCGGGACGATCCCAGTGAAAGCCATCGCGGCTGAAGCCGACTTTGAGCTCAGTGATCTTCGGGAACTTGCCGGCATCGCAGACTTTGTTGTCAGGGCCGAGGTGGATCTGAAACATGCCGAGCATCACGCTCTCATACGCGATGGCGCTGAGGCTGTAGAGTTGCGCGGGCTTGCCGATTTGCGGATCAGGCAGGTCAAGGCGGTCGGCATTGGCCCAAAACACCGACTTGGACCAATCCGCGCCCGCGATGAAGTCGCGCGACTCATGATACCAGCGATTGCGGCCCTGTTTGCTGCCTTGCTTGATGCTGTAGATCCAGCACTCGCGGAAGGGATTGAAGAAGAACGAGCAGTAATCGCCCGCAGGGCCGGTGAAGACAGGCTCGGTCCACTCGCGGCCATCGGTGGAGGTTTGCAATTGGTGCCCGAGCTTGCCGCGATCGGTCATGAATTTGATGCGCGCGTCTTGCGATGCGAGATCGAGCCACACGCAGTTGTCGCCGCCTGCTTCGTTGCCTTTGTCGCGCAGCAGATTGTCCTCGCGGATGCCGAGATTGGGTCGCGTCCATGTTTTCAAATCGGAACTCGTCGCCAGGGCCAGCGGACCGCGCCAGCCGGCGGTGTAGAACATCTTGAAGAGCTTCGCCGACGGATCGTAAAACACGCCGCCGTGGCCGAGGTAGGTCACAGCCTCCTGCGCGCCTTCCGCGCCGCCCGAGGAGCCGAGTTCGTGCTTCGTCTCGGCTTTGAAGACGGGATTGCCGGTGAACTTCGTCGCGGTGTGAAATGTGCGCTTCAGTGTGCTGCTCTCGATGAGGAAATCGTCCACAAAGAGCTGACGGCCCACATCAATCGGGATGACCTTTGGCGGATGCTGCACATACGGCACCGGCATCGGCTCGGCTGAATCCTGATCGTAATGCTCCGGCGGCCACACCTTTGGCAACACGATGCCGTTGTAGAGCTTCTCGCCGTTGTTCGTCGGCCATGGATTCGGCGCTTTCGGTTCGTGGAGACCGATCTCGCAGCCCTCGCCCATGATGAGCACGACCATCTTGGTGAATCGCAGCCGCTCGCCCGCTTTCGCGGACTTTTGATACAAACTCACGCGATTGATCTCGCCGGAGAAAAGTTGCACCTCGGGCACCTTCATCTTCGTGAAGCCTTGGCGAAGCAACGCCGTATCCTGACTCGCCGCCCCCGGACGAATCGTCGGCGTGAGCGCGTAAAGCACGCCTGCTTTCTTCACCTCGACGGCGCACTTCTCGATGCTCGTGCGCAGAAACAGCCGATCACGCACTTCAGCGGGCAGTTCGTCGATCACATACTCGCGATCGGTGAAAAGCTTCTCGCCTGGATTCAGCTTCGCCAGTTCCTTTGGCAGCACGGGCGGCCATTCGATGTGCTTGTGGCCTTTTTGCGATTCGAAGTCACCGACGGACTCCAGCTTGCCAAACATGATGCGATCCTTCTGCGTGCCCTGGGTGACGCTGAGCCAGATCACGCCCTCATGCTCATGCAGCGTGGGATATTGAAATGAATGCGGCGTGATGAAGCGGTATTTGCGCTCCCAGGCTTTGCCATCGCGTGAGATGTCGATGTTGAAGATGGTGCGGCGGTCGCCGTTGATCACCTCGGCGTCCTGCCAGCCGAGGTAATAGACATCGCCAAACTTGTCGAAGGTCGGCTTGGAGTTGGAGCCCTTCACAAAGGGCATCTCCGTGCCCACGGTCCATTTTTTACCATCGGCGCTTGTGGTGAAGTGGTAGTTGCCCTTGTCGTTGCGCACGATGGCCATCCAGGTGCCGTCGGGCAGCCGGTTCACGGCGGATTCGCTGAGTTGCTGCGTTTGCGGCTCGTTGTAATGGCCGATCACTTCAAAAGTGACGAGATCATCGTGCAGCACCGAAAGCGCGTTCTGCCCGACAGGGAAGTTGTTCAACGCGACGTAGGTCTTGCCGTCGAACTTCTTGAACGAATCGAAGATGAACAGGCCCGCGTCCCTGGCTGGACGGCGAAACCCCTGCTTCGCCGCGTCATCGTAGAAAGGCTGCGGCTGCATGTCGAAGGTGCCTGCCGCCGTCTTGAGCTTCGCGCGGAAAATGCGGTTCTCGAACTCGGCGCGTCCCAGATCGAAGTCGATATACCACATCTGAGCCTGTCGCTTCCCGGGATCCTGGCTGGTGAAATAGCAGCGCAGCGTCTTTGCGTCCTTTTGAAGGATACGCGGCACAAAGCACTGCCCAAACGGCAACGTCTCGTTTTCAAAAACCTGCTCACTGCGGGCGAAGTCGATGACTTTTTCCACCTCCAGCGTCTTCAGATTCACAATCGACATCGTGACATAGATGAAAGGCCACGCGGAGCTCTCTCCAGCGCGTTGGTCATTCGCCTCCGTGACGACATAAGCGCGATCACCGACGCAGACGAACTCCGCATCATGCGTGCCTTTCACCTTCGGCGCGGTGACTTTGACAAGCCGCTGCATGACGATGTCCCCCGCGAGCGCGGGGTCCCAGTTGGCGGGGAGGAGGCTTTGAGCGCAGATTTGGCCGCAAAAGAGCGCAGAGATCGCAAGGAGTCGGAGGAGCATGATGGCAGAAAACGAGGCTGGCGTGGGCATTTCGCACCTTGAATGGCGGCGTGGCGTGTTATGCTAACATCGTGCCCACCACCGGACAGCCTACGCTCAAAGACATCGCCCGCGCGACGGGTGTGTCGATCATGACGGTGTCGCGGGTGCTGCGCGGAGCGCCGAAGGTGGCGGCGGAGAGGCGGGACCTTGTTTTGAAGGAGGCGAAGCGGCTCGATTACCAGCCGGACCCGCATTTGATGCGCATGATGCAGGTGGTGCGCGGGAAGAAGGAGAAACGGCTGCGTGCGGTGATCGCGGTGATCCGTGAGCATGTGCCGCAGGATGGTTTGCTGGGGCCTTCGTATCAGTATGTGCCCATCGAGGACATTCGACGCCGTGCGCACGGGCATGGCTATGCGGTGGAGGAGTTTTATCTGGGCAAAGACGGCCTCACGCCGAAGAAGCTGCAAAAGATCCTGCACGCACGCGGCATCGAGGGCGTGATCGTCTCGCCGCAGAGCATGCAGTTGCCATGCAGCAAGCTGGATTACTCGCCCTTCGCGGCGGTAACGTTTGGGAATGCCATGAGCTCGCCCGCGCTGCACATGTGCGCCGGAAACATGACGCTGGGCATTCACATGGCCGCGGAGCAGCTCGCGGCGCGCGGCTACCAACGCATCGGCGTCGCGGTGACAAAGTGGATCGTCAACCGTTCGCAGTTTGGCTACAGTGGCGGCCTGTTTCACTGGCAACACGGCCTGCCGGAGGCGGATCGCGTGCCGCTGCTGCTTTTTCCGAGCAACGACATCAGCCAGGGCTTCGACGCCTTCTCGAAATGGATGCGCGAACATCGACCGGACGCGCTCATCACCTTTGACACGCATGTGCCCGGCTGGCTGAAGCGACTCGGCCTGCGCGTGCCGCAGGACATCGGCTTCGTCGTGCACGACTGGACGCCGAAGATGACCGGCTTCGCCGGCATTTATCAGCAGCGCGATCATCTGGCGGCTGCGGCGGTCGATTTGATCGTCACGCAGCTCTCGCAGCACGAGCACGGCGTGCCTGAGGTGCCGCGCCAGATCATGATTCCGCCGAAGTGGATCGAAGGGCCAAGTGTGCGGGCAAAACAAGGCCATTGACCGGCCACACCGCGACCTGATACAACGGCGCACATCATGACCCCGAACTCACGCCGGCACTTTCTTCAATCCACGCTTTCTCTCTCCTCATTGCTGCTGCCCGAAGCGGTCATGGCGCAGTCCGCAGGCAAGAAGGGCGGCAAGAAAGGCTACGCGACGGGCCTCAAATCCGCGCAGCAAGCCAAAGCGGTGACCGATTTGAAGGTGAAATGGATCTACAATTGGACCTCGAAGCGTCCGGCGGGTCTCCCCGAAGGCGTGGAATGGGTGCCGATGGTCTTTAAAGACAACGAAAGCCAGTTCGCGGCTCGTGCGGTGGAAGAGATCCGCGCGGATGCGGCCAACAAACCTTCCGCCGTGCTCGGCTTCAACGAACCGGAAGGCAAAGATCAGGGCAACATGACTGTCGAGCAGGCTTTGGCGGCCTGGCCGAAGCTGGAGGAGCTCAATCTACCGCTGGGCAGTCCGGCGGGCGTGCATGCCGACAGTCCGTGGATGCAGGCCTTCATGAAGGAGGCGCTGAAGAGGAAATACCGCATCGATTTCATCACCATCCACTGGTATGGCGGCCCGACGGCCTCGCAGCTCACGTCACACCTCGACAAGATCGCCCGGCTCTACAAACGGCCGCTGTGGATCACCGAATTCTGCCCCGCCGACTGGAGCGCCACCAAGACCGGCAAAAACCAGCACGCGGAGAAAGACGTTCTCCGTTTCATCAAGGACGCGCTGCCGCGTTTGGAGCGTTCGAACGATGTCGAGCGCTACGCCTGGTTCGGCACCGCCCCGGGCAACACGCCCACCGGTTGCTCCGCGCTGTGCGACGCCAGCGGAGCCCTCACCAAGCTGGGTGAGGCTTATGCGGAGGTTTGAGCCCGTTTGGACAAACTGGGCTTCTCACGGGCTCGCCACCTTCAGTCGCACAAATCGTCTCGCAGCGGAGGGGAACGTGTATTTCACGTTGTTGCCGACAATGGTCACATTGCCGCCGAGAGCTTCAATCGTCCAAGTACCCGTGAGAGTATCGGTCGTTTCGATCCAGAATTGGGTGCCGTAGGTGCCGCTGTAGGTGGACGATTTCGTCCAGGTGATGCTGAGGGTGCCGCTGGTGTTGGTGACGCCGGGCAGCGGCGTGGTGCCGGTGGTGTTGCTGTTGCCGCCGAGGAAGTATTCGATGCCGTTGGCGACGCCGTCGTTGTCGTGGTCGGCGGTGAAGGCTCCGGCGGTGCCATTTGTGGTGCTCCAATTGGTGTAGGTGGGTGCGGTGGAGTTGGCGATGAGGTAGCCGCTGCTGTTTAATGAGAAGCTGGTGAAGCCTGCGGAGCTGATTTTGCTGAGTTGCGTGGCGGTGAGGGCAGTGGCGGTGGTGCCGAAGCGCAGCGAACTGCCGCTGACGAAGGTGCCGGTGATCGAAAGCGTGCCAGCCCAGGTGACGGCGCTGCTGTCGGTGAAGGCGAGGGCGGCTCCGGTGCCGAGGCGGATGGTGGCGGTGGAGGAAATGTTCAGCGTGCCCATGCTGTCGGTGCGCGTGTCGGCATCGAGCGTGGCAGCGCCGATGGTGACGTTCGTGGTGCCGGGCAGCACGTTGTTGGCTCCGAGGATGAGCGTGCCGCCCGTGATGCTGGTGGTGCCGCTGTAGGTGTTCGCGCCGGAGATCTTCCAAACGCTCGTGCCGGTTTTGCTGAGGCTGATTTGGTTCGCGGGTGCGGTGGCTCCGTTGAGCGTGTTGTCGGCGATCACGCCCTGCACTTCGTTTGGTGTGGCGGTGGTGCCAAAGCTGCCACCGAGGGCGATGGTGCGGGCGGCGCTGCCTGTAGTAATGCCGACGGGTGCATTGAAGGCCGCAGCGGTGAAGATGAGCGGTCCGGTGCCGTTGTTTGCAACCGTGGCCGTGGTGCCTGCGGAACCAGTACCACCAGCCTGGATCGGGCGATTGGTCGAATCGCCCGTGCCGGTGTAGATCAGGCTGCTGGAGTTATTTGGGGCGATGACGATGTTGGTGGTGGTGGGCATTCCGAGCGAACTGGCGACGCCGTAGTTTTTGAGCGTGTTGACGGTGATGCTGCCTTGGCGGATCACGGTCTGGCCGGTGTAGGTGTTGAGGCCGTTGAGGATCAGATTGCCACTGGCGCCCTGTTTGTTGATGCCGACGGTGCCGCTGACGACGCCATTCACCGTGACGTTGCCGTAGATTTCCTGCGTGGAGTTGGCGGTGATGGAGACATTGCCATTGATGACCCAGGTGCCGCCGCAGAAGTAGTTGCCTGCCCAGACCATGTTGTTGGCGGTGGTGATGGGGCTGCCGCTGGTGTTGTTCCAGTAGGGCCCGCTGCCGCTGCCGACGGTGAAGGTGCCCGCGCCTAGCGCAGCGTTGTTCGCGAAGAGAAGGTTGCCCTGGGTGAGAGTCGTGCCGCCGGTGTAAGTATTGGCCGCTCCGAGGACCAAAATGCCCGCGCCGGTCTTTGTGAGGCCTGCGGTGCCTGCGATGACGCAATTGAGCGTCGCGGTGTTTTGCGCGACGTCGATGCTGGGCGTCGTTCCGGCGAGTGTGAGGGTGTTTCCGGCATTCACGGTCCATGTTTCGGTGCCGGTGGTGTCGCCAAACTTCCACAAACCTCCAGTGCGATCGGCCCCAAGCGTGAGTGTGGTGTTCGTCGCGATGTCCACGGTGCTGAAATCGACCGTGTCGCCCGCGACCGTCGTTGGCACGGCGTTGCCGATCCAATTTGCCGCCGTGTTCCAACTCTGCGCACCGCCTGCTGTTTGTGTCCACGTGCTGAGGGGTTGCGTTTCCGCCAAAATCTCGACGGAGGCCGCATTGATGCTGTAGCTGCCACCGGTGCTGGTGGTGAAAATGGGCGTCACAGCAGCCGGCGTGGCGACTTGGATGTGTCCGACGGCCAAACTGCCCCACTGGCTGCCCCAGTTGCCACTCGCGGATTGAGTGAGCGGCGCGTTCGTGGTGGGAGTGCCTGCGCTGTTGCCATTGCCGGAGTTTTGCAAACCGGCGATAACGAGCGAGTTGCTCGCGGAGGTCGTGAGAGGCACCTGGGTGATGCCATTGCCTCGTCGGCCGTTGATGGCTCCGAAGCCCGGCGCTGTGCCAGTGAGCGCATACGCCACACCGAGGCCACCGTTCGGATTGTAACCGGAAACCGTGATGCCGGTGCCGACCGCGCCCGGATTGTCGAGGTAGTAAATCGCGATCGTGCCGTCGGCATTGCCGCCGGTCTGCTGCACGGCTTCGATCATCTGGACGCCGTTGTAGCGCACGCCGTAGGTCATGCAGGGATCGTTGTTCGCGTTCTCCATGGCGATCACGACGACGAGCTTGTCCGCCGTGGCCGCATCGAAAGCGCCAAGACCCGTCACCGCTTTGTAGCCGCTGCCGCTCGCGAGTGCGAACTGCTGCGTGGCATTCACCGTGATCGTGCCTGCGAGCGTGGTCGGTGTCGTCGTGACGGTCACGGGCGCGGAGGTCGCGCTCGTGAGCGTGCCTGCACGCATCGACACGGTGTAAGTGTAGGTCGTGCCCGGTTGCAAACCGGTGTCTGTGTAAGTGCGCGAGGTCTGCCACGCGCTCGAGGTCGCGCCAGGATTGCCGGAGGTCTCGGTGAACTGGTATTCCACGGTGCCGCCCGTGTAGCCGTATTCCACTTCACCCATCTCCGCGGTCATCGTCACAGCGGTCGGTCCATTGGTCTCCGGTGTCAGCTCAAAGGTGGACACCGCAGGCATCAGCGGACCCCAGGTGTAGAAAACGGTCGGATTCGCCGGCAGTCCCACATCCTCCACATTCGGCGTGGCGAGCAGTTCGATCTTCGTCACCGCACCATCGGCCGCAGGCAGATTCACCGCCTCCGTTTCGATGCTCGCCAGATCGGTGAGCGAGGGCGAGGTCAGCGCGGACGCAGGCATGATGAAGGTCTTCGTCACACCGCCCTGCACCACACGCACGCAGTAGTCGCAGTTGTTCGCCAGATTGAAGAGCGTGTTCGCCGCCGTGCGATCCGCCGCCACGGTGGGATCAAACAAGCGAATCAAACCCGACGTGTAAGGCCCGATCGGCGGATACACCATGTTGATGGCCGGTTTGGCACCCGACATCGTCGCGAGGATGCTGATGACCTGCACATCACGCTGCTGCGGGAATTGCACCCCGTTGTTCGTCACCGCCGTCGTGTAGTCGCCCGTGGTCGCGTTCCACTGCGCCCAACTGCCCGCGCCACCGCTCAGCGCTGGATTCCACACCACCACATGGCTGTTCATGTAGTTGCGCATCTGGTTCACCGAGTAATCGGAGAAGTGATTCATCAAAAAGCCCGCTGGTTGCCAGCCCTCGCCGCCGCCCTGCATCGGGTCCACTGTGTAAGTGCCCACCGGCTTGCCGCCCACGTTTCCAGCCACCACGGTGCATGGGATGAAGGTGTTGGTGCGCTGATCAATCGCCCACGCAGGTCCGGCGTGCGTGCCGTTGTAGTTCGACGGCGCGGAGATGCCATGCATCGCGCCTTTGTAGGGATACGCGGCATTGTCACCCCAGTGCGGCAGCGACAGCGCATGACCCAGCTCGTGATTCAGGATGCCGATGCTGTTGCCATTGCCCACTCCCGCGTAGCCACCCGCCTGCCCGCCCGCAAAGGCGCCATACACATTCAGATAAAACAAACTCCAGCGCCCCGACCGGCCCGCCGCGGCCTTCAGCGCTCCATTCCACTGCAAAGCCGCCGCCTGCTCGCCATCAAAGGCCAGCCCCGTCTGCCCCTGATACTCCGCCTTTGACCGGATGCGCACGCCTTGCGCACTCACGTCTGAACGCGGTGGGATCACCAGCTCGCGAAACACCACGTTGTTCAGCCGCCGCACCTCCAGATCCGTCACCGGCCACTTCTGCTCCAGCTCCGCAAACGTGCCCGCCGTGTAATCGCTCGGCGTCCGCGCAAAGTAATGCACGTCCGTCATCGTCATGATCACCTTCGTCGGCGCATTGATCTTCATGTCCGTCACCGTCGAGACCACGCTGCCCGCGTTGACGGTCACTTGGAGCCCCTTTTTGATCCACGCCGCAGGCAGCACGCCGGTGAACGTGTTCGCCGTGCTGTGCTGCACCACGCCCAGACCATCCGGGATCGAAGTCGGCAGATTCGCTGGCCCCGTGAGCGCCACCGTGAGGAAATTGCCGTTCAAACTCAGCGTCGCAAACACCGAAGGCGACGCAATCGCCGCCGGGTCCGTCACATGCGCTTTGATAAACACATCGCGATCCGCCACCGTGCCGAAATACGGATTGTCCGGCTTGTGCAGATGCGTCTGGCCAAAATAGATCGCATCAATCGACACCGCGCCCGCCGAGCAGGTCGCGATGAGGAAAGCGAGAAAGGGTAGCAATTTCATGGTTGGGGTGCCTTCATTCTCTGAATTTCGCCCCTTCCCGGCAATCCATTCTCCATTTGCCCCCTGGCCGCCAAACGGCCAAGTTTGGCCCCGTGAGCACCCCGAGCTTCCTCACCCTTGCCGACCAGGTCACCGAGCATCTTCGCAGCGAAATCCTGCGCGGACGCTGGAGTGGTGCGCTGCCCGGAAAGCACCAACTCGCCGCGGAGCTCGGTGTGAACAACAAAACCGTCGAAGGTGCCCTCCGACAGCTCGAAAAGACCGGCCTGCTCCTCGCTCAAGGCGCGGGCCGCAAGCGACTCATCAACACGCGCCGTCGCAGCACCTCACGCACCCTCCGCATCGCCCTGCTGCTCAACGACCACGAGATCGACGAAAAGACGAAGATCGTCATGGAGATCCGACACGCCCTCGATGCGGCCGGTCACACCCTCGTCACCCCGCCCAAGTCGCTCGCCAGTTTGCGTTTTGACCCCAAACTCGTCGCCCAGCTCGTGCGCAAGACCGAAGCGGACGCGTGGATCATCCTCGCGGGCTCACGAGGCGTTTTGGAGTGGTTCGCCAGCCAGCCGGTGCCTGCCTTCGCCGTCTTCGGCAACCGAGTCGGCATCAAAATCCCCTCCGTCTCGCCGAACAAGCCACCCGTCATCGCCGAGGCCACGCGACACCTCATTTCGCTCGGCCATCGCCGCATCGTGTTGCTCGCCCGACGCGCCGTGCGCCTCCCGCAACCCACCGCCGGCCTCGCCGCCTACCTCGACACGCTTCGCGAGCACGGCCTGCAGCCCAGCGAGTTCAACCTGCCCGATTGGGAAGAAACCAACGCCGGCTTTCACGAATGCCTGCGCTCCCTTTTCAAGGCCACCCCGCCCACCGCGCTCATCGTCGATGAAGTCACCTACTTCGTCGCCACCATGCAGTTTTTGCTCCTGCACGGCCTTCGCGTCCCTGCCGACGTCTCCCTCATCAGCACCGACGACGACGTCGCCCTCTCCCACTGCGATCCCCCCGTCGCCTGCATGCGCTGGGACCTGCGCCCCGTCATCCGCCGCATCGTCCACTGGGCCGCCAACGTCAGCCGTGGTAAGCAAGACTTCACGCAAACGCTCACGCCAGCCGAATTCGTGCCCGGCGGGACTATCTCGCGGTGCAAAGCGTCCGCGTGAGTGCGGATCGAGCACCTTGGAGTGATGGAGTGGTGGAGTGTTGTGCTTCCAGCACTTCATCAAGCTAGCGGCCAGACTGGCTTCGACGGCTCTTTGGAAGGTGTCGATAGCCTAGAGCGAGCAAAAAAACTGCCAGCACGGTGCCGGCGAGCATGCTGGGACTGATTGGGGGCTCGGGTGCGGCTGGAGCTTCGGCGGGCTTCGTTGGGGTTTGGGACGGGGGTGCCACAAAGCCCGTTTGATAGGTGTGTTGCGGCTTTTGAAGGCTTAACGGCACTTCGAGCACTTGGCCGTCCTGCTCAAAAATTCCGCGAATCGTCTGGCGAGGCCCGGTTTGCCCAAAAACCTCGAATCGGATCGAAAATGCCTCCAGCAGCGCCTCTTGCGGCAAAACAAAGGTCACATCCAAATGCCGCCCGGCATACTCCTCCTCACCCAAAGGCGGTGTCGCCGCGAATCGGGGCCACAGGTAGTGATACTCCGCCTTTTCTCCCCAAACAGCCGGTTTGGCATTCACCTTCAGCTTGATGTGCTCATTGAGATACCGCGTGAAAGCCGGTTCCGCCGCCTTCAACTCGCCCACGCTGAGCAGGCCATCGCCATCCGCATCCACGCGCACACATTTCGTCACCGTGAGCAGGTTGAAGGTAAATCGTGCCTCCAAAGCATGCGGCGCGGGTTTGACGTGCATCTCGCACTGATCCTCCGGATGCGCCCAAGCCGTCGCTGTCGCCAGCAAGAGCGTTTTGAAGATGAGGATGCGTTTGCGACTCATGCGGATGACTGCCGTTTTCCCGGCGGAGAGATGGCGGCAGAGACGGTGCGTGACAATCGGGAAGAAAGCCCTTCGTCGAGCAACGATTGGCCGCCGCCGCTGATTGCCCGATTGGCTTCTGCCGCCTCACCGCTGCCTGCCACCAAGGAGCAATAGGCCCGTAGCTGAGCCAACCGTCGGCTTGCCGGGACTGAGCCCCCAAAGTGGCTGCCATGGCATCCGAAGCCGACCTTGAAAGGAGCCATCGAGTCATGTAAATCTTACATCGTGACACGACCTCAGATCCAACTGCCGGACGACCTGTATCAGCGTGCCAAAGCCTTTGCGTCCGAGCGGGAGATTTCCCTCGCCGAGATCACGCGTCGCGGTCTGGAGATCTTCCTGGCTCGTTTTCCCGAGCCGGGCTCCGCGCCGAAAAGCTGGAAGTTGCCCGCCGTTCGCAGCGGTGGCGTGAAGGTGCCCCTGGCGGAGCTGAAAGCCCTCGCTCACGAAGACGAAGAGTCCCGCCAAGGCCGCTGATCATGATCTCCATCGACACCAACATCCTGTTCCGTTGGTGGTCCAAGATCATCCTCAGCACGCGGAGGCCGTGGCATTTGCCGAGTCCCTTGAGGCTCGCAGTGATGTCGCCATCAGCGAGCTGGTTCTGCTGGAACTCTACAACCTGCTTCGCAACCCCACCGTCAGTTGGTCGTGCTGACGAACCTCACGAACCTCAACTCCGTCCTTATTCGCCAAAGCGTGGCCGCCAAAGATCGCAGAGGTCGCAAAGAGTGTTAGAACCGCTTTCACCAGCCTGATTCTGCCGCGTCCAGCCCGCCACGTCTTGGCAAGATTGTCAGTGCAAGGCGAGCAAACGAGCACAGGGAGCCAATGTGGTGCAGCCGTCCCGGCTGCGATTGTGTCATCACGGTGAGAGCCGCCTGATTACGGCCCAGCCGCAGTGATTTATAAAACACATCATGACACGCACTCAAATCCAGTTTCCTGATCCTTTGTATCAGCGGCTCAAAGGGATCGCCGAGCGACAGGATTGGTCGTTGTCAGAAGTCATGCGCAAGGCTGCGGAGCACTTCATCAGCCGATTCCCGGAAGACCCGAAGCCCAAGGCCGTCTGACGCTTTCCCACCCTCGGCTGTGGCGGCGATTTCCTCACCGATCCCGCCAAACTGCGCCCTGAGGTCGATGCCATTCTCCAGCGCCCAACCGCCATCAAGAAGCCTAGCCTGCAGAAGGATGCAGATCTCCTTCATGGGCTACAAACATGAGCTTCTCGGGGTGTCCTACCTGGAGGTAGAGCAATGCATCTGGCAGAACAAATTTTGTGCCAAGGTAGTTATCGAACTGTGTGTCGCTCCAATTGGCTGCTTGGCAAACACGGCGTTTGAGCACTTCGAACCAAGCCGGATTTGAGGTGTTGACGGCATGCGTTGCTTCTTCCGCAATGGCAAAGCCTTGTTCCTCTATCAGCAGTTTGGCCTCGATCATCTGAATGGTAAGCTCCGCGATATAGGAAGTTCTGAGTAGATCCGTCACGATTCGGGCCCAGCTCATGGGCACCTTGGCACGCTCCAATTGCGAGCGGACAACTGAGGTCATCCGGTAGAGTAGCCTCGCAACCATAATGCCGGACTTGATACCGTGAACTGGCATGACTGGCCCAAGAACTGTAGTTGCTCCTATAGCCATGAATCCATTCGATGTGGATGCATGGCTACGGTCTGCTGCGCAAGCATCGCATGAGCTGAGTATCACGATGGGCGGGAGCTCTACACGACCTCTTAGAGACCACACGTCCAGGTCGTCATCGCCGATCTTCAACGTGGCGATCTGGGACAGTTCATCGTGTGCCCCATGCCCATCGAATACGAGAATCGGAGAATCGATTTGGTCACAGGCCGCGATAAATTCAGCCTCACTTGAGACATCGATTATCTTTGTTTCAAGTATCCAGCCTTCTTGGCGGGCATACTCGGCGAGGCTAGCCTCCAGCACATGCTTGAGTGGGTCTTTGGATCGGAATGACCGAATGATGGGAATAGTCGTCACCTTGTTAAGATCAATGAAGTCAAGATCAGCAGCGAGAGACTGCATTGACATCAAATTTCCGGGTGTGGCTGGCACGCGGGAAACGGAGTGGCGGAGCATCAGCGGCACGCCCCCGACCCGAACCCACTCCACGGGAACATCGGCTACTACGCGAAGCTGGCGATCATGCCCACCAAGCAAGTGCCCAAAGTGTGGAATAATAGATTTAGTTAGGACGGCTACCACTGAGGAAGCGATTCTTTGCGCAGCCATTACTGATCCGCCTGAACTCCTCATTCGTTTGCCCAGTTCCTTTAGCGAACCTCGCAAGCGGTTGATGTCGCGAGGAAGCCTTACAACGGGGCAAACTTCGTTTGATGCTTGTGCAGTCAAACAGGCGACGAAAGTGTCGATCTCATGTTTCCATTGCGACATCAGGAAGTTGAAAGCCGGAACTTGCCTCAGCTCTTCAATCTCATCCCTTGTTGATCGCACTGAATACCCTTCCTGGCGCACACAGAAAGCCAGGACTCGTCGTATCTCGTCGTCAGTGCCGAGAAAGCTTTCACTGACGTCATGATTGTCAGCGCTTCGCTTGGCCTGTCTGCGAATCCGAGCAGATGACCAAAGATGCGATAGCAGCCCAGGACACGCGAGTATTGCGTCACAGGTTGGCCCTGAGAAGCCTGGTGCCAACTCATCGCAAAGACGTCTGCGCTCCTGGATGAGTGCGTTCGCAGAGTGATTGATAGCTAGAACATAGGGGACTTCGTCTGCCGCGATCAGGGGCAGATGGCTCCTGAGACTAGCGCCCAGAGCCTTCAGAACGAACTCGTTGGAGCGCGTAGTCCCGTGATCACGGTCGTGTAAATCGAGCGAGCGTGAAGAGACAGTTGGCGGACTGGCAGCTAACGCTTTGAGAACAATTTCTTCAAGTTCGTGACAACCTTGATCGCGCAGCCATCTGGCTACCTCTCTAGCGTGCTGACGGAGTATTGAGTCCGCTAACCTTCGGTCACGGACAATCTGCAAAGCCTGCGAGTGAGTGATGTGCAGCGCCGGGTATGGCAGCTTTCCGATGGCATCTGCGACCTGTTCATCGGTGTCTTCATTCGAGATGATCACAACGAATGGGCGCTGATGGCCGCCTGGCACTAAGTGAAGAATGTCCACGTTCACAGGCAAAATCTTGTGCTGATAGACGCCGGTGAGTTTGAACTTGGTCTGAGTCTCAGCGCTTTGCTCAAGCGAGAAGAGATGAGGCGGACCACTGAGGGCAGCCAAGATCGCAGTGGAGAGCTTCGATGCCCCGAGATTGAACCCCATGAACACAATTGTCTCTGAGCTACGGGCATCCGCAGCTATGGGGCAGATATATCGTATTGCCAAATCGAGTGCGTCGTTTGAGGGCCTCATTGTGACTAAGTCTATGGGGTCTGCCTCACATAATGCGCCCCGCGCCCCTGGCCTTTCGGCAGGAGGTGGCCGTGCTGGACGAGTTCCTTCAAACGCAGCTTGAGCGTGCTGGGTTTGCCGTGGGTGAGCTTGACGAGTTGGCCGAGTGTCAGCGTCTCGTGGTCGGCGAAGTGGGTGAGGATCTTCTTCGCGAGCGGGTGGAGGTTGGTGGAGTGGGTGTCCTCGATGGCGATCTTTTTCGCGAGCGCGTCCTTTTGCTTCACGAGGGAGCGGAGGAAGAACATGAGCCACGCTTCCCAGTCGGGCTTCTTCGACTTGAGCGTAGTCTGGGTGCGGCGGAGGGCGCGGTAGTAGCCTTCCTTTGAAGCCTCGATGATGCTCTCCAGTGAGCTGTAGGGCACATAGGCATACCCGGCACGCAGGAGCATGAGTGTGGTGAGCAAACGGGAGAGGCGGCCATTGCCGTCCTGGAAGGGATGGATGGCGAGGAAGACGACGATGAAGCTGCCGATGAGCAGCAGCGGATGCAGGGAGCGCTCGCGGTCGGCCTTGATGAACCAGGCGACGAGAGCCTCCATCTCGCGCGGTGTGTCGAAGGGCGAGGTGGTCTGGAAGACGATGCCAATCTCCTTTCCATCGGCATCGAAGGCGGCGACGTGGTTTGGCAGGGTCTTGTAGTGGCCGCGGTGGCGTTCGTCCTTCGTGCTGTGGCGCAGGAGGTCCTGATGGAGCTGGCCGATCATGTTTTCCGTGACGGGGATCTGATCGAAGGCATCAAACACCTGATCCATGACATAGGCGTAGCCCGCGACCTCCTGCTCATCGCGCGTCTTGAACTCGGTGATGTGCAGGCGGCCGAGCAGGTCCTCGACCTGGCGGTCGGTGAGCCGGGAACCCTCGATGCGGGTGGATGAGCCGACACTCTCGATGGTGGCGACCTTGCGCAGAGAGGTGAGTTTTTCGGGCGAAAGGCTGCGGATCATGCGCCACTGCCCTTTGAAATCCTCCAGCTCGGCGATGAGCCGCAGCATCTCGGGCGTGATGGTAAAAACAGGGGGAAGCATGGCGGTCTTGGCTGATTATTTAGCCGATTTTGGC
>JAEUHK010000121.1 GCA_016795465.1 Verrucomicrobiaceae bacterium | reverse complement strand
CCTTTGAGCTGATCTTCGACCGGTTTGAGCTTCGCATTCAGCGCGGCGATTTTCGCTTCCAGCTCGGGCGCGGGCAGTTTCACGAAAGGCGGCGCATTGGTGCGCACCGGATTGCTGTAAAGGCCCACGCCGCGCTCCGGCACATTGTGGAAGAAGGCCTTCATCGCGTAAAAGTCGTGCTGCGTGAAGGGATCGAACTTGTGATCGTGACAGCGGGCGCAGTTGAAGGTCTGGCCCAGCCAAACGGCGACAGTCGTCTCCACGCGGTCGGCGGTGTATTCGGCCAGAAACTCCTCCGCGATGATGCCGCCCTCCTCATTGAGCATGTGATTGCGATGAAAGCCCGTCGCGATCTTTTGATCCAGCGTGGCCCCCGGCAGCAAATCCCCCGCGATCTGCTCGATGGTGAACTGATCGAAAGGCATGTTCGCATTGAATGCCTTGATCACCCAGTCCCGCCACGGCCACAGCTCGCGATCACGATCCACCTGGTAGCCGTTCGTATCCGCAAAACGTGCCGCATCCAGCCAGCCAACCGCCATGTGCTCTCCGTAGTGCGGTGATTGCAGCAACCGGTCAATATAGTCATTCAGGTCAATCCGGTCACTCTGGTCATCCGGCGGAAGTCCGGTGAGATCCAAAGCCAGCCTCCTCATCAGCGTCTCCCGTGATGCCCTCGGCGCAGGCTGAAGCCCATGCTTCTTCAACTCCACCCGAATGAAATCATCAATCGAGTTACCCGACTTCGGCTTCACCGGCCGCACAAAAGCCCAATGCGGCTCATACTTCGCTCCTTCGGCGATCCACTGCTTCAGCGTGTCCTTTTGCTTCGCCGAGAGCGTCTTGTGCGACTCCGCTGGCGGCATCAGATCATCCGCATCGGAGGTCGTGATGCGTTCGATCAAGTTCTGCGGCCCCAGCTTGATCAGTTCCTCACGCACATCGAGCCGCAGGTCGCCCTTGCGGTTGTTTTTGTCCGGTCCGTGGCAGTAAAAGCAGTTGTCACTGAGGATCGGGCGGATGTCGCGATTGAACGACAGCTCCGCCGCGCCAGCCAGCGTGGTGATCGAGAGCAAAGAAAGACGAAGAAGCATCGCCTCTCATACGTCGCCCGGCAGCCCGCTCATGCCAGCAGATCGCGGATCACATGCCCGTGCACATCCGTGAGGCGGCGGTCGATGCCGTTGTGGCGGACGGTGAGCTTTTCGTGATCAATGCCGAGCAGATGCATCATCGTGGCGTGGATGTCGTAGCAGGTCGTCGGATTGGCGCGGTCGAGCGGCTTGTAGCCCCATTGATCGCTCTCACCGGCCGTGACACCGCCCTTGATGCCGCCGCCGCAGAGCCAGTTGGTGAAGACATACGGATTGTGGTCGCGCCCCTTGCCGCCCTGCGTGCTGGGCATGCGTCCAAACTCCGTCGTCCACAAAATGATCGTCTCATCGAGCAGGCCACGCTGCTTCAAATCGAGAATCAGCGCCGAAACGGCCTTCGCCATGCCCCATGCGAGCGGACCGTGATCGCGCTCGACGTCTTCGTGGCTGTCCCAGTTGCGACGCGGGAATCCGTTGTCGTTGCCGCTCCAGATCTGCACAAAACGCACGCCACGCTCCAGCAATCGACGCGCCGCGAGGCACTTGCGGCCCATGTAGTCGGCTTCTTCCTCGGCGTTGATCTCCGTGGGCCACACTTTGCGATGCTCCTGGATGCCATACATCGCCTTCATCGCGTCGGATTCCTTCGAGATGTCGAGAGCCTCCGGCGCGGCGAGCTGCATCTTCGCGGCCAGTTCGTAGCTCTGAATGCGACTTTCGAGTCGCGAGTCCTCCTCACGCAAGGCAGCGTGTTTTCGGTTCAACTTCTCCAAAAGGTCAAAACCACCGCGATCCGACCTCGCTGAGATGTAGCGGCCGTTTTTGTGCGGAAACAGATCCGCGATCGGCACCTCCGCGCCGGGATAAATGATCGTCCCGGCATGCTGCGAGGGCAAAAACGCCGAATCCCAGTTCTTTGGCCCGTTTGACGCAAACCCACGATGATCCGGCAGCACCACAAAGGTCGGCAAATTGTCGCTGATCGAGCCCAAGGCATAGCTCACCCAACAGCCCATGCCAGGAAAGCCGGGCAGATTGAAGCCGGTGGCCTGCAACAGCGTGCCCTGCGAGTGCACGCCCGTTTTGCCGACCATGTTGTGCACGAAGGCCATGTCATCCGCACACGCGCCGAGCGGCGCGACGGCCTCGCTGAGCATCTTCCCGCTTTGGCCGTAGGGCTTGAAGTCCCACACGGGCTTCTTCCATGGCCCGAGGCCGTTTTGAAAGGCCTCCACCGCCTCGCCAAAGTTCGACTCCTCGCCGTGATGCTTCACCAGCGCCGGTTTGAAGTCGAAAAGATCGATATGGCTCGCCGCGCCGCCCATGAAGAGCTGCACCACGCGTTTCGCCTTCGGCGCGATCACTTGCGAGCGATGCGACGTCTCCGCCGCCTGCATCGAGGCAAACGCGAGCGCTCCGAAGCCTTGTCCGGTCGTTTGTAGAAGATGGCGGCGGGTGAGCATGCGTGTGTCAGTCGATGCAGATACCTACGTCACGACAAGCTCACTTCACAAATTTCACCTCCACTTTCGGCAGGAGAGTATTCACTTTGGCCTGAACTTCCTCAGGATAGCCTTTGCCATAGCGGACGAGCGTGAGGGTTTTGAGATGGGCGAAGGCTTGCAGGGACTGGTGACGGCTGTCAGGCAGCTCGAGGTTCGAGAGGGAGAGTTCCTTGATCTGAGTGACGCCCGCAAGGGCGGTGAGATCGGCGTCGGTGAAGGCTTTGGCATCGAGGGAGAGCTTGCGCAGGGTCGGGATGGCTTTGACGGTGGCGATGGCTTCTGCGGCGGGGCTGCACACGCCATACTCGAGGGCCACGTATTCCATCGGCAGGTCGCGCAGGTGCTTCATGAAGCCTGCTGTGGCTTTGGCACAGCTGATTTCGATGCCGGTGAGGTGCTTGAGCTTCTTGAAGTGCTCGGCGCCGGCATCGGTGAGCTGCTTGGAGTGCCAGAGCTTGATGAACTCGAGATTCGGGAACTTTTCGCACACATGACCGAGACCTTCGTCATCGAGGCCGTTGCTGTGGAAGTTGATGCGCTTCAGCTTGGTCCAGCCATCGAACTTCGCGAAGAAGTGGCCGGGATACGCGGCTCCTCGTGGTGTGAATGACTCCAGATTCTTCAGGTTCGCGAGCTTTTCCCAACCGGCATCGGTGGCCTTGCCGAAGTAGGCCAGTTCGAGGTTGGTGAGATCCGGACACTCGGTGAGTTGCTGGAGTTGAGCGAGGCTGGCATCACCCAGCCTGCCAAAGCCGCTCACGCTCAGGCTTTCCAACTTCTTGAGCTTGAGCAGCGGAGCCACCCAGTCGTCCTGAATGCCCGAAGCCTCCAGCTTCACCGATTCCAGCGAAGCGATGTGCCCGAGGTGCTCGATGAACGCGGCGTTGTAGGGATCGGCGTTCTCCTTGCGATGATCGTGCGCTTTGCCGCCGAGGATGTTGGTGCTGACCTGGGTGAGCGTGTCAAAGATTGCCAAGACGCCGCCCGTCGCCTTTTTCAAAGCCTCCGGCGTGGTGTTGATCTTCGTGAAAGCGCCTGGTGCGCTCTCAATGGTGCGGATGACCGCCTCGACATGCGGATGCTGCTCGGCGGCGGCGATGATTGCTGGGGCATGATCGCTGAGCGCCTGTTTCAAATCGGCATCCGTCGTGACGGCGATGACGGCATCAAGATCGCCACGCGAGCTGACTTTGGAGAAATCGGGCGCGACAGCATGGAGCGCCGCGAGAGAGCCGAGAAGGATGGTGATGAGCAGAGCGGCGCGTTTCATGGTCAGTTTTTGGGATTGATTTCCAGCAGATTCAGGGAGGCCCGCAGATTTCCTTTTTTGGGTCAGGAAACCGCCCAGAGATAATCTGTTGGCCTCCCTGAATCTGTGGGAGACCAAATTGCAGTCTTCAATACTTCGGGAAGATCGTGGGCGTGGGGAAGCGGTCTTCGGGGTTGCTGCTGTCGCCGACGTATTCTTCGCGGGGGAGGTTGACGAGGGGCCAGTTGCTCGGGCGGACGCGGACGACGCGGCCGGGGCGGATGCCTTCGATGATGAGATCGGTATCGAAACGAATCTGTATGCCGCTGCTGCCGAGCGGGATGTCGCCGGTGGGCGTCGTAACATCGAGCAACGTGCCTTTGGAAGCCATGTGGGCGGGGCCGTAGCCGCCGCCAGCGTGTTTGAGGGTGGCTTCGGCACCGTTCATGTTGGCGGTGACGCCTTTTTTGAAGTCGGCGTAGAGCGCGGCGTCCATGCCGCCAAACAACGTGGCGGTGACGGTGGCGCGGCCGAACTTGCCATACTCGACGGCGTCGATCCACGCGGGCATCCAGCGGGTGCGGATGAAGGTCTTGTGCGTTTCGGTCTGGTTTTGCGCGGCGCGCTGCATGGAGGCGTCGTCGAGCCAGATGTCGGAGACGTGGAAGCGGGTGAAGATGCCGTCGGGTGTCGGTTTCCAAGTGATGCCGAGCAGCACCGCCTGACCGCCCAACGCCTTTTTGCCATCGGCAGGCCATGCGCCGTCGGCGATGAGTTCGTCGATGCCGAGGCACTCGCGACCGCGCCAGAAGCGTGTCGCGGCATCGAAGGTGAGTTTTTCCTCGGTCGCTTTGGTGTTGCCGCCTTGCTTGGGCTCGCAGGTGGCTATGAGCATGCCTTCGCGATTTTTGACCTCCACTTCCTTCAGCTTCCACACGAGACCTTCGCGCTGGCAGTGGCTGGGTTCGTCTTCGAGCAGCAGGAGGTGATTCTCGGCAGGCGCGACGCCTTTGCCGCTGTAGCCGGCGGTTTTGTTTTTGTTGTCCACCGGCAGCACGGGCACGGAGGATGTCGCCGGATCAGGCGGCAGATACGCGCGGATGTGCAGCAAGGTGCCGAGCGGGATGTCGCGCAAATCGGCCGGGGCACCGTGGTAACGCACCACCGCATACGGCAGCAGCGCGAAGGGATGCGGTGCATTACGGAAGTAGGTGCCCTCGCCCGGAATGCGCACGCTGCCACGACGGTTCGCATGATCGACAAAGACGAGTTCGCCGCGATACGAGAGCGCTTTCTCCAACGGCGGGAACTTGCCGGCTTCGGGGCGGAAGGGTTCGTCTGCTGCGCGGGTGAAAGCGGTTGAGATGAGGCAACAGGCCAGCAACACGCAGACGCGGGGCATTGGAGTGCTGGAGTGGTGGAGTGATGCGTGGGACATGATCGACAGAAGAATGGGGACAGGAGAATCGCGTATCTCAATAGGTGGGGAAAATGGCGGGCGTGGGGAAGCGCTCGTCGATGTTGGAGGCTCCGTTGCCGAGATATTCTTCGCGGGGCAGGTGGACGTCGGGCCAGCTATTCGGGCGGACTTTGACGATGCGCGTGGGGCGCATGCCTTCGGTGATGAGATCGGTTTCAAAGCGGATCTGAATGCCGCTGCTGCCGAGCGGAGTTTTGCCGGGCAGCGGCGTGACCTCAAGAAGCTTGCCGCGTGCGGCCATCTGCGTGGGGCCTGCGGTGCCGCCTTCGGTGTGCTTGAGGGTGTTCTCAGCGGCGTTCATCAGCGCGGTGATGCCGGGTTTGAAGTCGGCGTAGAGCGAGGTGTCCATGCCGCCGAAGAGTGTCGCGGTCACGGTGGCGCGGCCGAACTTGCCATACTCGACCGCATCGACCCACGCGGGCATCCAGCGGCTGCGGATGAAGGTCTTGTGCAGCTCAGTTTGATGCTGTGTGGCGTTTTGCATCGCTTCGTCGTCAAGCCAGATGTCGGAGAGGTGAAAGCGACTGAACACACCGCCGGGTGTGGGCCTCCAGCTGATGCCAATCTGCATCGCCTGGCCACCGAGAGCCTTTTTGCCTTCGGCGGGCCAGATTCCCTCGGCGATGAGGTGCTCGATGCGGAGGCATTCGCGACCGCGCCAAACACGTGTGGCGGCATCGAAGGTCAGCGTTTCATCGCCGGGCTTCGTTTTGGCATCGTTTTTGGCCTCGCGGCTCGCGACGATCGTTCCTTCGCGATTTTTGATCTCCAGCTCCTTCAGTCTCCAAACGAGGCCTTCGCGTCTGCAGTAGCTTGGTTCGTCCTCGAGCAGCAAAACGTGGTTTTCGGCCGGCGCGGTGCCCAAATTGCCCGCTGGAGACTTTTCACGATTGTTCACGGGCAACACGGGCACGGCGGAGGTCTTCGGGTCTGGCGGCAAAAACGCCCGCACATGCAACATCGTGCACAGCGGGATGTCCCGCAGGTCCGCCGGTGCGCCGTGATAGCGGACGATGGCATACGGCAGCAGCGCGAAGGGATGCGGAGCGGTGGTGCGGAAGATGCCCCCGGACGTCAATCGCAGACTGCCGCGACGATTCGCGTGATCCACGAAGACGAGTTCACCGCGATACGCGTGCGCTTTTTCCAGAGGCGGGAACTTCCCGGCCTCGGGGCGGAAGGGCGCGGCACCTTGTTCCTGGTTCTTGGTTCTTTGTTCTTCGTTGGCGGCGACGACAGCGCTCGTGAGTAGGACGAGGCCGAGGGCTGTGAAGAACTGGAGTAGGTGAGTCACAGGAAAAGAGGCTTTGAAGACGAATGAAAAAGCGTAATTTGCGGCATGACTTCAGCCCGCCCCGCTTTGTTGCTCCCGGAAGTGATGTCCAAGGTGGCAAATCTTGAACCCGCCTCACTTGCTGCAGTGCACCGCTTCCTTTCCCGGCTCGAGTTGGCACAACTCACAGAGGAGATCCAGGACGAAGCGGAAGTGCTGCGTGAGGCAGGCAAACTGGAAGATGACTTGATCGAGTCTGCCATTCGCGAGCATCGGAAGAGCCATCCATACGCCGAGTGATGCTCGTCGTCGTGGACACCAATGTGATGATCGCGTCGATGGCCCGACAATCGTCCGTCGCACCGCTGTTCAGAGCCATTGCCAAGGGTGAAATCAGTCTGGTGATCAGTGCAGGCATCGTCCTCGAGTATGAAGAAATCGCCGCCGAGCGCGGCGGTGCTGCCTTTGCCGCTAGAATGATGCACTGGCTGAGTTTGGTGGCCGCATCCTGGGGCACGATTCAAGAAGTTCACCCGTCGTATCAGTTTCGCGTCATCAGTTCTGACCCGGACGACAACAAGTTCGTTGACTGCGCGATTACTGCCGATGCTGACTTCATCATCACCCGTGACTCGGACTATGCGCCGCTGGTGGGATCGGGCTACAAGCCACAACCCATCGCTCCGGAAGAGTTCATTGCGCGCTACTTGAAGCCGTGATTGGCGAAAAAACGCTGCCCCCAGTCCCTGGTTCTTTGTTTTTGGTTCTTCGTTGGCAGCATTCGCCGTGACGACGAACGAGGCGACGACAACCAAGAACAAGGAACAATGAACCCAGAACTTCATCACAGCGCGACCACCTTGTTGCTATCGCCGAACTGCTCCGTCTCGACGCCCATGCGCTGGGCCATGAGGAGGAGGAGGTTGCTCATGTGGGCGTCGGTGTTGACGGGGCGGCTGCAGACTTGGTAGTGAGCCGTGGTGAGCGAACCGTCGGTGCCGAGGGCGTAGCCTTCGAAGGCTTTGGCGTCCTTGTTGAAGTCCAGATGGCTGCCGTGCTTCAGGCCGAGATCGCCGCCACCGGCGAGCACAAGCGGGAGATTGGCGTTGCCGTGGCTGTGGCCGTAGGACATGCCGCTTCCGAAAAGCGCCATCGTGGAGCCGATGAGCGGCTTGCCATTGAGGTCCTTCGTTTCGGTCAGTCGCGTGATGAAGTAGCTGAACTGCTCGATGGCAAAGGTGTCATACATGGTGAGCTTTTCCATGTAACCGGCATCGCCGCCGTGATGGCTGAGCTGGTGGCGTGACTCGGTGATGCCAATCTCGGGAATGGAAAACGCATCGCCCTCGCCGCCGAGGCTGAAGGTGGCCACACGGGTCACATCGGTCTGAAATGCGAGCACCATGAGGTCATACACGGTGCGGAAGTAATCGCCGGCCATCGTCGCGGCGATGTCGCGGTCCGTGCGCTTGCGGTCGGCTTCGGAAATGGTCGGCAACGGCGTATCGAGCCAGGCATCAGCGCGACGCGTGCGGATCTCCGCCTCGCGGACAGAGGTGAGGTATTGCTCCATGCGGCCTTTGTCCTCCGCGCCCATCTTTTTCTCGAGTTGGCGCACTTCCGCGAGGTTCGCGTCCAGCACGCTGCCCTTGCGTCGCAAGGCGCGGCGTTGGGCCATTTTTCCGCCCTTCGGTTCTTCAAACAGCGAGGCGAAAATCTCGCTGCAGCGCCGAAGCGCGGGCAACTGCACGCCATCCGCCGTCCACGCCAGCGAACCCTGCGTGAGGGCCACTTCCATCGACGGGTAACGCGTGTGCGGCGCGGTGATCTCCGCCATCTTTTGGTCCACGGAGATCGTGTTGCGGTCGGAAGGCCCTAGCTTGCCGCCCGTGAGCCACACGGAGATGCAGTTGTGATGATGACTCAGCGCTCCCGGATGATGCAGCCCGCTGATCGGCGTGATGACTTCGCGATGCTTCTCGAGCGGCTTCAAGGATCGCGAAAACTTGTAGTCCCGACCCGCCGTCGTGATCTGGTAGTTCAGCGAGTGCACGCCATTCGCGAGGTAGATGAAGGCGCTGCGCTTCGGCGTCGCCGCAATGGCCTTTTCGGCCGCACGCAGCGGCACCATGCATTCGAGCATGGGCAGTGAGATGAAACTGCCGAGCGCCTTGAGCGCGTGGCGGCGATTGAGGAGCCATGATTGAGTTTGGATATTCATAGAAATGCAGTGGTGGAGAATTGCGGCAGTGGAGTGACGGGCTGATCAGCGCTTTTTCATCAAATCGGAGAGGGCGACGGCACGCACGATGTCTTTGATCTTGTAGCCGCTCTTCTTGGCTTCGGTTTGGATGGCGTTGAGGTCGTCTTGGTCGTCGAAGGCGACGGCGCGGCGGAGGGCGTAGGTGGCGAGGTGCTCGATGAAGGCGCGGGCGAGTTTGTCGCGGTCTTCGAGGAGGCGTTGTTTGAACTCGGTGGCGTCTTTGAAAGAGCGACCGTCGGGCATTTGGCCGGCGGGATTGATCAAGGGGTCTTCGCCGACACCGGCGGCGATTTTCTCACGGGTGCGCCACTGGCCGATGGCGTCGTAGTTGTCCCAGGCGAGGCCGAGCGGGTCGATCTTCGCATGGCAGGCGGCGCAATTGGCGTCTTCGCGATGGGCTTCGATTTTCTGGCGCAGCGTAGCCTTGGGGCTTTGCGGCGTCGGAGGCTCGATGGCGGGCACGTTGGCAGGCGGCGGAGGCGGTGGTTTGCCGAGCACGACCTCGCTGAGCCACACGCCGCGATGCACCGGGCGATGGCGTGTGCCGTCGGAGGTGAGGCCGAGCACGGCGCCCATCGTGAGCAGGCCGCCGCGGCGATCTTCGGGCTTCAGCGACACACGCTGAAAGCCGCCCGATTTTGGCTCCGGCAGACCGTAGAAGTCGCAGAGCCGCGCGTTGGCGATGGTCCAGTTGGAATCGACGAAGGCATCGATGGGCAGGTTTTGGGCGAAGGTCTCGCGAAAGAACTCCACGGGCTCGTTGCGCATGCTTTCTTCCAGCCAGTCGTCATAGACGGGGTAGAGCTTTTTGTCCGGCGGGAACATGCCCACGCGATGCAGTTGCAGCCACTGACGCGAGAAATCGTCGATGAAGCGGCTCGCTTTGCCATCGGCGAGCAGGCGATCGACTTCCTTCTTCAACACATCGCCTTTCAGCGTGCCGGCTTTCGCGGCGGTGAAGAGCGCGTCATCCGGCATCGAGCTCCACAGGAAATACGACAACCGGGTGGCGAGTTCGGCGTCGTTGAGTTGCTCGCGGGCCACGGGATCGCCCTCGACGAGGTAAATGAAGTGCCGCGAGGTCAGCACGCCCTGCAAGGCCACGCGATAGGCATCCGCCAGCTTCTCGCCCGCGTCGCGCTCCTCGCGATACGACTTCAAATACTGCTCGATCTCCTCCGTTTTCACCGGACGACGCCACGCACGCTCGGCAAAGCGCTGCAAATGCGCTGCGACGATTTCCGGCGTCGCGTCATCGGGCGGCACGATGTCTTTGCGACGCGATTTTTCGGCCTCGGACACCAGCGGGCCTTCCCACTCGATCCAATCGAGAAGCACGGTGGAGAAGAGACCGTTCCCTTTGTCGTCGAACATCTGCGGTGCGTTCGGGTTTAGGAGCATCGTCTCGCTGCTGTGCGTGAAAATGTAGCCGCCGCGGCTCGCGAGCGCATTGCGGAAGGCCGCGCCAGCCCGGCGATCCACCAAATCGGTGGCCACGACGCAGAAGTCGAGTTGCGTGGGCATTTCGAGGAAGACCTCAAACTCATACACCTGAGGCTTGTCCTCCGGCGCGGTGATGTCGAACTCCACGATGCCATCGACGGTCTCCTCGCCCGTGCGTTTGCCGATGCTCAGATGCGCCGTCTGACCGCCCGGCGGACGAATGCCGCTGGCCTGGATGCGCAGTTTGTAGAGGCCGCTATGCTCCGGGCCTGTCTTGCCAAACCAGTTCGGCGAAAGCGCATCCTGCGTGCGACCGGGGAACATCAGGTAACGCAGCGGCCGCTTGATGCCGAAACGATCCAGCGCCGCCTGCTGGTCCTTGCCGCCGCCATAACGCAGATCCGCCGCCGTTTTGCGCACCTTGCGTGCCTCGCTCGTCGCCGTCGGAAAGGCCCGGTCCAGCACCAGCTCCGCCGCACGGTAGTAGCGATCCACATGCGAAGGTGAAAGCGACAGCTCCGAGCCGATGCGCTCAAAGCCATGCCAGCGCGTGTCCTCGTTTAGCTCGCCCGGCTTCGCGGGATCGTAGCGCACGCCGAGCAGGTCATAGACTGTGTTTTGATACTCCTTCCGGCTCAGACGGTAATGCGCCACCGCCGGTCGCGCCGCCATGCGCGCCGCCTTGCCCTCCTTGATGCGCGCATCGAGACTCGTCACAAACGCCGCGATCTCCTCCTGCGTCGGTTTCTTCTCCTTCTTCGGCGGCATCTCGCCCGAGTTCACCTGCTCGATCACCTCGGCCCAATGATGCGTGTCAGCCCCCAGTTTGAAATCCCGCGAAAGCTGATCGATGCGGAGATCGCCCTTCTCCTTCTCAGGGCCATGACAGCGCACGCAATGCGTCTCCAAAAACGCCTCAAACGGCTCCGCAGCAGGTGCAGCAGAGGCGAAAAGCAGACCGAGAGTGGCAAACGACGACCAGGAACGAGAACGGGAAGGCATGATGACGTGTGCTTACTACGGGGTGAGGCCCGGAACCTTAGCGACCGCCCACCCCCTAAAACTCGGGGGTCTCCGGGAGCTGCCTTGCATATCCCACGTCTGCGCTACGCGAATCAATGCCCGCAGAATTCACAAGAAGTCCGCCCGAATGCGGTCCACATCCATCGGCGTAACACCAGCCGTGGTGGAGAAAACGGTATCAGCGACGTCTTGTGAAGTTGCCCGGCTTCCTCGAGCGCGAACGTGGAGGGAGAAAAGCGTGTGAAGATCTGGCTTTGCGATGCTCGTGAGAGATCGAAGCATCAGTGACAAAGATGAAAGATTGTTGATGGCATTGTTGCTGTATGCCGGATGGTTTTTGAGCGCGAGGTCAGCCCAGATCACCTCTTTGGCATCAAGATCGAAAACGGCTGGAATACAGATCTGCGTGTTGGAGGCCACATCGAGTTTGTCCTGCACGGTGCTGGGCTCGTAAACCTCTCCTGAACCGGATTCCTGACGCGACATCCAGCCCGCAAAGCATTCTGGAAGATCGCAGTATGGCTGGGAGGTGAAGCTGGAGATCATCATCACGATATAGCGCACTTTCGCGGTTCTGAGCTTGTCGAGTTCCACGTCGATGAACTCCGAAGCACCTTGGGGCGCATCAACTATATCTCCACTGTGGCAGCCTCCAAAGTTTCGCAGATTGTAGTAGGAGAGGTGATCCACATGCCGCTGGTTGGCATCAAAGAGCGCGGCGCTGAGATCGATGTCCGTGCGACTGGAGCCATTTCGCCACCAAATGAAAAATCGAAGCACTTTGGCATCAGGAAGCGGCAGGCGGCTACCACGCGTGATGGTGCGCAGGGCCTTGGAAGCTGATCGTTGAGCCAGCGGCACGTTGTAGTGCGCCATGCGCTCATCCAGCCAGCAGCTTCCCAGTGATGGTTTCTTGGAAAAACGCTCCACCAACGTCGCCTCACATATCGATACGACTTCGCTTATGACGCTGGTGGGCAAGTCAGGCAGCCCACATGGAATGGCGAAAAGCTTCCCGACCTCACCTTTCGGGAAGAAGATACGCAAGTCTGGCATGGAGTGTCGTTGCTGGAAGTGAGCGATCATCTGGAGCAGCACGGGGGTGGATACTCTGGCCACCATTGGGCGAAACCTTGCCAAGACGGTGTCATGGTCGGTGGCGATGCGAAGCAAGTGGTCTAGCCGTCGCGCAAAATCGCCCGGCCTCGATTCCAACAGGCGCAAAGCCCCCATCGCGTCTCGCACAGCCAGCAGCGACTCCATCTGACTGTTGAAAGTCACTACCCGCTCGTTGTTTCGGAGAGCTTTGAAGGCTGCGAAGGTTTTGGGGAAGTCTTTGGCGTAGTCACCAGGATGCAGCCGTTCACCGAGTCGAATCCAACGCTTCTTCCAGCGAAGCATGTCTTCCACCGGATTGCCGGTTCGCTCCAACCATGCCAGCAGTGTTCTCCTCCATGCACGTGTGAACTTGATGAACTTCACGCTGCTGGCGAGAGACACATCACCATCGGACAGTGCCACGGCGAGTCGTAAGACGTCAGTGGCGGTCTTGATCTGGGAACTCAGCACATCTGCGGTCGCGGGCGCGTGCCGGATCAGTGCAGCACCAAGCACGGCAAGGTTCTCCTTGGATGGAATCTCCGATGGCAGCAGTGGAGCGATCCGTTCTTGATACTGAGAGACGAACCAGATGAGGTCGGCTTTGTCGGATGGCGAAAGCGATGTCTTTGCTCCCGCGAGACGGGTAAAAATCCGTTCGAAGTCCTCGCGGTCCCCGAGATCAATCACACGCAGTTCGACGGCTTCAGCCAGCGCCGAGCGCTCCGATTTGGCGAACACCGGGAGTTTGTTCGTCAGGTAGTGGAGAATGGCATTCAAGTAGAGCCGTCCTTCGGAAATCTCGCGCACTTGCTCCGGGAAGTCGGGATACATCGGTTTGAACCCACGATGCGCACCCACCAGTTCACGCAGGTCTTTAATCAGTGAACGATAGAAGCTAGCGAGGCCATCTTGCTCCAGCGTGCGGACTCTCTCCATCAACGCAGGGCTCATCACAAAGCCAAGCGCCTCAAGGTTCTTCTGCATGGCCGCGATAGTGTCATCGGCCTGGCTGCCAGAACCTGATTTCAGCACAACTTTGCGGCTGCGGCGAAGATAGATGGCGTTCATGGGATAAAATAAGGCCGCGATTGCCGACCGAAATCAGCAATCGCGGCAGAGTGTGGAGAGCGAGGACTCTAAATCCGAGTTTAGAAGGAAGAACCCTCATAGCCACGCGGCTATTTGGCATGGCGCGAAGGAATCTGACAAGCTCAAAATACCCGGCAATACGAACAGGTTCGTGTCAGCAAAGCCATCAATGCGACCGCCCACCCCCGAAAAACTCGGGGGTGCCACGGGGCGCGGTTGGTGCCAAGGTGCGGCTCGTTTCCGCCGCATTCATGGGTTTGTGTTTGTCTCTCAGCGCGATGGCGATGCTTCGCCGGTGCTCCATCGTTTTCACGATGGGAGCGGTGCTGTCGTGCTCATGCGATGCTGGGGAAGCGGGTGGGAGCATCATCGGCATGGTCAGTCCGGAGATGCGGCAGCTCGACGCGACGAGCGTGGAATTGCAAACGCAGCTCGCCAATCTTCCGCCCGCGCCGGTGCCGCAGGCGACGGCAAGGCTCGGATGGCACAGCGAGTATGCCACGTCCGACACCCAAGCCGAGTGGGTGGAGCTGAATCTCGGCGAGTCGCAGGTGCTTGATGCGGTGGTGCTGATCGCTCCGCCGCCGAATGGGGGCACGGTGGGCGCGGGCTATGGGTTTCCGCGTCGGTTTTATGTCGAGCTCATCGGCGAGGGCGAGGAGACGGGGCGCACGATGCTCGCCGAGCACACGGATGCGGATTTTCCGAATCCGGGCACGCTGCCGGTCGTGTTGCCCGCGGGCGGTCGGCTGGCGCAAAAGGTGCGCATCACGGCCACGCGATTGTTTGGCGAGGACGGGCGATTCTTCTTCGCGCTCGGCGAAGTGATGCTGCTGCGCGGCAAAGAGAATCTCGGTGCCCGCATCGAGCCTGCGGGACCCGATGCGGTGCGGGCCAGCAGCAGCCAGGGCACGCGGCCGGATTGGGGACGCATCAACCTCGTCGATGGTCACAACGCGCTCGGTCCGCCGCTCGGCAGCGAGCGCAGCCCGACGCTCGGCTTTCACAGCGGACGCGTGAGCGAATCGCATCTCACCGATCCGCCCTGGGTGGAACTCGATCTCGGCCACGCGACGCTCGTGGACGAGGTGCGGCTCTTTCCCGCGCATCCGCCCGACTTCGCGCACTCGCACGGCTACGGCTTTCCCGTGCGCTATCAGATCGAGCTGCGTGAAGACGACGACGCCACGCCCATCGTGCTGCCCGCGCCGCAGTCCGGCAGCTACACCGCTTTGCCTGGCGACAATGTCATCGCCATCCCTGGCGGGCACTATGCGCGTCATGTGAGGCTCAATGCTCTCGAACCGCACGTCAGCAATGGCGGTGCCCTGCTCGCGCTCGCGGAGATGCAGGTGTGGTCCGGTGGTCAAAACATCGCCACGGGGGCGAGTGTGAAGGCCTCCGGCACTCAAGAAGCCGATCACTGGTCCAACGCCGCGCTCGTCGATGGCTTCACCAGCATCGCGAACATCCTCGACTGGCCCGAATGGCTCGCCGGACTCTCGCAGCGACGCGAAATCGAGCAT
>JAEUHK010000075.1 GCA_016795465.1 Verrucomicrobiaceae bacterium | reverse complement strand
TCGCGGGAGGCTTCGATCATCTTGTCCTCGGCCTTCAGGTCCATGTTCACCGTCACGTTGAAGGACGGCTCCGCTTTGAGCAGGTCGATGCCCTTGCTCGAAATGGGGTCGTTGTTGCCGGCGATGAGGATGTTGAACTTGGACATGGTGGTTTGGGGAAAAGGGGGCGCAGACTAGCGTCCTTTCTTCCGCGCTCAAGAGGCGATTCGAGGCTCGAAAACACCTTCCGCCGCCCCGCTTTGCCTCTCGACATCCTCCCGGCTTTGCGGTGTAATCCTTCACCCACCGCATGCCGACCCCCGCCGCACGCCCCGCTCCGGAAATCCGTGACCATGAGACCCTCCGCCTCATCGGCCGCGGTGCTTTTGGCGAGGTGTGGCTGGCCCGCAGCGTCACTGGGGCCCTGCGGGCGGTCAAAGTGGTGTGGCGGGAGGATTACGACCGGCCGGATTCCTTCGAGCGCGAGTTCGAGGCCATCAAGCGCTACGAGCCCATCTCCCGCCGTCACGAGGGCCTCGTGCCGATCCTCCAGGTCGGCCGCAATTCGCAGGAGGGCTTCTATTATTACGTCATGGAGCTCGCGGACGACCTCGAAACAGGCCGTGAGATCGACGCGGAGACCTACAAGCCGCACACGCTGGGCCTGGAGATGCGGCGTGACAAACGCGTGAAGGCCGAGCGCTGCATCTCGCTGGGCGTGAACATCGCCGAAGGACTCGACTACCTGCATCGCAACCAGCTCATCCACCGCGATGTGAAGCCCTCCAACCTCATCTTCATCGATGGGAAGTGCCGACTGGCGGATATCGGCCTCGTGGCCTTGCTCGGACAGCGGAGCTTCGTCGGCACGGAGGGCTTTGTGGCACCTGAAGGGCCCGGCAGCGCCGCCTCGGACATCTTTTCCCTCGGCATGGTGCTCTACGAGGCCAGCACAGGAAAGGATCGCCTCGACTTCCCGGACCTTCCATCCTGCACCGAGACCGGCGATACTCTCACGGTGTGGCGTCGCCTGCACGATGTGATCTGCACGGCCTGTGCTCCACAGGCGAAAGATCGCTTCGTCAACGCGAACGAGATGGCGCTCGCTTTGAAAGGCCAGCCGCTGCCATCCAGCCGAAAGGCGCTGTGGACCTATGGCCTCGCCGCGGCGGCTGTCGTGGCCTTGATCGGCGGTGCGGCAGGCATGTGGATCGCGCAAAAGCAACGTCAGGCCCGCATCGTGGCCATGAAGGAGAGCCAGCCACGCATGCGCATCCTCACCGCGCCTGCGGGAGCAGCCGTGTTTGCAGGGCAGGAGAAGCTCGGCGTCACCCCGCTCGATCTGAATCCTGCCGAGGGCGTGCCGGTCATCTACCAGCTCATGATGCCTGGCTACAAGCAGGTGGAGATCGAGCACACGGTGCGCGATGGCGAGCCGGAGGTCTTCGATTTGAAGCTGGAGGCCACCCGCCTGCCGCAGAAGGGCGAGCGCTGGGTGAACAGCCTCGGCATGGCCTTCAAGCCTGCCGCCGGAGGCCACATCAGCATGGAGCCGGTGGAGATGAAGTACTTCCGCCGCTTCCTCGACGCGGGAAAACGGTCCTTCGAGGGGAAGGTCGTCCGCTCGCAGCCTGGCAAGGACAAGGAGAGCGCCTACATCGTCGTCGTGCCTGTGGGAGATGCCGAGGCCTTCCGCTACTGGCTCACCGAGCAGGATCGTGATGGGTCCTTCCTCAGTCAGGAGCATCACTACGTCGTCGAGCCCTTTTACTTCGTCGAAAGCGGCCAGCCCGAGGCCGCGGAGATGCCGGATGATGATCGAGATGACGAAAACGCCGACGATGGCGACAAAAACTGGCAGGCCTTTTACCTTCGCGTCGAGCGGCAGACCTACGGCAGTGTCATTGTCCGCAGCCAGCCGGAGAAAGTCCGCGTTTACATGCACGAGCAGCTTCTCGGTGAAACACCGCTCGAGCTACCACGCGTGCGCACCGGGCCCTTCGAGGTCGAGTTGAGGGGCGAGGGCTTTGCTGATGTGGTGCTCGAAGGCGAGGTGAGAGAAGGGGAGCAGATCGAGCTCTTCAACGACATGCAGACCCGCAAGGCTGTGAACTTTGGCCGCGAGTGGAGTGCGAACAGTCTCGGCATGCGCATGGTGCCTCTCGATGACAATTTGATGATGTCCGCCTGGGAGACGCGGCATCGCGACTATCTCGAATACGCCCGCGCCACCAATGTCCGCAAGCCGGGCAAGATGGACGATGCCGGCGGTGGCAACAAAGGCGTGAACCTGCCCGTTGTCGGTGTCGATCGCGAGGAGGCCCGTGCCTTCTGCCGCTGGCTCACCGAGCATGAGCGCAACTCGGGGCTCATCGGTGCGAAGGATCAGTATCGTCTCCCTACCGACGAGGAATGGAGCCGTGCCGTCGGCCTGCCGCCGGAGCGAGGCTCCACACCAGCCGAGCGGAATGGCCGCATTCGCGGCGTGTATCCGTGGGGCTACGAATGGCCGCCTCCGAGCAATGTGGACAACCTCGCCGATCCGATTGCGGGTCGCAAAGCCAGCCTCGATCACTTCATCGCCGGTTATGAGGACAAATCGCCCTTCCTAGCCAGCGTCGCGATCTTGATGCCGAACCGCGAAGGCATCTGTGGCCTCGCGGGCAATGTCAGCGAATGGACCGACACCGACTTCGAGCCCACGCCGAAGCCCAAAGAGGGCGAAAAGCCCAAAACGCCGCTCGGCACCGTGCGCGGCGGAAACTGGCGCAGTTCGAATCAAGACGAGCTTCAGGCCTCCACACGCCAGCCCGTGCCCGCCGAGACGCGAAGGAACTCCATCGGCTTCCGCGTTGTGCTCGCTCGTGGCAAGTAACCTGCTTCAATTTTCTTCCAACATGCCTTCCTCCTTGCCAGACACCGACACGCTCAGCCGCTTGGGCTTCGAAACACCCATCAACCGCATCGGCCGCTCATTGAACCAGCTCTGGGAAGGCGATGAGGCCAAGACACGTGCCTCGCTCGTCAATCTCGCCGTTTACACGGAAGACAGCGCCACCCTCCTCGATGCGAACGCTGTGCTCGAAAAGATTGCCGCCGAGCATGCCTGCCGCGCGATGCTCATCCTCGCCCTGCCGCAAGTGCAGCAGCCGCGGGCACGCTCGTGGATCCAGGCTCTTTGCCGGCCTTACCAGGGCAAACAGGCTGTTTGCTCCGAACAGATCACCTTCGTTTTGGAGGGCGGAAATGCCCTTCAGGTGCAAAACCTTGTCTTCGCGCACCTCGACTCGGATCTGCCGCTCGTCGTCTGGTGGCAGGCGGATCTCACGCAGAACTTCGAAGAGCGCTTTTACTCCCGCATCGATACGCTCATCATCGACAGCTCCCGCTGGAGTGATCCCGCGCGGCAGTTTGATGCTCTTCTCGCTGTGAAAGCCGAGAACACCGATCTCGACATCCGCGACCTCGCGTGGACTCGCTCGCACTTCATGCGCACCGCGCTGGCCAGTTGCTTTCAAGATGCCTCCGCCCGGCAAAACCTCTCGAAGGTCCGCACGCTTCGCATCAGCTACCTCCGCGGGCAGCGCAGCACCGCGCTGCTCCTCGCCGCGTGGATCAACAAGCGCCTCGAAACCTCCCTCCAGCTCGATTTGATCGAAAAAGACAGCGGCCCCGCTCTCCAAAGCCTCGTTTTGGAAGGAGAAGGCGTTCGTGGTGAAATCCGCCGTGACTGCGACTCCCGTTTCATTCACGTCTGCTCCACCTGCGGCGGCCATTCCCATCAGGAACTCCTCCCTGCCGATGTCGATAGCGATGCCGACCTCGTGAACGAACAACTCAGCCGCTACCGCGGCAGCTCGCTCTACTCAGGCATGCTGCCGTTCGTGCGCAGCATGCTCTAAAACGGATTGTGGGCGTGGCATTCGCCGCAAAGCGGCCAACGCTGCTTCAGGCCTACGATTTGCTCAGTTCCAGCATGCGGAGGATGGGCTTCTCGGCACGGACGCGGAGGTCTTCGGGCATCTCGACGGTGGGCGAGAGGTCGCGGAGGGCGTCGTGGAGCTTTTGAAGGGTGTTGAGCTTCATGTAGCGGCAGTCGGCACAGGCGCAGTGACCGGTGGGGCCGGGGATGAACTTCTTGCCGGGAACTTCGCGTTCAAGGCGGTGCAGCATGCCGCTTTCGGTGACGATGATGAAGGCGCTGGCGGGGCTGTTCCGGCAGTAGCCGACCATCTTTTCGGTGCTGCAAACTTCATCGGCGAGCATCCGCACGGCGTAAGTGCACTCCGGGTGAGCCACGACTTTGGCGTCGGGGTATTGGTCTTTGATGGCCTGGATGCTGTCGCGGGTGAACTCGACATGCACATAGCAGGCACCTTTCCAGAGGTCCATCTTGCGGCCGGTTTGCTCCATGACCCACGAGCCGAGGTTTTGATCCGGCACGAAAAGGATCGGGCGATCCTTCGGGGCGGCTTCGACGATCTTCACGGCATTGCCGCTCGTGCAAATGCAGTCGCTGAGGGCTTTCACATGGCCGCTGCAGTTGATGTAGGCGATGACGTAGTAGTTCTTGGCAGCGTTGGCTTTGAGAAAGGCCTCCAACTGCGGCCCGGGGCAGCTTTGCTCCAGCGAGCAGCCCGCATCGCGATCCGGCAGGATGACGGTCTTCGCGGGATTCACGATCTTCGCGGTCTCGGCCATGAAATGCACGCCGCAGAAGGCGATCACGTCGGCGTTGGTGTCCTTGGCTTTGTAAGCGAGGCCGAGTGAGTCGCCCACGAAGTCCGCGATCTCCTGGATGGCCTTGTCCTGGTAGTTGTGGGCCAGGATGACGGCGTTGCGTTCTTTTTTGAGACGGAGGATTTCGGAGACGAGGTCGGGGGCGGACATGGAAGGCGTAAAGGACAAAGATGAAGGCTAAAATCAATCTCGCAGCGCCACGGCCGGATCGACGCGGGCTGCGAAGAAGGAGGGGATGACGGCGGCGAGCAGGCAGAGGAAGACCGCGGTGGAGCAGATGAGGCTCAAATCGGCGAAATCAGTGTGCGCCGGGATCTCGGAGAGGAAGTAGATGTCCTTCGGGAAGAGATCGAGCTTGAAGACGCTGGCGATAAACTCGCGAAATTTATTCCGCAAGGCCAGCACGCCAAACCCGCCGAGGATGCCACCGACGACACCCAGCACAGCGACGAAGCCCGCCTGCGTGACAAAGATGGCGATGATCTGCCAGGCACGCGTGCCGAGGGCGGTGAGGATGCCGATCTCGCGCCGCTTTTTCACGGTGACGGTGATGGTGGTGTTCATCACGCAAATGGCGGCCACGATCATGATGAAGAGCAGCAGAAAGTACATCATCACGCGTTGGTTCTCGACGGATTGGAGCATGTCGCCGTGCTCCTGATCCCAGGTGCGCCAGCCCCACTGCGGTGGCAGAGTGCCATCGGTGTAGGCGGTTTCCATCAGATCGGCGGCGGCATCGGGATTCGGCAGTTCGAGTTCGATGGAGCTCACCTCGCCATCGAGATCGAAGAACTCCTGCGCGATGTTCAGCGGCACATAGCCGCGAGTGCCCGCAGTGTCGCCGCGGAGAATGCCGACGAGTTTGAGGTCCTTCGAGAGAATGCTGACGTTGTCGAGCTTCTCAGCCCGCTGCTCATCGGCGGCCTCTTCGGGGATCTCGCGCACATCGGCGATGAACTGCCGCACGCTGGCGGCGGCATGCACGACGATCGTATCGCCCAATTTCGCGCCGATGTCGCGAGCCTGCTGGTCGGTGAGGATGATGTTGTCGTCGTTGAGGTTGAAAGCGCCTTCCTTGAGATGCTTCGCGAGCTTTTGAACGAGGGCGTTGCCTTTGTCAGGCGTCAAACCGAGCACGGGGAGGCCTTGCAGGCTGCCTTCTTTCTCGACGACGACATTGCCCTCGGCCACGGGCGTGGCGGCGAGGAAGCGATTGTCCTTTGCGAGCTTGTCACGGAGTTCACGCCAGCCGGTGGCGGAAGGGGATTCGGGGCCCGTGTCACCGCCGTTGTGTAGGCGCATGAGCACGACATGCGGCTCGAAGCCGAGCAGCATCTTGCGAAACTCGATCTGCCAGCCTTTGAAGACGCTCATCACCGTGACGAGCACGCCAACGCCGAGCATCACGCCGAGCATCGAGATCACGGTGATGACCGAGATGAAGCTGCGGGTGGGCCGCAGGTAGCGGAAGGCGAGGAAGAGAGGAGCGAGCACGGGGTGAAATGACGAAAGTAGAATGGCGAACGACGAATGGGATTAATCGCGGAGAGCGACGGCGGGATCGACGCGGGAGGCGAGCCAGGCGGGTGGCAGGGCGGCGGCGAGGCAGAGGAGCACGGAGCCCACGGCAGTGAAGGCAACGAAGGTGGGATCGATGTGCGCCGGGATCGTGGAGAGGAAGAGATCCGCTTCGCTGGAATTGCCGCCGGAGAGCTGGGCGATGAGACCGCGGATGTCGTTTCGATAATACAAGACGAGGGCGCTGAGGCCGAGGCCGCTCAGCGTGCCGACCACGCCGACGACAGCGGCTTGTGAGACAAAGATTTGCACGATCTGAGCCTGCCGGGCACCGAGGGCGGCAAGCACACCGATCTCACGGCGCTTCTGCGTGGTGACGGTGATGGTGGTGTTCATCACCGCAAAGGCCGCCACGAGGCCGATGATGCCGATGATGAAGAACATCATGAAGCGTTCGTTGCTCATCGCGGCCAGTCGGGCATCGCCGGAGTCGGTCCAAAGCACCGCCTTCCAGCCAGCGGGGATGATGTGCTGTTCTTCGAGCCGCTTTTTGAGAGCTTTGATGTCATTCGGGTTCGTCGTCTCGGCCATGATGCCGGTGAATGTCTCGCCAAGGCCGAAGATCTGCCTCGCGGTGGCCAGCGTGGTGTAGGCGTAGTGCCCGGCGGACTCGGAGCGGGTGTAGCCGAGCAGCTTGGCCTCGATGGGTTTCAGCTTGATGCCTTTGTAGGCTTCGTGGCGCTTTTTCTCATCGGAGATGTCGGAAGCCTCGCGGAAGCGGTTCACGGCGGTGGTCACGTTGGATGAAGCATAGACCGCAAGACGGTCTCCCGGCCGCCCATCGATCTCCGCGGCGGTGTAATCCCCCGTGACGATGCCACCATCCGAAAGCTGCATCGTGCCATCGAGGCGGTGTTTCTCCATTTTGGCCATGTAAGAGGCCGCGGAGTCCGCCGGGAGGCCGTAGAGCTCGGTGGCGGATTGATTGCCCTCGTGCTCGAGGAAGAACATGCCGCCCGCATAGCCCATCGCGGTCTGGATGCCCGCCTGCGGACGCAGCTTGGCCAGCGTGGCCTCGACCACCGAGGGCTCGGCTGGCTTTCCATCGGCGGGTTTGAGGATGAGATGCGGCTGGTAGCCGATGAGCGCCTTGCGGAACTCGCCTTCAAAGCCCTGCATCACGGCATTCACCACGATCATCATGAGCACGCCGACCGCCACGCCGAGCACGGAGATCACCGTGATGACGGAGACAAAGGACCGCTTCGCACGGAGGTAACGGCGGGCGAGAAAGGAGACGGCGCTGACAGACATGAGGGCGCGGAATGAGGCGCGGGGCAGGGCAGGGCGCAAACTGCGAGTGAGCAAAAACAAGGCTCAGGCATGGGGAAAGACGAGAAGGAGGTTGCGGGGCGGGCGGGTGCGCGGAGGCTACGCGGATGCCAGCTTCGTTGGTCGCGGAAACAGGACATGCCATGCCACTCATCGGTCACTCGGTGATCGTGGGCAGTGATCCGCATGCGCATGTGCCGGTGCGGGCGGACCTGGGGCTGGCGGCGCGGCATTATGAGCTGCGTTCTCTGCCGGATGGCAGGCATGAAGTGGTGGCGCTGGTGCCGATGGCTCCCGTTTTGCTCAACGGGCAGCGTGTCGGAAATGCGGAGCTGGCGGATGGCGATGTGATCACGGCGGGTGCGCTGCGGCTGACGTATCGCGGTGAGCCTCGACGGCCCGCGATGACGGCGTTGCCGCAGGCTGCGGTGGAGCCGGAGAATGAAACGGAGGGCGTCAACAAGTGGACGGTGATCGTCGTGGCATGGATTTTGGGAACGCTGGCCTGCATGCTGGCCAGCGGTTTGTCGTGGATGCTGTGGGCGCTGCTGATCGCCGGGGCTGGAGCAGGTGTGGGCTGGTTGATCGGATCGGGCGTGAAGAGATCCTTGCGGCATCCGAGCCTCGTGGCGGCGGCGATGGGGATGGTTTGCCTCGCCGGGGCGAGTCTGCTGCGGCATGAGCAGGGCATGGCGGACTATCGTGCCGAGCAAATGGCCGCGATGGAGGCTGCGGCGAGCGTGTCGAATGATGATCTGGTGCCGGAACGGCAGGAGGGCTCTGTCTTTGATCCCACCGCACCGGCTGACTCGGTGCCCGTGGCACCGACGGTGGCGCCGAAGGCACCGGAGCATGTGAAGCCGGTCGCGAAACCGATGCTGAAGGTGCCGGAAGCCTTCAGCGTCGAGGGGCTGGGCTGGTTGCTGCTCAATGGCCGGGTGGTGACCGGCTATGGCTTGATCGCGGCGATGGCGTGGATGCTGTGCAATGCGGTGTGTGGGGATGAAAAGCGGGGCGGGAGGCCTTTGCGCGAGCGTTTGGAGTTGGAGAGGCCGAAGCCGGGGGCTCGATGAGCGTGACAAGGAGCTTGCGTGGAGGCGGCGCGTGCTGATTCTCGGCCCATGAATCGCTCGGAACTCGCCAAAGACATCTGCCGCCAGGGAGGCGAAGTGCTCGCCATCGTGCTGCTGGCTCTCGCCGTCGCTTGGGTGCATGGCCGTGGATGGCTGGGCGGGCATGCGACGTGCCTGCTGGTGCTCGCGTTGGCGTTGGCGAAGACGGTTTTTTTCTTCGCGGAGAACCTCACGCACATCCTTTTGGCCACGCGGGACAACATGCCCTACCACAAGGTGCTCGGCCTGATGGGCGTGAACATGGCGCAGATCACTCTGTCCTTTGCGCTCGATTTCTGGCTGCTGGAGACGGCGGACGCGGAGAGCTTCAGCAGCATCAACGCGGCCTGGAGCCGCCCGGAACTGCTCTTTGAGTTCTTCTTCTACAGCGTGCTGAGTTTCTCCTTCTTCGGCTTTGGTGATGTGACGCCGCTCACGGTGCCGGCGAAGCTCGTGACGATGATGGAGGTGCTGCTGGCCTTTTTCACGGTGATCTTCCTGCTTTCGGACTTTGTGAGCCTCAAAGACTCGCTGCGGGTGCGCAAACGCCACGAGGATTAAGCGGGGCGGGTTGCATTCTCATGCGAGCGGAGCCAAGAGAGGCATCCATGTCTTCTCTGATCGTCCAACCTCGCGCCCGGCTCTTTCACGGCCATGTCTGGGTGTATGCCATCGAAATCCAAAAACGCCTCGGCGATCCGCAACCGGGCGATGTCGTGCGTCTGCAGGACGTGCGCGGCAAGCCGCTGGGCAGCGCGATCTACAATCCGAAGTCGCAGATCTCGGCGCGTCTCTTCTCGTATCGCCGTCAGGACCTCGATCTGGACTTTTTCACGCGACGCATCGAGCGGGCGGTGAAGTCGAGGCAGGAGGCAGGTGTCGATTTGAACCTCTGCCGCCTCGTGTGGAGCGAGAGCGATGGCCTGCCCGGTGTCGTGGTGGATCGCTACGGCGACTTTTTGGTGCTGCAAACGCTCACGCTGGGCATGGCGCAGCGGCAGGACATGATCGTGCAAGCATTGAACGACGTGCTGAAGCCGCGTGGCATCATCCAGCGCAATGAAGGAGCCGTGCGCCTCGCCGAGGGCATGGAGCAAGTGAAGGGCGTGGTGAGCGGCGAGACGCCGGAGCCATTCGTGGTGCGGTATCAAGGCAGTGCCTTTCACGCCGATCTGCTCGAAGGCCAGAAGACCGGCCTTTACCTCGACCAGCTCGATAACTACCAGCAGGTGGCGAAGCTGGCCCGCGGGCGTCGCGTGCTCGACTGCTTCTGCAATCAGGGTGGCTTCGCGCAGGCGGCGGCATTGGCAGGAGCCGCGGAAGTGACGGCGGTGGACATCAGCGAGAGCGCGGTGGCACTCGCGGCGAAGAACGCGGCCGTTTCCGGCACGAAGATCGACTTTATCGCCGAGAACTGCTTCGACTTCCTCAAGCGCCAGGAGTCCGCGGATGCCCGCTACGACCTCATCATCCTCGATCCGCCCTCGTTTACGAAATCGAAGAGCACGGTCAAAGATGCCCTGCGTGGCTACAAAGAGATCCACCTGCGTGCGATGAAGATGCTGGAGCCCGGCGGCATCTTTGCCACCTTCACCTGCTCGCATCATGTGAGTGCCGGTGAATTCCACAGCAGCATCCTCGAGGCCGCGGTGGATGCGAAGAAGGTCTTGCGCCGTGTCTGCACCTTCACGCAACGCAGCGATCACCCGATCCTGGCTACCATTCCCGAGACGGAATACCTCCGCGGCTATGCCTACGAGGTCGTGGCCTCGTGGTGAGCAATAAAAAAGCGGAGCCGTGAGGCTCCGCTTTCGTGAAATCGAGGTTCGAGGCAGGGCAGGGGATTATTCCACGCCTTTCCAGGCACCGAAGTTCGCGCCTTCGCTGATCCACTTCTTGATCAGATCGATGTTCGCCTTGCTGACGCGGTCGCCTTTGCCTTCCGGAGGCATGGCGAGATCGTCGGAATCAGGGAGTTCCATGGTCTTCACGAGCCAGCTTGCCTCAGGCTTGCCAGCGACGACGTTTTCATCGGGATACTCCTTGCCGCCCTTCATGATGACGGCCGCACCATCGAGGCGGAGACCGCCCTTGGGCTTCTTCACCTTGCCGTTTTCCTCGTGTTCCTTCTCATGGCATTTGAAGCAGCTTTCCTTGAGGACGGGCAGGACCTGCTTTTCGAAATCCACCTTGCCGGCGTCTTGAGCGCTGCTGGTGGGGCTGAGGGCGGCGGTGAGGACCGCGGCGAGGCTGAGGGCGATGGTTTTCTTCATAGTGAGTGGGTGCGGGATGCGCGGTGCGGATGATGGGCGAGGCCAGAAACGCGTCAAGCCGCAAGCCAGAGCCAGCGGCAGGACAGGTCGCCGGAAGGGAAGCAAACCCGAAGAATCTGGGCAACCTAAATATTTTGGTAGCCTTAAATAATTTCTGCTGCCAAAATCCCGTCCATGAATCGCGCCGCTGCCGCCGCCTCCCGTCCTGCACGCTCCCGGTCCACCGATGAAAAGGTGAGCCCGTGGAATGATGTCATCGGCATCCTGCTGCTCATGGCCGCCTCGATGCTGCTGCTGGCCCTCGTTTCCTACGACTCCTATGACCACGGCCCCGATTCGCGGCTGGGCCATGGCGACGTCCACAACGAGGTGACGCAGAATTTCATGGGCTGGCTCGGCGCAGACCTGGCGGGTGCCTTCTTTTACCTCCTCGGCCTCGCCTCGTATGCGGCACCGATCTGCCTGACCTGGTTCGGCGTGTGCAAGCTGCACACGAAGACACCCGTCACGCGGCTGGCCATTCTCGGCACGGTCATCCTCACCGTCACCGCGGCCATCCTGCTGCATGCCTTGAAGCTCTTCGAGCCGGACAACAACTTCCTCCCGCAGGGCGGTGGTGGCTTCATCGGCATGCTTTTAGGGGATTTGAGCCTCGCCGTGATCGGCAAGGGCGGCTCCATCATGCTTTTCGGCAGCTTCTATGTCACCTCCCTTTTCATGGTGACGGGTATTCATCCCATCACTGCCATCCAGAGCATCCGCTACGAATTCGCCAAGTGGCAGGAGGAGTGCGAGCAGCGTCGCCTGATCGCCGAAAAACTGGCCGAAGAGGCCGCCAACACCATTCCAGGCACTTTCACGCCCATTCCCGAGGAACTGCGCAAGAAGAAACGCGGCTCCAAAGATCCCGCCAATGCCGCCGCCATCGCCGAGATGGCCAAAACGGCCGCCGAGACCGGCTTGGTCACACCGGAACTGGGATTGAAGTTCGACCCGCCGCCCGCGCCGAAAATCATCGATGCCTCCGCTCCGCGTGCGCATGATGAGAACTCCGATAAACCCAAACTCACCGAGGTGTGGGAGAAAAAGCGTGCCCAAAAGATCGAGGCGGCCCCGCATGGCTCGCTCGGCAATCTCACCGTCCGCTTCAAGGACTACAAACTGCCGCCCATCGACCTGCTCAACTGGCCCGAGGAGCAACACGCCCCGACCGACAAAGGCGAGCTGCTCGCCACGCAGGCCACCATCGTCAAGGCGCTCTCCAGTTTCGGCATCAGCGTGGAGCCCGGCGACATCACCCGCGGTCCGGCGATCACGCGTTATGAAGTGCGCCCGGTGGACGGCCTTCGCGTGAGCCGCATCGCGAACCTCGACGCCGACATCGCGCGTGCCACGCGTGCCGAGCGCATCAACATCCTCGCTCCGATTCCCGGCAAAGACACCGTCGGCATCGAATTGGCAAACAAAGAGAAAATCGTCGTGCCGCTGCGCGAGCTGCTCGAAGACGAAGCCTTCATCAATGGCAAGGCCAAGCTGCCCGTCGCCCTCGGCAAGGATGTGTATGGCAAGACCATCATTGGCGATCTCGCCGCGATGCCGCATCTGCTCGTCGCCGGTGCCACGGGTTCAGGTAAGTCGGTTTGCATCAACAGCATCGTCACGAGTCTCATCTGCCGTTTTGCGCCAGATGAGCTGCGTTTCATCATGATCGACCCGAAGGTCGTCGAGATGCAAAACTACGAGGAATTGCCGCATCTGGCTCTTCCGGTCGTCACCGATCCGAAAAAGGCCCTGCTCGCCCTCCGCTGGGTGGTGAAGGAGATGGAAAACCGCTACCAGATCTTCGCGCAGGAAGGCTGCCGCAACTTCGAGACCTTCAACAACCGCAACCGCAAGCGCAAAGCCGATCAAGATGCCAAACGTGCCGCCGCAGCGGCCGCCGCGGCTTCGGCTCCGGCACCCGCTGCGAATGCCGCGAAACCTTCCAAAGCCGCGCCAAAGATCGTCGAGCCTGATCTGGTCACGGCAGAAGGCGCGGCATTGATGAGCAGCGAGCCTGTTTTCACCCACGGCGTATCGCTTTCATCGAAAGCGGATCGCGATGATGGCGAATTCGATCTCGATGCCGAGTTGGAAGACTTCGACAACGAGATGAAGAACCAGCTTCGCGATGCCAGCGGGGCCTGGCTCGGCGATTCGCAGCCGCCGCCTTCGCCCAGCACCACCGAGCGCGACTACCGTCCGCCGGTGCCGGACACCCTGCCTTACGTCGTCGTCATCGTCGATGAGCTGGCCGATTTGATGCAGACCGCGCCTGCGGACATCGAGGTGGCCATCGCCCGCATCACCCAGATGGCCCGTGCCGCTGGCATCCACCTCATCGTCGCCACGCAAACACCGCGTGCCGACGTTATCACCGGCGTCATCAAGGCGAACATCCCCACCCGCATTGCTTTCCAGGTCTCCTCCGCCCTCGACAGCCGCGTCATTCTTGACCGCAAAGGTGCCGAGAACCTCGTCGGCAAAGGGGACATGCTCTATGTGCCACCCGGCGGTGCCCAGCCCGTGCGCAGCCAGGGTGCACTCGTCACCGATGATGAGATCCACGCCATCGTCGAGCATTGCGTGGCTCAAGGTAAGCCCGTCTTCGATGTCAAAGTCGATGCGAACAGCGGCGACTTCCTCGCCGATGGTGAAGAAGACGGCGAAGGCGGCGGCATGAGCGCCGAGGAAGCCGAGACGCTTGAGCAGTGCATTGAGGTCATCCGTCAGGAAAAGAAGGCATCGACGAGCTTGTTCCAGCGTCGCCTGCGCCTCGGTTATGGCCGCGCCGCCCGCATGATGGACCTTCTCGAAGCCCGCGGCATCATCGGTCCCGGCGATGGCGCGAAGCCCCGCGAAATCCTCGTGCAGATTGACTGAGGTTAGGGATCAGAGCCTAAGGGGGGGGCAGTATGCTTTAGCCCGTTCTGCGTTCTGTAGTCCCGCCTTCAGGCGGTTCAGGGATTGGAGGGCGCGATTCCATTCGCGCCGACTTTCCAAGGCAGGCCCGCCACGAGAAAAAGGTATCCGGCAGAGATCGCAAACGCGCGGACCGTGAGTGGTGAGACGTGAGAAATCAGAGGACGTCGGAAAAGAGTTTTCCAAGCCCAAGGGACATTTCTTTCCCTCCAGAAAACTATTGGCTCTAAAATGAGCGGTCGGCTTTCCCCACGGAAAAAGGGGTTCACGATCGAAAGCTCCGGAGGTCCGGCCCTCTCCCGGACGCTGCCGCGGGTTTTGACGGCTTGAGAGGAGTCAATCGCGAGCCTGCGACATCGCTCGCACCAGGCGCAGGCAGTAGAGCAGCGGGATCGCGCCGAAGAAGCCGAAGGAGCAGTCGATGAGGCGCCAGTAGAGCGGGATGCCGCGGATTTCGCCGCAGATCAGTGCCAACGGGAAGACGGCGGCGCAGCAGACGAGGCCGGTGCGCAGCACCCAAGCATTGGCGATGGGATCACGCCAGGCACCGACAAAGAAAAACGCGATCATGATGTGTCCAAACGCCAGCCAGTCCGTGCCGTAGGCGATGAAGGGGAAAGCCTTGTCCGTGACCTCCAGCCCATGCCACACATGCCCGATCCACCACGCGAGGCCGCTGTGCCCGGAAAGGTCCGCATGATCCTGAATACCCATCCAGGAACCGAGGAGTCGCAGCTCGGTCAGCAGTGGAAACGCCGTCAAACCGCTGAGCAGCAGGCCGATGATGAAAAGACCCAGGACGAGGCGGTAGCCTGCGAGGAGCGGATGCATGGCGGTGGATTCATTCAGGCGAAAACCGGAAGTCGCCAACCACAGAATACGCGTGAGCGAAGGCCGCCTGAAGGTGGGACGACAAAACCCCAAGGCGCGGGCTGAAGCCCGAACTACGAACGAAGAACCGGTGGCGCAAAGTCACTGCGCTCCTCTTCTCCAAGTCTCTACTTCTCCAAGTCTCGCTGCCTCTCACTCCACCGGCACCCACTGCACGCCATCGGCGACGACATGGCCATCCGTGCCTGTGGTCTCGACCAGCACGGTGGCATCGGTGCCGAACTCGAAGGTGCCGAGGAGGATGCCGGTGGCACCGGGCGGGGTGGGCTTTTTCTCGTTCACGACGGCGTTGTGACGGCCGGAGGCGTGGATGACGGTCACGGGCACGTTCGAGGCACGGTTGTTGTTCGGTGTGTAGGCGAAGAAGACCTCGTATTTGCCTGCTTTGGGCAGTTTGGCGACAAAGAGGAGGCTCTTCTTCCCTTTGTCGGCATTGCCATCGTGGGAATAGCCATCGCCGATGAATTTGGTGGCCGCGCCGCCTTCGCTCCACTCGCCCGTTTTGGCGGCCTGGGTGTCATCGACGACCACGCCTTCCATTTTCTTCGGGTCGAGGCCGCGGGAGGACTTGGGGCCGTCGTAGTGCAGCACCTGGCCGTCCTGAAGCAGGCGGTCGCGGAGCTTCGGATAGGCCACCTGTTGCACGGGGAGCTTGTCCTCGATGGCGAAGACGGCCGCGGTGGCCGCGGTCTGGCCGAGGATCATGAAAACGGGCTCCATGCGGATCGAACCATACGCGATGTGGCTGGCGGACATGGCCACGGGGACGAGCAGGTTGCTGCCCTGGCCTTTTTTCGGCACGAGTGAGCCGTAGGCGATCTCATACGGGCCGTTCGTGCTCACGCCGATGTCGCCCTCGTTTTGCACATAGCCCTCGGGCGTGATGTAGCGCTGCACGTTGTGGCTGTCGATGGTGTAGCTGCCCATGCCGATGGAGGAAGGCGTAGGTTTCTTTTTGCGCAGCTCGTTCTCGGTCATGACGTAGTCGCCGATCAGGCGGCGGGCCTCGCGGATGTAGAGTTGGTGGCTCCAGTTGCCGTTGTCGGTGAATTCATCCTTCGGCAGGCCCCACTCGCGGAGCTCATCCTGCACCTTCTTCGGCACGCGGGGATCATTCGCCACGAACCACAGCAGGCCCTGCTGGTAGCGGCGGTGCTCGGCGATGATCTCACGGCGCTTCTCGTAGCTGGCCTCGGGGTAGTCGTAATTCATGCCGATGTTGTCGAAGCTGAACGGGCCATGGTTGTTCGTGTCCGTTTTGAAGTTCGGGATAGGGTCGAACTTCTCAAAGAACTCGCCCCAGCCCGTGTTCAGCACGCGGAGGAGGATTTCGTATTGGGAGGCGTCGTAACCGTCCGGCTTGGGAAACGGGATGCGGTTCTCCGGCACGTTGGTGTAGCAGGAGCGGAAGCAGTAGGCCTGCACCCGCTTGTCGCCCTCGCCGAATTTGCCCACGTCTTCCGTGCTCACGCGGGGCAGCACGCCGCTGTTTGGATCGCCCGGCACTTTGTAGGGGCTGATTTTGTCCTTCACCGCGCCGAAGTGATGGCGGTGATGCAGCACGCCGACCTGGATGCCGTTGTGCTCCTCGCCATAGACGCTGTTCGCCTCGCGGCCGACATGGTAATCGCAGCCCGCGGCGGCCATGAGGTCGCCTTCATAGGTGGTGTCGAGGAACATGCTGCCCTCGTAGGTCTTGCCGCTGAGCGTGGTGATGCTCACGATGCGGTCGCCATCCTTTTTGACGCCCTTTTCACGGTCGAGCCATTCATCGCGCACCACCTCGATGCCGAATTCCTTGATGTAATCCTCGAAGACCTTCTCCGCCGCGCTGGGCTCAAAGATCCACATCGTGCGGTTCTCGCCGTCCATGGCGGGCGTGCCCTGGCCCTTGTTGCCGTATTCCGACTGCTTCTGCTGCTTCCACGACTCCGGCTTCTGATAGTGCAGGTAGATGCGATGGTAAAAATCCCGCGCCAGGCCGCCGATGACCGCCTTGTTGCCCGTGTCCGTAAAGCCCAGCCCGCCGCTGCTCAGGCCGCCGAGATGCTTGTCAGGGCTGACGATGATTACGCTCTTGCCCATCTTTTTGACCTGCACCGCTGCCGTCACCGCCGCACAGGTGCCGCCGTAGATGACGACATCATGAGAAGCGGACCAAAGAGCTGACGCCGATGTGAAGAGGAAAATGATAGAATGGAGGGCACGCATGGTGGTGACTGAACGGTGTGGCAGGAATGAAAGACCTGCATTGGTGCTGAAAACAGGTCTTGCCGCAATGACAAGAGCCGTCAAAATCGACGCCACTGATGCTCTACAACTTTTTGACCAAGTGGGGAGGATGGGCGGCCATGGCAGTCATGGGGTTGGCTTTCCTCTCCACGATGCTCATCGCGGTAGTCCAGCCGCGGAATGCCTTCCGATGGTTCATGCGGTCCTTTTCATTCATACCCGGCGGTCTCGGTGTGCTGTGCCTGCTGGGTGGATGGCAGCATCTTCACAAAGGCGATTCTTCATCTGCCAAGACGGTCTTCATCATCGGCGGGGTGTCCCTGCTCGCCTTTGCGGTGATTGCCTGCGTCTCTTTCTTTGTGGGTGCCGACAAACGCTCGCTGGAGAGAAAATCGGGACATGATGCCTGCACCCGCCATGCCCGTTGGATCTCGATCAGTGGCTTCGTGGGCTTTGTCATGATGGGGTTCGCGTTCTTCTACTCGGCCAAGCTCGGGCTCACCCGCTCTTGGGAGTGGTGGATGTTCCCGCTTTCCTTCTTGGTCTTCTTTGGCACGCCTGTGGCCATCCTCGTTTTTGTGCTGCCACCACGGTGCCGAATCTGCTCCCATGGCCGGATGCGGCTCAAAGGCTTGCGTCCAGCCTGGTATCGCTGCCAGAACTGCGGCGAGGTCATCCGGACTCACCTCATGCTGGGAGGGCGGCAGGGCATCGGCGGCGATTGAAGAGGTGGTCATGCCGTCCCGCGTGCCTGACCTCTTGCCGCAGCGGGGCTTTTCGGCATAGGATGGGATGCTATGCGCCTCCTCCTGACCTCCTTTCTCCTTGCCACCGCCTTGCACGCGGCTCCCACCACCTACCCGCCGCGGGCCTGGACCTCGGCGGATGGGAAATCGAAGTTCGAGGGCAACCTGATCGAGTTCTCCGACAAAGAAGTGCGCATCCGCCGCTCGGCGGATTTCAACCAGTTCAAGGTCCCGCTCGATCGCCTCTCTGCGGAGGATCAGGCCTACATCCGCGGTTTGCTCCGCGAGCAGAAGCGCGATGCCAGCCTCAAAGACGGTGTGTATGCCGACAAGATCACCGGGCAGTTCACCAAGGGCGTTTCGAAGCAGGGCATGAACTATCAGCTTTGGGGAAATCCGAAGCTTGATGCCACGAAGCGCTACCCGCTCATCATCTGGCTGCATGGTGCCGGTCAAAGCGGCGATGACAACGAAGCCCAAATGGGCGGCGCACCGAAAAACTGGGTCAGCGAGGCCGCGCAGGGCAAAAACGCCTGCTTCATGCTCGCTCCACAGTGCCCCTCGCGGGACATTGGCTGGAAGAACGAGGTCGCGGAAAAGCTCCTCGCCCTCATCGCCGACCTCACGGACAACCTGCCCATCGACGACGCCCGCCTCTACCTCACCGGCAGCAGCATGGGCGGCAGCGGCACCTGGTACATCGCCGCAAAGTATCCGCAGGTCTTTGCCGCCGCCGTCCCGCTCTGCGGCGGAGGCGATGCCAAAAACGCCGAGATCCTCAAAACCATTCCGTTCTGGGTCTTCCACGGCGACAAAGACGACATGGTCCCCGTCGATCGCTCCCGCACGATGGTCGCAGCCGTGAAGGCCGCCGGAGGCGAACTCATCAACTACTCCGAGCTCGCTGGCGAAGGCCACGGCATCACCGGCGTCGTTTATCCCCGCGAGGACCTCTACGACTGGCTCTTCAAACAGGTCAAAGTGGGCAAGCCAGCCAACTGAGAACCGCGAACAGCGAACCGAGAACCGATTCCCGATGCTCCATCATCATCATTCCGCCACCTGCCGGCACCACGACAAAAAGTCCGCCCAAAAGCTGCTGGAGGCCGCGCTCGTCAAAACCCGCGAAGGCGGCCTGCGCCGCACGCGTGCCCTCGAAAACGTGCTGGAGATCCTCATCCGCTCCCACGAGCCGCTCAGCCTCGCCGACATCGCTGAATCGAAGGAACTCAAAACCGGCGCCGACCGCGCCACGGTCTTCCGCCTGCTCGTGAAGCTCGAAGAACGCGGTATCATCCGCCGCCTCGGCCTGCACGACCGCAGCACCTACTACACCATCATCGAGGACGGCCACCACGACGACTACCTCGTCTGCACGAAGTGCGGCCGCATCCAGCGCCTCGACATCTCCTGCCCCGTCGAGGCCCTCGAACGCGACATCGA
>JAEUHK010000056.1 GCA_016795465.1 Verrucomicrobiaceae bacterium | reverse complement strand
GGCGACAGCGGCGAGATGCAGATCGACGTGCCGCGCGACCGGCACAGCAGCTTCGAGCCGCTGCTAGTGCCCAAGTGGCAGAAGAAGCTGCCCGGCTTCCAGGACAAGATCATCGCCCTCTACGCGCGCGGCATGACGGTGCGCGACATCAAAGCGATGCTCGAGCAGCAATACCGCATCGAGGTGAGCCCCGACTTCATCAGCAGCGTGACCGACGCGGTGCACGCCGAGGTCACCGAGTGGCAAAACCGGCCGCTGGAGCGGATGTATCCACTCGTGTTCTTTGATGCGCTGCGCGTGCGCATCCGTGACGAAGGCACGGTGCGCAACAAAGCCGTGTATCTCGCCCTGGGCGTCGCTGCCGACGGCACACGCGAAGTGCTGGGGCTGTGGATCGAGCAGAACGAGGGCGCGAAGTTTTGGCTCAAGGTGATGAACGAGCTGCACAACCGCGGCGTGGAGGACATCCTCATCGCGGTGGTCGACGGGCTCAAAGGCTTCCCTGAGGCCATCACCGCCGTGTTCCCTGAGGCACAGGTGCAGACCTGCATCGTGCACCTCATTCGCCACAGCCTCACCTACTGCGGCTACAAAGAGCGCGAAGCTGTCGCCGCCGCGCTGAAGCTCGTCTACCGCGCCGAGAACGAGACGATGGCCATGAAACGGCTCGAAGAGTTTGAGGGCGGTGAGTGGGGCAAAAAGTATCCCACCATCGCGGCGAGCTGGAGGCGGGCGTGGGAGCAGGTCATCCCGTTTTTCGTGTATCCGGCAGCGGTGCGGAAGATCATCTACACGACCAACGCCATTGAGAGCCTCAACATGCAATTGCGCAAAATCATCAAGAACCGAGGCCACTTCCCCAGTGACGAAGCGGCGACAAAATTGATGTATCTGGCCTTGCGCGACATCACCGCCAAGTGGACCAAACCACCGACTAGCTGGGTGCCTGCGGCCAACCAGTTTGCCATCCAGTTCGGCGCGCGTTTTTTTGATCCGCAGCTAGCTGCGGATCAAAAAACGCAGCCCCAATCCAAACCCTAACCCAATCCCCGAAACACAAACTTTCGGACACGCCCCACACAAACTCTGCCACCCCGCCCCTTAGCCCCTTAGCGGTAAATACGAGCGTTCCGACGGTTCCTCGGCTCAAATCTTGATCTCAGGCCCTTCTTCGCGCTTCACGAGCTTCCAGGTGGAGCCGGTGCGGCGGAAGGTGTGGTGCACTGGGGGGGAGGTTCGGGGCTTGATGGCCGATCCAGAGCGTGGTCGTGATCGTGTCCGCCGTGGCGGTGTCAATGTCGATCGTCACCCGCGTCGCCAGCGCGTCATCGGAGCGCCGGTGGCTCCAGAAGATGCTGGGCCAGTCCTTCACATGGGGCCGTGTAGGTTTCGGAAGCATGGCGCAGTGTGAACTCCGGCAGATCCCGCTGCAACGCCGCCACCTGCTCCGGTCCCTGGCAGAGGTAAAACTCACCCTTCGTGCCATGACGCGGCAACTCATCGCGCAGAGACATCAACACGACGCTGTAGCGCGGCGAGAGCGGCAGGTCGTCGGGCTCGCGGGCGTCGGAGACGTAGGGTGTCTTGGGTGTGGTGCAGGCAGTCACGAGAGCCACGAGCGCTGAGAGAATGATTGCCTTCATCGCGCTTGACCTGTTGCTAGGCGGTCCTTGGCAGGTTCTGAATGATTTCCTGTTCCGTATTTGGAGTGCGAAGTTCGCCGGATTCAACAGACCTTGCATACGCAAGGAGTCGTGGAGTTGTTGGATGCGCTGGTTCGAGGCGCATTGCCTGTTTGAATGCCTCAACAGCTCTGGTCGGATTGTTTGTCAGAAGAAGTGACAATCCAAGATTCGATTGAAGAGAAGGATCATCTGGATTTAGCGCAATAGCTTCCAGCGATACGGCTATCGCCTTGCCGTACATCCCGAGATGAGCAGCCGTTAGGGCGGTCTCTTTTGCAAGGCTGGTGTTGTCTGGCGCGAACTCGCGCGCTTTTAACATCCAATCGAATGAATCTTGAGCATTTCCAAGCCGCTGATGAATCTTCGCAATGGCAAACATGGCATTCCAATTCATCGAATTGATGCCGATAACCTTTTGAAACAGTTGGATCGCTTTGCGGAGCCTATGTTTCGCAAAAAAGTTCGGCGGGGGCTTGGCCGGGAGCCCATCCAGAAGTATCTCGCCTTCGATCAAAGCGAACGCACTATCATAGAGATCGTTGTGTTGTTTGATTTGAGCCTGTGTAAGCGGCGGATGCATTGAAGGAGTGGTAGCGCCAAGCATCATCAAGGTCCTCCTGGATCCGTGTGTGATACACCACGTTCACCGGCGGCGACTCTGAATGAAGCCCAGCATATCGTCATGCGAGATCGTGGCGGCTGGATCGCGATCCATTTCTGCCTCACGAGCGTCGGCAAGGGCGGTGAGCTCATCATCTGTCGTGCTGCGCAGCGCTGTCGAAAGTTCTCCGAGCAGTCGGGTGACCAGAACGCCCAAATCCGGCAAGGCGAGGGAACGAGCGGAAGAATACACTTGGTCGATGGTCGCTGTCATGGCGCTAGAATAGGGAATCGAGCGGAAATGGTCAATTCGGTAGTTTTTAGCGCGGGAGCGTTTTGGAGTGCTCCAGCCCTCTGGAGCTTTTCGTGGGCCGGTGGACGTTCGAAAGCGCCGGAGCGCCGGCGCACTCCAGGACGCTGGCGCGGCAGCGAAGGCGTCTTGAAACTTGGAACCTGAAACGTGAAACGACGCTCTTCGCGATTCGGGAGGAGGAGTAAGAGTAGGAGGACGAGGACGATTTCTGGACTCTACGCCCTCTGCCCTTCGCTCTACGCTTTCCCTACCACCCGCTCTTCACATTCCACACTTCGACGAGATCCTTCGGCAGATCGGTGAGGAAGCGGCTGGGGCGCTGCATGATGTCGCCGTCGCGGGCTTGGTGGTTGATGACGGGATAAGTGAGATACAGCTCGTCCTTGGCGCGGGTGACGGTGACGTAGAAGAGGCGGCGCTCTTCTTCGAGGGCTTCGTCGCCGCCTTCGTCGATGGCGCGTTTGTGGGGGAACATGCCGTCGGCGAGCCAGACGGCGAAGACGACCTTCCACTCGAGGCCTTTGGCCTGATGACCGGTGGTGAGCGTGACGGCTTCGCGATCCTGCGCCTGCTGGTCGGGCTTGTTGTCGGTATCGACGCCGCTGAGGAGCGAGAGCTGGCTGAGGAACTCCAAGGCATCGGTGAAGCGGTCGCTGAAATTGCTGAGCTGTTCGAGGTCCTGCTGGCGCTGCTCGTAGTTTTTGAACTTCGCCTTCATGTAGTCCTCATACACGCCTTCGACGATGCTGCGGATCATCAGGGCGGGCGCGACGGGCTTGCCGTCCTTGTCGAGGAGCTCGTCGAGCGTGTAGGCGAACTGTTCCCAGGTCTCCTTGGCCTTTTTCGGCACTTTGAGCGGCAGGAGCACTTCGGAGAAGGAACTGGGCATCGTCTCGGCCTTGGCGGCAGCGCTTTGCAGCCAGTCGTTCCAGAGCTTCACGGCGCTGGCATTGCCGACGCCGGGGATGAGGCGCACCATGCGCATGAAGCTGACCTCGTCCTGGCGGTTCACGGCGAACTTCATGAAGGCGGCGACGTCTTTGACGTGTGCCTGCTCGAAGAAGCGCAGTCCGCTGGTGATCTGAAACGGGATGCCGCGCTGCGTGAGCTCCATCTGGATCTCCATGCTGTGAAAGTGGGCGCGGTAGAGGATGGCGATGTCGTTGAGGTCGAGCCCGTCCTCGTCCTGCAACTCGAGGATGCGCTGCGCGATGAAGGCGGCCTGCGCGGAGGAATTGTCGAGCGCGACGAGGGCGGGGAGCTTGCCGTTCGAGGCGCGGGCGGGCTGGAGGTTCTTCGGAATCTGCCCGCGGTTCATGGCGATGGCCGCGTTGGCGAGGTTCAGCACCTCGGGCACGCTGCGGTAGTTCACCTCGATCTTGTGCGTGCGTGCTTTGGGCCAGTGCTCGGCGAAGTTGAGGATGTTTGACACGTCGGCGCCGCGCCAGGAGTAGATGCTCTGCGCGTCATCGCCCACGACCATGAGATTTCCCTGCGGGCCGGTGAGCAGCTCGACCATGCGGCATTGGAGGCTGTTCGTGTCCTGATACTCATCGACAAGGATGAACTCGAACTGGCGGCGGTAGCGCTCGAGCAGGTCCTCGTTTTCCTCCAGCAGCGCGACGGTCTGCGTGAGGAGGTCGTCGAAGTCGAAGCTGTTTGTCTCGCGCTTTTTGTCCTGGTAGAGCTTTCGCACCTTGATGATGCCCTCGGCGACGCGGTCGAAGTAGGGATAGCGAGTGTCGATGATCTCCTGGAGGTCGCAGAGTGTGTTGTCGGCGAGCGAGAAGATGTCGCCGAGCACCTCGGCCTTTGGAAAGCGATACGTGGTGGTGTCGATGCCGCTGCCGCCGATGACGGTTTCGAGGAGGTCCTTCTGATCCTCGCGATCCATGATGGAGAAGCCTTTGCGGTAGCCGAGCCGCTCGGCGTTGTAGCGCAGGAGGCGGTTCCCGATGCTGTGGAAGGTGCCGCCCCAGATGCGGCTGGCATCGAGCGACACGAGCGCCTGCACACGCTCCAGCATCTCGCGGGCCGCTTTGTTGGTGAAGGTCAGCAACAGGATGGACTCCGGCTGGATGCCATTGTCCAGCAACCACGCCACGCGATACGTCAGCGTCCGCGTCTTCCCCGATCCCGCTCCCGCGATAACCAGCGACTGCCCCGGCGGGCTCACGACGGCAGCGTGTTGCTGCTCATTGAGCTCCGCCTTGTAGTCGATGCGGTGGGAGGGTTCGTGCGCGCTGTGCAGCGTGTATTCGCGGGGCATTGGGGGAGGTAGAACGGCGCGGAGCGAGGGGCAAGAATGAATGACGAATGACGAATTCAGAATGACGAATGAAGTCCGAATGTCTGAACTTCGGGTTTCGGCATTGATTCGTCATTCGCCATTCGGAATTCATCATTCCCGCCAAAGGCGGGTCTAAGCGTGCATCACCTGGCCTCCGTCGATGTTCAGCGTCTGGCCGGTGATGTTCTTCGCGTGGTCGGAGGCGAGGAAGCAGGCCATGGCGGCATACTCCTCCGGCATCTGCCAGCGACCGAGGTGGGACACTTTCTTGATCTTCGAGGCCGCCCAGTCGTCAAAGCTCTGTCGCTCAGCCTCCGGCAGGAGTTTCTGGCCCGCGGCCCAGATGGACTGGTTCAGCTCGGTCTTCACCATGCCGGGCGCGAGGGCATTCACCCGCACATTGTACGGCCCGAGGTCCTTGGCGGCGCATTGCATGAAATTGATCAACGCGGCCTTCGAGGCGCTGTAAGGCGGATCAGTCTGCGAGCCCATCTGCCCGGCCACGCTCACGAGGAAGAGCATGCTGCCGCTGCCTCGCTGGATGAGCCGCGGGGCAAACGCATGCGCTGTATGCACCGCGCCGAGGAGGTTCACCTCCAGCACGCGAGGCCAATCGGACGGCTGAAGGTTCCAAAACGGAAATCCAAACTTCCCGGAACCGATGCCCGCGCAGAAGATGACGTGATCCACCTGCTCAAAACCCGCCGCGAAGGCCTTCATGGCCTCAAAGTCCGTCACATCGCCCGCGGTGATGAAATCGGCATTCGCCTCGCGATCAAAGCCGCGGACATGGCAGCCCTCGGCACGAAAACCTTCAGCGATGGCTCTTCCGATACCGCGAGCGGCTCCGATGACGGCGACAGATTGATTTTGAAGATGCAGGTTCACAGGTTGGGCGGCCAGCCATGCGCGGAATCTCCCACGTGGCAAGCCTGCTCAACGCCTGCGACGTCGCAGCGCCACACTCAAGCCCATCGCGAGCGTGGCGATCCGCGATGGCTCTGGCACAAGCACGACCGAAAGCGTGCCATTGGTGGTGAATTGCGAGGTGTCCCAGGCCCACGACGGATCAAAGCCCGTGGTGCTGAGGCTGAGCAGGCTGGTGCTCAATCCGCTCACGCCGCTCCAATCGAGCAGATCAAACGCGTGGCCCAGCGCAGGCGTGTAACCACCTGCAAACGAGACGCTGATGCTGCCGGCCGCCATCGAACTGACATCGAGAAGGCCGCTGCCGCTGGAGACCAACACGATCTTGTCGTTGTTGCCGTTTCCGAAGAGCTCGAAAGCGATGCTGCCCGTGTTTTGGAAGGTCACATTCCCATCCGCAGGCGTAAACGTGAGCGTACCCGCGGCACCGGCGACACCAGGAGTCACACTGCCGCCAAGGATGACGCTGCTGGTCGTTGTCGGTGCGATGGTTCCCGTGCCTCCGAGGGTGGTGCCAGACGCCGTGGTGACATTTCCCGTGCCGGTGCCAGAACCGCTCGTGTTGGTGACGAGCAGGGTGCCGGCGGAGATGGTGGTGGTGCCGGTGTAGATGCTGTCCCCCTTGAGTGTCAGGGTGCCGGCGCCGAGCTTCGTGATGCCTCCGCCGCCGCTGATCGCTCCGTTCCAATTCACGCTGCTGTTCACGGTGATGGTGCGCACACTGCTGCCGAGACTGGTGGGACCGGTGAAGGTCATTGCGCCGTTGTTGGTGGCATCTCCGAGAAAAAAATCGCCGCCGATGGTAATGCTCGTCTGCTTTCCGCTGAAATCACGTGCCGCCGTGCTGGAGGAGCGGATGCCGCCGCCGTTGATGACGAGCGCACCGGCACCCATGGCATTGATCCCGCTCGCAGCCATGGTGCCTGCATTCAGGGTGAAGCCCCCTGTGTAGGGGCTGCCGTTGAGGCTCCATGTGCCGCCGCCATTTTTGATGAAGCCCGTGCCTGCGGCGGTGGAGAGGCTCTGCGAGCCAAAGGTCAGCGTCTTTCCAGCGAGCACCTCCACGGAGATCACGGTGCCGCCAGTGCCAAAGGTCCCGCCCGTGGTCAGGGTCACGTTTTCATTTACCTGCATGCCACCCACGGCCGTCGTGGCAAAAGTCGTCGTGAGGAGCGTGCCTCCGTTGTCTTCAAAGATCACCTGGGAGCCGCTCACCCACGCGGAGTTGTAGGGGCCGCCCGGTGCCGTGCCCCAAAAACTGCCTGTCCATGAGTTTGCTACCGACGTTTTCCAGTAGAGCTGGCCATAGGCAGGCACTGCAAGCACCTGCGTCAGAACAAACAGATGCCGGAGGTGGATGAAAAGTTTGGGGAGAAGGGAAAAACTAGCGCAACGGCAGGAGGATATTTTCATGTTCCGCAATCGGCATCAGCCCGGCCGGGTTGGGACGGAGGAAGCTGATTGGGTGGGTACTTCGGGGCATGCTGGTGGGGATGCCCTCCCGCTGCGCATTTTCCGTGCCGGGACCATGTGGCTATTGTGCCAAATTCAGCGACGTGCTGATCACCTCGTAAGCCGTGCCGGAGAACTCCTTCACGAACACCGTGAGCGGCAGCTCAAAGATGCCGTCCTTGATCGGGTAGCCGCTTTTCGGCCCCGGTTCGCCCTTCACCTCGCGGGTGTCGCCGTGCGGATTCCACACGCGGATGACATCGGTGGCGGAATAGTAACTCAGAATGGCATACGCGTGATTCGGCGTGAGGCCGGGGATGGTCGTCTTCAGCGTGCCGCAGGTCATCAAGCGATTCTCCTTCGTGGCGGAAGTGAGCGCGGCGCGAAGCTCGGCCATGTGCTTGTCATAGTCCGCCTTTGGGAGGTCCTTCTTCTTCGCGAAGCTGCATGAAACACGGAACATCTCGCGCCCTGTGATGAAAGCGAGTTGCGTGCCGGCGCTGCCGCCTCGGCTCAGTGCATCAAGCCCGGTGGCGTCGCGCTTGTCCGCGGGTTTCTTCGCGTTGTGCGCCACACCGGCGGCTTTTTCATACACATTCACCCAAACGCTGCCGTCCTCGTTTTCCGAGGTCAAAGCGATCTCCGCGTCGGTCGGCGCGGCCACTTCAATTTCCTGCTGGCCGAGTTTGACGACGTAGCGGCCATTTTCGATCGGGCGAATCATCTGCTCGCGGATGTAGTCGGGACGTTCGTGGGCCAGCGCAGCCAGTGGAGCGAGCGAGAAGCAGTTCCCCATGCGCCCCTGCCGGATCGTCTCGATGCGTGGTCCTTCGGGTGCAAACAGCTCATGCTTGGTCTTCGCGATGTGTTTGAGACTGCCGCCAAACATCGCCGGAAGGTCCGGCATGCCTTTTTCGAGCGGCTGGGCCTTCGCGAGCGTTTGCAAGTGCTCTAGCGTGAAGCTCGGTAGCGTCACGATGCGAAAACGTGAGGCCCGTTTCAGCGCCGCGATGGCCGCTGCGTCCTCGCCACGCACTTCGGGTGCCTCCACGAGATTGTTGATCTCATTCGCGGCCAAAAGGCCATCGTGATCCGCATCCCATGCGGCGAAGTTTTTGGTCAAAACCGCCAGAAAACGCTCCTGATCACCCGAGACCGATTTTTCCTCATCGCGAGCCATCAGCGTCGAAACCGCGAGGAGCAGCGAAGTGGCGATTGCTGGCCTCATGGCAGCGAAGCTTCCTTTTTGTCACCGGCGGCCCAGAAAATGCCGCGCGGGATCATGAACTCGAGGCCAGGCGTGTTCTCTGGATGCGGGCTGGACACAAACACGCGGCCTTTGCCAAACGGCGCGATGGCATGCGCAGGCGCATTGATCTGCACGCCTTCCGGCGAGCCATACTTGGCGGTCTCGGTTTTGAAGACCGACAGCGTCGTGTAAGGCGGAATGTCGGTGCGAGTCCACGGCTTGAGGATCGGGCCGTTATTGTAGCGCACTTTGAAGAGGCCGTTCACCTCGCCGAGCACCGGCATGGCCTCGCCCGTGCATTCGAGTTCGAGCATGGCCTGACCGCGACGCCACTTCGAAGACACCGTGCCCGCGTTCAAGATGCCGAGACCCCAGTCGAAATTCGAGCATGCCAGGTAAGCGCCCGCGCAGATGCCCACATAGCCGCCGCCTTGCTTCACAAACTCACGCACATTCTTCAAGCCGGCCTCGCCGAGCCCTTTCGACTGCCCGGAGCCGCTGCCACCGGGGAACACGACCACATCGCAGGTCGCATTCGTCAGCGTGGCAAAGCTCTCCGGCTTCGCAACGGTCACGCTGACCTGCGGAAAGGGTTTCAGCACATTCACGACATTATCGACACCGCTCTGCGGGGCACCCGGGCCGCTGTAAATGACCACTTTGAGCGGTCGCGGCGGCTCAGCTTTGGCGATGATCGTTTTCCCGCCATTCGCATCCGGCGGGATCACAAAGGCCGCGGACTTTTCCTGAGCAACGGCCAAGTGGCAGACAATGAATGCCGGTAGAAGAAGGAGGTTTTTCATGTTCGCCCGCTAAACGCCGACCTCTCCGAATCATTTCAAAAGGCTGTTGGATTGTGCATCACCTTCCGTGCTTGGCGATGATCTGAATGAAGTCAGGCAGATAGTCGCGAGCCTTCTTTTCGCCGACGCCGCGGATCTTCATGCCGTCTTCCAGCGTCTTGGGCTTCAGCCGGGTCATGAATTCAAGGGTTTGATTGCTGAAGATGATGTAGGGCGGCACGCCTTCGGACTCGGCGAGGGTATTGCGGTGCTTCTTGAGCTTGTCGAAAAGGCTTTCATCAAAACCGAGCTCGCGGCTGGCGATCTCGTTTTGCGCGGTTTTGGTCGTTTTGGAGGGTTTGGGAGCCGCGGAGGCCGATGGCCAGCGAATGCGGATGTTCTCGCCGGTGCGCATGACCTCGGCGCCACGGCGGGTGAGATTGATCTTGGGATACTCGTCGGTGGTCGTTTCGATCAGGCCGGCCTTTTCGAGTTCGATGAAGAGCGGATGCAGCACCTGCGTGCCAACGTGCTTGAGCAGGCCGTAGGTGGTGAGTTGATCGAGGCCGGCATCGACGATGTCTTTCGACTTGGAACCGACGAGCATGTTGATGATGCGACCTTTGCCAAAGCGGCCTTCCCACGAACCATCGGGACGCTTCACGGCCATGCGGGCGATGCCACTGAGGGCCTGGCGGAGCATGGTGACCTCTTCCGGTGTGCCTTCACGCGGTGGCTGCACGCCTTCCGACCGGCAGACATCGCAGGAGCCGCACGGGGTGGATTCTTCCTCGCCAAAGTAACGCAGGATCTGCTCCTGACGGCAGGCCTTGTCGTCGTAGCAGAGGTCGATCATGGCCTTCAGCTTTGCACGATCACGCCGGTCCTTTTCAGCGAGGGCCTTCAAATCGAGCGGGACATCGCGTGCGAGCAATTTGGGCTGCAGCAGGCGTGTTCCGCGGATGCGTTTACCGGGGATGTCGAACCGTTCGATGACATCCATGCGGTTCAGCAGGCTCAGCGCGGAGGAGATGGCCATGCTGTTCTTCGCGCCGGTGAAGTCGGTGATGTCATCAATGGAGGCCTGCACCTCGTTTTGCGCATCGGCGCGGTTCAAAAGGGCCTGATAAACGCTGCGGATGATGTCGGGCGGCGGGTTGTTCCCCTCGATGAAGAACTCCTGCGTGCGGGTGTCGGCAAAGTTGAAGTAAAGATCGCACTGCGAGGGCTCGCCATCGCGTCCGGCGCGGCCGGCTTCTTGATAGTAGGCCTCGACACTGCCGGGCACATCGAAGTGGGCCACGAAGCGCACGTCGGAGCGGTCGATGCCCATGCCGAAGGCATTCGTAGCGACGGCGACATCGGCCTTTTTCTCGATGAACTTCGTCTGGCGGCTCTCGCGTTCCTTGTCGTCGAGCCCGCCGTGATACTCGATGCATTTGATTTTCCGCTCGCGGAGCTCCGCACCGACTTCCTCGACCTTTTTGCGAGTCGCACAGTAAACGATACCCGTCTTGTGCGTGGCGATGAGCTTGATGAGGCGCTGATACTTGTCGTCGTTCGACTTCGTCGGGATGATGTTGAGACTGAGGTTTGGCCGCTCGAAGCCGCGGATGGCAATGAGTGGATCGCGAAGCGCCAGCGTGCGAAGGATGTCATCGCGGACCTCCGGTGTGGCGGTGGCGGTGAGGGCCACGACTTGCGGGCGATCGAGCCTTTCGAGCGCCTCGCCGAGGCGCATGTAATCAGGCCTAAAGTCATGTCCCCACTGCGAGAGGCAGTGCGCCTCATCGACAGCGAATAGAGCGATCTGCACCTGCTTGAGCGCATTTGTGAAGCTGCGGCTGCGAAAGCGCTCGGGGGCCACATAGACGAGCTTGAACTCGCCGTTTCGCAGGCCGTCGATGCGCTGCATCTGCTCGCCGGGTGAGAGGCTGCTGTTGATGAGCGTGGCGGGAATGCCGCGACGCTCCAAGGCATCGACTTGATCCTTCATCAGAGCGATGAGCGGGCTCACGACGACCGTGATGCCATCCATCACCATCGCCGGAAGCTGGTAGCAGAGCGACTTGCCCCCGCCGGTGGGCATGATGACCATCGTGTCGCGCCCGGAAAGGATGGACGCCATCACCTGCTCCTGACCATCGAGGAACTCACGAAAACCAAAATGCTTTCGCAAAGCCTCGCGGGCGTCGTGGATGGGATTTTCTTCGGTTTCAGGCACAGTCCAGCATGGCGAGGGAGGCAACACTTGTCACCACTCAGAGCATCAGACCCGTCCAAAACAAAAAGCGGCCCGTTTCCGGGCCGCCTTGGGGATGACTGGTTGGTCTCGCTGCTGGCCTTAGTTCCCGAGGAGGAGGCTGGTGGAGCCGTCGGCGAAGGTGACGTGGATGAGCAGGCGGCCGGTGGCGTCCAGGCAACGGGCCTCGAACTTGCGGTCGTCCGTGGTGGATCCGGGAAGAGAGATGGCCGAGACCACCTTGTCGCCTTCGCTCGTGCTGATGGTGTCGCCCACTTTCATCACGAGGCTCAAGGCTCCGCCGCCGGGGGCTTGTTTCCAGATGCCGTAGCTGCCAGCGTCCGTGGAGGCCGTGAAGGCGATCTGATCGCCATCGCCGATGACGGGGTGGTCAAAGTTGGTGAAGACCTCTCCGGGGAGCCCCGGCGCGGCGTTGTCCACTTTGGCGATGAGGCGCATCGTGCCGCCGGTGCTGCCCATGATGGCGCGGGTTTCACCTCCGCCGTCGAAGAGTCCCACACGCATGGTGATGGAGCCGAGCGCGTTGCTGAAGGGACTCCACACGCTGGTGACGGTGGCGCCCGCGGGGATGCTGGGGATCTGCGCGTTGGTGTCGCCCGTGCGCACAACAGGGGTAAGCGCCCCGAAGGCACCCGCCCACACGCCCTGGCCCTTGGTGCCGCCGGCGTTATCGCCGTTGGCGTTGAGGAAGCCGCGGAAGGCCATGCCGCCGTTGAAGACGGTGGGGCGCTCAAACGCGTTGAAGGTGGCTCCGGTCGTGCCGGGGGCGGTGCCGCCCATACGGGCCTGCACGACCGCTCCGGAGGTGCCCACCGCCGTGGTGTTCAGGCGGCTGTAGATGCCCTGGATGTAGTCGCTGCCCACCAGTTCCCAGCCGATGAAGCCGAGATCGCCATTGGCGCTGAGGCGCGGATCGGAGGAGTTGCCATCGAGGGCGATCCAAGTGCCGCCGCCGGGGGCCGCCTGGCCTTCTTCGGCCACCACGGTGAGCAGCACAGCGGGGGTGTTTACATCGAGATGGAGCAGGGCCGTGCCGCTGCTGAGCTTCGCATTGAGCGCGGCGGTGTTCACCGTGGAGGTGGTGACAGCGAAGCCGCTGCGGAAGGTCTTGCCCGGGACAATGGTGTCGCCTTTGCGCAGCAGCAGGCGCGGGCTCCCGCCGCCGATCTCGCTCCAGAGGCCCTGGTTGATGCTGGCGGTGACCGCAGGGGCGCCGGTGCCGATGCGCAGAGCTCCGTAGAAGCTGATGAGGCCGTTGGGGCTGATGGAGGGATTGAGCGGCAGCATGTCGTAGAGGGCACTGCCGGTCTCAGGGGCCGCGAAACCGCTGCGGGCCTTCAGACGCGTGTCGGTGCCGTCATACTTCCAGATGCCCTGGAAGTCATCGACAGTGACCGGTGGCGCGCCGGTGCCCACCTCCAGGTGGCCGCGGAAGGCGATGTTGCCACTGCTGGAGAGCACCGCGCCACCGCGGATGGATTCCCAGCGGCCAAGCGAGCCGCTGGCGTCCGCGTTGGGAGCGCTGATGACCCCACCTCCTGTGCCGCTACCGGTGGTGCCGCCGCTGCCGAGGAAGACGGGGGTCACCGCGGCGACCGTGCCCGTTCCCTCAATGGCGAAGTTGAAGGGATTCTCGTCACCGTCGTCATTGGCAATGCTCAGCGTGGCGGTGCGCAGACCGGCGGCGCTCGGGTCGAAAGTCACCTGGAAGGTCGTCGTGCCCGTCGATGCCGCCACAGGGGAGGTGGGGGCCGTGGTCACGGTGAAGTCCGCGGCGTGCGTGCCTCCCAAGGCCACCTTGGGCGTGCCGGTCAGGTTCAGCGCAGCGCTGCCGGTGTTCTTGATCGTGAAAGTCCGCACCACCGTGCCGCCAGTGACCGCCGTGCTGCCGAAGTCCGTGTGATCCGTCGTGCTCGGTGTGGCGTCCCCATCGGTGATGTTCGTGGCGTTGCCTTCCACGGCGATCTCCGGGTCCACCCCCGTGCCCATGATCGTGAAGGTGTAGGTGCTCTCGTCGCCATCGTTGTTGAGGATCGTGACCGTGGCGGTCCGCACGCCGAGAGCGCTGGGATTGAAGGTGACCTGAAAGGTCGTGCTGCCTGCCGGAGCCACGGGCGAGGTCGGATTCGCTGTGACGGAGAAGTCCGCTGCGTGCGTGCCCGAGACAGTAGGGGTGGACAGCGTCAGATTGGCGGTGCCGGTGTTCTGAATGGTGAAGGTGCGCACGATGGTGCCGCTGACGACAGACTGGCTGCCGAAGTCGGTGTGATCTGTGGAACTCGGCGTGACATCGCCGGAGGCGATGCTGTTGCCGTTGCCTTGAACATTAATCTCAGGATCCACTCCCGTGCCCATTATGGCGAAGGTGTAGGTACTCTCGTCGCCATCGTTGTTGAGGATTGTGACGGTGGCGGTCCGCACGCCGAGGGCGCTAGGATTGAAGGTGACCTGAAAGGTCGTGCTGCCTGCCGGAGCCACGGGCGAGGTCGGATTCGCGGTGACGGAGAAGTCCGCTGCGTGCGTGCCCGAGACAGTAGGGGTGGACAACGTCAGATTGGCGGTGCCGGTGTTCTGAATGGTGAAGGTGCGCACGATGGTGCCGCTGACGACAGACTGGCTGCCGAAGTCGGTGTGATCTGTGGAACTCGGCGTGACATCGCCAGAGGCGATGCTGTTGCCATTGCCCTGCACGTTGATCTCGGGGGCAGTGGCACCGCCGGGAGCCGCATTGATGTTCATCGTCAGATGCAAGATGGCTGTTGCGTTTGAGGTCCAGCTCATCGTCACGCTGGCTGCTCCCGCTTCCGTGCTGGTGGTGTAGTGACCAAAGCCTCCGGACGGCGTGATCGAGCCTCCGGCGTCATTGACGAGAGTCTGACTCGCTCCTGTCGTGACTGTAGTCGTGCTGGGAGTGTTATAAGAGTCGAAGAGATCAAAGACCACGTCACCCGTTTGACTGGTGACGTTCAGCGAGGAGCCGAGATTGCTCCCGGTGACCGAGCCCGAGATCTTTGGCCCGTTAGTGTCCACGGGAGTCGTCTGATCCACGCCGGAATACGCCGAGGCACCGATGAAGCGCTTGCTGGTCCCGTCTCCGCCAGCCGCAAACGTCACCACGATGTTGCCCGTGATGGAGCCACCCGTGCCCAGTTTCAGATACCAGATGGCGTCATTGGAGAACCCCAAATCGCTCGTGGCATTCGCCTGCGACATTGGGGTCCCATTATAGGAAACCGCCGTCGGGTTGGTTGGAGTGTTAGGATCACCCAACGCCACCACCAGCAGGCGATCTGTTCCGGCATCGACAGTGTAGCTCAAGGTGCTGCCTGTAGCATACTGACTGACCGGGGTGCCCAAAGGAGTGACCCCAGAAGGCGGAGGGGCAGTCACGCTGAAGGTCCCGCTCGGTCCCGCTGCAGGAGCCACATTCCCCGCCGTATCGCTGGCGGTGCCAGAGGCGATGCTGATGCCGATGGTGCCCACGCCGGTGATGCTGCTGATCGTCACGGTGCGCGTGAGACCGCTGCCGGAGACGTTCACCGTGCCGCTGGCCGTGCCGGTGGTGTTCAGCGTGATGTTGCCATTGGCTAGGGTGCTGGCGTTGAAGTTCGTATCGGCGTAGGTCACGGTGTAAGTGACCGAACCCGCGCCTGCCACGATGCTGCTTTGCGAAGGGGAACCAATGCCGATGGTGGGGGCGGTGGTGTCGATCACGATGGCCTTGTTGGCACCCAGCGAGCCTGCGGCACCTGGAGAAGGCAGCGTGAGCGTGGCCGCCGTGCCGCCCGTGGTGGCATTGATCGTGCCACCCGCAAGGGCGAGGGAGTTCGTGGCCGAGTAGTCGAGATCGGCGGCGGTTTGGCCTGCGCCGACGGTGTAGTTGAAGCTCAACGTGGTGCCGGGGCTGCCGGACGAGTACGTTGCCGTGCCACCGGAGTTCAACGCGAGGGTGGGATTGCCGGTGACGGTGACGCTGGCGTCAAAGGTGACCTGGATGGAGACGACGTCCGCGGCGTTGTAGGCTCCGTTGGCGGTGGAGGAGGTGACATTCGTCACCACAGGAGCCGGCATTGGGGGAGTGGCAAAGCTGATCTCATTGCCGTAGCTGGTGCCCACGCTGTTGATGGCGTAGGCACGCACATAGATCGTGGTGTTGGCCGGCAGACTGCCCACCGTCCCGCTGAAAGCCCCGGTGCCGCTGCCGTTCTGCACTTTGTTGTTCGCCGTGGTCGGTCCGGTGCTCGTGCCCCAGACGATGCCGCGCTCCGTGACGCTCGCGCCGCCATCCGCGGTCACATTCCCGCCCAAAGTGGCGCTGGTGGAGGTCACGCTGCTCTGTGTGGCGGTGGTAACGGTGGGGGCGGAACTGCTTGCAGCCACCGTGTTCTGGAACCGGGCGGCGATGAAATTCTCCGCGCCAGACGTGCCGCCTTCGAGGGAGACGAGCACCTTCTCGGTGGAGGCCAGATGCACGCTCGCCACGCGGTTGTTCCCGGCTCCCAAGGCGATCTTTTTGATCCCGCCCGTCCCAAAGGTGCTGTCCAGCGCCCCGGCGGAGGTGACTTTCATCACCACCGTCTCCAAGAAACCCGTGCCGCTGTTCAACCAGACGCCCCCTGCGATGTATTTGCCATCCGACTGCCGGACCACGCTGGTGAGGAAATCCGAGCCGCTGCCAAAATTCACGTTGAGGTAGCCTGTGGTATTGAAAGTAGTGTCAAAATCCCCTGCGGTGGTCAGCCGCATCACCAGGGCATCCAGTGAGAGGGAGGGCTGGCCGTCCCCGGCCACCACGATCTTGCCATCGGGATCGATGATCACGCTGCGCAGCGCATAGAGAGGCAGGATCGTCGAGGTGAAAAGCCCGTCTCCTCCACCGAAAGTCGTATCGAGAGCACCTGCGGTGGTCAGCCTGCCGACCACCGAGTAGGTCACCCCTGTGCCAAAGGACTGCCCGCAGAAGACGATCTTCCCGTCGCTCTGGACCGCGATGCCATTGCCAGTGTCTTGCTGATCACCAATGTCCACGGTCCTTTTCCCATCGGTATCGAACGTCGTGTCCAGCGCCCCGTTCGGCGTGAGCTTGGCGACGCCCAGATCAATGTCCGGGCTGCCGCTGAAATCGGCGGCAAAGCCGGTGAGCACGATGGAGTTGTCCGGCAGGATCACCAGCGCGTTGGCCCGGTCGGAGCCTGCATTGAAATCCACCTGGGCGATGCCGCTGGTGCCGAAAGTCGTGTCCAGCGTGCCATTCGTGTTCAGGCGGATGACGGCAAAGTTGTCATTGCCGGAGGCGAAACGCGTGTAGCCGCCGATGATGATCTTTCCATCGCTCTGGAGGCCGCCGCAGGTGCCGCGGTCTGTCGAGGTGGCGACGGTGATGTCGATGCTGAACTTGCCCGAGGTGCCAAAGCCCGTGTCGAGCGTGCCATCGGCATTGTAGCGCACCACGCTCATCTCTTGATTCGACACAGGACGCCCGCCTCCGATGACGATGAGCTTGCCATCGGGTTGCAGGAGGCCGCCATAGACATTGTCCGAGGCACCGAAGGTCACCGAGTTGAAGCCCGTGGGCGTGTTATAGGTGGTGTCGAGGTCGCCGTCGGCAGCCAGGACCGGCAGTGCAGGCATCAACAAGGCTAGGGAACAGAACAGAGGGCGAAGTTTTGTGGTCATAAGGACAACAGAAGGCTTTGAATGAATCAGGGCCAGCCGGGAAGGCTCCATCACTCTGGCGGGCACACCCCACGGCAGCTCCACCTGCTTGCTGGGAGGAAGATTGCGCGTTCGATACACTCACCAAGGCGTGCCGGTAGGCCTCCCCCTGCTGAACACTCGGTCATAGCATCTACAAGGAGGCCTTGTCACGAATCTTTTTAATCACGTTTCATTCACACCGGCGGTTCAAAAGGCCGGATTTTCCCCTTGCCTTTGGTCCCGGTTTTTGGTGCAATCCACCTCACCAACCCGCCTCCAGAGATGAAACCACTTCATTGGGACGCGATCAACCCCTTCACGGGAACCCCATTTACCTGGGACGACCCGAATTTACGATGGGGGGACCCCTCTTATTACCTCGAGCCCGGAGACCCTGGCTTTGTGCCCTACCCCACACCGGCTCCGAAGCCTCAGCCCAAGAAGAAGAAACCTTTCCGCCGGAAGCCTTCTTCGTCCTCGTGCCCGCCAGCCTCAGCGGACCCCTGAGCGTCCGCGTGGCGAACAAAATCAACGGCAGCGTCCGCTCCTTCACCTTCATGGACGCCATCACGCCCATCACCTGAGCCGTAACTCTGTCGTTGAACCCGAATCCCGAAATTCATCTTGGCAAGAATACCTTGGCTACGGAGAACTTTGGAATCCGGCTTGAAGAGCATTCGCCAAG
>JAEUHK010000041.1 GCA_016795465.1 Verrucomicrobiaceae bacterium | reverse complement strand
CGGATGGTGCTGCCGTCCTTGGTGGTGAAGGGCGTTTGTTGGGAAAGCGGGTTGATCGTCATGCGACGGGCCTTTTCTCCGAGAGCGGGTCAAAACGCAAGCTTGAGCCCATTTTGATGCCGTTTCAGCAGACTGTGGGCTGGACGGTCCGTTCCCTGCGTGCATGTAAAAGCGATGCGAACGCTCAAAATCTCAAAAGCCAATCTCCATGCCCAGATTGTGGGGTTGGTGCGCAGCGGCCGGGCGGAGTCACGGGCAGCTCTGGCAAAGCTCCTGAAGGTGGCACCTTCCACGATGAGCCTTTATGTGGATCAATTGATCGCGGCAGGCTGGATCAAGGAGGCGGGACTGGTCCAAGGCAAGACCGGGCGACCGAAGGTGCGGCTGGCGCTGGAATCAAAGAACGGGTGGTTTGCCGGTCTAGAGTTCACCGCTTCCCGGGCACAGGTGGTGGCGGTGGATTTTGCAGGGCGGTTTTTGCAATCGCAGGTGTGCCCGATCACTGCTGGTGCCGATGCTGAGGCGGTCATAGCGACGCTTCAAGACGCGCTTCGCGAAATGGCAAAGTCGATCCGCAATCCCTTGCTGGGCATCGGTCTGGGGGTGCCGGGACTGGTGGACACGGAGACGGGTGTTTGCCGTTACAGCGTCATCTTCCCCAATTGGCGCGACGTGCCGCTGCAAAAGATCATGCAAAAGGCCTTCAGAGTGCCTGTGCGGCTGGAGAACAACCTGCGTGCGATCGCCCTTGCGGAGCGGTGGTTCGGCGGGGGACTTGCGACGAGCGATTACGTGGTGCTGGGGCCGCGCAGTGGATTCGCGCTAGCCCATGTGCGTGAAGGCAGGCTCACCGCGGGTGTCCATCGCGGCGTGGGCGAGGTCGGTCTGTGGCCGTGGCCGTTCGCCGAGGGCGCAAAACACGTGCATCAACTGCTGTCCGCACCAGCCACCTGGCGGCGGCTGGCGGGCCGGAGGGAGGATGCCGCCATCCCGAGCGACCTGAATGCCGCCATTGCCGAGCATGCCGCGGATGACACGGAAGCCTGGCATGCCGTGGTGGAAGATTTTGCCCGTGTGGTGGGAATGACGCATTTGCTGATCGATGCCGGGATTTACTTTTTGCATGGTCCGCTGGTGGGATTGGGAGAGCGTTTCTGCGATGCAATCGGTGCGCGAGCTCTGGCGCTGATGCCAGTGCTGAAGGACATGCCGCTGAAGGTGGTCCCGACGACCCTCGGTGATACCGCTGGCGGCCTCGGAGCAGCCAGTCTCGTCATGGAGGCCTGGGATCCGGGACTGGGCGATTGATCAAATCGACCGCTGGAAAGGCGGTGCAGGGCGCGTTTGTCCTGCACCCCATCCTTTCATGAAGACACGCCGCCACTTTCTCGCCGGTCTCGGCTCTGCCGCAGCTGCCACCTGGACTCAAAACCTTCGCGCCGCTCCTGATCCGAAGAAGGATGTGGTGATCGGCCACGGAAGCCATCGCTACAAGGTGAACAAGGAGTGGGTGCCGGCCGGTCAGGGGCGTCATCACCCGATCCTGAACTGCCACGAGATGGTGCAGGTGAAGGACGGCCGCCTCTTCATGGTGGGCGATCATTCGCACAATCAGATGCTCGTCTTCAAACCGGACGGCACGATCCTCGAATCGTGGGGCGGCATGTGGCCGGGCGGGCATGGATTGAGCCTTTCGAATGAAAACGGCGAGGAGTTCCTTTTCGTGACGGACAGCGGTCTATGGAAGAGCGGCAATGGTGGCTATCGCCAGACGGGTCGCGTGACGAAGACGGATCTCACGGGGAAGGAAATCTTCTCGATCAGCCATCCGATGAGCGTGGGGGCCTACGAGCCTGAGATGGTCTTCAATCCCACCGAGACCGCGGTGGCTCCGAATGGTGACATCTACATCGTGGATGGTTACGGCTCGCAGTTTGTGCTGCGCTATGATGCGCGAGGAAAATTCATCCAGCGCTTTGGTGGCAAGGATGGCGTGCCGGCAGAGCAGCGGCTGAACAACGCCCACGGCATCGCGATTGATACACGACAAGGCGCGGACAAGGCTACGGTGGTGGTCACCTCGCGTGTCGATAACTGCTTCCGCCGCTTCACACTCGATGGAAAGTATCTCGAAACCATTCCGGTTCCTGGTGCGATGGTGTGTCGCCCGGTGATCAGCGGCCAGGAGCTCTACGCGGGCGTTTGCTGGAGCAAAACGCCGGAGATCAACAAGCTGCCGCAGAACCCCAGCGGCTTCACGGTCGTGCTCAATCATGAAAACAAGGTCGTGAGCGCCCCCGGCGGCACAGATCCGGTGTATGAGGATGGCAAACTGAAGCCGCTGCAGCAGGCGGAGCGTGTTTTCGACCACGGCCACGATGTGTGCGTGCTGGAAAATGGCGATCTGATCGTGTGCCAGTGGAATGCCTTCCAAACCTACCCGGTGAAGCTTGAGAAGGTGGTGTGACCAATCGAGCCCGCGGACGCGAAACTGCCGCTTGCGCATCAGTCATGCTCGCTAGCCTCCGCGGCCCGCATGTCCATCAAGCTCCGCCTCAACACCGCCACCGCCACGAAGGCCGTTCTCGCCAAAATCGGCAATCCTCAGCGTGAGGAGCCCTTGCAGACCTCGAAGGAGGTCTTTGAGATCGCCGAGAAGGATCAGGAAACGCTGACGGCGTTGTTTGTGAAGCCGTTCAAGAACCTCATCGGCCATCGCTTCACTCATCACTCATCTTTGGACCAGCATGAGATGAACCTGTGCGCGAAGGCGATCTTCGCCGGCGAGGCGAACCTGCTGGAGCGCGGCATCGAGATCGCCCAGCGTCTCTACGCGAAGTCAAATCACCCGAACATCAAGGCGGGCGACCTTTGCATCGCGCTTTTGAAGGAGATCCACATCGAAGGCGAGCTGGTGAACGGCCTGTGCATCCTGAAATCGGACAGCGTGACGCCTTTCCTGACTATCACCGCCCGCAATGGCGACCTGCGGCTCTCGACCGAGCAGGGCATCAACCCGGACAAGATCGACAAGGGCTGCCTGATCCTCGATTACTGGAGCGAGAAGGGCTATTACATCCTCACTTTCGACCGCGGCGGTGCTGACACACGTTTCTGGGTGCGCGAATTCCTCGGCGTGGAGGCCGTGCCGGATGCGGCCTTCCTCACGAATGCCTATGCGAAGATGGCGGTGTCGTTCCTGGAGGAGAAACAACCCGCCGAAAGCGAGAACGATGACACGCCGCCGTGGGAGGCCGCCACCGCAGCGAAGGACGCGCTCGATTACTTCGAGCAGCGGGAGACCTTCCAACTCGAAGAATTTGAGCGTGAGGTGCTGAAGGACCCGGAGACGATCAGCCGCTTCGAAGAGCATCGTGCCCGCGTGGAGGAGGAGCAGGGCCAGCCGCTGGAGACGAGCTTTGAAATCTCGAAGAAGGACGTCACGAAGGCCAAGAAGCGTATCGCCGCCGTGCTGAAGCTGGACACCGGCGTGGAAATCCATGTGAAGCCGGCCGCCACGGACGACCAGCCGGTGCTTGAGCGTGGCTACGACGACCGCAAAGGCATGAAGTTCGTGAAAGTGTATTACAACAAGGACCTCAGCGCCTCGTGATGCTGCCGCGGGCGGAAGTGGGTGATTTCCCTCCCCTGCCCTTGCTTCCTGCGCGAATGTCGTGCTTCATCCGACGTTCATCGTCTGATCATGTGGCAGGAACTCACCACCCTCTGGCAAAGCATCCGTGACCCGGAGTATCTGCACCTGCTCATCGAGCCGCTGCCGCTCTACGGACTGGGGCTTGGCTTGATGTTTTTCATCGTGGCTTTTGTGTTTGGTGAGCGGCGCACCCGCTTGGTCTCCCTATGCCTGATCTGCGTGTCATGCGCCAGCGTGTGGCCTTACACGGACCTGCGGGAAAAAGCCACGCCACGCATCCTGGCCACCCGCCCGCCGGAGTATGCCTCGGTGATCCGCGAGCAGACGCAGCGTCGCCTGGACTACACCTGGCCTTACTACCTGATGACGGCTTTTTCACTCCTAGCCCTCTTTGCGGGTCACACTCCGAAGGGCCGCCCGCTGCTGCTGGTGGTCGTGATCGGCGGAGCGCTGCTGTTCTGGTTCAGCATCTGGCTGCACAAAAAAGAGTGCGAGGTCTATCACCGCAATATCGTGCGCTACAAGCCGCCTCGTTGAGGCGTTCTTCGAATCCCCATGACACGCGCCCTCCTCCTGTCCCTGTTGTTTTCCTCCACCAGTTTGCTGCTGCATGCCCAGACGCCGGGCGATTGGGTGCACTCGCGAGGCAATGAAGCCATGACGGGCCTTTCGCCGACGGTGCTGAAGTTTCCGCTGCAAGCCGCGTGGCAGTTCAAGATGATGGAAAAGCCCAAAGGCCAGGGCGAGATGCTCGTCTCCAGTCCCGTCGTGCGCGGCGGGAAAGTGTATGCGGGGTGCAAAGATGGAAAATTCTTCTGCCTCGACCTCGCCACGGGCAAGGAACTATGGAAAGCGGAGGCGAAAGGTGCCTTTGACGGTGCAGCGGCCTTTGCTGGCGATCTCCTGGTGGCAGGCTGCCAGGATGGCTTTGTGTATGCCTGGAATGCCGAAACGGGCAAAGAAGCCTGGAAGTTTGAAACCGAGGCCGAAATCCATGCTGCCGCGAATGTGTGGACCGATCCGGAAACGAAGGCGCAGCACATCATCATCGGCTCCTACGACTACAAGGTTTACTCCCTCAATGCGAAGACCGGCACGAAGGAGTGGGCCGCGGAGACAGGTTACTACATCAACGGCGGCGCGGCCGTGGGCGATGGAAAAGTGGTCTTTGGCGGCTGTGACAGCGTGCTGCATGTGCACGATGTGAAGAACGGCAAGGAGGAGAAGCAGATCGAGGTCGGTGCCTACATCGGCAACAACGTGGCCATCGCGGATGGTGTCATTTATGTCAGCCACTACGGCAACCGCGTCGGTGCCTACAGCATTGGCGATGGCATGCAGGTGTGGGAATACGGCGAGCGGGAGTTTGAATACTACGCGGCACCGGCCATCTGGGAGAAAACGGTCTTCGTGGGCGGTCGTGACAAGCGCTTTCACGCCATCGACCGCGTCACCGGCAAGCAGAAGTGGGAATTTCGTGCCCGTGACCGCATCGACAGCAGCGCCGTGGTCTGCGGCGGCCAAAGCGTGCTCTTTGGCTGCGATGACGGCTACCTCTACGCCCTCGATTTGGAGAAAGGCACGGAGCTCTGGCGCTTCGAAGCCGGAGCTCCTTTGAAGAGCAGCCCGGCGGTGGCGGGCGATTACATCCTCATCGGCGCAGACGACGGCCTGCTGTATGCCTTCAAGAACGGCTCGTGAGCCTTCACGATCAAATCGACGATGGATTCCCGCCCTCAGCGGCTTATTGAACCAAACGCTCCCGTGCCCGCCGCCTCGCTCCTCAAGACTCTCGACTACTCCGTGCTCCAGCAGTGCATGCACTGCGGCATGTGCCTGCCCACCTGCCCCACCTACATGGAGACCAAGCAGGAGCGGAACAGCCCTCGCGGCCGCATCTCGCTGATGCGTGCCGTGGCGGATGGCGAGTTGCAGGTCACCAAGGCGCTCTCCGATGAGATGTATTACTGCCTCGGCTGCCTTGCCTGCCAGACGGCATGCCCTGCCGGCGTGAACTACGCGGAACTCTTCGAAACGGCCCGTGCCGAGGTCGAGCAGGCTGGCGTGGCCAAATCTCCGCAGCGCGATTTCTGGCGCTGGCTGACGCTGAACACGCTTTTCATGCGTCCGTGGCTCCTGCGACTCGTGGGACGAGTTTTGCGTTTGTATCAAAGCACCGGCCTCGATGCCTTCATGCGACGGATGAAGTTCTTCGGCCTCATGCCGAAGTCGCTCGAGGCTCTCGAACCGCAGACGCCACGCATCGCGCCCGCTTTCTCCGATGAGCTCATTGATGCCGTCGAAACGCCCGAAAAGCCGAAAAAGCATCGCGTGGGCCTTCTCACCGGCTGCGTGCAGGATCTGGCTTTCTCCGACATTAATCGCGACACGGCCGACGTGCTGCTCGCAAATGGTTGCGAGGTCATCACACCGCGCTCGCAGAGCTGCTGCGGCTCGTTGCATGCACACAACGGGGAGCTCGAACTCGCCCGCGAGCTGGCACGCAGGCAGATCGATGCCTTCGATCTCGACTCGCTCGATGCTATCATCACCAACGCCGGCGGCTGTGGCTCGCATTTGAAGACCTATGGCCACCTTCTGCACGATGACCCGCTGTATGCGTCGAAAGCCGCGACCTGGGACAAGAAGGTCAAAGACATCCACGAATGGCTCGTGCAGATCGGTTTTCGCAAACCGGAGGCCGGCGCAGGCGTGACCGAGGTCACCTACCACGAGAGCTGTCACCTTTGCCACGGTCAGAAAGTCGTCTCGCAACCGCGACAGGTCCTGCAAGCCATCCCCGGACTCGTTTTCAAGGAACTGCCAGATTCGAACTGGTGCTGCGGCAGTGCCGGCATTTACAACATCACCCAGCCCGAGCAGAGCCGGAAGCTCCTCGACCGCAAAGTAGCCTGCGTGAACGCCACCCAAGCTCCCGTCGTAGCCACCAGCAACCCCGGCTGCCACCTTCAACTCGCCAACGGCTTGCGTGCGACTGGTCAGCAAGTCACCCAGCCGGTGACCTTGCTCGCCCGTGCCTATCGCGCCGAGGCTTCTTCGCTGGTGTGAGCCGGATTCCGCCAGGCCAGATAGCAAAACATCAGCAGCAGGCCGAAACCGAAGGTAAAGAGCCACACATCACGATGCGCCAGCGGATGCAGCGCCAGCGTTGCGATGTCTCGAAGCAGTGAAAACGGATTCGAGATGATGTCCCAACTGTTCCAACGCAGCACACGTCCCAAATAGATGCCAAAGCCCGTCAGCGGCATCACCGCGAGCACGACGAGCCAGCCCATGCGCACACTCACATGCCTTGCGATCCATTGATGAACCATGTGCAGCGAGTGAAAGCCGATCCAAAGCGATGTGAGCGCAAACGACAGCAGCATCAGCAGATCATACCAAAGCGGAATGCCCGCCCGCGGCTTCAGATGAATCAGGTCGGTGAGCACATACGGCGCATTCGGAAAGAACAGCAGCCATACCGCGAGCAGTGGAATGGCCCGGCTCAATCGCCGCGTGTGCGGCAGGAACCACGCAAACACCAGCGGCAACGCCGCCAGGAAGAGATTCCAAAGCATGAACGAGAAGTAAGTGCTGCCCGTGAGCCTCACTCGGATGAAGAATAAAGCGGCACAAAACACACAGGCAGCCGTCTTGAGCAGCAGAACGCGGGGAGTCATGGCGGAATCTTCGTTCCCGGATTGACGGTCGCAAGACCCGGGCGGTTGCTTCACGAACATTTCACAGGCAGCCGCGGGCGTTGCAAACACACCGTGACTTTGCACTCGCAGCCTCTTCGTTCTGCACGAAACAACCCGCGCCATGCAAAACACTCCCGCATCCACTCACAACAAGGCCATCGGTTACATCCTCTGGATCTTCGGCTTCACCGGTTCCCACCGTTTTTACTTCGGCCGGCCCAAGACGGGCATCCTGTGGTTCCTCAC
>JAEUHK010000123.1 GCA_016795465.1 Verrucomicrobiaceae bacterium | reverse complement strand
GAGGGCCTCTTCCTCAGCAGCGGCATCGTGCGCAGCGCGGACCACACCATGGAGCAGGTCATCGAGGTCGCGCGGCAGCTCCGCGAGGTGCATCACTTCCGCGGCTACATCCATCTCAAAACCATCCCCGAGGCCTCGCAGGCGCTCATCGACAAAGCCGGACGCTACGCCGACCGCATCAGCATCAACATCGAGCTGCCCTCGCAGCAGAGCCTCGACCGCCTCGCGCCGGAAAAGAACCTCATCAACACGAAGCAGGCCATGCACGGCATCCGCCAGCGCATCGACGAAAGCCTGGAGGCCAAAAAAGTCGCGCGACAAATCGTCAACCGCCCTCGTGTCAAAGCGCCCGCCTTTGCCACCGGCCAGAGCACGCAGATGATCGTCGGCGCGGACGACAGCAGCGACGCGCTCGTGTTGCATCGCGCCGATGAACTGTATCGCGAGGTGCGGCTGCGTCGCGTTTACTACAGCGGCTTCAGCCCCATCCCGGAGCCCAGCGTGCTGCTGCCCATCAAGCCGCCGCCGCTCGTGCGCGAGCATCGATTGTATCAGGCCGACTGGCTGCTACGCTTCTACGGCTTCGACGTTGGCGAGTTGTTGCCCAAAGAAGAGCCAAACCTCGATCTCGACCTCGATCCGAAGCTCGCCTGGGCCTTGCGCAATCGCGCCGTCTTCCCCGTGGACATCAATCGCGCCTCGCAAGAGCTGCTGTGGCGCATCCCCGGCCTCGGCACTGTGAATGTCGCCCGCATCCTCGCTGCGCGACGCTGGTCATGTCTCACCCTCGCCGATCTCCAGCGCATGCGGGTGAATCTGAAAAAAGTCATGCCCTTCATCATCGCCGCCGATCACCGACCGCGCCTCGCCCTGCTCGAAAGCACCAACCTCCGCCAACACTTCCTCCCCGGCCCCCGCCAGCTCGAACTCAACTTCAACGCCCCGCCGCCGACCACGCCTGCGGATGCTGCGATGGCACTCAGCGGGCAAATCTGAAACCGATCATGATCGAAGCCTTTCTCTTCATCCTTGCTATCGCTTTGCCGGCGCTCGCATACCGCTGGCTTCGCCGTCAGCGCCATCCTTGGCGGGCATTTCTGCTCTCCGCAGCCGCAATCGCAGGCTTGGTTGGATATACGAGTTCGCTTCTATCTTTTGGACATGGTGGGAGCTTGGGCTGGCTGCCAGGATTCGTTTTGGCGTCGGTTTATGGCTTCGTGATCTTGATGATTTGGGCAAGCAACGGCGGGAAGTGGTCATAGGACGGCCAGAGTCGCTTCATCACCTCGCCCTGCTCGAAAGCACCAACCTCCGCCAACACTTCCTCCCCGGCCCGAGACAACTGGAACTCAACTTCAACGCCCCGCCTCAAACCACGCCGAATGATGCTGCGATGGCACTCAGTGGACAGATTTAACTCACGCAAAGACGCAAAGGCGCAAAGTTTGCAAACCCTCTGATCTTTGCGCCTTCGCGCCTTTGCGTGAGATCTGAAAAAACCACGCATGACCCACACTGCTCAAATACAGCCCACTTTCGAAGCCTGGCGCACCAAGGCTCGCGAGCTGCTGCGGCAGGGCGTGGCACCGGAAAACGTCGATTGGGTGGACGCCTCGCAAACCGCCAGTTTGCTCGCCGAAGAGCCGATGGACTATCAAACCGCTCCCAACGCCTCCGTGAAGGTCCCCGCCGACTTTTTGCGGCTCGCCGCCAATGTTTGCGCTCACACCGACAAACGCCGTTTTGCCATCCTGTATCGCCTTTTGCATCGTTTGACGCTCGGGGGCGAAAAACACCTCCTCGGCATGCCTTCCGACCGCGACATGCATCAGTGCAACGCCTGGGCGAAGGCCGTCAGCCGCGACATTCACAAGATGCACGCCTTCGTGCGCTTCCGACTCGTCGGCGTGAACGAGCAAAACGGCCGCGAGCAGTTCGTCGCATGGTTTGAGCCCGAGTATCGCATCACGCGGCTCGCCGCGCCGTTTTTCGAAAAACGCTACGCCAGCATGGACTGGTCCATTTTGACCCCCGACGAGTGCGTGAGCTGGGACGGCGAAAAAATCACCTTCATGCCCGGCATGAGCCGCCACGACGCACCTGCCGCCGATGCCCACGACGACCTCTGGCGCACCTACTACCGCAGCATCTTCAATCCCGCGCGACTCAAGGTGCAGGCCATGCAATCCGAGATGCCGATGAAGTATTGGAAGAACCTCCCCGAAGCCGAAATCATCCACGACCTCATCGCAAGCAGTGAAACCCGTGTCCGCACCATGATCGCCACTCCCGAGCGTCCCGTGAAGCCGGTGCCTGACAACGCGTATCTGCGCACGCTGCGGCAGCGAGGTGGTGCTTGATGAACCGACCGTTCGCGATGACATGCGCCGCGTGACGAAAGCGTCACTTTTGTCCCGAGGCAATGCCACCGCGCCGTGCGAACCTTTCACCGTTCAACAACCTATGACCCAACAACATTGGACGCCTGAGGTTCAGGCACTGTGGGAGAAGCTGGAAGGTTTCCAGCTCGATGACAACAACGCTGTGTTCGACTTCTCGGCACGGCTTTCGAAGGAAAACGGCTGGTCGCGCGAGTTCACCACCCGCGCCATCCAGGAATACAAGCGCTTCCTCCTGCTCGCGATGCACGCGGGCCATCCGGTGACACCGGGCGAGGCCGTGGACCAGGTCTGGCACCTGCACCTCGTTTACACACGATCCTACTGGCAGGTGCTTTGCGGCGAGATTCTCGGACGTCCGCTCCATCACGAGCCCACCAAGGGAGGCGCATTGGAAGGCGGCAGATACCGGGAGCAATACCAGCGCACGCTCGACAGCTACCGGCAGATGTTTGGCGAAGAACCGCCCGCGGACATCTGGCCAAGTGTAGAGCATTGCTTCCGGCCCAAAGTGCTGCGCTGGGTGGATGTGTCACGGCACTGGACGCTGCCAAAGCCCGCCTGGCTGCCGCGAGTGCGTGCGCGGCATGCGATGAGCGCCGCTGCTTTGGCCGTGGTTGCGATGCTGCTCGTCAGTTGCGATGACTTGAATGTCTTCGACTACCGTGGCGAGGCGTTTTTATTGTTCTACTTCTATGGCTTTGCTATCGCGCTGCTTGCCTCATGGGTGCTGGCAAAGGTCGCGGCAAGGATGGTGGCCCCATGCCGTGCGACCGGATGAGGTGAGCGATCCCTACGAGGTGGCAATGCTGGGCGGCGGCGAGCGGCGGGCGCTGGATGCGGCGCTGGCGTCGTTGTTTGCCCGGCGGATGATTGAAGTGCAGTCCCACGGTCCTCGACAACCCGCCACGCTGCATCTCGTGCCGGGCATCATCGACTCACGCCTGCACGCGGTGGAGCAACGAGTGCTGCAAACCTTGCCGCAGGATCTTCGCGGCCTTCGCAAACTGTTTGCCCCACTGGCGGAGAAACTGCGGAGGAATCTCGAGTCTTCGGGTTTGGTGCTCAGCAGCGGCCAGAGGTCTCAAGTGCAGCTCATTGTAGCTGCGCCACTGGTGCTGATGATGGTCATCGGCGTGGTGAAAGTGTTCATCGGTTTGGAACGGGAACGCCCGGTGGCCTTTCTCGTCATCGCTTTGGTGGTGAGCCTCATTGTCCTTTGCGTGGTGCTTTCGAAGATCGCCCGCCGCACGCCTGCAGGCGAGGCCGTTTGGAAACGCATGGCCAAACCCACGATTGCACCCCGGCTGAAGGAGGCCGAGCCTGCTTTGCCCGAAACCGGTCATCTGGCCGCGATGGCGGTGGCTCTGGCTGGCACGCATGCCTTGGCCGGAGCTGGCTATGAACCGCTCTACCAGACCGTGCATCGCCCCCAAGCCTCGTCCTCCAGCGGCTGCGGAAGCAGTGGCTGTGGAGCGAGCGGATGCGGTGGCGGAGGCGGGGGCGATAGCGGCGGAGGGGATGGTGGTGGCGGCTGCGGCGGATGTGGCGGAGGCGGGGATTGAATGCGATGGAACCATGATGAACCGCCGCACTCTCCTTGCTTCCCTCGCTGCCGCTACCGTTTGCCGTGGAGCTGATCCGCAGCGCTTTTTCACGGTCGGGCAGCGGGGCGGGCGGTGGTGGTTCATCACGCCGGAGGGGAGGCCGTTTTTCTCCATCGGGCTGAATCACATCGATCCCACGCCGCTGCGCTACGCGTCGAATGGCGACCTGTGGGAGCGCAAATACGGCAACTCGATGGAAAAGTGGCTCAAGGAGGCCGTGGCACCGGATTTGAAGGCGTGGGGCTTCAATTCGGTCGGGTGGACGCAGGAGGTGGTGACGCGGGGAAGCACGAATCACCGTCATTCGCGTGCGTTCACGTTTGAGGAGTATCAGTGGCTCGGGCTGCCGTATTGCCATCAGCTGCCGTTCGCGGATTTTCATCAGTGGGAGGCGGAGACGCGGCATCCGGACTTCGACGCGCCGGAATTTGCCGAGTGGTGTGACTACGTCGCGCGGGAGCACTGCGCCCGGCTGAAGGATGATCCAAAGCTCATCGGCTACTTTTACATCGACTGCCCCACGTGGATTCACACCACGGCGTTCTCGCGGTCGAAAGGGCCGCTGTTTGATCCGGAGAAGCTCAAGACGGAGGCGGGGCGGAAGGAACTGCACGCGCTGGCCACGAAGTGGTATCGCATCACGCACGATGCCGTGCGCCGCTACGACAAGCACCACCTCATCCTCGGCGACCGCTATGAGGCCGCCAACCCCATCGCCGACGAGGTGATCGACGCCGCGCTGCCGTATGTCGATGTCCTGAGCTTCCAGCACTTCAGCGGACCGGACAAGGTGACGGCGAATCTGAACCACTGGCATCAAAAGACCGGCAAGCCCGTGCTCCTCGCCGATCACGCCATCCAGATCCGCGAAGCCGACGGCTCCGGCCGCCACGACGGCGAAGGCGATGCCCGCGTGCTCGCCGCGCTGCGGGAGACGCCCGGCTGCATCGGCTACCACCTCTGCGGAGCCTACCTGCGCAACGAAGCCCGCAAACGCGCCCTTCGCGATGCCGCCGAAAAACCGGATGAAGCGGCCCTGGAGTCGATCACGCGGGCGAATCGGGAGACGGCGGCGTGGATGGAGAGGGGGTGGTGATGCCAGGGAGTTTTCTCCCACAAACTGAAAGCCTTGTTTTACCGTGCTCCAACTTAGCACGGTGAACACCATCGAGGCCGCCTCTTCGGAACGAATCGTCGGTTACAAAGCGGCTGACAAACCTCACGATGTGTGAATGATCTTTAGAATTCTCCCAACTCAACATGCCTAACGTGACCAAAGAGCAAGCCATCGAGACCTTAGCCTACCACTCGGGATTGCGATTGGAACGACCTGATTGCTGCACTGGAGAGTGCTTTCTCGACGCTCTCCGCCCCTATCGAGGCGTTTTGCCAGAGGCGGCGTATCATGACGTCATGGAGTCGATTCGCACTCTTGCTCAGGATCTACAGAAGCCAGTTCTAGATCGGGAGGTAATTGCCTCTATTTGGAGCATTTGCGACCTCGGTCGAGCTTGGGGCGTTTATCCTGGAGGTATGCTGAGAAGCAACCGTCTCATTACGGACGATGATACGAGGACCCTCGCCACGTGGATTGAGACGATTAGTTCGGCCACTTTTTGGTTGCTGACTTCGACTCCCGGTCAGGATGCGGTCGAACACGCTTTCACTGATTACGATAATCCAAATCATTCTCGCCCACTTATTCCGGCGATATAGTCGTCGAGCCGATTCAGGCGTGAACAATGTGTTGGTCCTCGGAGACACCCAGTAAGCTATGCTCTCCACAACATCTTTCACCCTCTTGTCTCGACTCACACCGGCCGCAGCACACTCTTCACGACCTCGCCTTTGTGCATCTTCTCGAAGGCTTCGTGCCATTCGGTGACGGGCCAGACGCCGCCGATGATGGGTTTCACGTCGAACTGGCCGCTGCTCATGAGGGCGATGACGCGCTCCCAGATGGGCCAGTTGTGGCTGAAGCTGCCTTGCAGCGTGATGTTCTTCTGCACCAGCGGGTCGATGTTGAAGCCGAGCGGTTGCGGGCCCCAGCCGACTTTGGAAATCCATCCGGCGGGGCGCACGAGCTCCAATGCGATTTTGAGCGTGATGCTGGCTCCGGCGGCATCGATGACGCCGTCGCAGCCGAGGCCGTCGCGTTCCATGGCCCAGGGTTTGGCGTCGCCGATGATGACTTCGCAGCCGTAGTGCTTGCGGGCGAGTTCCAGGCGATGCGCGTCCTGCTGGAGGCCGACGATGGCGACTTGAGCGCCGCATTGTTTCGCCATCGCGGCGCAAAGGATGCCGATGGTGCCGGGGCCGAGCACGATGACGCGGTCGCCGGGCTCGATGCGGGCGTTTTTGACGACGGCGTTGTAAGCGACGCAGCAAGGCTCGGTGAGGCAGGCCTGCTCGAAGGGCACATGATCCGGCACATGGTGCAGGATGCGGCTGGGCACGCGCACATACTTCGTCATCGCGCCGTTCACGCCGTAGCCGAAGCCTTTGCGCGTGTTGTCGAGGTTGTAGAGGCCGCGACGCGTCATCGGGTTGTCCTTGGAAATGATCGCGGCGGTCTCGGAGACCACGCGGTCGCCTTCCTTCCAGCCTTCCACGTCCTTGCCGACCTCGATGATGTGTCCGCCGAACTCATGCCCGAGCACGACGGGGTAATTCACCGGCCAGGAGTGATCGGAGGTCCACTGATGCAGATCGGAGCCGCAAACACCCACATTGGCGACTTCGAGGAGCACGTCCTCGGCGCCGATGGTCGGCTTTTCGATCTCACGGATTTCGACGGAGCCCTTTTCAGGCGCGAAGTTGACGACGGCGGCGGATTTCATGGTTGGAAGAAATTGGGGTGATGGGCGTCAGACAGGTCGGACTGGTCCGACGAGTCCGACAAAATCGAGTTTAAGCAAACGCGGGCACATCCTGCGCATGCACGGCCTCACAGATCATGCGCAGCGAGGCTTCGAGATTGCCATCCGCCGTTTTGAAAGCATCCGCGTCGATGGTGAGCGGTGCGCCAAGGACGACGAGCGGTGCGCCGTATTTCGGGCATTGGATGGCCTGCTCCAGACTCAAACCTCCGACGGCCTGCACGGGCACTTTCACGGCCTGGACGACTTCGCGGAGCTTGTCGAGCGGGTTGGGCATGCGGTGGCCGGCGGCGGCGATGCCGCGGCGCTCGTCGTAGCCGATGTGATGAATGATGTAGTCGCAGCCGAGGTCTTCGAGCCATTTCGCCCCTGCGACCATGTCTTCGCAGATCATGTTATCGCCCATGACTTTGCATCCGAAGTCTTTTCCGGCCTTCACGACGCATTTCACAGTCTCCGCATGCGCACGGGCCATCACGACGACATGCGTGGCGCCGGCCTTGGCCATCATTTCGGCTTCCAAATAGCCACCATCCATCGTTTTGAGGTCGGCGACGATCGGCGTGGTCGGAAAGGCCTTCCGCAGCGCACGGACGCCATGGAGCCCCTCGGCGAGAATGAGTGGCGTGCCGGCCTCCAGCCAGTCCACACCGGCCCGCATGGCCAAAGCGGCGGTTTCGAGGGCTTCGTCGATGTTCGTGAGGTCGAGGCTGATCTGGACGATGGGCTTCATGGGAAAGTTGGGCGGTCCAAAGCTATGCCGAAGGCCGTGGTGGCGTCACGACAAAGATGGTGCGAAATGCGACGCCACCCCCATGTCCGCCTCCCTCACCACCGAGCCCATCCCGGCCTTGATCCGCCGCATCGCCATCCCGGCGAGCGTGGGGTTCTTCTTCAACACGATGTTCAACTTCGTGGACACGTATTGCGCCGGGCTGATCAGCACGGATGCGCTGGCGGCGCTGTCGCTTTCCTTTCCAGTGTTCTTCATCATCCTTTCCGCGGGCAATGGCCTCAGCCAGGGCACCGCGGCGCTCATGGCGAATGCCATCGGAGCCAAGGATCCTCTCACAGCCCGGCGGCTCTTCGCGCAGGCGGTGGTGTTTGCGGCCTTGGCGGGCGTGGTGCTGTCGTTTGCCGGATGGCTGGCCGCACCAGCCTTGTTCCGACTGCTCGGTGCCGAGGGCGCGTATCTCGATGTCGCGCTGGATTACATGAATGTGATCCTGTGCGGCGGCGTGTTCTTCATCCTGCAAATGACGATCAATGCCGCGCTCAATGCGCAGGGTGACACCAAGCTGTATCGCAACTTCCTCATCGCGGGCTTCGTGGCAAACTGCGTGCTCAATCCCGTGCTCATGTGGGGCTGGTGCGGCCTCCCTGCGATGGGCGTGGCGGGCATCGCGCTGGCCACGGTGATCGTGCAGATCACCGGTTGCGTGATCCTGTGGATAGGCGTGCGCCGCAGCGAGCTATGCCACGAGCTTCCGGGCGGCTTTTTCAAGCCCGACGCGGCGCTGCTGAGGCAAATCCTCGGTCAAGCCGTGCCTGCGGGGTTGAACATGCTCACCGTGGCGCTCGGCATTTTTGTCATCACCTGGTTCGTGAAGCATTTCGGCAAGGAAGCAGTGGCCGCCTACGGCATCGCCACACGCATCGAGCAGGTCGTCTTGCTGCCGACGATCGGTCTGAACTTCGCCACGCTCAGTCTTGTCGGTCAAAATCACGGCGCAGGCCTGCCGCATCGCGTGCGCGAGGCCTGGACGACGAATGTGAAATACGGCGTCATGCTCATGCTCGCTGGCGGTGCCCTGCTTTATCCGCTGCGGGAGATGGCGATGCGTTTCTTCACCGCGGACGCCACGGTCATCAGCCACGGTCGCGACTATCTCGGCATCGCCGCGATCACGCTCGCGGCCTATCCGATCCTTTTCATCACCGTCTTCATGCTGCAGGGGATGAAAAAGCCGGCTTACGGCCTGTGGATGGGCCTTTACCGCCAGATCGCGGCACCGATGCTCATCTTCAATCTGCTGGCCTTCACCTTCGCCGGCGGCACCTGGGGTATCTGGTGGGGCATCTCGCTGGTAAACTGGAGTGCCGCCCTCTTCGCGCTGTGGTGGGGCGCACGCAGCCTGCGGCGTGAGGTGGCCTCCGCACCGCTTTGATCCTTGCGACCACGAAAGCCACGCGCATTCATCCGGCACCACCATGATGCGAAATGCGACACCGCTGAAGCCTCGCGAACGTGCCCGCCGTCCCACGGCAGAGATCGACCGCTGGAAACGGCGTCGCGAGGCCTGGGTGGCGGCGCTGGAGCCTGCCTCGCTGTTTCACCGGCTCTTCGATCATCTGCCCGGCGTGCACTTTTTCGCCAAGGACAAGGATGGCAGGCTCATGTTTGCCAGCCGCGGGCTCCTGGACCGCTATCAGATGCGGAACGATTCCGACTTCATCGGCCGCACGGACTTTGACCTGAATCCCGACACGATGGCGCAGGCCTATGTGGATGACGACCAGCGCATCCTCGCGGGTAAAACGCGTCTCATTGAGCGCATCGAGCTCTGGTGGGACCAGCAGGGTATGCCGGACTGGTTTCTCGTGACGAAGCTGCCTCTGACTGACAAACGCGGCCGCATCCAAGGCGTGATGGGCACGCTGCGCCGGCCCGATGAGGAGGAACGGCGTTTGCCGGTGTTTCAAACCGTGGCGCAGGCCGTGGAGATCATCCGGCATGATTTCGCGCGACCGTTGCGGGTCGAGGAAGTGGCCCGCTCTTGTGGTCAATCGCTTCGGCAGCTCCAGCGCCGCTTTCAAAGTGCCTTCGGCATCACGCCGCAGGAGTTCCTCATCCGCACGCGAGTGCTCGCCGCGACCCGCTTGCTCGAGCAGACCGCCCTTTCAGCCGGCGAGATCGCCACGCAATGCGGCTTCGTGGATCAAAGCAGCTTTGCCCAGCACTTCCGCAAACGCATCGGCGTTTCACCTGCCGCGTATCGGCAACGGGGGTGAGGGCCTTTTAGCTCGCCTTCTTCGCTTTCTTCACCGCGGGGGCGGAGAGATAGCTTTGGAGGGTGGCGGCGGGGACACCTAGGAGCTTGCTGGCGCGGGCCTCGTTTTCATCACAGTGACGCCAGACGATGCGGGTGAGCTCGCGCTCGATCCAAGGGAGCAAATCAATGTCCGGCGTCTTGTCGGCCATGTTCACGAGCATCGTCAGGGCATCACGCATGCGGGTGACGGTGCTGGCGGGGCCGTGGTGACGGGTGCCTTTGCTGCCGAGCGGGATGTCGGAGGGCAGGAGCACGTCGGAATTGCAGAGGGCGCAGGCTCTTTGAATGGTGTTTTCGAGCTCGCGGACGTTGCCGGGCCAGTCGTAGGCCTCGAGGATGTCGAGCGCGTCATCCGTGAAGCGCATCACGGGACCGCGGCGGCGGGCGGACTGGCGTTGGAGGAAGAATTCGGCCAGCAGGCGCACGTCTTCGCGACGCTCACGAAGTGGCGGGATGTGGATGCGCACCACATTGAGGCGGTAGAAGAGGTCCTCGCGGAAATTGCCCTTCGAAACTTCTTCTTCGAGGTTCTTGTTCGTGGCGGCGAGCACGCGGACATCGGTCTTCAGCGTCTGATTGCTGCCGACGCGGCTGTACTGGCCTTCCTGAAGCACGCGAAGCAATTTGCTCTGCACCGCGAGCGGCATGTCGCCGATTTCGTCGAGGAAGAGGGTGCCGCCATCGCATTGCTCGAAGCGGCCGATGCGCTGGTTCACCGCGCCGGTGAAGCTGCCCTTCTCGTGGCCGAAGATCTCGCTTTCGATGAGATTATCAGGAATCGCGGTGATGTTGATGGCGGCGAATTCCTTCTGTGCCCGCGGGCTGAATTTGTGGATGGCTCCGGCGACGAGTTCTTTGCCGCAACCGCTTTCGCCCGTGACCATGACGGGGGCATCGGAGCGGGAGACGCGGCCGATGAGCTTGAAAACCTCCTGCATGGCCGGCGAACGGCCGATGATGGTCTCCTGGATGCTCTCGGGGGGCACTTCGGTGGATTGCTCGCGCTTCTGGCGACGGGCCTCGATGCCAGTGAGGGCGCTCTCGACGACGCTGCGCAGCTCGTAGGGCAGGCGCTCCTTGGGCAGCACGTCGTAGGCACCGATACGCATGGCCTCGATGACGTGCGAGGTGGTGGCGGTGCCGCTAAAGAGGATCACCATGGCGTGCGGGTCTCCCTGGCGGAGACGTTTGAGCAGCTCGATGCCGCTGGCAGGGCCGGTGCCGGCACGGATCTCGGCGAGGACGAGGTCCGCGCGTTTTTTCTGGTAGGCGACGAGGCCTTCCTCGGGCCGTTCGCAGGTGACGATGGTCACGCCGGGCGCCTTGAGATGTCCTGCGGCCCACGACAAAAAGTCGGGGTCGGAATCGATGATGATGAGGTGAGTGTCCGGAGATTCGGCCATCGGCGCGTGAAAATTCGACGCGCTTATCGCAGGGAAATCCGGCGCGGTCAAAGGCTTCTCTGCTCACATCGCCCTGACAACCAGCGTTCAAACGCCGCCAAATCGACGCTCGCGGCGGTTGAAGACGCGGATCGCATCAATGAGCGCCTCCTCGTCAAAATCGGGCCACAATTTGTCTGTGATGACGAATTCGGTGTAGCTGAGCTGCCAGAGGAGGAAGTTCGAGAGGCGCATTTCGCCGCTAGTGCGGATCATCAGCTCGGGGTCCGGGTAGTAGCGGGTGTAGAGGTGCTTCGAGAAGACCTCGGTGTCGATCATGGCCTTGTCGAGGTGGCCGCTCTCGACGGACTCGATGAGGCTTTTCACGCCATCGACGATCTCCTCCCGGCCGCCGTAGCTGAGGGCGAGGATGAGCGTGAGGCCGGTGTTTTGCGCGGTGGCGGCGATGCAGCGGTGCAGCTCCTCCTGGCAAAAATCCGGCAGCGCATGCAAGCGGCCGATGGCCTGGAGGCGGATGTTTTGCTTCTGCATCACGGGCAGCTCGGTCTTCAAAAAGAGCACGAGGAGCTTCATGAGGGCATCGACCTCCCTTTTCGGCCGCTTCCAGTTTTCGGAGGAGAAGGCGTAAAGCGTCAAAAACTCGACACCGAGCTTTCCAGCGGCCTCGGTGACCTTTCGCACGACCTGCGCCCCCACGCGATGCCCCTCGGTTCGGGGGAGGCCGCGCTGCTTCGCCCAGCGGCCGTTGCCATCCATGATCATGGCGATGTGGCGGGGAATTTTCAGGTCTTCGGAAGAGGCGCGGCTCATGCGTTCAGGAGGCGGAGCGTAGCGCGGGGAGGAGAATGTGCCAGCGGGCATTCATGGTGGCGAGCGTGCGCACGAGATTCGGCTCGCGCACTCGCCTCCGCGTGCATTACAGTTTCGGCTTCCATGACCTCCGGACTCGTCTCCAGCGTGCAATGTCCTGCCTGCGGGCAGTTTTTCCTCTGCCAGCAGCAGGCGGCGGAGGGTATGGTGACGTGCCCGCACTGTGCCCATCAGGGGTATCGGGCGCATTTTCCGACCCAAGGGCATACAGCAGGCCTCACCGCCGTGCGGCGGACCGTGTATCAAAAAGCCGCCGAGGAACCGCCGCCGGTCGCGTGGCCCATGGCACCGCAGATGCCGGACGCGGGCATCGCGCCATCCCATTTCGATCCACCGACGCAGCCGCAGGTCTGGCGGCAGCCCACGGCCACCGCTCCCACGGCGGCGATGCAGCCCTCGCTGCAATTGCCCGCGATGGATGCCGATGACGATGCGGCTCACGCGGCCTATGTGCCGCCGCATCTGCAGCGTTCGCCTTGGAAGGCTGTGCTGCTGTTTTTGCTGATGCTCGCGGCACTTGGCGGCGGTCTTTGGGTCTGGTGGGATGCCACCAACGGTCGCAAACCAGCCGCGACGGATGCAATGACACTCCAGGAGGCCTTTCCTGCGCCTGATCCGGGAGAAATCCGCGGTGCGATGCTTCCTTCCACGGCCGAGATTGCCGAGGCCACGCAGCCCCAGATCGACCTCATGTCCGTGCGTGACGATGTGCGCCGCTGTGTGGACCTGTTTTTCACCAGCAGCGATCCGCAGGTGAAGCTCGATGCGGTTCATGATGGCGCACGGCATGCCGCCGAGATCGCTGCTTTCACCGCTCCGGAAGGTCGTGATCCTCCGAAGCTCGCCATGCTCTCCTCGCTGAAGGGGCTGGCCACTCTGCTGCCCGGCGGTGAAAAGCTGCCGCTCTTCCACCTTGTCACCACGACGTGCAAAGAGGGAGCCTTCCTGCGGCTGATCGATGATGGCTCCGGCCGCCGTCGGCTGCACTGGCCGCTGCTGCATGAGAGTCATGAGCAATTGCTCACGAAGGCGCTCGCTGCGCAGCCGGAGCAACCGGTGTGGTCTTGGGCGCTCATCAAGCCCAGCCACGGCTTTGAGATCTCGGCGGCGGAGCGTGGGCGCTACGTCGCCTTCACCCTGCACGTCACCGCGGATGGCCGTCATCCCCTCGTTGCCTGTGCGGAGCGCGACACCCCGCTCGGCCGCTACCTCGAGCGTGAGACGGACTGGGGGCTCGCCTACCTCACCCGGTTGCTGGTGCGCCGCCTGAAGACCGAAAGCGGCGCGGATGCCGTCATCATTATCGATTGCGAGGGGGCCACGGTGGAGGGCCCTGTCCCGACAAAGTGACACAAGCCTGCCAGCCCTACGTCACCATGCGCTCTTCCCTTGTCCTTTCCGTCCTTTTTGTCCCTTGGGTCCTTTTCGCCGCGGAAAAGCCCTTCACCATGCTCACCGATGAGCTGCTCGCGAAGCTCCCCGAGGCCCAGCGGTCCGAATGGACGATCTACATCGCCAAATCGCGTGCCTTTGCCGAAACTGAGCACCGCATTATCGATGAAGAACGCGCCAAGGCCGAGGCGAAGCCCGCGCCGCACAATCGCGCCGAGTTTGAGCACGACAGCGACATGCCTGCGGAGTGGTTCGCCAGCGCGGAGAACCAAAAGCTCGCCGAAGTCGTCATCAGCTACCAGACACCGACTGGTGGTTGGTCGAAGGCCGTCGATTACACGAAAGGCCCGCGCCAGCCCGGCACGCACTGGTCGAATCAATCCGGCGATGGCTGGCACTACTGCGGCACCTTTGACAACCGCACCACGACCGAGCAGATCAAGTTCCTCGCCGGTGTCTTCACCGCCACAAAGCGCGACGATGTGAAGGCCGCGCTGATGAAGGGCCTCGACTACGTTTTCGCCGCGCAGTATCCGAACGGCGGCTGGCCTCAAAATTACCCCGTCGAGCGCGGCTACCACGAGGCCATCACGCTCAATGACGACGCCATGGTGCACATCCTCGAGGTGGTGCACGACCTCGCCGAGGGCGACAACCACTTCGCCTTCGCCGATAACGCGCTGAAGCAGCGTGCGCAGACCGCGTTCGACAAAGGCATCGCCAACATCGCCGCCATGCAGGTCCGCATCGACGGCCAGCCCACCGTCTGGTGTGCGCAGCATCATCCGCTCACGCTCGAGCCCGTGAAAGCCCGCGCCAAAGAGCCGCCATCCCTCAGCGGCGGCGAATCCGCGAACCTCGTGAAGTTCCTCATGCGCAGCGGCCCCACCACGCCCGAGGTCGTCGCGATGATCGAGTCCGCGCTAAAGTGGTTCGACGCCCATCGCCTCACCGGCCTGCGCAAAACGAAGAACGACAAGGGCAAGACCGACTACATCGCCGACCCCGCCTCCACCGACGTGCTCTGGGCCCGCTTCTACGACCTCCAAACCGCCAAACCCATCTTCGCCGGCGCCGACGACGGCATCGTCTATTCCACCTTCCAAGAAATGGCCGCCAAAAACAAAGTCGCCTACGACTTCTTCAGCACCCGCCCCGCCGAACTCCTCGGCAAAGAGCTCCCGCGATGGAGGAAGCGGCTGGAGAAGGGGAAGTGAGCTGCCACAGGCGTTTGGCTCAACCCGCCCTTTGCGGAAACCGGATCACGCAGAAGCCCAAATCCGCCACGCCATCAGCTCGGCGGATCGTTTCCGGGATGTAATACAACTCCAGGCGGCGGTCCTCGCCACGCTTCGAGGCCAGCACACCCGCGGAACGCATCAGGCGCAGATGCTTGCTCACCCCGTCAAAGTCACGCTTCACCACCACCGCCACCTCGCTGGCCGACATCGCCCGGCCATCCGCCAGCATCTGGTAGATGCTCCACCGCAGCGGGTTTCCCAACGCCGCAAACGCCTTCGCCGGGTCCAGCCCCTTACCACCCGGCACAGGCGCGGCGGACTGCGTCACGGTCGTCACGGCCCCTTCAGGCCCCGGAGGAGTGGCTGGATCGCTCATGCAGGCCTTTTACCCGATCCCGCTCCTCCCTGACAACCCCGATCTCGACCCATTTTGGCGGAGACTCGACCCTCTGAGCTTCAAACTCGCCCCTCAAACCTTCGACGTCGGAGCAAATCGGCGGGCGTTTGACTCCCAAACCCTCGATCTCGGAGCAAAAAGGCGGGAGATCGACCCTCCAAGCCTCGATGTCGGAGAAATTAGGCGGGAATTCGACCATTTCCCCTTCAACTTCCCGCCTCAAAAGGCCGTCTTCGAGCCTCAAATCGTCCAATTTCTCGCTTTCAGCGTCCATTCCCCAGGAAGGGCTACCGTTACCCGACCATCCAGTCGGACACCCCAACAGTCCTTCGACGAAGTTTGGCACCTTGGTTGACGATTTTTCACGCGGTCCGTAGGTGTCGGTGAACGCCATCTCTTCGCCATGCCTGCCAGCCCCGCCATCCGCACTTCCCGCGTCAAAGACGACGACCAGATCGCCTTTGAAAACGGCACCTCCTTTGAGGAAGTCAGCTCCTACACCAAAGCCCTCGACTGCGAGGCTGAGGAGCAGCGTCGCGAAAGTAGGGAGCTCAGCTTGCCAAATTGCCTTGCGGTAGAGAAACGTTTGATGACCTATCCAACCCGCAACTTTGAGAAACCAATGATATGAGCCTCCTCGCCGATGACCACAACGCCGCTTTGCAGCAGCTTGAGATCGCGGCATTTGCTGACGATTGCAGAAACTTCGATGCAGTGCTGCATCAAGTGCATCTTCTGAGCCGCAGATCCCGATGGGAAGTGCCTGAAGATGATGGCTTTTGGAAGCGGCTTGGCAATATTGAGGCGCATCTCAATAACTCGATCAAGAAGCAGAGAACCAAGAAGCTTCTAGCTGTTGGAGGGATAGGTTTCGTATGTTCTGCAATATTAACACTGCTTGCCTGGAACTATGCATGCATCGCCTATTTCAAAGACTATACAGCACGCATGGAGAAGGCGCTTTTGAATGGCGACACTACAGAAGTAAACTCACTGCTTCGTGAGCAGTGGAAGTTCGACCCTGGTCGAAGTGGGGCTGCGAATGCCCTCAAGATTCGCTCACTGGCTTCAGGTTGGCTTGCCACGAAAAAAGCATCATGCGAGGCTTGGCTGGTTGAACTTGGCCGCGCGGAATCCGAACTCGAAAAATGGAGTAGTTTGACGCCGGAAACGCGAAGCCTTTTGATCAAACAAACCGCCACTCTGCAGTCGTTCCACGAAGCCAATATTAACGAGTTCACACCATCCGACGCGCGAAGGATCGGCGTGTTAGCGGTCAAAGCCACCACATTGGATCAGGAATGGATGCGAGAAAAAACTACTTCGGCAGAGCTGGCTCTGAGCATTCTTGATTCCTGCCTGTCCCGTGCGGATGGGGTCTTCGGTGAGCCGTTGGTTTCACAGCTTCCTGAGATGCGGCGTGCTGCGGCCAAGGTCGCCGAAGAAATGCACGATATTGAAGAGCGGCTGGCTAAACGAATGGCGCGTGCTCTTGGAAAATATCAACAGATGGAAGAGGCGGCGGTATCTTGGGTCAAAAGTTTCGATCAGATGGCTGGCGAACATGCCAGTGCTGAAACTCATGCCCAAATATTGCGAAACCTGATGGCAAACTTACCTGAACACCATCAGCTCAAGGCAGGGTTTGCTCAGGTGTTGGACAAAGGTTTATGGCCAGATGTGCTGCATCAACAGGCCATGCACAAAATGGGATTAACAGCAGACTCAAGTGAAGCGCTCTTTCCTGCTCGTCCCTGCACAGCCGAGGAGATTCAGTTCTTAAAGCAACGATTACCTGTTTTGGAAGCATCTGCTGGAAAGCCGCCGCCGGACTCACCCGATACATATCGTTATCATCTAAAGGCACTCGCAAGCTGGGCTGCCAGCAAAGATTACATTACTACTCCGCAGTTCACTCAATCGGCGCTGTTTTTTCTGGACCACATTTACGCGGACCCATGGATGAAACCATTTGAGAAAGCACTTTTATGCCAAGTGGTGGACGGCGTCATCAAGCTAGACCCTGCTTCATGGGGCCTGATTTGGAGTCCCTCAGCTACCAATGAAATCAGAGAAGTGCTCAAGCTGGTCGGCGACAGTCCAGAGCCTCTTTTGAGTGAAGGCACTGTCTTGGCTGCTGAAAAGTTGGTAATGCTGGAATCATATTTTACTGACCGGCGAGATGTTGACTTCCAACAGGAGGCGTCTGCCCTACAACTTCTGGTCAAGTCGGCTACCTCTTGGGAAAAGGTCGGCGTCGTCGCGGAGAATGGGAAACTCCATTTCCTGGGAGAATTGCCTGGTCAATGCGTTCTGCTTGCCTGGGGCAATGGTAGTGTTGTTGTTGGCTTTCAATCTAGCCTAGGCAAGACCGTATGGCTGAACGACCGTCCGATGATGGGAAGTCCCGCTTTTTGCCGCCGTGGCGAAACGAAATAATGTGAAGATGAACCAAATGAGCCAACATTCACAGAACTCACCCGATGGAGCGCCCATAACCGCCCGGGCAGCCACACTGCGCAGAAGATTCCAAATCGGCGATGGCCCTCAGCTGGCTTACAGCAAAGCTGACTTCGAGGCGAGGCTGGGAGTCAGCCCAGGACGGCTGACGGCAGTGAACAGGCAGTTTAGCTTTGCCGTCGCTTTGTGTGTCTCCTGCTGCATTTATGCATTCCTCTGGTTCCTGCGCACTTCGGTTCCTGCAGCGAGGTCTTTCTGCGATCTCTTTTTCGAGCGTGGCTGGACGCAGCAAGCCACTGTGTTTTTCACATCGTGGGCTTTTGTCATCCTGATTTTCAAGCGTTGGAAACTTGCTGTCCAGAAGAGGGCATTTGATGTAGGGGTTCCGCCACGCAGTTCCGGCGTGGTGATTGATGAAGGAAGCGGCGCTGAATTGCTTGAGCGGCTCTATCATTCGGTGGACGATCCTAGAAAGTTTGCATTGCTGGGCAGGGCGGAACGTTCACTGCATCTGGCGGCACACGGCCTGCCCGCAAACGAGGTGCGGGCGTGCCTAAAACAGTTGGCTGAGGCCGATGAAGATGCAGTGCAGCGAAGTTTTAACCTGCTTGGCGGCATTGTCTGGGTGATTCCCGTCCTGGGTTTTGTAGGCACCGTTTTGGGACTAGGGCAGGCAGTGGGGGGCTTTGGTGCCACTTTGCAGAGTGTGAAAGAAATCGCAGAGGTTAAGAATTCTTTGATTGGCGTCACGCAAGGCCTTTCGACTGCTTTTGACACTACACTGCTAGCGCTGCTCGCTGCTATTCTGGTGCAAATGTGGAACACTTTTCAGTTTAACAAAGAGCAGGAGTTCATGGCTGAAGTTGCCGACTTCTGTGAGGAGTATATTGCTGAACGGGTAGATTATCTGGGGGAGAAATGAAAAAGAACCGCCAACTCCCAGGCCCCGGGCCGAGCTTCTTCGCCTTTCAGGCGGTTATCATGGGACTGATTGGCGTCATGATTCTGATCGCATTGTTCTTTGCCGCATTTGGTAATAGCAGCCAAGGCGGCGAAGCAAAAAACCTTTCCGTCCTCAGAAGCGAGCTAGAAAAAGCACGTTCGGAGAAGGCGCGGACTGAGCAGGTTATTCGTGAAAAAGCCTCTTTAGAAAAAGAACGTGAAATTCTCACAAAGAAGCTAGCCCAGAGTGATCCCAAGGCCGCCGAGGCAGTTTATCAACAGAGGTTAGCGGAGATCGATGCCGCTAATCAGACCAGAAACCAACTTGATGAACAAGTTGCTGAAGCTCAGGGGCAATATGATCGCCTGCGCGAGGAGAAAGGCATGGTTCGCTTAGCGTATCGACAAGTGCAGAGAGGAAGAACTCCCATCATCGCAGTTTTGGAGAATCATGATACTCAAGTTGTCACGGCTCCAGATGGAGCTTGGGGTAAGCTGCCTGGAGCTTTGTTCTTGGCAAAACTTTCCCAAGTTGAGCGCGAGAAAGTTCATGTCGTGCTATACGCGCGGCCATCAGCCATTGAACTGCTTGAAGAGCTTCGGGCTTTCCTCAAAAAAAACGATTTCACGTTCGGCTATCAAGCCGTGGGTGAAAACGAACAACTCAGTTTCCTCCCCGAATGAATGCTCAGCCCAAAGGCCCCACCGACAGCCTTGAACTGCTGCTTGATACAGTGTGCAACTGCCTGGGCTCCATGATTTTGATCACACTCTTGATCGTCGTTTCCACCAACGACCTACAGGAGCGGCTCGGCAACGCCGATCCCAAAGAATCGGCGGAAGAACATGCACAGACTTTAGCAATCGAGGAGCAGATTGACGCTATTAGCCGTGATGTCATCAGACTACGTGACATGGCCGGTGGGTTGAATGAACTTCAGACGGAGGTTGCCATGCTCAGAAATAAGCAAAGCAACGCGTTTGAGGCATCAGATGCCCCTGTGAGCGCGGAAGCGAAACGTATCGAGATTGCTGAACGCACTCTTAAAGAGGTAAGGCAACGCGTGGAAACGAAAAAAGCGGAACTTGTGAAGCTCGAAGCGAGCAGGCAGGAATTCATCAGATCACAAACTCAAGAGGTCCGTCTTCCGAGCCGCCAGACGAGTGAAAAGAGACCAGAGCTAATTTTCGTCGCTGATGGGAAATTCTTCCCTCAGATGTTGAACGGCAGACTTAGTGCTCACGTTGACATTGATGTTTTACGAGCACGCCCGTTGTATGCCACAATCAAACCAGACTCCCGTAGAGGTTTGGATTTAAATGAATTCGCTGCATTTTTGGCAACCCTCGACCCAGGCAGCCAAAGAGTCGGCCTGTTAGTCTATCCTTCGGGATTTGAAATGTTTATGGGTGCTCAGCAGGCTTGCGCTAAACGCGGTTTGGAATGTGGCTGGGAACCGCTGGCCACAGATGCCGTCATGACCATTGGAGGTTCCGGCACAGGAATTCAGATTGATCCTCAATAAATATGAAACTGATTCTGACATTCATCACATGCATCAGTTGTTCCTCTTTGCTAGCGGAGGTTGGAATTGTTGAATTCAAGACAGATGGACCGGTTGTGTTTGAAGGCGTGCGCAGTGTCAGTGCGGTAGGAATTTCGGGAGCCTCCTCCAGCGTCGTGCTGGAGAAGGGAACATGGAAGGTGGGCGTGAAAGTGTTTGAAGTAAGCTCAGGCCAAGTTGTTCGTTTGGGCGAGATTCCGAATTCGAAAGTCCTCACCAAGAAAAGCTCTCGAATAGCCTCACCCATAGGCCAGCTTGAAGTAACAGCTGATCAGACACAGGAATGGCGTCTCTTTGGTGAAGATGGTTGGCGTAAGGGTGCTGCTTTGATCAGCCTGCCTGCAGGTGCTTACCGGCTCGAATGGAAGGATGATGAAGCTTTAAATAGTCGTCATAAAGTCGTCGATGGAAGCCAGCTTGTGAGGGCCGTAATTCCTAAAAATCCAAATGTTGTTATTGAGCACAACTCAATCCACGAATTGTTTGTTGGCCCCAAACATAAAGGGCCTCCAATGATTGGCGACGTATCCGTGCTAACAGACGAAGACCATGAAGTGATCAACTGGGTCCGACTAACAGCGCCATCACCGAAAATCACAATGGAGAGGTCTTTGTCTGCACCGCTGGTTACGTTCTATAAAAAGGCGCGCAAACTCGCGATCGAATCAATTAGGAAACGGCTTGGACTCGGTGTCGCAATGGATTGGGACTCTTCACAGCGGTTCGCCCTAGAGTCGTCTGATTCAAATGATGCTCTGGGAATGCTCAGTTTGGCCATTAATTACGAAGACGGCGTCGGCACAAAAAAGAACCCCAGCCTCACAGCTACTTTAGTCCAGCGCGCGATCCCAATTCTTCGTGAAGAGGCACTGGCGGGTGACCCTTGGGCGCAGACTGCTATTGGATGGTGCTATATGGAAGGGCGGGGTGTGACGCGATCTGAAAAAAATGCGGCGGATATGTTTCACCTAGCATCTGTGCAAAATCTAGGATGGGCGCAGGTTTCGCTCGGCATGTGCTACGCTGAAGGAAAGGGCGTGGGGAAAGATTCAAAAACTGCGGCAGTTTTCTTTGAGAAAGCGGCAGATCAAAACATAGCGGGGGCATTATACTACTTGGCAGCCGCCAATCTGCGTGGTGAAGGTGTGCCGCAAAATTCCAGTAAGGCCGCAGAATTTATGAAGCGGGCAGCTATGGCTGGAATTGCGGCAGCCCAATCCGAGTTTGGTCTAATGTTAGCTTCTGGTAAAGGCGTCACAGTAGATTTGAAAGAAGCCCTGCGATGGACAAATCTGGCCGCAGAACAGGGATCTGCGGATGCGCTGCACAACTTGGGAATTTGGCATGCTGAAGGAGAAATTGTTAGCAAAGACATGTCTAGAGCTGTGTTCTTCTGGGATAAAGCTGCTAAAAAGGGGCATGCTTTGGCTCAAGGCGCTTTAGGGGTGTGTTACGCGAACGGTGATGGAATTGCAAAATCGCTTAGCAAGGCATTCGATTGGCTGACTAAATCTGCGGCGCAAGATGTGCCACTATCTCAATTTTACCTCGGCCTTATGTATTTGGAAGGCTCGGGAGTGGATCAAAGCCAGACTGAAGGTATAAAATGGATAAAGAAAGCTGCGGCTCAGGGCTTGAAGCAAGCCTCCGAGTTTCTCGTGAAAATGAATATTCCGAGCAGTTACGACAACCAGATTCAAAGGCGTCTCGAAGATTTACGGCGCATGAGAGATGATCAAAATCGGCGAATAAAGTAGTCAGCCAGATTGAAACCGACATCAGAGCAAAAACTTTGAAAGCAAATGCCAACACTTCTTCAACAGCTAACGCCTTTCACCTGTGGCCTCGCCTGCATCGAGTCATTGACAACCGATCTTGGGTGTCGAATCACCGAGGCTGAAATCCTGCGACGGTATAAAAATGAGCTTCTCTCGAAGCTGCCCCAAATTGAGCAGTTTGGAGCCACCACACCTGAAGATCATCAATTGATTCTGTCGAAACAAGGCCTCAAGTCTGACCTGCTTCACTTGATCACGAAGAAAGAATTGCATGCACTGTTTTCCAGTAATGTGAACTGCATCGTCACATCTGTTATCACACCGGCCGAGATACACACTTTTCGAGTTCTCTCATTCGATGGCTCGAATTCGGTCAAGCTTATGGATCCCGGCTTCTTTAATAATGGGGTTACGATAGCCGAATGCACTTTGGATCAACTCTTGGCTTGGGATTCTCGTTTTCTTTTTGTCGAGCAAATCAGTCAAGCACCTCAGGAGTAATCCGCTCGTGCAGGTGAAACCATAACCATGCGCCTCCTCCTCTTCGCTCTTTGCCCTCTGCTCTCCGCCTTCTCCGCGGAGCCGCCCAACATGCTTCTCGGCACACAGGCCATCGGCGGGCGGTATCAGTTCACACAGGACGAGCCCTTGCTGGAGAGCGCGAAGCTCATCGCGGAGCTCGGTTCGGGCATCATGAAGTTCTCGATCTCGAAGCAGGCCTCGTTTGGCCAGACGAAGGTGAATGTGCGCGGGAGCAATCCCGGCCTCCAAACACTCGCCGAGATCGCGGCGAGGGAGCCGACGCATCGCGCGGTGCTCGACATGCCGTTCACGCACTTCTTCATCTGGGCCTATCCCTTCACCACGCACGGCAGTGCGGGCACCTTCAAGCCCACGGAGCGCGATCTGGAGTATCGCGAGATGTTTGACCTCTCCGCGCACCTGCTGCGCACCTACAGCGGCAGCGGCAAAAAGTTCTACCTCGGCCACTGGGAGGGCGATTGGCATCTGCGACCGCACTTTGACCCGAAACAGCCCTTCCCCGATCACTTTGGCGAGAATTTCATCGCCTGGCTCAAGGTCCGCCAACAGGCCATCGATGACGCGAAGCGCGACACACCGCATCAAAACGTCGAAGTCTGGCACTACACCGAGGCGAACCTCGTCGAGCCCTTCCTCAAAGGCGGGCAATGCCTCGCCAACGACATCCTCCCGCAGGTGGACGTCGATTTCGTCAGCTACTCCTGCTACGACAGCCTCCAGCGCGGCATCCGCGACGATCTGCACGCCGCGCTCGACCATCTCGAATCGAAGCTGAAGCCCAAGCCCGGCATCCCCGGCAAACGCGTCTTCATCGGCGAATACGGCTTCCCCGCGCGACGCTACCCGCCCGAGGTGACCAACCGCAAAAGCATCGAGACCATGATCGCCGCCCTCGAATGGGGCTGCCCCTTCGTCCTCTACTGGGAACTCTACGACAACGAAGGCACCCCCGAAAAACCCGGCGGCTTCTGGCTCATCAACGAAAAGAACGAGAAGCAGCCCATCTGGCACACGCATCAGCGCTACTTCACCTGGGCGAAGAAGCATCTCGCGGATGCGAAGCAAAGCACCGGGCAGTATCCGGCTGAGAGCGAGTTCCGAGCTGCTGCGCTGGACTACCTGCGGCAGCAAAAGTAGCTATATCGATTCTTTCAACTATGACAGCACCTGTGGGCCAACGCCGATTCACAACCCAGGAAGCGCTGGAGCAATGCCGTCGCAATCGTCAGCAGGACACGTCACGCGGTGCATGGCGTGGGATGCAGTCCTCAAGTCCGTCTACTTTGGGGTCACGGACAGGTTCCTCGATCCCATCTTCGGATTCAGATAAGGCTCAAAGACGACAAAGTGGTCGCCGCCTGAATGGAGCCTGATCTTTGCACGTCCGCAGCAACCATCCGAAAAGCGGAAAAAGAAATCCTGTTCAAACCGGGAGTTCCAACTCGGGTTGGTCTTCCCATCAATCATCGTCGGCATATCAATCTTGGTATTGCTAGAGTAGCCCTCAGTCGGGGCCTCGAACGAGAATTCACTCGCTCTTTTCTGCATGCCACCGTTGAGCACCTTGATCTCACTACGCCAGTTGTAAGATCGGTCATTGGGAGAAGCCGGATCTTCAGTCCAGGTGCGGACTTCGATTTGATGACGATCATCGAAATTCAGAGTTAGTGGCGTGCCATCCTTTGCCATGCGGAAGCTCTTTTCGCGCCCATAGACCAGCTCCTCGGCCGCAGGTGGCTTATAGAGATGGAAGACTTCCCGCTTTCTCGGGGAGGAAACTTGATCATATCCACCCCAGAACGCTCTTTGAGATTCCTGAAGCCCCTTTGGCACGTTGCCACTGAACAAAGGCAGGTAACCTGATTTGGAGACGGCCACATGCAATCCGGCGCCAAAGATGCCAAAGTAAGAGAAGCGGCCTTCTTCATCCGCCTCAGCATAGCTGCGCTCGCCGTGAAAACTAAAAATCGTCAAATGCCTGCTGATCTCGATTTTGGCATGTGGAACTGGCTTCCCATGTTGATCCAGAACCTGTCCGATGAACCGTGAAGGGGTGACGGCACAGCCCGCCAACGATAGAGGAGGCATGAAGTTCCCGCAGAGAAGCATGACTCCCAACCCCATCAGAAAGTAAAACAAGCATCCTTTGCGTTTCATCGGGTGGTGACGTGAAATAGCAGGTCGCTCAGTGCAAATCAACCACTGAGCCGCGTTCTGAACTAGCAAACCCACCATGCGCCTTCTCCTCTTCCTTTCGTCATTCGCCATTTTGCATTCGTCATTCGCCCAAGACTCCACCGCCTGGCTGGAGAAAAACGCGACGCTGATCTTCCATGAGGCCTTCGAGCGCGAAGAAGACGGCAACCTCGCCAAAGCCATCGGCAATGGTTGGAACAGCGCGACGGCAGATCGTGTTCCAAATGTGAAAATGGCGGATCTCGATGGCGGCATCTTGAAGGTCGCGAGCGCGTCGGAGGCGGCGAAGCATGCGGCGCACATCCATCATGAGGCCGGTTTCACGGATGGCGGCGCGGTGGTGCGCTTTCGGTTTCCGGGGCTGAGCAAGGGCGAGAGCCTCCAGCTCGGCTTTGTCGATCGCGAAACGAAGGGCGTGCATGCCGGCCACCTTTGCTACGGCATCCTCAGTCAGAGCAGCGTGACGCTCGTGGATCACAAAACAGGCATCATGAACCTCGAAAACCGTCGCCGACGCGATGAAGCGGTGGCCAAGAAGCAAAAAGTGCCCGCCGACCTCGAAGCGCTGCTGAAGACCAAAAGCATCAACGTGCCCTTCAAAGCCGACACCGAGTGGCATGAGCTCATTTTGCTCACCGTGGGCGATGAGATGCGTCTCACGCTCGACGGCAAACTGATCGCCAAGCACCGCTCGGAGGGCTTTGCGCACCCGATGAAGCGCTGGTTCAGCTTTTTGATCCCGAATACCGTCTGGATCGATGATGTGAAGATCTGGAAAATCCGCTAAATGGCTCCAAACACGGCGTTTGACCGCCCAGTTCACTTCCCATGAAAACACTGCTAGCCTCCCTCGCCCTTCTTTTCGCGTTTCAAGCCTTCGCCGAGGACTCGCCGGCGCTTGTAGCGGTCAAAGCCGCTGACAAAGCCCGTGTGGCCGCGATGCAATCCGGGGACCGCACCAAGCTGGACGCTGTCTTCTCCGATGAACTGCGTTACGCGCATTCCAACGGCATTGTGGACACCAAGAAGTCCTTCATCGAGATCCTCAGCGCCGGGAAGACGAAGTATGTGGGCTACGACTACGAGGAGCAGAACTTCACCTTCCCCGCGCCGGGCATCGCGCTCATGACAGGCCGTGCGCACGTCAAAGCGGAGTCCGAAGGCAAGGCGATGGATGCCGTGCTGAGCTTCCTGGCCGTCTGGCGTGAGGAAAAAGGCCAATGGCGATTCCTCGCGTGGCAATCGTGCAAACTGCCTCCGGTGGTGAAGTAACCCCTTAACGAAAAAAGCCCCGCGCCGGTGACAGCACGGGGCTTTTTGTGGGAGTCGTGCATTACGCCAGCGCCTTCGCGACGGCTTCGGCGGTGATGCCGAGTTCTTTGAAGACGGTGTTGCCGGGGGCGCTGATGCCGAAGCGGTCGATGGCGATGATCTGGCCTTGCGTGCCGACGTATTTCCACCAGAGGCCGGAGACGCCGGCTTCGATGGCGACGCGCTTGGTGCAGCTCGCGGGGAGCACGCTTTCGCGATACTCGGCGCTCTGGCGGTCGAAGCGTTCAAAGCAGGGCAGGCTCACGACGCGGACGCCGGGCTTGCCTTTGGCACCTTCGACGGCCCACTGAACTTCGGAGCCGGTGGCGATGACGATGGCTTCCAGCGGCGCAGTTTCCTGCACGAGCACGTAGCCGCCTTTGAGCGTGCCTTCGCGACGGGAGGCGGCGCTGGCGTGGCCTTGATGCGGGAGGTCCTGACGGCTCAAAGCGAGCAGCGTGGGGCCATCGGTGCGGCTGAACGCGGCGGCGAAGGCTGCGGCGGTCTCCTCGGCATCGGCGGGGCGGATGACGTCAAGATTTGGGATGACGCGCAGGCCGCTGACGGTCTCGACCGGCTGATGCGTGGGGCCGTCTTCACCGACGCCGACGCTGTCGTGCGTAAAGATATAGGTGACGGGCAGTTTCGCGAGCGCGGCGAGGCGGATGCTCGGGCGGCAGTAATCGGCGAAGACGAGGAAGGTCGCGCCGCTGGCCTGGAAGATGCCGTCGTAGGCGATGCCGTTGCAAATCGCGCCCATGGCGTGCTCGCGGATGCCGAACCAGATGTTGCGGCCCTTCGGATTGGCGGCGGAGTAGTCGCCACCGTCCTTGATGTAGTTCTTCGTGGAGCCAAAGAGGTCGGCGCTGCCGGTGATGAGCTTCGGCGCGGCTTTGGCGAGGTGGTTGAGGATTTCGCCGCCGCTATTGCGCGTGGCGGCTTTGCCTTCGGCGGGATACTCGGGGATGACTTTGAGCAGGTCCTCGGCGCTGGCGCTGCCGGCTTCGAGTTCGGCCTGGAGCGCGGGATTGGCGGCGGCCCATTCTTTGTAAAGCTTCGTCCAGCGCTTGTGGATGCGGCTGCGCTTCGCTTTCAAATCGGCGAAGTAGGCCTTCACGTCGTCGCTGACGTGGAAGTGAGTGCCTTCCGGGATGCCGAGAGCCTTTTTGGCGGCATCGACGAATTTCGCGCCGCCTTCGCCGTGGCCTTTGGCGGTGCCGGCGACTTCCGGGATGCCTTTGGCGATGATGGTCTTCGCGATGATGATCTTCGGCTTGCCGTTGTCGGTCTTTTTCGCCTTCTGAATGGCCTTGGCGATGGCGTCGAGGTCGTGGCCATCGATTTGCACCGCGTCCCAGCCGAGCGCACGCCAGAGCTTCAGCGCGTCCTCGCCCTGCGTGACGTTCGCCATGGCGTCGAGGGTGACGTCGTTGGAATCGTAAATGAGGATGAGGTTGTCGAGGCCGTTGTGCGCGGCAAAGGCGGCCGCCTCACGCGCGACGCCTTCCTGGAGGCAGCCGTCGCCAGCGAGGGCGATGATGTGGCTGTCGATGATCTTGTGCGCGTCGGTGTTGTATTTCGCCGCGGCCATCTTGCCGCTGAGCGCATAACCGACGGCATTGCCGACGCCTTGACCGAGCGGGCCCGTGGTGCACTCGACGCCCGGCGTTTCATGAAACTCGGGATGGCCCGGCGTGATGGAATGCAGCACGCGGAACTTGCTCACGTCGTCGATGCTCACCGCGTAGCCGCTGAGGTGCAGCCAGGAGTAGATGAACATGGAGCCGTGGCCGGCGGAGAGGATGAAACGGTCGCGATTGAGCCATTTCGGATCGGCCGGATCGCACTGGAGGGCCTGGCCGAAGAGCACCGCACCGATTTCCGCCGCGCCGAGCGGCAGGCCGAGGTGGCCGGAGGAGCACTTGTGCACCGCGTCCATGGCGAGACCACGGGCTTCGTTGGCGGCTTTGGAGAGGAGGGCGTAGTCGGTAGGCATGGAGCTTGGAGCTGGGGGCTTGGAGTTGGAAAGAGTGCGCCAGAGGCGGCCGGGCGCGGGAGTGCGTTCTTACCGGCTCGAAATGGCCGTTTCAAGGTCGAAAACTGGGCCGGATCGGTCACTTCAGCGTGCCGAGCAGGCGGTCCCGGATCTTAGTGTAGAAGCCGAAGTTCGACGCCGGGTGCTGGTGATGCCCCGCGTGAAAAGAACTGCTGCCGATCTCTCGCAGCAGCACGTTCCGGCTCCACCACTCGGGGAATGGCTCCACTCCCGCGTGCCCCAAGGTGCCAAAGAGCACGTTCAGCGTGAGATAGGCCAGCACTGCCGTGCCGGAGAGCGGCACCAGCATCATCACAGACAGCATCAAGGCACCAAAACCGAGCACCTCAAAGGGATGCAGAACGAAAAGGCTGATCGCATTCACCGAGACGTGCGTGTGATGCCGCGCATGCAGCCACGGATAGATCCATGGGTGATGCGCCAGCCGGTGGAACACATACATGCCCAGATCCATCGCGATGAGGAAGATCACCACATCCACCGCACTGCGCCACCACGCGGGATGGGTGATCTGCACCCAGCCACGCTGCCACAGCAGCCAGCCGACCACCGCGACGAGCGAATTCAGCAGCGTCGCTACCACCGCGAGCACCACATCGCCACGCGTGATGGGCTGCTGGTGGGCAAAGAGGGGCCTCTCACGACATCGGCGTGCCACGCAGGCACAAAGCATCGCGGATGCACCTAGGATCATGGAGTTTCCCGCGAGACTGAATGCCACCCACTGCGCCAGCGTCATGCCGGCGAACCAGTCAAACAAGGTGGGGATGCTCATGCGGATTCATCTTGCCGCATGCGGTGGATTTATGCCACAACCAACCACGATGAAATCGCTGCTTAACCGTCTCATCTCGAACTGGAACATCGCCGCCGGCCTGCTGGCCATGTGGGCGTGGGGCATCTATCTCGGGGCGATGAAGCTCCAGCACACGAGCCTCTGGATCATGTTTGCCGGATTGGTGATTGTGGCACTCGGCCTCGTGCTGCGGCAGGGGTGGGCGCGCATGGCTGGCCTGGGCGTTCTCGGGTTCATGGCGGCGGCCAAGATTGCGGGCCTGTTTGCCAAAGGATTCACCTGGACCCAGTGCCTGTATGCCATCGGCATCGCCAGTGTGGCCTACTACCTGTGGAAGGAGCCGGACAACGGCATCATCGACGATTTCACGGGGGCGAATGAAGACAGTGAAGAAGATTCGCCCGAGCCCATGATCTCGCTGGTTCACCTGCGTCGTCAGCAGCGCTACCTGGAGGCCTCCGTGCTGGCCCACGCTCTCTCCGATGCCTGGGGCCTCAACATTCATGGCGGCGAGGGCGATCCGCCAGATGACGCCGATGGCTTCGTAGCCGGCCACAGCCCTCTTTTCATCGTGATGGTGCAAAAGCCGGTCTTTGCGATGTTCACGGTGCACAATCATGACCGGAGTTACTTCGACGATTCCGAGGCGGTGGCCAAGTCGGTGACGAATCTTCGTTTTGCCGAGATCATCCGCGATCACACCTCATGGCTGGCGGTGGATCTGATGCAGGTGAAAGACACCGCGATGGACCAAGACGAGGCGTATCGCATGATCGGGAAGGCGGTGTCGGCGCTGGCAGACGATGACGTGATGGCGATCATGTGTCCGCAGCATCGTTTCTTCAATTTGTGGTCGCCCGAGTTGGAGCAAATGCTCTGCGGTGATGCGCCACTGGATGCACTGCGGGAGGAGGTAAAGGCTCCGGTCTTTGGGGTTCCGGATGGTGACTTGATCGAGAATGCCATCGCCGAGGCACGGCGTCGCTGGCCGGAGTTTGCGACCACCTTCAAGAACCGCCAACCTGGCGACGAACGCTTCATCGTGAAAGCACCCTTTGTGGGCGAGGACGGCCAGACGGAGCACATGTGGCTGCAAGTCTTCGGACTCGAACCCGAGTATGTGCATGGCCATCTCGTGAATCATCCCATGCACACCTCCAAATTGAAGCAGGGCTCGCAAGTCGAGGTGCCCGTGGCCGAAATCTCTGACTGGGTGTGCCCGGATGCGGAGGGGAATGCGTTGGGCAATTTCACGCATGAAGCGGTCAAGGCGGCTGCGAAACAGCGTAACGAGGCCTGAAGCTCGCGGAAAGCGTTCACGGACCTCAGCGGGTGTATCTCATCCGATTGCTGACTGAGGCGGAAGCGATGGGGCGGCATGCTCGCCGCGTTCGATGAAACGCTCCAACTTCCTCCACCAACTCGGCGCGGCCTCGGCGGCGCTGGCTTTGAGTTCCTGCCGTTCGATGCTTCCCGATGCCACTCGACCGGTGCGCACGCTTTCTTATGCGCCCAAGGCTGGCGGCAAGGCGGAGGAGCTCGTGGTGCTGCTGCCGGGACGCTTCAGTCAGCCGGAGGAGTTTGAGCGGCAGGGCATCGTGGACCTCGTGCGGGAAAGGCGGCCACATGCTCGTGTAGCGGCCCCGGATCTGCATCTCGGCTACTATGTGGACCGCATCCCGCACACCTGCCTGCATGAGGAGATCGTGCGCCCGGCACGTCAACGAGGCGAGCGGGTGACGCTGATGGGGGTCTCGATGGGCGGGCTCGGCTCACTCATTTACACGCTGCGCTTCCCGCGAGATGTGAACGAGGTGCTCATGCTGGCACCGTTTGTCGGCGAGGATGATTTGATGGCGGAAATCGAGGCAGCGGGCGGCATCGAGCACTGGCATCCCGGTGAAATCGTGCCGCGGAACAAGGAGGAGGGTATCAAGAAGCTGTGGGCGGAGATGAAGACCAAATGGCATGCCGGCGGCGGACCGCCTGTGCCGATCAAAATCATCACGGGTCGCGAGGATCGCCATCTGGCCTCGAACCGCTTCTTCACCCGTTCCTTCCTGCAAGCACATCAACTCGCGGAGATCGACGGCGGGCACGACTGGACCTGCTGGAAGCAGGGTGCGGAGATGCTGTTGGGCTAAAGCGGCTCGGAGTCACGGGCTGAGTTCAAGAACCGGCATCCGCTTGTCATGAATGCGGATGAAGTCGGGCGCGACGGGCGTCGTTCACTGGCTATGCGATTCGTAATGAAGCATCTCATAGTTCTCTTTTGCCTTGGAACGCTCGGCTGGGCCGCGGAGCCGCACCTGCCTGCGGGCACGAAGGCCTTGCCATCGGCGGGGGAGAAGGGCAGGGGACCGCTGGCGCTGGTGAATTTGAATCATCATGTGCTCGGGCATGCCCGTGTGTTTGGTGGCAGGCAGCCGGATTTGTTCGTGGCGGGCTATGGCGGGCCGCAGGCGGTGCATTTGTTCAAGTGGGTGGACACCGCGGCGAGCGGTGCGCCGGTCTTTGCGGAGCCGGTGGTGGTGAAATGCGCCTTCAAGGACAAGGGCTGCGTGTTTCAGGAGAAGAATGGAAGCATCATCGGCTTGTGGATCGACAAGGAGGAACTGGTGACGACGGAGTTTGATCGCGAGAAGTTTGAATTCCGCGAAACGAAGCGTGAGAAGCTGCCGCAGGCCGTGAAGTCGCCCTCGAGCCTCGGCGTGCTGCCGAATGACGAAGGCTTCGACATCGCGTTTGAGATGTCGAACGGCGGCAAAGGCACCGAAGGCAGCCCGAACACCGAGGAATGGCGGCCGTTCAACTCCTCCGGCATCGCGGTGGGCGAATTGAGGTATCGCTATCTCATCGGCTGGTCGGCGACGGGGGCGGTGAAGCAGATCACGAAGACCAAGCACGAGGTCTTTTTCTCGATGCACGGCATCACGGGCATCGATTTGGGCAAAGGGCATGAACGTGACCTCATCACCGGCTCGCGGCAGGGAAACCTCATTTACTACCGCAACAAGGCCGCGAGCGGCTTTGACCTCGAAACGAAGCGTCTCGTGGCCGGCGAGGATGGGAATGCACTGCGGCATCCGAGCATCAATCCGAGCGTGGCAGCCTATCCGGGAGGCCTGATCGCGTGTGGCGAGGGCTCGCTGTATTTTTACCGCTTCACCGGCAAGTGGGCGAAGACCGGTGCGCCGGTGTTTGCAGAGCCAGTGTCCGTTTTGCAGGAGCATGCGGACCTTTACGCGGGCACGCTGCCCTCGCCGACGACGGTTGATTGGAATGGCGATGGCGTGCTGGACATCCTCGCGGGCAATTCCGAGGGCTTCGTGCTCTTCTTTGAAAACGTCGGCAGCAATGAGGAACCGAGGTTTTTGCCCGCGACGCGTGTGCAGGCTGCTGGTCGCGAGATTCAGGTGCAGGCGGGCTATTCTGGAAGCTTGCAGGGGCTTCAAGAAGCACGCTGGGGCTATCTCTCGCCGAATGCGATCGACTGGAATGACGATGGCATGCTCGATCTCATCATCGGCGACATCACGGGCGATTATCTCATCTACCTGAATCGCGGCACGAAGACGCAACCAAAGCTCGATGCGGCGCATCCGATCTACTGCGATGGCATCGACCTGCACGGCATGTGGCGTTGTCGCCCGGCAGTGGCGAAGATCGGCCATCGCATGGCACTGGTCATCGTGGATGGCGACGACCATTTTCACCTCCACTGGCGCATTGATGACTACAACGTCGAAGACGGCGGAAAGCTCAAACTCGATGATGGCAAGCTCATCGGCACCAGCGGCGGCGTTGGGGGCATGAGTGGACGCTGCAAGCTCGACCTCTTCGATTGGAATCAAGATGGTCATCTTGATTTCGTGATCGGCACGGGACGTGTCGTCTCCATCCCGGATCGCGAGACGGGCTATCCGATGGCGGCTTTGGGCCAAAATCCCGTCGTGGGCGGCCTCATCGGCAGTCTCGTGGACAAAGCCTTGCCGGTGAAAGCCAAGAAAACACTCGGCACGCCGCTGCTGATGCTCAACAAGGGCGACAACACCTTCGCGAGGCCGCTCGTGTTTCGCGATGAGGAAGGCCTCGTCATCCAGCCCGGCGGTGCGCATGAGACAGGAGCCGTCGGCACAATGCTCGGCAAGGACGGGCCGAACCTGCTGATCTGCAACGAAGCCGGGCGGATGTTCCTTTTGCCGGGGAAGAAGCTCAAGGCGGCCCGTTGAGCTTCTTGCACGTCGTCGCGTGAAACGTCATCATGACCACATGAAGTCCGCTGTTCTGTTTTTGATCCTCGCCATGCCTCTTCACCTCGTCATCGCTGACGAGGAGCATCCCGAGGTCGTCGCGTTTGCGAGGAAGCTCAAAGGCATCGAGTGGAGCCTGCGCGGCACGTTTGGGCTGAAAGGCCTCGAGTTCGACGGCAAGGACGTGCGTGAGGTCAAGGCCGGTGGCGTGAAGGGCGGCGTGTATGAGTCCGCGTTTGTGGACGCGGGCGTGCTACGGCTGAATTTTCGCGGCGCGAACACAGGCTGGTATTTCTTCAGCGATGACCTGCGCTTCGTGACACCGCTCACGGTGAGCGGCGAGGTGGCCTTCAAGCTGCCCATCGGCTCGCATGCGAAGGCGGTGCGGGAGTTTCCAAAGGACATCACCGGCGTGGTCTTTGAGTCGGAGCCGGATGAAAGGCAGCTCCAGCCTGCGAAGCTGCGCTGGACCGGCACGCACCTCGAACTGGCGAAGCAGAACAAGGATCAATCTTGGCTCGTGGACAAATTCACACCCGTCAGCGCCGACCGTCGCGTCTTTGAAGTGGAGCAAAACGGGCTGCTCATCTGGTTCGCCTTCTCGCAGGATGGGAAAGAGGCCTGGCTGCTGCAGCTTGAGAATATTTTCGGCGGTGAGCCTGCGGGCTCGGTGAAGCCCGCCGCGGCCTCCGGCACCATCGCGGGCCTGACGCCGCAGCAAAACGAGCTGCTCGCGCACATCGAGAGGCTGCAAGCGGCCGGTGACAGGCTTCGCGCCGCGACGCTGGCACGCCAGTTGAAGCGGCTGCTGGCGAAAAAGCCTGATTTGCTCCAGCAGGTCGAGGCACGGCTGAAGTGACGCTTGCTTCCCCGGCGGGCTTCGCCATCACTGCGGCCCACTTTTTCCCCTCACCACCATGATCAAGCTCACCGGTATCGCAGACGAAGCAGGCGCGTCCCTCGACGTGCAAATCCAGGCCCACCAGGAACTCGGCTGGGACAGCATCGAGTGTCGCGTGGTCGAGTTTGAGGGCACGAAGGCCAACCTGCACGAGATCCCCGACGCGGTCTTCGACAAGGTCGTGGCCCATTTGGAGGCCAAAGGCATGAAGATCAGCGGCTTTGGCTCCTTGATCGGCAACTGGGCCAAAAAGATCACTGACGACTTTTCCATCACTGAGGCCGAGATCAGCCGCGCCATCCCGCGCATGCAGCGCCTGGGTGCCAAACTCATCCGCGTGATGAGCTATGCTGTGTGCAAAACCGATGGCAAAGACGACGCGGAGCAGTTTGCCCCCGAGCGCATCCGCCGCATGAACGAGATCAACAAGCGCTTCGCCGACGCCGGCCTCACCGTCGTGCATGAGAACTGCATGAACTGGGGCGGCATGAGCCCGACTTACGTCCAACGCATGGCCGAGGCCGTGCCGGGCATGAAGTGGGTCTTTGACACCGGCAACCCCGTCTTCATCGACGACCGCGACCGCCCCGGCATGAAGCAGGACGCCTGGCAGATGTATCAGGCCATCAAGCCTTTCATGGCCCATGTGCACGTCAAAGACGGCATCTGGGACAAGACGAAGAACGATGCCGTGTACACCTACCCCGGCGAAGGCGAAGGCCAGACGGAGCGCATCATGAAGGACCTCGTTGAGACCGGTTACTCGGGCTACATCAGCATCGAGCCGCATGTGGCCGTAGTCTTTCACGGTGCTGGCGCGGCCGATGACCTCAGCCCCGAGCAGAAGGCGAAGGAGCAATACGACAGCTACATCAAGTATGGCCGCATGCTGGAGGCCATGCTGAAACGCCTCGGAGCGAAGCTGGGTTGAGCCCGTAAGATGAGCAGATGAGGTTCGATTGCGCGCGATAGCGTCCTGGAGTGCGCCGGCCCTCCGGCGCTTTTGAGCGTCGCCAGGCATGCGAAAGCTCCAGAGGGCTGGAGCACTCCAAAACGCTGCCGCGACGGCTCCGGCCTCAACTCATGGCGATGCCTTACGGCTTCTTGTAAGGCGCTCGCTTCACCTCCTCGACGACCGGAACGTCTTTGTTCATCGCGTCGAAGGCGGCTTGGAGGCGTTTGACCACTTCGGGATGCTTTGATGCCACATCGACCTGCTCGCCGGGATCGGCTTGAAGGTCGAAGAGCAGGCCTTTGGCACCTTCGACGCCCGTTTTGAGCCCCGGATGGGCATCGAGATTGTATTGCTCAAAAGGCGCGAGGATCGTCACGCCATCCGGCGCACGCGGATCGAGCCATTTGCCGTCGGCGCCGGGCTTGAGAGCCATTTCACGGGCGGGAGCGAGATGCAGCTTCCAGCGGGCATCGCGAATGGTGACGAGTTTGGGGCCTTGATGACCGAAAACGAACTCGTGCGGTGATTGGCCATCGCCAGCGAGCACCGGCATCAGATCACGACCATCGAGCACGCGGTCATCGGGCATCTTTGCGCCGGTGGCGGCGAGTACGGTGGCGAAAAGATCCATCATCACGGCCAGTTCACTGTTCATCCGGCCTGCCGGTATCTTGCCAGGCCAGCGGGCGATCATCGGCACGCGGTAGCCACCTTCCCAGCTCGTGCCTTTCATGCCGCGAAGACCACCGCAACTGCCGCCGAACCACGCGCCGTTGTCGCTGCTGAAGAGCACGAGTGTGTTTTCATCGACGCCATTTTGCTTCAACGCATCGAGCACCGCGCCCACGCTATCGTCGAGATCGAGCAAGGCATCGCCGTAAAGGCCTGCGCCGCTCTTTTGGTAGTTCTTCTCCGATGCGGCGAGCGGCTTGTGCGGCATCGCCTCGGCGAAGTAGAGGAAGAAGGGCTTCTTCGCGTTTCGCTGGATGAAATTAGCAGCGCGTTTCGCGTAGCGGGTGGTCAGCGTGGCCTGCACGACGGGATATTCGGCCACTTCCGTGCCTTCGAGGACCTGCACGGGGCGCATGTCGTTCGAGTAAGGGATGCCGTAGTATTCGTCGAAACCACGCTCGGTGGGCAGCGAGCCCGCTTTGTGGCCAAGATGCCATTTGCCAACCATGCCGGTGGCGTAGCCAGTGGACTTCAAAACCTGCGCGAGTGTCACTTCGCTCTTCGGCAGTGCGAGCGCATCCGCCACCGCGCCGCCATCGGGTGCGGGATTTTGCGTCATGCCGCAGCGGAAAGGCTGGCGACCCGTCATGAGCGAGGCCCGCGTGGGCGCACAGAAAGGCGCGGGTGTGTTGAACTGCATCATCTTCACGCCTTCCGCCGCCATCTGATCGATGCGCGGCGTTTTGAACTTCGGATGCGCGTAGCAGCCGAGATCGCCGTAGCCGAGATCGTCCGCCAGAATGATGACGACATTGGGCGGAGCGGCGTGCAGCAAAGGAAGAATGGCGAAGAGGGCGAGAACGGCGGCTTTCATGCGTTCAGGGGAACGTCAGGCAATTCTTCACTTTGCATCGCCATGCGGTTCCTTTGCTTTCTGCTCCTCACCAGCCTCGCTCATGCGGCCCCGCGTCCGAACATCCTCCTGCTCATTGCGGATAATTGGTCCTACGAGCATGCCGCGGCGAATGGCTGCGAAGCGGTGAAGACGCCGGTGTTTGACCGCATGGCACGCGAGGGCATGAATTTCGCGAACGCCTTCTGCCCCGTGCCCTCGTGCTCGCCGACGCGTTCCTGTGTGCTCACCGGCCGCGTGGCTCATCAATTGGAGGACATGGCGAGCTTGTGGAGCAAGTTTCATCCGAAGTTCCGAGTCTTCACCGATGCGTTGGACGAGGGCGGCTACCACACCGGCTTCACTGGTAAAGGCTGGTCGCCGGGCAATCACAAGGATCATGGCCGTGAGCTAAATCCCGCAGGCAGACAATATCCCGACTTCGCGAGCTTCCTGAACGCCCGGAAAGACAAAGAACCGTTCTTCTTCTGGTTTGGCAGCACGCACACGGCTTTGCACAGCTTCAAGAAAGTCGATGGAATCGCCGCGGGCATCGACATCACGAGAATTCGCGTGCCCGCCTACCTGCCGGACACACCGGAGGTGCGTCGTGAGATCGCTGCCTACCTCGCTGCGGCGCAGCAGATGGACGCGGCGTATGGTGAGGCTATCGCGAGGCTCGAAAAGGCCGGCGAGCTCGAAAACACAGTCGTCATCTACACCAGCGACAACGGCTGGCAGATGCCGCGTGGCCTCGCGAACTGCCACGACAGCGGCTCGCATGTGCCGCTGGCCGTTCGGTGGCCTGGCAAGGTGAAAGCGGGTGTGCGCAGCGAGGCCTTCATCACGCTCACCGATCTCGCGGCGACCTTCCTCGAGCTCGCCGAGGTGCCGAAGTGGCCGGAGATGACCGCACGCAGCTGCCTCGATGTGCTCACGGGTCAAAGCGATGGCATTGACCGCGATCATGTCTTCGTCGAGCGCGAACGCCATGCCAACGTGCGGCAGGGCGATCTGAGCTATCCGTGCCGTGGCATCCGCACGGCGGAGTTTTTGTATCTGCGCAACCTGCGCCCCGATCGCTGGCCAGCAGGTGATCCGACGCTGCACTTCGCCGTGGGTCCGTGGGGCGATGTGGATCCTTCGATGACCAAGCAGTTCATCCTCGATCATCGCGATGAACCGGCGATGAAGCCGTTCTTTGAGCTTTGCTTTGCCAAACGTCCTGCTGAGGAGCTTTACGATCTGCGCAGTGATCCCGACCAGGTCAAAAACCTCGCGTCTGATCCGGCGATGGCTGAAACGAAGGCGAAGCTTTCTTCCCAAGTGGATGCGTGGATGCGCGAGACGGCTGATCCGCGAGTCGATCCGGCCTTTGATGCCTGGGACAAGTATCCCTACTTGGGCCCTCCGCCGAAAAAGGCGAAGTGAGAGCTCACTTCGTGGCCTGCATCGCACGGAACTTGCCCGGTGCCATGCCGGCGTAACGGCTGAAGTGGCGGGTGAAGGCGCTTTGATCACACCAGCCGGTTTGCAGGGCGATCTCGCCGAGCGGGAGATCGCTTTCACGCAGCAGGCGGGTGGCTTCATCGAGGCGGAGCTTGTGCAGGAGCTGCAGCGGGCTCATTTGAAACAGGCGCTGCACTCGCTGCTCGAATTGATACACGCTCAGCCCGGCCTTGGTGGCGATGTCTTCGATGCGCAGGCTCTCGGTGTAGTGCCGCCGCATGTGCCGCAGGGCGCTGGCGAGCTCGGCAAAGCCGGTGGCCTTGTCGCTCGGCGCATCGAGATCCCGCGAGATGCCTGCGACGCCGGTGATGCGACCTTTGTCATCGCGCAGCGGATGCTTCGTGGTGAGGCACCAGCCAGCCTTGCCGCCGGGGTAAATGTGCAGCTCGAGCTGCTGGTCGATGCTTTTGCCAGTTTTGAGCACCTGCTCGTCCTGCCGGGCATAGCTGGCCGCCAACGGCGCGGGATAGACTTCATCGGGCTTTTTGCCGATGAGACGTGTTTTGTCTCCACCCGCACAACGAGCGGCGAGTGTCTGATTCACGACCACATAGCGCCCATAGCTGTCTTTGATGAAAAAGACGACATCAGGCACCGCGTCGAAGAGCGCCTCCGCGACGGCGTTTTGACTCAAGATGCTGGTGGGAGCCATGGTTTGGATGTTTTGGCAGGTTCGCGGTCAAAAAGCAATCAAGAGAGAAGGGCAGGGGAAAGCGAGTAACGGCGACTCATGAACTCTCCATCCATCAACTGGGCCGGTGTCTTCCCGGCAGTCGTCACGCAGATGCATCAAGACCAGTCGCTCGATCTCGCGTCGACGGCGAAGCACTGGGAAGCTCTCATCGAGTCTGGCGTGACCGGTTTGATCGTGTGCGGATCGCTCGGTGAGAACCAGACGCTGCTGCCCGAGGAGAAACGTGCCGTCGTGAAGCATGCGGTGGAGGTTTCCGCCGGTCGCGTGCCGGTGGTGAGCGGCGTGGCGGAGATGAGCACGCAGGCCGCGGTGAGCTACATGCGTGATTGCGAGAAGCTGGGTGCCGCGGGCTTCATGGTGATGCCGCCGATGGTTTACAAAACGGATGCGAGGGAGACGGCGCACTGGTTCCGCACGCTGGCGAAGGCCACGCCGCTAACCTGGATGCTCTACAACAACCCCGTGGGCTATCACACGGATGTGACGCCGGAGATGTTTGTGGAGCTGGCGGACATCGAGAACCTGAAGGCGATCAAGGAAAGCAGCGCGAACACCCGCCGCATCACCGAGCTGCGCAATCTCACGGGCAATCGCTACCAGATTTTCACCGGCGTGGATGATCTCTTCCTCGAATCCGCCATTCTTGGCATCGATGGCTGGGTTTGCGGCAGCGGCATCGCCTTTCCGAAGGAGAACCAAAAGCTGTGGGATCTCGCCCAGGCAGGCCGCTGGGATGAGTGCCGTGAGCTGTATCGCTGGAGCCAGCCGCTGATGAAGCTCGACACGCACGTTCACTTTGTTCAATACATCAAGCTGCTGTGCCAGGAGACCGGTCTCGGCAAGGAATGGGTGCGTGAGCCGCGCCTCACGATTACCGGCGCGGAGCGTGAGCAGGTGCTCAAGATCATCCGCGATGCCTTGGCGAAGCGTCCGGCATGAGCCGGATCACGCGATGAGCTTCTCGATGACCTGCCCGCCGATCTGTGAGAGCTGCTTGAAGCGGCCGCCGTGGTAAAAAGTGAGCTTGTTGTCATCGAGACCGAGCAGGCGCAGCAGCGTGACGTGCAAATCGCGCACGTGATGCACCTCCTCGATGGCCTCCATGCCGCGGTCATCCGTGGCACCGATGCTGTGACCGGCCTTGCAGCCACCGCCAGCCATCCAGATGGTCATCGCCTTCGGATTGTGGTCGCGACCGTAGGCGGTGCCGCCGCGCACGCCATTGTCCGGTGTGCGGCCGAATTCGCCGCACCACACGATGAGCGTGTCATCGAGCAGGCCGCGTTGTTTCAGATCGGTGATGAGTGCCGCGATGGGCTGGTCTACGCCGCGGATGAGATTGCCGTGCGCCCGCTCGATGTAGTCGTGGCTGTCCCAGGTGCCGTTGTAGAGCTGCACAAAGCGCACGCCCTTTTCGACGAGTTTTCGCGCGAGCAGGCATTTGCGGCCAAATGCGTCCGTGGCGTCTTTTCCGATGCCGTAGAGCTCTTTGGTCTTCTCATCCTCGTTTTCGAGATCGATGACCTCCGGCACCTGCATCTGCATGCGGAAGGCGAGCTCGTAGTTGTTCATGCGGGCTTTCAGTTCGTCATGTCCAGGATGCTCTTCGGCGTGCTTGGCGTTCAGTTTGCCCAGCAGGTCCAGATTCGCCCGCTGATGCTCCGGCGTGATGCCTTTCGGTGGTTGCAAATCGAGGATGGGCGAGCCTTTGGACCGAAGCGCAGTGCCTTGGTAGTGCGCGGGCAGGTAGCCATTGCCCCAGTTCGCGCTGCCGCCTTGCGGGTAGCTGATCTCCGGCAGCACGATGAAGCCCGGCAGGTCCTGATTCACCGAGCCGAGGCCATACGTCACCCATGAACCGATGGCCGGATCGCCACCGAAGCGGTTGCCGCAGTTCATTTGATACATCGCAGTGGGATGATTCACCGAATCGACCTGGCATCCGCGGTAGAAACAGAGCTCGTCCGCCACTTTCGCGAGGTGCTGCCAGGGCTCGCTCATCCACGCACCGCTCTGGCCATGCTGCGCGAAGGCAAACGGCGACTTCACATAGTAGCGCTTCCCGCTTTCCATCGCGGACTTCATCTTCCCCTCACGCACGAATTCCTTCAGGTGGAGCTTTTCGAGCACGGGCTTTGGGTCAAAGCAGTCGATGTGGCTCGGCCCGCCTTCCATCATGAGGAAGATGCAGTTCTTCGCCTTCGCCGGCAGCATCGGCTGCTTCGCCGCGAGCGGGCCTTTTTCCTCCGCAGCGAGCAGCGAGGTCAATGCCACGCTGCCCAGCGAAGTGCCAAGGCCATACACAAACTCACGCCGCGTGGGCGCATGCAGAGTCCGAGAGCCGGCGCAGGGGAAAAACGGGCTGTTCATCGCAGAAAGGGGTTCGCGTATGAAAACGACCCGCTGCGTGAAAACTAGCGCGAAATGCCTTCAACTGGTCTGGCAGGGCCAAAGGAGGCTCTTGTCGATTCCGGGTAGGCGGTTATCATCCGCCCTATGCCGCCGATTGCCGAACTCCTGGCTCCCATCCAGTCCTCCCCCTTCCTGCCGGAAGTGGTGGATCGCTTGTCGGCCCTGCTCGAGGCCGAGCGGCAGCGGCGAAACAAGTTTTATGAGGAGATGACGCCGGAGATGAAGGTCGAGTTCATCGATGGCGAGGTCATCTTGCATTCGCCCGCGAGGAACCAGCATCTGGATGCTACCGCACGAATCGCGAAACTGCTGACGGTTTATGTGGATGATCGCGAGTTAGGCGAAGTGAAGATCGAGAAGTGTCTCGTGGTGTTTCCGCGGAACGACTATGAGCCGGACATTGTGTTCTTCGGTCCCGCCAAGGCGGCGACGCTGAAGCAGGACACGATGAAGTTTCCGGTGCCTGATTTGATCGTCGAGGTGTTGTCTGAAAGCACCGAGGAACGTGATCGCGGAGTGAAGTTCCAGGATTACGAGGCTCACGGCGTGCAGGAATACTGGATCGTGGACGCCGAGAAAGGCGTGATCGAGCAGCATGTGCTGGCAGGAGATCGCTATGAACTGCGCATGAAGTCTGGCAGTGGCACCCTGGTCAGTGAAGCGATTCCGGGTTTCCAGGCACCGGTGGAGGCGTTCTTTGATTCCAAGGCGAACACGGCTGCGCTTCGCGGGCTGCTTTGAGCTTCATTTCGCTCCGATGCAGTAAACGGCCTTTTCGCTGCGGAGGAAGAGTTGATCGCCGCTGACGGCGGGTGTGGCGTTGAATTGCGTGGTGTCGAGCGAGAGGACGTTGGTGCGGATCATCTCAAACTGCGGCTTGGCGGCGAGGATGTAGGCACCGTTGCGGCGGGAGACGCAGATGAGCTTGTCGCCGATGAGCACGGGCGAGGCGTAGAAGGGTTTGCCGCCGCCGCGGGCACCTTGCAGGACACGTTCGCGATACACGTCCTTGCCGGTTTTCGCGTCGATGCATGTGGCGAAGCCTTGATCGTTGATGACGTAGAGGTGGCCGTCTTTGAGAATCGGCGTGGGAACATAGCTGCTGGTGTTGCTGTCCCACAAAACGGCACCGGAGGAGGTGTCTCCCTTGCCGCCGAGCTTGATCGAGACGCTGCGGGTGGAGGGGAAACCGCCGAAGATATACGCTTTATCGCCATCGGGCACGAGGCTGGGGGAGACATTGCCGGTGAGGCCGTGCTGGGCATACCAGCGAAGCTTGCCAGTGGCCGGATTCAGCCCCCAAAGCTCCTGCGGCACGGCGATGACGAGGTCGGTGACGCCGTCATGCGTGTAAACATTCGGCGTGCCGTAGGCCATGCCGAATTCGCCCTCGGCCTTCCACACGATTTTGCCGGTCTTTTTGTCGAGGCCGATGATGGCCTGGGACTCATCGCTGGCATTGATGATGACCAGATCGCCCACGAGCATGGGGCTGGCGGCGGAACCCCACCGAGTGCGGCCGGAACTGGTGCCGCAGGAGTTCTGCCAAAGCTCCTTGCCGGTCATGTCGAAGGCCAGCGCACCGGTTTTGCCAAAGAAGACATACACGCGCTCGCCATCGGTCACGGGAGTCTGCGTGGCGTAGCCATGCTCGGTGATGTAACCACGCCACGGGTCCTCCTCGGCGGCGGAGGGCACTTTGGCCTCCCAGATGATTTTGCCATCGGATTTGCTGAGGCAGAGGAGATGGCGGGTGAGCTTCGACATGTCGTTCGCGCCTTCTTTGTCGCCATAGCCGGTCCAGCAGGTGACGAAGACCTTGTCGCCAAACACAATCGGGCTCGATGAGCCGGGACCGGGCATCTCGGCCTTCCACACGACGTTTTCGGAGTCGCTCCAGCTCAGCGGGACCTTCGAATCCGTCACGATGGCCGCTCCGGTGGGGCCGAGAAAGCGCGGCCAGTCGGCAGGCGCGGCAGCATGAAGCGTGGCGGAGGCAAAAACGAGGGCGAGAAGCGGTTTCATGGCCGCCGGAAAACCCCGTGGGCAGGGAAAAGTTACGTCGCAAAACTCACGCAGCCGCCGGAGCGGTCTGGAAGCGTTCCATGCTGAAGCGTTTCAGCAGCGAGCCACCGGCGACGAAGGTGAAACCACCGAAGAAGAGCAGCAGGAAGGGGATGGAGCCCCACTGGCCGCGTTGGCCGGCGAGGACGATCATCCAGCCGAAGTAACCAGCGAGCAGCACCTCGAGCCACAGGGCGATAGACTTGCCGGCCTTGTAGCGGGATTTCTTCACCGCAGCCTGTGCTTGCGTCGCGATGCCATACTTCGGCGTGCGGACGAATTCGCTTTCCTGGTTGAGAAGCGCTTCGAGCACCGCTTTGCCGTTGTTGATGCTCATGCCGATGCCGAGGGCGAGGAGCATGGGCACATAGGGCAGGGCCTTCAGCCAGCCCCAGCGGCTTTGCGAGCCTTGGGCGGTCATGTAAAAGACAACGACGCTGAAGGAGGCGAAGAAGAACACCGGCACATCGACGAAGACTGCCTTGTGCCAGGAACTGCCCATCACGAAGTTCGCCGGATACATGAGCACCAGCGTGCAGAGCGTGAGCAGGTAAGCGAAGTTTGAGGTGAGGTGGGCGGTGGCCTCCAGCTTGATGGAAAGCGGTGCTTTGCTGCGCCAGACATCGCCGAGGATCTTTTTGCAGACCTGGATGCTGCCCTTCGTCCAGCGGTGCTGCTGGCTCTTGAATCCATCCATGTCCGGCGGGAGTTCGGCGGGCACGACGACGTCTTTGAGATAAATGAAACGCCAGCCGCGGAGCTGCGCCCGGTAGCTGAGGTCGAGGTCCTCGGTGAGCGTGTCGTGCTGCCAGCCGCCGCTTTGCTCGATGGCGGAGCGGCGCCAGATGCCGGCGGTGCCATTGAAGTTCAAAAACTCGCCATGACGGCTGCGGGCGGTCTGCTCGAGCACGAGGTGGCCGTCGAGGAAGAGGGCCTGGAGACGGGTGAGGAGGGAGAAATGCTTGTTCGCATGCCCCCAGCGTGCCTGCACCATGCCCACGGTCTCGTCCGTGAAGTGGTGGATGAGCTTCTGGAGGTAATCCGGTGCCGGTTGGAAGTCGGCGTCGAAGATGCAGATGAACTCGCCCTTCGCGAGCGGCATGGCCTCGTCGAGCGCACCGGCTTTGAAGCCCTTGCGGTTCGTGCGGTGGAGGTAGGCGATGTCGAGGCCCTTGGCGGCGTATTCGGCAGTCAGCTTCTCGGCGTAGGCGGCCGTGTCGTCGGTAGAGTCGTCGAGCACCTGGATCTGCAGCTTTTCCTTCGGGTAATCGAGGGCGGACACGCAGCGGAGGAGATTCTCGACCACGTCGTATTCGTTGAAGATCGGGAGCTGGATGGTGACGGCAGGCAGTTCGGTGAACTCCCGCTTCGGCGTGGGCACATCTTCACGATGCTTCCAGAAATGATACAGCACCTTGATCCTGTGGGCGCCAAAGCCGGACAGGGCGGTGAAGAGGAGGATGTAGCTGGCAAACCAGATGAAGTGATCCCAAGGAAGCATACGCGGGAGGCCGTTCCAATACGGGGGCGGGAACGGGGCGCATTCATCGCCGCCAATACAGGGTATTCAAGAGCAAATCCGATGCCAGAGCAGGAGGCTTTTCTGACGTTTGCCTGACAAGTCGAACCCGGCCCTTGGCAGCAGGAGCCATCCAGCCTACATGGCGGCATGCCCACCGAACAGCGCGACTGGTATGACACGCCCCTCTATTATGACATCGTCTTTGACGACGGCACGATGAAGGAGGCGGACTTCCTGGAGGGGGCCTTTATCAGGTATGCCGGGAAGGGCAAACGCCTGCTGGAGCCTGCCTGCGGCAGCGGTCGCCTCGCTTTGGAGATGGCACGCCGCGGCTGGCAGGTGAGCGGTTTCGATGGGAACGCGCAAATGATCGCCTTTGCGAAGGAGCGGATGGCTTCGGCTGGCCTCAAGGCCCGGCTGTGGGAGGACTGGATGCAGTCGTTCGAACTGCCCAAAGGCGTGAAGGGCGGCTTTGACATGGCGCACTGCCTCGTGAGCACCTTCAAATACCTGCACACGGAAAAAGACGCCGCGGAGTGCCTGCGCCGCGTGGCGGCGAGTCTGCGGACGGGCGGCCTTTTCTTCCTCGGGCTGCATTTGACCGACTACGAGGCCGGCAAGGAGGAGCACGAGCGTTGGGTGGCCCGCCGCGGCTCGATCGAGGTCATCTGCAACACGCACACCTGGCCTGCCGACCGCCAGAAGCGGCTCGAATCGTTGCGCACGCGTCTTCAGATCACCGATTCCGGCCGCAAGCACCTGCAAGAGACGCACTGGCAGTTCCGCACCTACAACGCGGCGCAGCTCAAAAGCCTCCTGCGCAAGGTGCCGGAGCTGGAGTTCGTGGAGTGCTACGACTTTACCTACGACCTCGAGGACCCGCGCAAGCTCGACGACAGCTATGCGGACGTGCTGCTCGTGCTGCGGAAAAGGTAGGCGTTGACGGTTTTCACCGTGTTCTGATACCTTTTCGGTCAAATCGCCTGAAAGATTCAGCGCCGACCTAACGGGGGCGTCCACGAGATCGTTCGGCTCTGACCAACCCACCCCGACCATGCGCTTTCGCCTTTTGTTGGCCCTTACGGCCGTTTTGTCGTCGCTTCTTATCTGGCCTCGACGTGCCCAAGAGGAGCAAACGGACGCCGTGGGGCATTCGAAGACTGCGGCTAGTGCAGCATCGGCTGCTGTTTTGAAGACCCAACCGGCTTCGAAAGCCTCCGCGACGCTTTCGGACGATCCGATGCACGATTTCACCGAGTGGACGAAGGACTACCTTCGCACGCGGAATCCCGATTTGATCTCGAAAGGTGTGAAACTGGCCAAGGAACGCCGGCCGGTGTTCAAGGCGCTAATCATGGAGAACCCGCGTGAGGCGATTCAAAAGGCCGTGCCAATGGTTGTGAGGCAGAAACTGCCGCCGGAGATCGTTTCGCTGCTGGAAAAGCGCATCAATGACATCGGTGCGCTGCGGGTGTTCCAAGGCGTGCCGCTGAACATCGAAACGGACCCGCCGGTGCCGACGACGCGTGAGGTGGAGCTCAAAAGCGGCGGCACCTATCGTGCCTATGTGTATGGAGAAAGGGCGAACAAGCTGACGTGGACGCCCGGTGCCTCCGTGAACGGCGTGGCGGTCGATTCGGAATTCGCGATCAGCGATGAGCCGACGCGGCGGCTGGAGGTTGGTGAGATTTTGCCCGAGGGAAAGACTGTCGTGGGTGACTGTCCGGTGTCCGGGAAATATGTGCTGGAGCCGGAGGACGTGCCCGCGGAGGTGCCGGAGACGCTCGCGGCGGTGGAGACGCCCACGGAGATCATCACGTTCTGCGATGGATCACACATCGCGATCCAAAACCAGACGATCCTCTATGGCGAAGGCGTCACAGGCGGTTCAATGGCGTTTTCGGGCATTCTGCCGGGCTCGCCGACGCCGGCGATCGGACAGGTGAAGGTCATCGTGCTGAATGTGACCTACGCGGATCAAAACGCGCTGCCCTCCACCGAGGCGGATCTTTACAACGTGCTGCGGGATGTGGCGGATCACTACTCCAAGGCCAGTTACGGCCGTCTTTCGCTCTCCGGCGTGGTCGCGCCGCCGATCAAGCTGCCGCACAATGAGGCGTGGTATGTGAATCGCGATTCGAGCAATGGCGGCGACATCGGCGGCACAGGCATCTCGATGGCCGATGCACGGGCGGAGGCGCGAAAGATGGGCTACGACTGGAATGACTACGACTGCACGGTGATGCGCCACAATGGCGGCCCCGGCAGCTATGGCGGGCTCGGTGGTGGCAGCACGGTATGGTGTCGCAGCAACAGCATCAGCCTCTGGGCGCATGAAATCGGTCATGCATTCGGTCTCGGGCACTCGAACTTCTGGGACACGGCCGGAACGAGCAGCATCGGCAACGGCGCGAACCAGGAATACGGCGACAGCTACGACATCATGGGCGGCGCTGGCACGACCGGGCAATACAACGCCCAGGCGAAGACGCAGATCAAATGGCTGCCGACGAGTTTTCAGCAACCGGTGACGCAGAGCGGGCTGTATCGCATCCATGCCTTCGACCAAGGAGCGCTCGATTCATCGAAGCGCTACGCGTTGACGATCCTGAAGGACTCGCAACGCACCTACTGGGGCATGGTGCGGTCGCTCTTTGACTCGAATCCCTTCATGAAAAGCGGCCTGGAGCTCGGCTGGCGCTTCCCGAACGGCAGCGGCGGCAATTTCCAGCTCATCGACACGACCAACGGCTCTCCCTTCGGCAAGACGGACGCGGCCATCAGCCTCGGCGCGACGTTTTCAGACACCGAGAGCGGCATCCACCTCACGACGGTGGCCGCGAGCGATGTGCCGCGCTACATCGACGTGCAGGTGAACCTCGGCAGTTATCCGACGAACCAGCGTCCGACGATGACCCTGGCGGCGAGCGCGGATGTGGTGCCGGTGAATGCGACCGTGACTTTCACCGCGACAGCAAGTGATCCAGACGGTGATCCCCTGGCGTTCAACTGGCAGCACTTCGGCGGCGGCACGCAGATCGTCTCGCCGAACTCCAATGTGATCACACGGCAGTTTACTTCCGCGGGCACCTACATCGTGACCTGCACGGTGAGTGACATGAAGGGCGGCACGGTGACGCGGAACCAGCTCATCACAGTCGGTTCGGCGACGACATTCACCATCAGCGGGCGTGTGACGGTGCTGGGGCAGGGATTGCAGGATGTTGTCGTGACCGCGAACAATGCCAACGGCGTCATCACAGATGCGGATGGCTATTTTACGATCCCGGCGCTGGCGGCGAACACCTACACGCTCACGCCGCTGCTCTACGGCTACGCGTTCAGCGAACTGTTTAACAATAGCATCACGGTGGGGCCGAATTTCAGCGGCGCTGACTTTGAGGCGACAGCGCAAAGCGTGGTGACGATCTCTGCTCTGAATCCTAATGCGAACGAAGCCGCTCCCGTCACCGCGGGCACCTTCCGGATCGCTCGCACTGGTGACACCTCGCAGGATCTCGTGGTGAATGTGAACTCGGCGCTGGGTGGAGCCACGATCACGACGGACTACACACTCACGCCAGCCTACGTGACTGGTTCGCAAGGTTTCAGCACCTTTACGATCCCGGCGGATGCGGATTACCTCGACGTGAGTGTCACGCCGGTGGCTGACACGGCCAGCGAAGGGCCTGAGACGGTCATTTTGCAGCTCGGACCAGGCAACGGCTACCTCGTGGGCTCCGCATCGAGCGCCACGGTGGTGATTGGTGATGATGACACCGCTTTGCCGAAGGTGGGCATCACGGCGACGAAGAACTCGACGATGGAAATCACCGCAGTCCCGGCGGTTTTCACGATTTCGCGCACGGGCAGCACCGCGGCCGACTTGACCGTGAATTATGCTGCCAGCGGCACGGCGACGAGCGGCAGCGATTTCACGGCTTTGAGCGGCAGCGTGACCATTTTGGCCGGAAATGCCTCCGCGACGGTCGAAGTGGCTCCGCTCAATGATTCGATCTCCGAAAGCCTCGAAACAGTCATCCTGACGCTGAGCACAAACGCGGCCTACATCATCGATCCGCTCGCCACGACGGCCACGGCGTCGATTTATGACGATGATCTGCAAACGGTGAACGTGACAGCGAGCGACAACACGGCCACGGAGGTCGATTTGACCATTCCAGGAGTCGCGGCGGACACAGGCACCTTCCTTGTCACCCGCAGCGGCGACATCACGAACGCGCTGACGGTTTATTATGCCTTCTCCGGCGTAACGGGCAGCGGCGTGATGGCGCTGCATGGCGTGGATTTTGAGTGGATGCCAGGCCTGGTGGTCATTCCGGCGGGACAAACCTCCGCCAGCATCACCATCGTGCCGCGGTTTGACGGCATCGGCGAGGGCACGGAGCAGTGTGTGCTGAATTTGGGCGCCAATGCCACGAACTATGTCCTCGGCACCAGCGCCACAGCCACGGTGAGCATCGCGGATAATGCGGCGGACCTGGCTTACGTCGATGTGGTGAACACTTCCCTCGGCGCGGAGCCCTCCACGAACGCGAATTTCCGCTTCTCGCTCCGCCGTGCGAACAGCGCCCTGCCGCTCGTGGTCAACTTCAACCTCTCCGGCACGGCACAAAACGGCACGGACTACGACACCATCGGCTGGTGGCAGCCTCAAAGCTCCGGCACGACGCAAAACCTCCGTGCCATCTGGGCGGCCAATGCCACGAACATCTGGGCGGTGGGCGACAACGGCACCATTTTGAAAAGTGATGGCGTCACCTGGACCGCGCAGAGCAGCGGCACCACGCAGCACCTCCGTGCCGTTTGGGGCACGAGCGCCACGAGCGTGTGGGCTGTGGGTGATGGAGGCACGATTTTGAAAGGCGATGGCACCACCTGGGCCGCGCAAACCAGCGGCACCGCGAATGCGTTGCGCGGCATCTGGGGCAGCGGCGGCACGAATGTCTTCGCGGTGGGCGATACCGGCACGATTCTGCGCAGCACAAACGGCACGAGCTGGGCGGCGACGACCTCCGGCACAACCAATCAGCTCCGCGCGGTGTATGGAGCGGATGCGAGCAACGTGTGGGCGGTCGGCGCGAGCGGCACTATACTGAAGTGGAGTGGCACTTCGTGGGCGGCGCAGACTTCGGGAGTCACCTCGCAGCTCAATGCGGTCTTCGCGGCGAATTCGACAAACATCTGGGCGGTGGGCAATGCTGGGGTCATTCGCAAAGGCACCGGCACGACATGGGCGAGCCAGACGTCCGCCAGCAGTTCGGATTTGAACACCGTGTGGGCCTCCAGCACGACGAACCTGCTCGCCGCCGGTGCTCTCAGCACGCAGATGACGAGCACGAACGGCACGAGCTGGACGAATGCGACGCTGAGCGCGATCGGCACCTTCAATGGCGTCTTTGGCACCAGCACCACGATCGGCTGGGCGGTCGGCGATGGCGGCGCGATTTTCAGGCGGGACAACGGAACCGCGATGGCCGTGCCCTCTTCCGTGGTCATTCCGCGAGGGGCCACGAGTTATGACATGCCGCTGCGCACGAAGGACGACATCGAACTCGAGGACCTGGAAAGTATCACGCTGACGATCAGCCCGTCTTCGGACTATCAGACATTCGGGCCGACCAGCAGCGCCACGGCCTCTTTGCGTGACAACGACAACGTGAACACTCTCGTCATCGACACGCAGGTGGGCACCAGTGGTTCGATCACCACGTCTGAAGGCGGCACAGGCGTGATCAAATTCTACATCTCCCGCATCGGCAGCACCGCGGCAGCAGTGACGGTGAATCTGAACTACAGCGGCACCGCAACGTTTGGCGCCGACTACACGGCGCCCACCAGCGTGACGATCCCGGCGGGCGCGACAGGAGTCGATGTTCCCATCACCATCGTGAATGATGCCACCTTTGAAGGCACGGAGACGATCATTCTCGATCTCGCGGCCGGCGGCTACTCGCGCAGCAGCAGCGCCACGATGTATGTCACGGACAATGACACCGCGCCGGCGACCATTGCCTTCACCACGCCGAGCTCCTCTGGATTGGAAAGCGTGACGAATGTGAGCATCCCGGTCACGCTTTCCGCCGCGCAGGCATCTGATGTGAGCGTGGAATACCAAGTCAGCGGCACGGTCACCGGCACGAGCACGTCCATCACCAGCAGGGCCATCCCTTACTGGGTGCGGCTCGTGAAAACCGGGGGCAGCGTCGGCTTCTTCCAGTCCAATGACGGGCAGAACTGGACGCAGCGTGGCAGCAATGTGACGGTGTCAGGCCTTGGAAGCACGAGCTATCTGGCGGGCATCGCTTTCGCTCCTGGATCGACGACTGCGTACACCACCACCATCGACAATTTCAGTGTCACTGACCTTTCCGAAGGGGGAAGCACAGGCGCGGAAACAGCGGCGAACATTGGCTCCGCCGCGGGCAGTAGCTCGTCCTCGGCAGGCGTGTACACCTTCACCAATTCGGGCAACGGCCTCTCCAACAGCACCACGGACAATTTTCGCTACATTTACCTGCCGGTGAGCAATTCCGCGAACTGCACTGTCACCGCCCGCATCACCAGCGTGGGCAATGGCACCTCCACGAGTTCCCGGGCGGGCGTGATGCTGCGCTCCACCACGGGCAGCAATGTTGTGCATGCCTCCGCACTCGGCACAGGGGTCTCCAATGGCAGTTATTACACGCTTTATCGCACGACTGCGGGCGCCACTTCTTCGCTCAGCGGCGCTTACACGACCTTCTTCCTGCCCACCTGGGTGCGCACCGTGCGGGCGGGGAATGTTTTCACCCAGAGCCTCTCGCGCGATGGTGTGAATTGGACGAATTTCAGCGCCACACCGAACATTGCCTTCGGTCCGAAGCTGCTCGCCGGTCTCGCCGTCTCCGCCGCGAGCGATGGCCAGATCGCCACGGCCACCTTTGACAACGTCACTCTCAATGGCACGCCGCTCACGACGCTCGGCGGGCGCACGATCGGCTTTGTGAACGAGCAGGGCAGCGAGAGCCATGATGCCGGTGTTTGGACCGTGACCGGAAGCGGCGCAGGCATCAGCACGAGCAATGACGAGGCGCATTTTCCCAGCACGGAGGTGAGCGGTGATTTCACCCTCATCGCCCGTGTCACATCGCTGAGCGGCGGTGCCACGGCGGCACAGGCGGGCATCATGGTGCGTGACGACCGTACGCACTACGCCCGGAATGTTTACACCGGCTGGGTGAAGAGCGGCAGCGTGGAGCAGCGCTATCGTTTGCAGAGCAACACGACCGCCTACGGCTCAGGTGTGGATTACCTGATGCCGCCGGGCGTGCTCACCATCCCTGCCGGGCAGACGACCGGGAACATCAACTTCACCGTCGTGAACGACACGATGGACGAGCCGGACAATTTGATCACGATCCAGCTCCTGAACGCTAGCGGGGCCAACATCGGCACCAATGCCTATCACGGCTACACGATCATCGATGATGATAATCCGCCCTCGGTGCCCTACGTGGGCTTTGCGCTCGCATCGAGTTCCGTGGTCGAAAGCGCGGGCACGGCGCAGATCGCCGTCAGCCTCACCGCTCCGGCCACCGCGACCACCAGCATCGATTATCTGACCGCCAACGGCACCGCGACCGAGCCCGGTGACTACACCGCCACTGCTGGCACCCTGAGCTTCGCCGCCGGAGAGACCGTGAAATACGTCAGCGTGCCCATCACGGACGATTCGGTCCTCGAAAGCACCGAAAATTTCACTGTGACGCTTTCCAACCCCGTCGGCCTCGTTCCCGGCAGCATCTCCACGCACACCGTGACGATCACGGATGATGATTCGCCCACCGTGAGCATCGTCGCCAATGATCCGAGTGCTGCGGAGGGCGGTGATGCGGGCCAGTTCACGCTAAGCCGCACCGGCGATACGACCAACGCGCTCGCCGTCACACTCACACGTAGTGGCACCGCTACAAACAGCACCGATTACGCCAGCATCGCCACCGCGCAGACCATTCCCGCCGGTGCGGCCAGCCTCGTCATCAATGTGTCTCCGGTGCAGGATACCACCAACGAGGGCAATGAGACCGTCATCCTCACCGTGGCCACCGGCAGCGGCTATGTGATCGGCACGCCATCGAGCGCCACCGTGACCATCGCCGATGATGATCGCAGCACGCTCACGCTCGCCGCCAGTGATGCGAACGCTTCCGAGACACCTGGAAACCCCGGCCAGTTCACCGTCACCCGCACCGCGCCGACGACAGGCACGCTCACGGTGAACCTGACCATCGCCGGCACCGCCACGAACACGACGGACTACGCCACGGTGGCCACCACGGTGGCCTTTGCCGCGAACGAGGTGTCCAAAACGATCACCATCACACCCGTCGATGATGGCCTCACGGAAGGTCCAGAGGATGTGACGATTTCGCTCGCCACCGGCAGCTATGACATCGGTGCGCAGTCGTTCGACAACGTCACCATTACAGACAACGACAACCCTCCCACGGTCTTCATCAACAGCCCGAGCGCCCAAGGCCCGCTCATCGCCGCGGCGAATGGTGTCATCGTCAGTGCCCAGATCAGCGACGATGGCGCTCCGGCTCCTGTCACGCAGACGTGGAGTTGCGTCAGCGGTCCCGGCACCGCCACGATTGAATCACCGGATGCCGCCATCACCGCGGTCACCTTTTCCGCGCCTGGCACCTACGTGCTGCGCATCACCGTCACGGACACGCAATTCACCGTCAGCGACCAGGTGACCGTCGTGGTCGGCAACGACGCGGTGGCCTCCAACTGGATCACGCAAGATCTCGGCCCTTCCTCCGCACGACGCGGGCAGGGGCTCGAATATGCCGGTTACTGCACCGTGACGGGCACCGGCATCGGCTATGCCGGGCAGACCAATGATGGAGCCCACATCATGGTGCGCCCTGCCACGGGAGACGGCAGTGTCACGGCGCGGCTGACGAATTTCTCGACCACGGCGGCGCTCGCAGGCGTGACCATTCGTGATTCGCTGGCCCGCGGATCGACGCGTGCCGTTCTCGGCTATGTGCCCGGCACGGGGCTGCAGTTCCGCACACGCACCACGGTCTCCACCACGGACACCAGCGTGGCTGCCACGCCTCCAGCGCTGCCTTTCTGGCTCAAACTGGAGCGCAACGCGGCCACGAATGAAGTCATCGCCAGTTACGCGTCCGATGTGAGCGGCGCACCCGGAGCGTGGACCCAGGTGGGTTCTCCTGTGGTCATCCCGTTGCTCAATGCCGATGCCCACTACGGTCTCACCACCACGAACAACAACACCGCGGGCACCGCCACAGCCGTCTTTGACAACGTCACGCTCACTCCCACGCCGAACGGCCCCGCGTTGGTGAATGAGGACAGCGGCACCGCACCCAACACCTCCGGCAGCGCCAGCTTTGACGGCACCACCTACACGGTGAACGGTCCCACCACCGGCTACTTCTACGGCTGGCAGTATTACGGTGATCTCGAGATCCGCGCCCGGTTGAACACCTTCACCAGCGGTGCCGGCAGCAGCAGCGGCGGCATTCGCATCGCCGAGAGCATCGAAAGCGGTGCACAGCTCCACCTCGGCCGCATGCCCACCGGCAGCTACAGCGGCTACTATTGGACGAATCTCGCCGGCGGCAGCGGCGGCGGCGTGCCCAGCAGCATCGCCGCGGGGAACTGGATGCGCATCGTCCGCCGTGGCAATGCCGTCACCGGTTACCGCGCCACGCACAACAGTACCACGGGCGGTCCGAATGCCTGGATCCAAATCGGACAGCCGCAGACCATCATCATGACCACGCCCGTGTGGGTCGGCTTCTTCGTGAACAATGCCAGTGGCGCCGCCGGCACCCAAAACACCTGCACCTTCACCAATCTGAGCATCACACCGGTCAACAAGGCCCCGGTGATCGCGGCCACCGCCAATGGCAGCGTCTCCCCCGTCGTGCTCGACGGCACCATCACGGATGACAGCCTGCCTGCGGCCTTCACCAGCCTCTGGACCCTGCGCGGCGGCCCGCCCGGCATTGCCTTGGACGATCCGTCGCTCGTGGACACCACCGCGTTGCTCACCGAGAGCGGCACCTTTGGCCTCCGCCTCACCGCCGACGACACCGGCACGAAGGCCTTCTACGATCTCGATGTACAGGCCTACACCACGCCCTTCGCCCAGTGGCTGGATCAGAACAATGTCGGCAATGAGAACAACCAAGCCATTGAAGCCACAGCGGACACCGATGGCGATGGCATCATGAACCTCCTCGAATACGCCGTCGGCACCAATGGAGCCGTGCAGAATAGCAATCCGCAGGTCGTCACGCTCGCGCCGGTGAGCACGGAGAAGTATCTGCGCCTCAGCATTCCCAAAAACCCCGCCGCCACCGATGTCACCTTCATCGTCGAGGCCAGCAGCGACCTTCAAAACTGGAGCAGCGCCGGCCTGATCGTCGAGCTCAACACCAGCAACCAGCTCGTTGTCCGTGACAACATCGCCGTCACCAACGGTGTGCAGCGCTTCATGCGCATGCGGGTGACCCATTGAGGCTCAAAGTCACCAAAACAAGCGCCTTGATTGAAAAGTTTTTAATTCCTACTTGCGGAGTGTATATTTGAGGTGCATGCATTCGACATGAGACTCACCAAACGAGGAGAATACGCCCTTCGCACCCTGATCCGGCTCGGCATTGCTGACCGGCAGGGGGAGGGCGTCATTTCGGTCTCGACGCTCGCGGATCAGGAGCGGCTGCCGTTCAAGTTTCTCGAAGCGATCCTCTTTGAGCTGCGGCAGGCGGGTTATGTGGAAAGCCTGCGTGGCAAGCACGGCGGCGCACGGCTCGCGAAGCCGGCGAAGTCGATCAAGATGGGCGATGTCGTCCGTCTGATCGACGGCAAGCTCGCGCCTATCGGCTGCGCCAGCGAGACGGAGTATGAAAAGTGCACCTGTCCCGACGAGGAGCACTGCGGGCTTCGGATGCTCATGATCGATGTGCGCAATGCCATCGCAAACATCCTCGACCGCTACACGCTCGACCACGTCGTCGAGGTCACGCTGCGAAAACAGGAGCAGCAGGCCGCGGCGACACGCAAAGCCGCCAAAAAGAAGACTTCCAAAACCCTCCACGCTGATCCCGCCGACGGCTTCCTCGCCGCGCTGCTCTCACCCGCCACCTGACGCGCCATGAGCCAGACCCTTGCCCCATCCTCCATCGAGCCCTGGCTCGAAATCGTCCGCCAGAAAGTCGCCGCCATGCGTTTCGGCTCCGTGCAGATCGTCGTCCATGAAGGACGCGTCACGCAGGTCGAGAGCACGGAAAAGACCCGCTTCGCCGCGGATGAAGCTCCCGCCCCACGCCGCGCTTCGCGGCCTTGATCCCCTTTCCGCCTACTGCACCCGCAGGGGCCTCCGAAAACACTCTTGCTGACGCCGACCGGACCACCGGAAGCCGACGCCCGCAAGAACCATGCACCTCAACGCCAAGCACCTCCCGCACCGGACCTTACCCAGCCTCGCCCTCCTCCTTCTCGGCATCAGCAGCGCCTTCGCGCAGCCTTTTGAAGAAGATCATCCGCGCACCACGCGGGGCACCTATTACCTCAATCCGCTCAGCTACAGCACCACGCGTGATCCTGATCCGCCGAAGTATGTGCGCAATGTGAGCGAGCTCGGCATCGACTCGCTGCTGAATGTGAACTGGCTCGATGTGGGCCTCGATTACCGTTTTCGCTACGAGTATCGCGATGACGACATCCGCCGCGCACGCGCCGGGCGTGACGAGCCCTGGCTGCATCGCACACGGGCCTACATCGGCATCAAGGAGATCATCGATCCCTTCCGCTTTGCCGCGGAGATGCAGGACGCCCGCCGCTACAACTCGAACTACCCGCGCGACAACCGCGATGTGAACGAGTTCGAGTTCATCCGGCTGTATGGCGAGCTGTACTTCAAGGATCTGCTCGGTCACGATGCCATCGGCAATCCGCGACCGCTCAGCATCCGCTACGGCATCCACAATTTCGAGTTCCTCGACCGCCGCCTGCTCGGGAACAACCAGTGGCGCAACACGGCAAACACCTTCCAGGGCATTCACGCGTCGCTCGGGCAGGAGAGCAATGACTGGCAGCTCGATTTGCTTGCGGTGCAGCCGCTGTATCGCAGCCAGTATCGCTGGGATCGGCCGGTGGAGCAGCAGTGGCTCTACGGCGTGATCGGTCACTGGCGGAAATGGCCGGAAATCGTCACGCTGGAGCCTTACTACCTCGCTTTGAGCCAGAGTGCGCACGCAGGCGTCGCGGAGCGGTTCGTGCACTCGCCGGGGATTCGGGCGTATGGCATCGTGGGCAGCACGGGCTTCGATTACGACACGAGTTTCACCTATCAATTCGGTCGCAATGGCTCGCGTTCGGTCCGTGCGTTCGCGTATGTTGGTGAAATCGGCTACACCTGGGCCACGAACCCGTGGAAGCCGCGTTTCAGCCTCTTCTACGGCCACGCCAGCGGTGATCGCGATCCGAATGACGCGAAGGACAACCGCTTTGAGCGCTTCTTCGGCTTCGGACGGCCATGGTCGGCGAATGACTACATCGTGTATGAGAACATTAGCACGCCGAAGGCACGCGTGGAGTTCAAGCCGCGGCACGATCTGCGCGTCGATTTCGGCTACAGTTGGTATTGGCTCGCCAGTGACAAGGACCGCTTCGCCGGTGCCAACAACGTCCGCGACGTGACGGGCCGCAGTGGCGGCTACCTCGGCAGCGAGTTCGACATCCGCGCCCGCTACGCCTGGAGCCCGAAGACCGAGATCATCGTCGGCTACGCCCACTTCACGAACGGCGGCTTCATCGAAAACAACGTCCGCCGCGGCGACACCGACTTCGCCTACTTCGAATTCAACCACCGCTTCTTCTGATCCCCACCTCTCACATCTGACTTCTGACATCTCGCCACTCCATCACTCCACCACTCCAATTCTCCATGAAAACCGCATTCACCCTCCTCACCACCGCCCTCCTCGCCCTCTCCGCCTCCGCCGCCGATTTCGAGCTGCTGAACGTCTCCTACGACCCTACGCGTGAACTTTACTCAGAGTTCAACAAAGCCTTCGCGAAGCACTACAAGGCCACCGCGGGGAAAAAAGTCAGCATCGACCAATCGCACGGCGGTTCCGGCAAACAGGCCCGTGCGGTCATCGACGGCCTGGAGGCCGATGTCGTCACGCTGGCGCTCGCGGGCGACATTGACGTCATCGGCAAGGAAGCCGGTCTCATCGCTCCCGATTGGCAGAAACGCCTGCCAAACAGCAGTGCGCCCTACACGAGCACAATCGTGTTTGTCGTGCGGAAGGACAATCCGAAGAACATCCAGGACTGGGACGACCTCGTGAAGCCCGGCGTGAATGTCATCACACCGAATCCGAAGACCTCCGGCGGTGCGCGGTGGAATTACCTCGCCGCGTGGGCCTACGCGCTGAAGAAATACGCCAGCGAGGCCAAGGCGAAGGACTTCATCGCCGCGCTCTTCAAAAACGTGCCTGTGCTCGACACCGGCGCTCGTGCCGCGACGACGACTTTTGCGCAGCGCGGCATCGGCGATGTGTTTCTCTCCTGGGAAAACGAAGCCTGGCTCATCCAGCGTGAGTTTCCCGGTCAGACGAAAATCATCATCCCCTCGCTGAGCATCCTCGCCGAGCCCACCGTGGCTGTGGTGGACAAGAATGCCGAGAAAAAAGGCACCACCGAGGTCGCGAAGTCCTATCTCGAATTCCTCTACACGCCCGAGGCGCAGGACATCATCGGCAAGCACTACTACCGCCCGCGTGATGCCGCTGCCGCCGCGAAATACAGCGCCCGCTTTCCGAAGCTCACGCTCGTCACCATCGACGGCGACTTCGGCGGCTGGGGCAAGGCGCAGAAGAAGCACTTCGATGAAGGCGGCATCTTTGACCAGATTTACTCCGCGAAGTGAAACGCGGCCGCAGCACTCCAAACCACCTCCGCACACCATGTCCTACTTCACCACCATCATCGAGGCCGTCGGCCGCACGCCGCTTGTGAAGCTCAACCGCATCACGGCGGGCCTTCCGGCCACCATCGCGCTCAAAGGCGAGTTCAAGAACCCGCTAGGCAGTGTCAAAGACCGCATCGGCCGCGCCATGATCGAGGCGGCGGAGCAAAGCGGCGTGCTGCGGCCCGGCGGGCACATCATCGAGCCCACCAGCGGCAACACCGGCATCGCGCTCGCCTTTGTCGCCGCAGCGAAAGGCTATCCGCTCACGCTCACGATGCCGGAAAGCATGAGTTTGGAACGCCGCACGCTGCTCGCCCTGCTCGGCGCGAATCTCGTGCTCACTCCGGCCAAGGACGGCATGAAAGGCGCGATCAAACGCGCTGAGGAACTCATCGCCGAAACACCCGGCGCATGGATGCCGCAGCAGTTTGAGAATCCGGCGAACCCGGAGATCCATCGCAAAACCACCGCGAACGAGATCTGGCACGACACTGGTGGTCAGATCGACATCTTCGTCGCCGCGGTGGGCACCGGCGGCACCATCACCGGCGTGAGCGAGGTCATCAAAGCTCGCAAACCCTCGCTGCAATCCATCGCCGTCGAGCCCGCGGCATCACCCGTGATTTCACAAACGCGTGCCGGACAGCCCGTGCAGCCTGGCCCGCACAAGATTCAAGGCACCGGCGCCGGTTTCGTGCCGAAGAACCTCAACCTCGGCATCGTCGATGACGTCATCCAGGTGACGAACGAGGACGCCATCGCCACCGCGCAGCGACTCGCTCGCGAGGAGGGCCTGCTCGTCGGCATTTCCACCGGCGCGAACGTGTGGGCCGCGCTGCAAGTGGCCGCACGTCCGGAGAATGCGGGCAAGCTCATCGTCACCGTCGGTTGCAGCACCGGTGAGCGCTATCTCTCCACCGCCCTCGCTGATGAGGCACGCAGCAAAGTCACCGCTTGAAACCATGACACTCCCATCCCATTTGCAATTCACCGGCAGGCACGCGTTTCAGCGTGGCACCATCCCGCTGCCGTCCTCCCGACTGATGACTCAAATCAACCCGCCCGAGCAGCAAGGCATCTTCATCCCGAAGATCGTCAGCAAGCCGCTCAAACCGGGCCACGGCATCAAAATCGGCATCTTCGCCGGCATTCACGGCGATGAGGAGGCGGGCACGCTCGCCACGCAGGAGCTCATCCGCTGGGCCGCAGAGAAGCCGGACGAACTGCACGACTACGAGCTGCATTTTTACCCGATCTGCAATCCTACCGGCCTCGCCCTCGGCACGCGTCACAGCCACAGCGGCCTCGATTTAAACCGCGAGTTCTGGTTTGGCTCCACCGAGCCCGAAATCGTCTATCTCGAAGGCGAACTGCGCCGCGAAAAATATGACGGCATCGTCTCGCTGCACTCCGACGACACCTCCGACGGCTGCTACGGCTTTGTCAGCGGTGACTTGCTCAGCGAGCACCTGCTGGAGCCCGCGCTGCAAGCAGCGAGCGATTTCCTGCCGCGCAACGAAGCGCCCATCATCGACGGCTTCCTCGCGAAGCGCGGCATCATCAAAGAAGGCTACCTCGGCATCCTCAGCGCTCCACCGGAGCAGCGACCGCGTGCGCTCGAAATCGTCTTCGAGACACCCGCGCTCGCGCCGATGGCTGCGCAGGTCAAAGCCACCGTCGCCGCGGTGAAGCGCATCCTCGCCGAATACCGCGAACTCCAGGCCTACGCCGCGAATTTGTAGAACGAGTTCATCCAACTCGCTTCACCGCGTCGCTCACTCCCAAACCCAACGAGTTCGAAAACTCGTTTTACGATTCGATGTCCCGTCCCCGTCACGTCCTGCCTGGCTTCAGGCTCTCCCTCGGCTTCACCGTCACCTACTTGAGCCTCCTCGTGCTCTTTCCGCTCTCCATGCTCGCGTGGAAGGCGGCGAGCGGCGGCTGGCCGCATGTCATCGAGACCCTCACGCACGAGCGCGTGATCGCGTCGCTCAAGCTCAGCTTCGGCACCGCCTTCGTCGCCGCGCTCGTGAATGGCGTTTTCGGCCTGCTCACGGCCTGGGCGCTGGAGCGCTACGCGTTTCCAGGCCGTCGCCTGCTCGATGCCATGGTCGATCTGCCGTTTGCGCTGCCCACGGCCGTCGCGGGCATCGCGCTCGTCACGCTGTATGCGCCGAATGGCTGGATCGGCTCGTTCTTGGCCCAGCACGACATCAAGGCCGCGTATGCGCCGCTCGGCATCACCATTGCGCTCACGTTTGTCGGCTTTCCCTTCGTCGTGCGCACCTTGCAGCCCGTCATCGCCGATCTCTCGATGGATGTCGAGGAAGCCGCCGCCTGCCTCGGCGCGAACCGCTGGCAAACGCTCACCCGCGTCGTCTTTCCCGCGCTGCTGCCCTCCACGCTCGCCGGCATGACCCTCGCCTTCGGTCGCGCCGTCGGCGAATACGGCAGCGTCGTCTTCATCTCCGGCAATCTCCCTTTTAAGACCGAGATCGCCCCGCTGCTCATCACCATGCGCCTCGAAGAATACGACTACGCCGGAGCCGCGACCATCGGCGTCGTCATGCTGGCCGCTTCATTCGCCATTCTTCTCATCTCAAACCTTCTCACCAACTGGAGCCGAAGCCGCACGGGCCGCTAGCGCGGCAATGACGAAACCAGAATGGCGAATGACGAATGAAATCCGAATTCGCCGACCTCCCACCTTCGTCATTCGAGCTTCGACATTCATTCGTCATTCCTCATTCGCCATTCGTCATTTTCCCCTCATGGCCGCCATCGTTCTCAACTACCCCAACCGCACCGCGAGACCGCGAAAAGCCACCTCCGAATCCCCTTTCTCCCGCTGGCTCATCATCGGCATCGCGGTGGCTTTCATGGCGCTGATGTTCGTGCTGCCGTTGGTCGTCATTTTTCAGGAAGCGTTCCGAAAAGGCTGGGAAGGCTACGTGGAGGCCTTTGATGATCGGGCGACGACACACGCCATCTGGCTCACGTTGCAGGTCGCGGCCATCACGGTGCCGTTGAACACGCTTTTTGGCCTCGCGGCGGCCTGGTGCGTCTCGCGCTTCCAGTTTCGTGGGAAGCGACTGCTTACGGCGCTCATCGAACTGCCGCTGTGGGTCTCGCCGGTCATCGCGGGCATGATTTATGTGCTGCTGTTTGGAGCGCAGGGCCTCTTCGGGCCGTCGCTGAAGGAGCACGGCATCAAAATCATCTTCGCGCTGCCCGGCATCGTGCTCAGCACCATCTTCGTCACCTTCACCTTCGTCGCGCGAGTGCTCGCGCCGCAGATGGAGGCCCAGGGCCAGGCCGAGGAAGAAGCCGCGATGACGCTCGGCGCGAACGGTTGGCAGATGTTCTGGCGCGTCACGCTGCCAAAGATAAAATGGGGCCTGCTCTACGGCATCATTTTGTGCAACGCACGCAGCATGGGCGAGTTCGGCGCGGTGTCCGTCGTCAGCGGCCACATCCGCAACAAGACCAACACCGTGCCGCTGCACATCGAGGTCCTTTACAACGAATACCAGTTTGTCCCCGCCTTCGCCGTCGCGTCCGTGCTCGCACTGCTCGCGCTGGTGACCCTGATTTTGAAAACTCTGACGACCACCCCACGAGGAGCAGCATGAGCATCCACATCCACCACATCTCCAAAACCTTCGGCAGCTTCAACGCCTTGAAGAACGTCGATCTCGAAGTCAAAACCGGTGAGCTCGTCGCCCTGCTCGGCCCCAGCGGCAGCGGCAAGACCACGCTGCTGCGCATCATCGCCGGACTCGAATTCGCCGATGAAGGCGCGGGCAGCATCGAGTTTCACGGCAGCGATGTCACCAACCGCACCGCCTACGAGCGCAAGGCCGGCTTCGTGTTTCAAAACTACGCCCTCTTCAATCACATGACCGTCGCCGAAAACATCGCCTTCGGCCTCCGCGTCATGAAACGGCCCGAGCGCCCTTCACGCGAAGACATCGACCGCAGCGTCACCGAACTGCTGCGCCGCATCGCCCTCGAAGGCTATGGCGACCGCTACCCCACGCAACTCAGCGGCGGCCAGCGTCAACGCGTCGCTCTTGCCCGCGCCCTCGCCGTCGGTCCGCAGGTCCTGCTGCTCGACGAGCCCTTCGGCGCTCTCGACGCCAAAGTGCGCAAAACTCTGCGCAAATGGCTCCGCCAGTTCCACGACGAGACCCGCGTCACCACGCTCTTCGTCACCCACGACCAGGACGAAGCCTTCGAACTCGCCGACCGCGTCGTCATACTCCACGAAGGCCACATCCAGCAAGTCGGCTCCCCCCGACAACTCCGTGAGAACCCGAAAAACGAGTTCGTCGCCGACTTCCTCGACTGCGTGATGATTTGATCCACACCGTAGCGGAAGACGTGAGTCTTCCGACGAAACGCTCATGCGTTCCGCTACGAGCCCAAACCCCTGCCGATCCCAACAGGAAGGTTTTCACTCTCAGCATCTCCGACACCTACCCGGCCACGGGTGGCGCGGCTCCCCCCACGTCACCCTCATGAAAAAAGCTCTCTTCGGAGGCCTCGGCATCGTCGTCGCGGCCTTCAGCACCCCTCTTCTCGCTCAAACCAACGGCACATGGACCAATGCCACCTCGAACTCCGTCTGGAGCACCACCACGAACTGGTCCGGCGGCATCGTCGCCGATGGCGTGGATGCCATCGCGGACTTCAGCACGCTCGACATTGCCGTGAATCGCACGGTGAACCTCGGCGCGAGCCGCAGCATCGGCACGTTGATCTTTGGCGATGCCACCACGGCCTCAAACAACTGGGCGCTCGCCAATGGCACCGGCGGTCCATGGACGCTGACGCTCGCCACCAGCAGCGGAGCGCCCGTGATCCAGGTCGTGAATCAAACGACCACGATCACCGCCTTGCTCGGCGGCACGCAGGGCTTCACGAAAAGTGGCGCAGGCGCTCTCACGCTCAACAATGCATCGAACACGCTCAGCGGCGGCATTTCGCTCGCCGCAGGCACGCTGAACTTCACCAGTGGATCGCTCGGCACGAACCTCGTCACCTTTACCGCGAATGCCACGCTCGGTTGGAGTGCGGGAAACACGCAGGATGTCTCCGCGCAGGTCAAAGTGGAGGACGGCGTCACCGCCACGATCGCCACGGGCGCAAACAGCGTCATTTTTGGCAACAGCATCCAAACCGGCACGAATGGCAACGCCTCGATCACCAAGACCGGCGCGGGCACGCTGACCTTCACGGCCGCGCAAAGCTACACCGGTAACACCCGCATCAATGGTGGGCGAATCGTGCTCAGCGGCAATGATCGGCTCGCAGCGACGAGTTCTCTGATTTTGGGTCAGGGCGCTGGAAGCGGCATTTTGCAGCTCGGTGATGCTTCGACGGCTTCCACGCAAAGTTTGGACTCCATCACCATCGCGGGCAGCGGCACCGCCAATGCTATTGTGGGCGGAAATGCCGCGAATTCGGCTCTCACCATCATTAACAGCGCTGCCGTCGTTTTTGCCGGACAGCTCGGTGGAGCCGGAACGAATGAAAACAACCTCACGCTGACCAAACTCGGTGCCGCGGCCCTCACGCTGAGCAATGCCGCGAACAGCTTCACCGGCGATGTGAGCATCACCGGCGGTGCTTTGATCATCACGCGGTCCACTGCACTCGGCACGGGCCCGAAAACGATCACCATCAGCGGCACGGTGAACGCGCCCACTTTGCGCCTCGATGGCAGCGGCGGCGATCTGAGCCTCGCGGCCGATTACAGCCTCGTCACGAGCAATGACAACGTAAACAACCCCGCGCTGCTCAACGTGGCCGGCAACAACAGCATCGCTGGCAACATCTCGCTCACGACAGGCGGCTTTGGCGGTGGAAACACACGCATCAAGGTGAACGCAGGCACTTTGAGCCTCAGCGGACCCATTTCGCCCTCCGCGAGTGCTTCAGGACCTGTCACGGTCATCTTCGATGCCGCCAGCGGCACGAGCGGCAGCACCACCGGCCAGCTCAGCGACAACGGCAGCCTCGTGCTCAACGTCACGAAGGCCAGCACGGGCGTTTGGAGCCTCTCCGGCACAAACACCTACACCGGAACGACCACGATCAATGCGGGCACGTTGCGCATCGACAGCCTCGCGGCACTCGGCAATGCCACGAGCGCCCTTCTCATCGGCGCGACGACTTCCGGCACGCTCGAATACAGCGGCAGCACCGCTGCCACACTCACGCGTGGCATCACCGTGAATGGCACGGGCGGCGCGACGATTTCCAACACCGGAGGTGCCACGCTCACGCTCTCCGGCACGCAGGCACGTGGCGCACGGCCGCTAACCTATGCTGGCGGCAGTTTCGTCGTCAGCGGACGCATCACTGGCACCTCCACCGCGAGCCCGCTCACCATCGACAGCGCCACCGTGCGCCTCACGCACAACAACAACAGCTACGTCAGCCCCACCGTCGTGCAAAACGGCGGCACGCTCATCGCCGCGAACACCACCGCGACCAGTTCCGCCACGGGCATCGGCAGTGTCACCATCGACGCCACCAGCACGCTCGCTGGCACCGGGTTCATCAACGCAGGCACCGACAACTCGATCTTCATCAACGGCCAGCTCATCGTGGGCGATCCCGCCGTCTCCGCCGCCGCGAATCTCGATCTCACCACCTCCGGCACCGGCAGCACGATCCTCGGCAGCACCAGCATCCTGCGTCTCGATCTTTTCAGCGGCGCCGGCCTTGGCGACAACTCCGCCAACGCCAGCGCGGCGGATCAATTGCGCATTCTCGGTGCCCTCGACATCCAATCCGGCGCTCTCCTGCGCCTCGGCAATCCGAACAACCTCACCACCTGGGCCGATGGCGACACCTTCAAGCTCTTCGACTGGAGCGGCCTCACCAGCGTGAGCGGCACCTTCGGCATCGACGTCACCGATTTGAACCTCCCCGGCGGAGCCAGCCTCGATGTGAGCAACCTCTTCACGCTCGGCACCGTCACCATCGCCGTGCCCGAGCCCGGCCGCGTGGCACTCCTCATGCTCGGACTCGGCACGACGCTGCTGCGCCGCCACCGCCCTCTTTGAACCATGCTACTCGTTTTGATCCTCATCTGCGCCTCCGCGCTTGCGATCTCCTTTCTCTGCTCGCTCACCGAAGCCGTGCTGCTGAGCCTCAATCCGCTCAGCCTGCGGCTTCAGGCCAAAAAGAATGGTGCGGATCACATCGCCTCGCGCTGGCTGGCGATGAAAAACCAGTTCGAAAGGCCGGTGTCGTCCATTTTGGTCTTCAACACGCTCGCCGGCACTGGTTGCGCCACGCTGGCAGGTGCGGTGTTTGTCCAGGTCTTCGGCGAAGGCTGGCTATGGCTGTTTTCAATCATCATCAGCGTTTTGGTGCTCTTTGGCGGCGAACTCGCTCCGAAGATCCTCGGCGTGCATCACGCGGAAGCCCTCGCCCCGCGCCTCATCGGCCCGCTCACCTGGATGGTGCGACTTTGCCTACCGCTCGCCGTCGTGATGGAAAAATTCTGCGCCCGCCTCAAGCGCGGCGCGGCCACCACCAAAACGCAGAGCGACCACATCATGGACATCATCACGCTCGTGCAGGCCGCGAAAGCTGAGCAACTCATCCATAATCGCGAGGAGCTCATCATGATCCACGCCGCCACGCTCAGTGCCCGCCGCGTAAAAACTGCCCTCGTGCCGCATGAGGCCGTGCGCGTCTTCGATGCCCGTCTCAGCCTCCTCGAAAACATCACCGCGCTCGGCCCCAAGCTGCATCGCAGCTATCCCGTGAGCCCCGATGGCACGCTCGACCGTCTCACCGGCTACATCCGCGTCCGCGAGCTCTTCGTCCAAAACCTCACCTCTCCCGGCTCCGACTGGCGCACCCTCATCCGCCCCGTCCTCCACATCGACGAAAAAGCCTCGCTCACGCAATTGCTGACCCTCTTCCTCGAAAAACAAGAGATCGCCGCCCTCGTCGATGACCCGCAAAATCACATCACCGGCTGGATCACGATGGACGACGTCATGAAAGTGCTCATGGGCGCGAGGATTTGAGATTTGCACGACCAATCTTCCACAGCCGGATCATCCAAAACAGGAGTGAAGCCATCGCCACCCAGGGCGTAAGCCAGCCCCAGCGGGTGAAGAAGGTGAGCTGCTTTTCGGGCGTTAGACGACCATTGAGCACCTCTTCCACCATTGGGGGAATGCGACAGCTCCATCGGCCGAACGGGTCAATCATCTGCGAGACACCCGACGAGGCAGCCACGACGAATGGGCGGTAGTTTTCTGCCGAGCGAAGTCTGAAGAGTTGCGCATGCTGGATGTGCTGCTTCTCGCCCCAGTGCGCCGCATCCATCGAAGGCACGGCGAAGAACTCCGCGCCGTCGAGCGTCATGTGACGCACCACATCTTGGAAGTCGCAGTCGAAGCAAACAGGCGTGCCCATGCGCCCCAGCGGTGTGTCGATGGCCTTCATCGTGGTTCCTGATTCGCCATCGTCGAAAAGATGCACCGTGTGATGCTTGCCATGCTCGCCGAGCACTCTAGTCCCATCGACGGTGAGAGCCGTGTTTTGCCATTTAGACCCTCCGAGACTGGTTTGAGTGCCGAAAACGATGATCGCGTTCCGTTTGGCCGCCAAAGCCTGAATCGTCGCGAGGTCACTCGAAGCTCGCACATCCTTCGGAACGGCGTATTCAGGCCACACGATGAGTTTGGTGCTGTTGTTGGTCTTTTCCGTGAGTTCGAGATAGCGGCTGAGAGGAGCCGTTTCGGCCTGCACGAGTGCCGCCGACAACGTGCCTACCTGTCTGGAGCTTTTGAATTCACGAATCGACTCGGCAAAACACGCCAGAAGGATAATCGGAAACAGCCACGCTGCCTTCCATCCTGTTCGCATGGCTGCAGCGAGTGCAAAAATCACCACCAAGCCCAGCCCATATACGCCAATCCACGAGACCAGCGGCCAAGGCTCCAAAGCGAGTCCTGCGCTCATCCAAGGGAAGCGCAGCGGCATGATTTCACAGCGGATGAACTCCGTGGCGCACCAGGCGAGTGCCATGAAGGATGCCAGTGACCATCGTTTCAGCCCGTGAGATGCTGCGAAGGCAGACAAGGCCGCGAAGCAGGCCGGAAAGAGGGCGAGGATGAACCAGAGCACCGGGCTGAGGACGGAGAAGATATTCCCAAACCAAGACAGCCCGAATCCGAAGGCCGCGAGTCCCCATATCAAACCGCGACGAAAGGCCTTTGCGGCACTCAAACCTCTGAAGCCCCACATAAGCATTCCCAGCCCGACAAAGACCAACGGCGACCAACCGTGTGGCGGGAACGCCAGCGCATAAATGACTCCTCCGAGGGTCAGGACAAAGAAATGAACGGGCATGATGCTGGCGATTCTATACTGAGCGTCATCAGCTTTTGTGATTTTTGAACCACGAAGGCTCACGAATTTTCACCAATGGATTCTCCTGCTTTATAAACCATTCGTGCTCATTCGTGACCCTTCGTGGTGTTAAACCGCTTTTCACAAAATGTGACGACGCCGGGTATACCTTCGACGACTCGCGTTGTGAATCCTTACTTCGCCAGATCCGCCTCGATGCGTGCCACCATCGCATCGAGGGAGGCGTTTTTGAGGAGGATCACGCCTTTGGGGTCGATGAGGTAGAGGGTGGGGAAGTTGCGGAGGTTGTAGAGCGTGGTGTTGGGACCGCTGCTGGTGTTGTCGAGGATGTTCGGAAAGGTCACCTGGTAGGTGGCGAGGGCTTTCGGGGCTTCGACGTCGATATCGGTGTTCACGCCGAGGACGGCGGCGGGCTTGTCTTTGAACTTCGCGGCGGTGTCGTTCATCAGCGGCAGGATGCCATGGCAAGCGTGGCACCAGCCGCCCCAGAAAATGACGATGACGTGTTTCCCGCGGAAGTCGGAGAGCTTCAGCGGCTTGCCGTCCTTGTCCTTGCCCTCGATCTCGGGGGCTTCGCTGCCGGCTTGCAGGTTGGTCATCTCAAAGAGCATCTTGCCGGCGAGGTCGCTGAGCTTGAAGCCCTGGATGACGACATCGGAGTAGTCGGCGTTGAGGCGCTGGAAGTAGTCGATGCACTTCGGCTTCGAGGCCTCGGCGGAGGCTCTGTCGGCGCTGGCGTCGAAGTTTTTGAAGTGGATGGCCCCAAGCGTGTAGAGCGCGGCGGCGATCTCCTCGCGGTTCTTGTTTTTCTCCAGCACCGCGAGAGCCGCGGGCTCGCCAAACAGGCCCTGATACTCGAGCTGGCGCACGGTGGCGGCGATGCCCGCGCTGCCCGCATAGGTCGTGGCGAGCATCTTCTTGGCTTCTTCGCCTTCGGGAAAGCTCGCTGCACCGGTGACGAGCCAGCACACGGCGGGCACGACCTCCGGCTTGTCCGCGTTCGCCTTGATGATCTGCATCAGCTTCGTCGCGCAAGGTCCGGCGCTGGGGATGGTCTGGCGGTATTTGTTTTTCTCCTCCTCGGTGGGGGCGTTGATGATCTTGAGCGTGTTCGCCCGCACGGCGTTTTCGTATTCATCAATGACGGTGCGGATTTCGGTGGCGAGATCCTGCGCGTGCACGGCACTGGCGAGCATCAACACAAGGGCGAGAAGTCGGAGCATGGCTGTTGGGTTAAACACGACGGCGATTCAGGCACACGAGCAGCCCCGCGACAAGGCAAAGCAGCCCGCTTCCCGGCTCCGGCACGGTTTGAAAAGAGGCGTACACATTGTCGAACATGATCACGGGTGCGCCGAAGTTCTCGACGGTCGAGTTGAGGGTGAAAACCTGGGCGGTGAGTCCGGTGGACGGCGCCTCGACACGGTAAGTGACGCCGGTGGTGAGGCCTTGCAGGGAGATGTTGTAGCCGCCGACGCCGTTGGTGAAGCCGGAAAGCAGCAGCGTGTTTGTGAGATCGTCATACACATTCACCGCCACGCCCGCAAGGCCCTCGCCCGGTGTGTAAAACGCATCCGCGGCGATGGTGTCCTCATACACGCTGCCCGTGAGGATGGCGTCAGAGTAGTAAGTACCGCCGTCGAGACGGTAGCGGCTGCCGAGGTGCTGGGTAACGACGTAGGGGCCGGTGGCGTTGAGATTGCCGCCGGGGATGAGCGTGCTCTGAAAGCCGATGCCCATCTCTTTGAACTGCCGGTCGAGCAGGGCGATGCGGTGCCCGGCGGGGTTTTGAATGCCAGTGCCGAAGGGGGCGGAGCCGTTGCCATCTTCGTCACCCCAGTCGATCACCATGCCGGAGTGACCGTGGATGAGTGTTTGCGTGGCGGCGAAGAGATTTTCGCCTGCCTTGAGCCAGTTCGGGCCGTAACCACCCGCCAGCACTCGCTGTGGAATGCTCAATCCATCGAGCGTGTGCGCCTGCTGGTCGAGCGACACCATGAGGTCGGAGTAGTTCGTGGCGGAGACATTCAGGTTGTTGTTCCACGCGAGCGCCGGGGCGGCAGTGAGCGTGGCAAATTGGGCAGCTAGTGTCGCCGCGTCGGTGCCGAAGTAGTTCAGCGCATTCACCACATAGGGATCGCTGGACTTCACCGGTGCCCACACGCCGGGCGAGGAGAAGTTCACCAGCTTCGAAAGCTCGCCCTGCGGATCAGCTCGGAAGCGGTTCGTCAGCTCCAGCCAATACTGTTGCTCCGCCGTCGGGTCCGCCGCCTTTGAAAAGCCACCCAGCAGACACCAAGCCGCCACGCATCCGTGGAGGATGAGCTGACTGGCGGTGGGTCGGAACGATGGCATGACGCTTAATTTATGGTTATTATAAGCACCTGCCAAGGGGGATTTGCCAAAACCCCATGGAGTTTAGCTTGTCCTGAGGACAAGAGCGGGCCGCTCCTATCCCCCCCGAAGTCGGCGATTTAGTTCCCTCACTTTGAGCTTCAAGCCGCGAGGACTTACCTGATACTCCCACAGCTTCTACCTTTGCCCGAAATAAACGCTGTCGGGATCAGTCCCCAGTGACTGGGTTCCGCCTTTGGCTGCGGCTCCAAACGAATTCACTCCTTCCGCTTCAACTGCGGGAAGAGGATCACGTCGCGGATGCTTTCGGCGCCGGTGAGCATCATGATGAGGCGGTCGATGCCGATGCCGATGCCGCCGGCGGGCGGCATGCCGTGCTCGAGGGCGAGGATGAACTCCTCGTCGATCTTTTGCGTCTCCTCGCCGGCCTGGTGCTCCAGGCGCTCGCGCTGGACGATGGGGTTGTTCAGTTCGGAGTAGCCGGGGCTGATCTCCTGGCCGTTGATGACGAGTTCATAGACATCGACGATGGAATCGTCCTCGGCGTTTTGCTTCGCCAGTGGCACGAGTTCCTTCGGGCAATGCGTGACGTAGAGAGGATCGAACTGCTTCGCCTCGATGAGGCGCTCGAAGACATGCTGCGTGACCTCGTAGTCCTCGAAGTTGGCTCCGATCTCGACGCCGAGTTCCTTGGCGCGTTCTTTGCGCTGCTCGGGCGTGTAGTCATACCACTTCGGGTCGATGCTCTTGAGCAGATCGGTGTAGCGAGCACGCTTCCACGGACGCGCGAGGTTGATGGTCTTGGTGACATTACCCTCCTCGTCCTTGTGCTCAATCTTGAGGCCGCCACAGAAGTTTTCAGCGAGGTGGCAGATCATGCCTTCGACGAGGTCGGCCATCTTTTCGAAGTCGGCGTAGGCCCAATAGGCCTCCAGCATGGTGAACTCCGGATTGTGACGGCGGCTGAGGCCTTCATTGCGGAAGTTGCGGTTCAATTCGAAAATCTGCGTGAAGCCTGCCACGAGCAGGCGCTTCAAATACAGCTCCGGGGCGATGCGCAGGAACATCGGCTGGTTCAGCGCGTGGAAGAAGGTCTCGAAGGGCTTTGCCGCGGCACCGCCGGGCACGTCCTGCATCATCGGCGTCTCGACTTCGAGGAAGCCGCGCTCTTGCATGTAGTTGCGGATGGCGGCGACCATCTGGATGCGTTTGCGGAAGACATCCTGGCTCTTCTCATTCGAGATGAGGTCGAGGTAGCGCTGGCGGTATTTGATCTCCTTGTCGGTGACGCCATGCCACTTGTCCGGCAGCGGACGCAGCGCCTTGGACAGCGGCGTGAGCTTCTTGATGTGGATGGATTTTTCACCGCGCTTCGTGATGAAGGTGAAACCTTCCACGCCGACGAAATCGCCGATGTCCACGAGCTGGCTGAACTGCGCGTAAGCCTCATCACCCACGTCACTCTTGCTCAGATAGCACTGCATGCGGCCGGAGATGTCACCGAGGTCAAAGAAGGTGGCCTTCCCCATCTCACGACGGCTCAAAATGCGGCCCGCGACGCTGACGGTGAGGTTTTCTTCAAAGTTCGCCTTCAGCGCTCCGGGCTGATGCGTGGTGTCATAACGACCACCAAACGCATCCACGCCCGCTTTGGTCAATCCGTCGAGTTTTTCGCGGCGGATTTGGAGCAGTTCGGATTCTGTGGGAGCGTTGGCTTGCGGTTCCATGGCGTGGGAGTTGATTGGGGGCCGTGTCTTTAGCCGCTTCCACACGCTTTGCCACCGCAAACGTCACCCCCGATGTGCTGCTCGACAGCCGTCGGGCGCTGGTGCATGCCACGCAGCGCTGGATGGCCGTGGCGGACATCCATTTCGGCTACGAGGTGCATCGGGCGCGCCAGGGGGCGCTGTTGCCTGACTTTGGCATGCCGCAGATCGAGCAGACGCTGCTTGCGTTGCTGTCGGACCACCTGCCACGCCGCCTCATCCTTGTGGGAGACATCATGGACGGCTCGGGGTCGGCCACCGAGACCCTGAAACTGCTCGAAAACCTCCAGCCACATGTCTCGGAGATCATCTGCATCCTTGGCAACCACGACCGGCCTGCGCTGCGCAACAACTGGCCCTTTGTCGAGACGCATCGGGAACCCGGCTTCCTCTTCTCGCACGGCCATCATTTCAAGGCGGTCGAGAGGCACGCCACAGCCGCCGACGCAGTCCACATCACCGGCCACGAACACCCCGCCATCGCGCTCAGCGACGGTGCCGGGCTGCGTTTGAGGTTTCCCGCGCTCGTTCGCGAAAAACTCAGCGATTCACGCGAGCGCTGGCTGCTTCCGGCTTTTTCTCCGTGGGCTGCTGGAGGTGCTTACAAGAGCGCGAACATCATCGAGCAGTGGATTTGTGCCCCAGGGCGCGTGTGGCGACATGAAGCGACGATCTGCGAAGCAAAGTAGTCCTCTCGCTCCGCGAGAGGAACACAGCGCGTGGCAACTTCTGCGCTAACGCAGTCCGAGAAGCAGGCGCACCCCTTCACGAGCATCAGCGCTCATCTCGCGGAGCGAGATGGCCACTTTGCTGCCGCCGAAACTCACTGCTGCTCACTTCGCGTCGTAAAACGGAAACAGCTTCTTGATCTCCTCCAGCGACGGACGGCGGCCATACTCACAGATCTCAAAGGTCTCCGCATACTTCACCGCCCTGCCCTTTTCGTCGCCATACAACTTCACCAGCAGCTCGCGATACTTGTCCGCCTCGCTGCCCTGGCGCGCGCCCCAGCGGCGTTTCAGCCACGCACGGCGTCCCACTTCATCGCTGGCCGGTGGCACGCTCTTCACGTGCTCCTCGGAGCCGTTCGCGCCACCTTCGTAGTGCTGCGAGGTCAGTTCGTGAATGCCGTCGAGCTTTTGCTCAAAGGAATCATCCACACTCACCGCGACGTCTGGCGTGAAGGGATAGGGCTTCTGAAAACCATCGCTCGAATAGAGAAAAACGGGATTTTTCTTCAGCGGCGGCACATCCGGCACGATGAACGGCACCGCGACCATGAAGGCCGCATCCTGAATCAGCACGCCCACGTAGCGATGGTCCGGATGATAGTCCCATGGCCGCGGCGCGATCACGATGTCCGCCTTCCACTCGCGGATCACCCGAGTGAGCAGCTTCCGATACTCCAGCGACGGCACCAGCTCGCCATCGTGGATGTCGAGCACTTGCGAGGTCACACCGAGTTTCTTCGCACACGCCGCGACTTCCGCGGCGCGACGCAGTGCCAGCGGCCCGCCCGCTTCTTTCCAGTGCCCAATGTCGCCATTCGTCACCGAAACCAGCTTCACATGATGTCCTTGCCGCGCCCACTTCACCGCACTGCCACCCGCTTTGTATTCCGCATCATCCGGATGCGCGCCAAAGACGATGATGCGCAGCTTCCCGTCGCTTTTTTCCTCCGCATGAAGGTGAAGCGCGGCGAGACAGATAACGGCGGAGAGAAGAGAGCGGATCATGGCGGCAGGATTACGCCGCGCGCGCGCCGCATCGTTCACAGCCTCTTCGTCAGCGACTGCATGTCCTGCTGCAACGCCACAAAACCCGGCGGCGGTTGCTAGTGCCTTGTCATGGCAACGAGGACGAACGATTGCCGATGAAGGCAACGGTATCAGGGGCCGCGTTTCCGGCTGGTGCGCCCGTCAGGAATCGAACCTGAATCTGCGGCTTCGGAGACCACCATTCTATCCGTTGAACTACGGGCGCGTGTTTCGGGGCGCATGGTGTCGCACGCGGGGGCGGTGGCGGCAAGCGGTTTTGCGCGGGGGGGACGCGGGGCGTAGGGCTAGCCGCTGACAGGACACATGGGTGCTATGTGACCTAGGGGACTCAGGTGTCCCATTCCACAGGCGGGGCGGACGTGCTCAGCGGTCCTTTTTCGTGTTCGTCGGGGCGGTGAGGAATTTGCGGACTTCGTTGAAGAAGGCGTCGGGGGCGGCCTGCTGGGCGTGGGTGCGGACGCCTTCGAACCACTCGGCGGTGGTGGGCTTGTGCGTGGCGGTGACGGCGAGGAGCAACTCCAAGGTGATGGGGACGGGCTGGCCGGTGTGGATGGCGGCGGAGAGGGCGAGCTCGGCGGCGCGGTCGAAGACCCATTTCAAGTCGGCGCCGGAGAAGCCGGTGGTGGCGTCGATGAGCTCCCCGGTGGCGAAGCTGGCCATGGGCTTGTCCACCATGAGGAGGTCGATGATCTGGCAGCGGCCGGCGGCGTCGGGCGGGGGGACGAAGACGGCCTGGTCGAAGCGGCCGGGGCGGCGGAAGGCGGGGTCGAGGGCCCAGGGCTGGTTGGTGGCGCCGATGACGAGGATGCGCTGGTTTTCGCCGCGCAGGCCGTCCATTTCATGAAGGAACTGGTTCACGAGGTTGCGCATCTGGCTTTCACGGATCTGGCGGCGGTCCTGGGCGAGGGAGTCGAGGTCGTCGAAGACGAGGACGCAGGGGGCGTTGGCGCGGGCGGTCTCGAAGATCTGGTGGAGGTTGCGCTCGGTGCTGCCGAAGTAGGGGTCGAAGATCTCGTGGAGGCCGACGGCGAGGTAGTTGCAGGGGACTTCTCCGGCGACGGCGCGGAGGATGAGGGTCTTGCCGCAGCCGGGGGGGCCGTAGATGAGGATGCCGCCGCCGGTTTTGCGGCCGTAGGCTTTGTACAGGTC
>JAEUHK010000086.1 GCA_016795465.1 Verrucomicrobiaceae bacterium | reverse complement strand
ATTGGGGCCGATGGGATGCATTCCCTCTCGCGTTGTCTTTGACACCCCTTGTGCGCCCTTCAATCGGCCTCGCCAGGACGTTGCTGAGAAGATACCCCGAGGCTTGCCTGGATGAGCTGGCAGCATCAGTGAGCTTGTGCCTGAGTTCGCGCTCAGTCCAGAGGGGCAGGCAACGTAAATTCCACTCGGCTAGCAGGGGGTAGGCTTCATCAGGGCTCAAAGCAAACCCCTTGGTGAGCGCTATTGCAGCCATAAAAGCGTGATTGTGCCCACCTTGACCTGAGACGGAATGGGGCATTCGCGCAAGATAAGCGCGAGCACGACGTTCTTGGATAGACTTCATAGGACGCAATTGTGGTTGCGCCGCAAGCCAGGCATGGCACACTAACAGTGTCTCCTCGAAAAGACGCCGCGTGTCCGTAACTGGCGCGCGGCTTTTTTATGCTTTTTGCATGCCCTCCAGTTCGAGAATGTCGCGCATTCTGTAACGGACCATGCGTTCCCCAAGCTGGACTCGTTTCAATAGTCCGCGCTTTTCCATTCGCTTGATGGTTTCAATGGAGCAGCAGAAGCGTGCTGCGAGTTTCTCACGGTCGATAAGACCTTGAGCCGGGATTGGGTCATGGGGATTCTTTGCCATGCATAAAGATGCAGTTTGGCAGAAGTGGAAAAACCCGAAGATGATTAAACGGTATGCGGGATTTTTCGCGGCCGCCCCCGGCTCTTCGAATTTTTCAAAAAGGCTAAGTGGCATCGCCTAAAAAAACTCGCATGATCCTTGGGTCGAATTTCGACCCCCTTGTCTCTTAAGGCCTCTAAGACACTCTCACGATTTGGATTGCGCATATTGACATACCAAAGTGAAACTGCTGTGTGAATGCACAACTCAGCGTTGGTCATGTCACCAGTCATGTGTTTATTTTTACGTTTGCGGCGTGTACCGAAGGCTATTTGTGCAATTCCTGCGAGCGTTGTAAAAAAATCTTCATCCTCGTTTAGCCACCCGAGTATTAGTGTTTGGCCACATAATTTGATCTCGCGGGAAAGCTTGGAAATATGATGCCTATCGAAATGATCTCGACTGATGAGAGAATCTATGTTTGGCAGCAATGTTGCAGGATGCTTGTCTGCATTCGAGAATTCGCGTCGCATGACGGCTGAATCCTCTCTGAGCTTTTCCAATAAATAACTGATCTGATATATTCTGCGTGGGATACCCGAAAAAGCACCATCCAGAACTCCAATGCGAACGTCCCTTAGCTTGGACTGATAGCAGAGAGCCTTGCGCCATTCCTCGCCAGGGTGGTTCCCATAGTTAATTTCGTCTTCCTCTTCCTGCATCTCCTCAGGAGAGCGACCTTTCAAAATAGATTTGAGCGGGCGATTCCGACGGACGATCTTGCACACTTTATTCGTTGCATTCTTCATGCGGAAACATGGCACCATTCCTCTCAAATCTGCAACTGTGGGATGTTCTTTCCTGAGTTCTTCTGATCTTTTCTCAAAAAATGCAATGTGAGGCTTACGAGACCCGATATTTGAATGTCAGTTGTGTGCGGTTCGGGAGCGTAACGCCATTGCAGATGAGCCCTCCAGTGCTTGCGGCAAATGAATATTGAGAAGTTTTCGTTCTGAGAGGGCTTACCAATGTCGTCAATATGCGTGGCTATGGCGCCTTCGCTGCAAGTCGATTCCTCTTTTATCAACGATTCAAGAGCGCTCCCAATCCCGAGGTGACTAGTATCTTCTTGTCGGCATATAGCTTGCTAGTGATACGGATGTCCGAATGCCGGAGGTAGCGGGACGCTTTCCAGATGCCGTCGCGACTGGCAATCACTGCTCCGATCTCTTTCCTCAAGGTGTGAATCGGACTGACACCGCTGACACCATGCTGCCTTAGCCAGATCAATAGTCTCTTGTGGGTCGGTTCACAGCGATAGCCGCGTGATTTTCGCTCCTGTATGGTGGCGAGGCGCTTGCGTTTCGATGACTCGAGCACGAACGGGCTTTGAGCTTTCGTCATGTAATTCTCAAACAGAGCGCACAGTTCAGGCTCCAAATCAACATCCCCAGCACTGTCTTTGCTCTTCCGCTGCTTGTGCTCCGTATCCTTGATGACAAGCACCGGACGGGTGGTGAAGCCAGACCGTCATGGCAACAAACGATTCTGGCGCATCCTGCCGCCTACTTTTGCCCCCATCCGACTACCGACCCTGTTCTTTCGTGAGCACTGATGAGTTCAAATCAGTGACAAGATGCGATCATCTTTCTTCATTTTGGGGAGGATCATCGTTCCAAGCTGATGAGTGGGGCCAAACGCTCAAACGGCGGTCGCACGATGACGGAATCACAGAATCTGGGGCAACAATCGGGAGAGCGCCAGTTTTCGTCCAGCGAACCACCGCATCGGATGACGGTGTGACGGTAGTTTTCTTGTTTCCGTGTTCGGACGGGCGAAACCTCCAAATCCGGAACCTGAGCGGAAAAAGTGAGCACATTTTGAGCACACTCGATTTTCCCGAACAATCCGCAAGACACCCCTGACGCGCTGGAAGCCTGATAAATTAAGGTGCCGATGGCCGGACTCGAACCGGCAAGGGGATTACTCCCCAGCAGATTTTAAGTCTGCTGTGTTTACCATTTCACCACATCGGCGCGGGAAAGTGACGGCGCGAGTCTAGCGGGGTCTTTGTGAGGCTCAATAGCTGAAAAGCTCGCCGTGATGGAAGAAGCGCTCCAGCTCCAAGGCAGCGTTTTCAGCCGAATCGGAGGCGTGGACGACGTTCGTCATCTTGTCCTCGCCGAAGTCACCGCGGATGGTACCCTTCGGAGCGGTCTTCGAATCCGTGGGGCCGAGGAGATCACGCACATGAGCGATCACGTTTTCGCCGGTAAGGGCGATGGCGATGACCGGCTTGCTCTTCATGAAATCAGCCACGGTGGGGAAGAAGGGGCGATCGGCAATGTGGGCGTAGTGCTCCTTGAGCAGCTCGTCCGTGAGGCGGATCATCTTGCAGCCGCGGATGCGGAAGCCTTCGTCTTCGAAACGCTTGATGACGGTGCCGTTGATGCCTTTGGCGACACAGTCGGGCTTGAGCAGGATGAGGGTGGTTTCTTGGGCCATGTTCAGGGTAGGGGGAAAAGGGCCGCCACAGTGCCGTCCACGCCCCCAGCCGTCAAGAGCGGGTATCCCCGGCGCACGAGGCGGCACCCGGAGGTTGATTCCTACCCGGTCCTGCCCTCCATGGCGGGCCATGCCAGCCCTCCAGACACTGCCGAATGCCCGCCGCCGGCTGATGGTGCTCTGGGCACTTTCCGGCCTGTCCACCCTCACGCTGGAACTGGTGTGGATGCGGCAGATGGCGCTGTATGCGGGTAGCACCGTCACGGCATCCACGCTCGTGACGACGGTGTTTTTCGCGTGTGCGGCCTTCGGGAACCTTTTTGGCTCCAAGCTGGCCGGAGGGCAAACAGCGCCTCTCAGGCTGTATGCACGTTTTGAGGTGGCAGCAGGTCTCGCAGCCATCGCGGGGCTTTTAGCGAGCCGTTTGCTGCATGAACAGCCGTGGATCCTGGCGCTGGTTTTGGCCGGACCGGCCTCGTTTTGCTCCGGCGTGGCCTTCCCGAGCCTCACCCAGGCCTTTGTGCCGGATGGCACGCGACGAACGGCCAGTGCTGCGCCATTTTATGCGCTCAATTTGATCGGTGCGGCCATCGGCGTGGCGGCTGGCGGCGTGCTGCTGCCTTTTTGGCTGGGGCTTGAAAAGACCTTCTACATCGCCGCGGCACTGCAAGTCACCGGCGGACTGCTCGCCAGCAGCAACATCATCGTTCCTCAAATCTCAACGCCTTCGTCTTCCGCGTCTTCAGGTTCCGCATGGCCTCTGCTCGCCGCCTCCGGCCTGCTCTCGCTCGCCACGCAATCGCTGCTGCTCACCTGGACGCGGCAGGTGATGGAGGGATCGATCTATGCGATGAGCGCCGTGCTGATGGTGTTCATCGGTGGATTGGGCCTTGGTGCGCTCGCTGCGGGATATTTGAGGCAGCGAGGCTATGCCACGCGCAGCCTGATCGCGTCATTTGGCAGTGCCAGCACGATGCTGCTGATCACGCTGTCTTTTCTCGGCTCCTCGCTCAGCACTGAAGCATTTGCTCTTTCGGGTGAAACGCCGCTTCAAATGCTCTTTCAAGCCATGGCTTGGTGCACGATCACGCTGCTACCGCTCACCTTCAGCATCGGAGGCCTGTTTCCGCTCGCATGGGAACTCGCCGGACTCCGCGGCCAGGGCGAAGGCCGCATCATGGGCACCGCGCTGGCTGTGAACAAGCTCGCCAGCGCCGCAGGAGCCGCGGTGGGCTTGTTTGTGCTGCTGCCGCTCGCGGGCCTCGTGAAGGGCACACTCGTCATCGCCGCCGGTTATGCACTCGCTGCCATGTGGGCGGATTGCCGGGCCGCATGGCTCGCGCTGCCTTTGTTGATCGCTTTTGGCTCACGCACGCATCCACCGGCGCTCACGCCGGAGGTGAGGCTCATCGCCTCAACTACCGGTGCCTACGGGCCGGTGAGCGTGGTCGAGGATGTGCAAGGTGGATCACGCCACATCCTGCTCAACAGCCGCCAGCGGCTCAGCGGCACGCGGCATGCCCTCCGCTCGCAGCATCATCAGAGCTGGCTGCCGCTCATGCTTTGCCGCAAACCGGAGCGTGTCTTCACGCTCGGCATGGCAGCGGGTATCTCCGCCGCGGCGGCGCTCGATTTTCCCATTCGCGAGCTGCAGGCCGTCGAGCTCGTGCCGGAGGTCGTCGATGCCGCACGCGATCACTTTGGCGAGTGGAACGCCAAGCTCTTCAACGATGCGCGTGCCCGTGTGATCATCGGCGATGGCCGTCATGAGCTCGCCAAGGCTGGCGCAGGCTTCGACGCGATCATCGCGGATCTCTTCTTCCCGGCGGAGGAAGGCACCGCGCATCTCTACTCGCACGAATTCTTCACGCTCGCCCGCTCACGACTCACGCCCGGCGGTGTGTTTTGCCTCTGGCTGCCATGTTACCAGCTCACGCCTCAAACCGGCGGCATCATCCTGCGCACGTTCACGGAGGCCTTTCCTTGTGCGATCATCGTGCGAGGCAATTTCGACCCGCTGCAGCCCGTCATCGGCCTCATCGGGTCGAACGATCCCCTGCCCTTCTCACGCGAGCACTTCAGCACGCGGCTCGCAGGCCTTCACTTCGATGAATCACCCTTCCTGCGCAGTGCTGACCATGCGCTGCTGATGCTCGTCGGTGACCTGCATGCCGCTGATCCGGACTTCAACGCGTTCACAATCACCACCGACGACGCACCCGTGTTCGCTTTTTGGGGTCCGCGAGCTCCACGCAGCAAAGAACAGCTCATTGGCTTCCCGTTCCTCGACTGGATCGGCAAGCGCTTCCTCACGCCAAGCTATCCGTCGTGTGATTTGGGATCGACATCCGCTGAAAAGCTCCTCGCCAGCCTTCGCGCCGCGAATTTCTACCAGGCCGCCGCCACGTCGAACACCGTGCTCGAATCCGACACGCGTCCGCCCAAGGTGCGCGAACGGCAGGTGAGGCAATTGCTGCAACGTGCTGCGGAACTCACGCCCGATACCAAAATCGATTTGAGCGACCTCGGACGTTGAATTCAGACCTTACTCACCTCTCAAATCCAGGCAGATGATCCGCTCGCCGGTCTTCTGCATGAGGTCCTTGGTCTGCTGGCGCACATAAAGCAGGCCGTGGCTGAGAGCGGGCAGGCTCCAGGTGTTGAGCGCGTAGAACGGCTGCGCTTGCGCGAGCACCTTCGCGCCCGCGGGGCTGAGGTCGAGCCAGTGCAGCGAGCCGATCTCACCGAGGCAGAGGAAGGCTCCATCGACCTTCAAAAGGCTCGCACGCAGGATGCTGAGGCGCACGGGATTGTCGCGGCCGGTCTGCTTGCTAAACTCCGCGTCCTCCCACTCGATCTTTTGCTCCCACACCTCCGCGCCGGTGTCGGCGTTCACACAGACAAGGCGGGACTTGGGCTCCGTCTCGCCATCAATGGCGTAGAGATGACCGTCGTGATAAACCGGGTTCATCCAGTGCACACCGAGCTTTTTGGACTGCCACACCTCCTTCGGCTGAAAATCGGCATCATACTCCACCATCACGCCGCCGAGCGGTCGGCCCTTCGGATACGCGGTGGTGATGAAGGCGCGATTTTTCTCCGGAATGACCACGGGCGAGGTGCCGATGGCCTGGATGTATTCGTCGTCACGCCACGGGAACTTCGAATGCAGCTTCCCGCTCTGCGGATCGATGCACATGAGACCGCCCGTCGCCGGATCGCTCTCGCCGCCGGCATAGACGAGCACCTTCGTCTGCCCGTGCAGCTTCGCAGGAATCGGTGAGGCGTAACTGGCGCCCCACGCGTCCTCGACCTTCCAAACGACCTCGCCACTCTTCAAATCAAAGGCCGCCACGCTCACGCCAGCTTCGGCGAGGCGTTCTTTGCGTTCACGCATGCCGACGGACTCGTCGATGGCCGCTTTTTTGCCGCCGACATTCACGATGACACGACCATCGAGGATCAACGGCGTGCCGCCAGCGCCGAAGAAATCCTGCGGCACATGCATCTCGCTGCGCAGATCATGCTTCCAGAGCAGTTTGCCGCTCTTCAAATCGAGCGCCCGCAGCTCCGCGGTCACGCCAAAGGTCACCACGATGCCATCGGCGATCACCGGGCTGCCTCGCGGGCCATTGCTGAAGCCGTAGCGGTCTTGATATGTCACCGCGTAGTCGTGCAGCCAGAAGCGCTTTCCATTCTCGCGATGCAGGCACTCGATGGTTTCCTTGCCTTCGAGGGCGTGGAAGATCACGCAGTGCTCGCCGCTGATCGCGGGTGAGTTGTAGCCCTCACCCATCGCCACCTCCCAAACGGCTTTGGGTTCGCCTGCGGCCCATTTTTTCAAAAGAGGCGTTTCCGGCGAGGTGGCATCATCGGAGGGTCCGAGCACGCGCGGCCAGTCGCTGATCTTCGCGGCCTTCGAGAGCGGTTTGGGCGCGGCATGGAAGGTGAGGCGGTCAAAGGCCTCCTGCGCGGTGCAGGCGGAGAAGGCGAAAAGCAGCAGAAACAGTCTCGACGGGTTTTTCATGTTGTGTCAGGCTACTGAACGCCATGAAGAACGCCACTCTCATCCTCGCCGCCGCTGTTTCCCTGTTTTTGAGCTCCTGCACCTGCTGCCAGACCACGCCAAAGGGCAAGGTCGAGCACATCGTGCTCGTCTGGCTGAAGCGTCCCGGCAATGCCGCCGACCGCGCCACGCTCATCGCCACCGCTCGGAAGTTCAAAGCGGAGATCAAAGAGATCCAGCACCTCAGCGTCGGCACCGCCGTGGCCAGCGAACGCCCGATTGTCGATGACAGCTTCGATGTGGGCTTCGTGATGCGCTTTGCCAGCAAGGCAGACATGGACGCCTATGAAAAGCATCCCGTGCATCAAAATGCCGTGAAGGAAACCCTGCTGCCCATCGCCAAGAAGGTGCAGGTCTATGACATCGGCTGCGAGTGAACACTTCCGCGGATAAATCCGCCCTCACGCGGAGTTTCAGCGGCACCACGCCATGAAACTGCTCGTCTGCCTGTGTTCGTCATTCCTCCTTCTTCATTCGTCATTTTCGGCGCAGCCGAATGTTCTCCTCATCTACGCGGATGACTGGGGTTTTGGCGATCTCGCCTGCCACGGGCATCCGCATTTGAAGACGCCCAACCTCGACCGGCTGGCACGCGAGGGCACCGATTTTCATCAATTCACCGTGTGCAATCCCGTCTGCTCGCCCAGCCGCACCGCCATCGTCACCGGGCAGTATCCGGCGAAGCACGGCGTGCATCAGCACTTCGCCGGTCATGCGGAAAACGTGGCCCGCGGCATGCCTGACTGGCTCGATCCGAAGGCTCCACTGCTCCCGCGTGTGCTGCACGAGGCTGGCTACGCCACCGCGCACTATGGCAAGTGGCATCTCAGCGGCCAGGAGAAGACCATGAAAGCTCCCCTGCCCTCCGAATACGGCTACGACGATGCCGCTGTGTGGGTGGGACCGGGACGTGATGTCTTCGAAGGCACCAGCCTAGCAAACACCGCACCCAAGGACGGTCCGATCTACCAAACCACCGCCGCCACGGAGAACGCGCTGCGCTTCATCCGCGGCGTCAAAGACAAGCCCTTCTACCTCAACCTCTGGCTGCACGAGACACACCACCTCGTCGCAGCGTCCGACGAGGACAAAAAGGAGTATCCGGACACCGCCGAGCCGCAGCGCACCTACTACGCCGCCGTGACTCGTGCGGACAAGCAGGTCGGCCGCGTACTCGCGCTGCTCGATGAACTGAAGCTCGCAGACAACACCATCGTGTTCTTCTCCAGCGACAACGGCCCTGAGAACTCGCACACGGAACCCGGGCAGAAGTATTACCACAGCGTTGGCACCACGGGCGGCCTTCGCGGGCGGAAACGCAGCCTTTATCTTGGCGGCGTGAACGTGCCCTTCATCGTGCGCTGGCCTGGTGTCGTGCCCGCGGGCCGCGTGGACAAGACCAGCGTGCTCGCCGGTGTCGATGTGATGCCCACGCTCCTCGCCGCGCTCGATGTGAAGGCCCCCGCTGGCTATCAAAGCGATGGCGTGAACATCCTCGCCGCGCTCAAAGGCCAGCCATTCGCACGCCAGGCACCTGTTTTCTGGGAATGGCGTGGCCCGCATGCGCACGAGGCCGACTGGCCCACGCACTCCATCCGCGATGGTGACCACGTTTTGATCCACAACGAGGACTTCACCCGCGTGGAGCTCTACAACGTCATCACCGACCGCGCCCAGCAGCATGACATCGCCTCACAAAGCCCCGAACTCGTCACCGCGCTCAAAGCCAAGCTCGATGCCTGGCGCCAAACACTGCCCACGCCCTTCGTGCAGTCCGGCAGCCGCGCCGCCGTCGTCAAAGCCGCACCCGCGCCCAAAAAAGCCCCCACCGTGGACCGAGCTGCCGCCTTCAAACGCTGGGACAAAAACACCGACGGCATCCTCACCCTCGAAGAATACACCAACGGCCTCGCGAAGAAGGATGACGCGCCGAAACGCTTCCAAGCCTTCGACAAGGACAACGATGGCAAATTGACCCGCGAGGAGTTTGTCGGGGCCAAATGAGCCTGTAGAGCAATCCGCTAACGCGGATCGACACCGTATACACCGTTCTTTTCCTCGACGGGCAGTCTTGGTTTTGAAGATTGCGGCCTGTCTTCCGCAAACCAGCGGTTGCTCTCGAAGCGGAAGGTCTCGGGGGAGGTACCGTCACCGATATTGAATTCGATCTGCACTTTGGAACGGCGGAAGATGATGCGGTTGTCCTTGATGAGCACATTGCGGCAAGGCACGAAACCGGGCTCCTTCGTCTCTTGAAGTATGCGGAAGATCCACTTCGTCGGAAACAAGATCGTATTGCCACTGAACTCCGCGCCATCGACGCCGACGAACGCCGCGGCGCATAAACTGCCTTCGATGATGTTGTGGCGAGTGATGATGCGAGCCGCCTCGTGTCTTGCGCCTTGCGGTCGGAAATACGGCATGCCGGTGGAGCCGCCGATGTTCAGCGGACGCTCTCCTGCGTTGGTGAAATGGCATTTCTCGACAATCACATCGCTGGAGCCTCCCTTGAGCTGAACGGCGGCACTGGCCGAGAAGCCGTCTTTGCCGGTGAAACGGCAACCGGTGATCAAACTGTGATGGCAGCCGACAAAGTCGATCCCCTGCCCTCCCCAGCCGGTGATCGTGCAGTCGCGGATCGTCAGCTTGTCGAGCCCGGAGCACTTGATGCCGTCGTGATTACCCTTCGGGCCGATGTCGCTGATCTCGACGCGCTCAATCGTGATGCCGGTGACGGGATTCGCCAGATCGCCGCCATCGTCGAGGTTGAGGCCGTTGGCTGTCTGGCCACTGACGCGCAGGTTTCGCAGCGTGAGGTTGTGGCAGCGGGAAAAGTGCCATGCGTTGGCTCCGCCTTTGAAGTGCGGCGGATTTTTCGGTTCAAGCGCCTCAATGGTGAGCCGCTTGATGCCGCTCACATGATGACCTCCAGGATAGTCGCCGGGGGCGATTTTGAGCGTAGTGGCGGGCTTCAGGTCACGCAAAGCGACGCGGAGGGAATCAGCATCACGCACGATGATTTCATCGGCTGCGGCCAAAGTGACTGCGAGCAGGAAAAACAACGCTCTCATGGCTTGGCGAGCCCTTCGGGCAATTTGGAGAGGCATTCAAGCTCCGTGACCTCGTGAAAGAACCACGGTTTGCCGTCCTTGAGCTTGAAGATGATTGTCTTGCTGGCGAATTTGAGGCCGTCGTGCTCCTTCCAGTCGCTGAATCGGTAGAAATCGGAGCGCCAGTCGAGGCGGTGCAGGAGATTCGTTTCCTTGTCGAAGTAGAACTTCATCGCCGGCTCGACGCTACCGCTCACTTGGAGGCCAAAGCAGGTTTTGCCTTCATCAGCGAGGTCGGGGATGACCTCGATCTTTGATTTGGGATCGACGAGCAAGTCGAGCGACCAGGCGCGGACATCATCCTTGGCAGGTTCGGCTCCGCGTTCCTTTTTGTTGATCCACCACTTGTCCGGCTGGGAGAGGATGGACTCGCGGGTGGAGCGCTTTTTGCCCTCCGCAGGCTCGGGTGTGCCGCCGAAGTGGAAGATCTCCCGGATGCGGAAATTCTTGAGCAGCTTGTCCTTTCCGCCGACGGCAGAAAGGGCTTTGTCCACGAGAGGTTGATGGTCTGCGGTTTGAGCGAAAACCGCGGTGACGAACAGGAATGGAAGAACGAGAAGGCGGCGCATGGATGTGTCAGTGCAGAACGCAGCGCATGCGTTGCTTCTTCCCATGCTGTTGCCTTGGGCGATCTGTCGGCTGCGCCGGTTCTGTTAAAAAATATCCGGCTCCGGCACTGCGGGGCCGTGTTGGAGGAAGTCGAAGTCCGCGCCTTGATCGGCTTGCGTGACGTGCTCGACGAAAAGCTTCGCGTAGCCACGGTGGTAGCGTTGCGGGGCGGGTTTCCAGGCGGCGCGGCGTTTGGCGAGCTCCTCGTCGCTGACGTGGAGGTGCAGTTTGCGGTTCGGCACGTCGAGTTCGATGAGGTCGCCATTCTTCACGAGGGCGAGCGGACCGCCGACGGCGCTTTCAGGGGCGATGTGCAGCGCGCACGCGCCGTAGCTGGTGCCGCTCATGCGGCAATCGCTCAGGCGCACCATGTCGCGGATGCCTTGCAGGATCAGCTTCTTCGGAATCGGCAGCTGGCCCCACTCGGGCATGCCGGGCGCACCGACCGGGCCCGCATTGCGCAAGATGAGCACCGTGTCCTTCGTCACATCAAGATTCATGTCTTCGATGGCCGCCTTCATCTCGGGATAGCTGTCAAAGACGAGCGCGGGGCCGGTGTGCGTGCAGAGTTCCTTCGTGGCAGCGGCGTGTTTGATCACTGCGCCGTTCGGGCAAAGATTGCCGCGCAGGATGGCGGTGCCGCCATCGGGCTGGAGTGGATTCTTGGGCGTGCGGATGACGTCTTCGTCGTGAATGATCGCGTCGGCGATGTTTTCGCCGAGCGTCTTGCCGGTGATGGTGGCCACGCCGGTGTGCAAAAGCTCGCGCATGCCGTTCAGCAGCGCGGTGAGGCCGCCGGCGAGGAAAAACTCCTCCATGAGGTATTTGCCCGCGGGACGCAGATTCGCCAAAAGCGGCACTTTGCGACTGATCTCGTCAAATTTCTCCAAAGGAAGCGGAATGCCGAGACGACCCGCCATCGCGATGAGATGCACGATGGCATTCGTGCTGCCGCCGAGCGCCATATCGACCGCAATGGCATTCTCAAACGAGCGCTCGGTGACGATGCCGGAGGGTTTGCGATCCAGCCACACGTTCTCGACGATCTGACGGCCTGCGGCAGCGGCCATGCGCGTGTGGGCGCTGTCCACAGCCGGAATCGATGACGCACCCGGCATCACGAGGCCGAGCGTCTCCGCCAGCGCCGTGAGCGTGCTCGCAGTGCCCATCGTCATGCAATGACCGGGGCTGCGGGCGATGCCGTCCTCGATCTCGCACCACTGACCCCAACTGAGATTGCCGGCGCGTTTTTCGTCCCAGTATTTCCACACATCGCTGCCGCTGCCGAGAGTCTCGCCGCGCCAGTTGCCCTTCATCATCGGGCCGCAGGGCATGTAGATGACCGGGATGTCCATGCTGAAGGCACCCATGAGCAGCCCCGGCGTGGATTTGTCGCAGCCACCGAGCAGCACCGCGCCGTCGATGGGATTCGCGCGAAGCATTTCCTCCGTCTCCATCGCCAAAAAATTGCGATGAAACATCGCCGTCGGCTTCGTCAGCATCTCGCCGACCGACATGACCGGGATCTCCATCGGATGACCGCCCGCCTGGAGCACGCCGCGCTTCACCGCATCGGCAGTGAGGCGCAAATGCATGTGGCAGGAGTTCAGATCACTCCAAGTGTTCAGGATGCCGATGATCGGCTTGCCCACGATGTCCTCATTGCCCCAGCCGTTTTGTTTCGCACGCGAACGATGGCCAAAGGAGCGCAGCTCATCGCGGCCATACCAGCGCCAGGAGCGGAGTTGTTCAGGAGTTTTGCGGGCGGGTGGGGTGGGGGAGGACATTTTGACAGGATGAACAGAATTTCGGAGGATTAACAGGATGGATGGCGTCCGGTCAAATCGCCTCCGTAAATGAATCATTCGTCCGATTCCGCCCAAACCGTGTCCGACATCGTTCTTGCCGTCGCGCCGTAGTTCCTGCTACAACCCGCCCAACCATGCGCCCTCTCGTTTTTCTCTCCTGCTGCCTCCTCACCACCGACTTGCTTGCCGCAGGCAAGGAAATCGAAGGCGAGCGTGCTGCTGCCAAAACCAACTGCCCCACTCCCGAAGAAGCACGCGCAAAAATGACCGTGCCGGAAGGCTACGAGGTCCGCTGCTTCGCGCATGAGCCGATGGTGCAAAATCCCGTCGCCATGACGTGGGATCATCGCGGCCGTTTGTGGGTCGTGGAGGCTTACGAGTATCCCGAGGGCTCCAAACATCCCGCGCCCTTCGGCGGCGAGGCAAAGGACGATCAATACCACCCGATGCCGGGCCGTAGTGGTCAGATTCCGCGCGATCGCGTCGTCATTCTCGAAGACACCGACAACAATGGCGAGGCCGACAAGCGCACCGTCTTCGTCGAAGGCCTGAATCTCGCCAGCGGCATCCTTTGCGGCGACAACGGCATCTACATCGGCCAGCAGCCGCATCTGCTGCACTTCCGCGATGACAACGGCGACGACAAACCCGACGCCTGGCGCGTCGTTCTCACCGGTTTCGGTCGCGAGGACACGCACGAGTTGCTCAATTCCTTCTGTTGGGGCCCCGATGGCTGGCTGTACATGACGCATGGCGTCTTCACGAACAGCAAAGTCCGCCGCCCCGGCCAGCCGGAGAGCGAAGGCTTCAAGTTTGATGCGGGCATTGGAAGAGCGCGGCCTCTAACCGGGGCATTCCTGCCCCGCGACGGCGAACGGGCCAAGAATGGCCCGGATACAGCACCCCCCTGGGAATTCGAAGTCTTCGCCGACGGCACCAGCAACCCCTGGGGCTGCGACTACGACGCCGCAGGCAACTTCTTTGTCAGCGCCTGCGTCATCGACCACTTCTTCCACATGGCCCCCGGCGGCATCTATGTGCGCCAGGGCGGTGCGCCGGAGAATCCGTATGCCTACGAGCAACTGCCCAGCATCGTCAAACATAAGCACTTCCGCGCCGCGTATGCCGGCGTGCAGATTTATCAAGGCGGCCGCTATCCTGCTGACACGCACGGCCACGCCTTCATCGGCAACATCCACGACAACGCCATCCACGAGGAAATCCTCACGCCCGTTGGCACCACCTTCAAATGCGAGCCACGTCGCGACTTCCTCCGCGCCAACGACGGCTGGTTCCGCCCCGTCAGCACCCAGACCGGCCCCGACGGCTTCCTCTGGATCATGGACTGGTGCGACAAGTATCCCTGCTATCAAAACGCGAAGGCGAATCCCGAAGGCGTGGACCGTGAACGCGGCCGCATCTGGCGTGTCGTTCACACAGGAGCGCGGACGCCCTCGTCCGCCAAAACCAACGCCTCCAAAGCGGACAAGAGTGTCCGCGCTCCCCTCGACCTCAAAAAACTCTCCACCGCCGACCTCGTGAAGACCTTGGAGCATCCCAACAACTGGATGCGCCGGATGGCGAGGCGGATGCTCGTCGAGCAACACGCGGAAGGCACACGGGAGACGCTGCTAGAGATCTCCAAGAGTGATGCCCCGGTTTCCGTGCGGCTCGAAGCCATCTGGACTTTGTCCACGATCAACTCACAAGATTATCGAGCCATCGAGTGGCTTGCCAAAAACGATCCGAGCCCAGTGCTGAAAGCATGGGCCGCACGCCTGTTTGGCGAAGGAGGTCATGTGGGACATGGTTGGCTTGATGAGTTGGCGGCAAATCCCGATCCCAGCGTCAGACTGGCAGTGAGCATCGCGGTGCGTCAGAAACGTGAGGTGCATCTCACCTCGGATCGGGCACGTCCATCCCTGGACTCCATGGGAAGGTCAAACGGCCCGACCATTCTTGAAACAAAGCTGCTCAAGGCGGGAGTCGATCCGGACGACAAGGTGCTACCACTGGCCATCTGGATGGCGATTGAACCCGTTTTGGCTGATAGGGCCAAACCATGGTTGGATTGGCTTGCAGACATTGCCACCACCACCCAGCCCCTTTCCCGCGTCCTCTCCCACAAAGCCATGCGCCGGCTCTGCGACACGCGGAAGGCGGAGAACCTCGATCTCGCGGTCGAGTTCTGCGACAAGATCGCCGAGCACGACATCCTGCTCGCGCATGCGCTCGATGGACTCGTCAAAGGTCAGGAAGGCGGCGTGATCAAGCCGGTGAAGGAGGTCTCGGCCAGCCTCGCGAAGTGGCGCACGTCCTCGAATGCGGAGGTGCGGAAGCATGCGCAGACGCTCGCGGTGATGTGGGGCGATGCGGCGGCGGTGAAGGAGATGATCGCGGTGCTGCACGATGGCTCGAAGCCAGAGAAGGAACGCATCACGGTGCTGCAATCGCTGCAAAAAGTGCGCACGGACGCGGTGAAGGCCGGTTTGATGCCGCTGCTCACGCCGCAGACCTCCACCGCGCTCGCCGTGGCGGCGAGTCGCGCGGCAGCGGACCTCGGCGGCGATGACTTCATCGCGCCGCTGCTTCAACAATCGGCCTCGAAGGACTTCAACATGCGCAACTCAGCCATCGAGGCGCTTTCCAATCGCGACACATGGACGAAGGCCCTCCTCAACGCGATCTCCGAGCAAAAAGTCAGCGCGAGCGGCTTCCCCGCGCCGGTGCGTCGGGCGTTGGCGACGCACAAGGACAAGGCCATCCGCGATCTCGCCTACAAAGTGCTCGGCGCATGGCAGGATTCGTCGGACGATGTGAAATCGCTCATCGCGCAGAAGAAGCAGGCATGTCTCACCGGCGAGCCCGATCTCGCGAACGGCAAACTGCTCTTCACGGCCACCTGCATGGTCTGCCATGAGTTCCACGGCGGCGGACAGAAGGTGGGGCCGGATTTGATCGGCAGCGGCCGCAGCAACCTCGATGCGCTGCTCGCGAACGTCATCGATCCCAACCAGATCATCGGCAACGGCTACGAAAACATCAGCGTG